>JANMWI010000134.1:0-29600 GCA_031393955.1 Acidobacteriota bacterium
CTCGCGCCGCGCGTCGGCGCCGGCGGCCTCGACTACTACTGCAATACCTTCGTGACCTATGCGCTGCGCGGTATCCATGTCGCGCTCAACGTCATCTGGGACTGGGAGCCGACCGACACGCCCGGCGACACGCACTTCGCCTTTTATCAGGGGACCCGCTCGCGCATCGAGGTGCGGCAGTCGGCCGCCGATGGCTTTCGTCCCGAGCTCTACATCGTCCCGGCGGCGGGGCAGCGGTCCGAGGTGCGGACGGCGGCCGCCGCTCGCGCGGCGTCGCTGCAGACGGCGTACCCGGGCATCACGGTCGAAGATGCCGGCGACTATCTGCGCGTCTCGATCCCGGACGCGCTGCGCGTCGGCCACGAGGCCCACTTCGGCCAGGTGACGGAGCGGTTTCTCGGCTATCTGCGCGACCGCTCCGCGCTGCCGGCGTGGGAGCGCCCCAACATGATCGCGAAGTACCACGTGACGACGCGCGGTACTGAGCTGAGCCGGGCGCGGCCGTCCCGGGTGGCGCCCCGGCGCGCGCCGCGATGAGCTCGCCATCCTTGCCGCGGGACTGAGCGCCGGTGTTCGCCGCCCTCGCGCATCGTGACTACCGGCTGCTGTGGAGCGGCCTGCTGCTGTCGTTCATCGGCACGTTCATGCAGTCGGCGGCGCTGCTCTGGCACGTCTCGCTGCTCGCCCCCAACCGCCGCGCCCTCGCGCTCGGCTTCGTCGGCCTGGCGCGGGTCGGCCCGATCCTGGTCTTTTCGATGATCAGCGGCGTCGCGGCCGATGCCTTGAACCGGCGCGCCGTGATGCTCATCACCCAGTCGCTGATGGCACTGCTCGCTGGCGTGCTGGCGGTCCTGACGCTGCACGGCCTGACCAGCCTGTGGCCGATCTACGTGCTCGCGGCGCTGAGCTCGGCGGCCGGCGCCTTCGACGCGCCGGCGCGCCAGGCGCTGATGCCCACGCTCGTGCCGCGCGCGCAGCTGCCCAATGCGATCAGCCTGAACACGATCGCGATGCAGACCGCATCGGTGCTCGGCCCGGCGGCGGGCGGGCTGATGATTGCCGTCACCAGCGTCGGCTGGGTCTACGTCGCCAACGCGCTCTCGTTCCTGTTCGTGATCTTCGCGCTGCTGCTGATGAAAGGGCAGGGGGTCACGCACCTCACGGCGGAGGGGCGGCGGCCGACCGGCAATTTCACGGTCGCGGCCGGGCTCGAGGGGCTCCGCTTCGTCTTCCGCGCGCCGCTCATCCGCTCGACGATGCTGCTGGATTTCTTCGCGACGTTCTTTTCGTCGGCGACGGCGCTCCTGCCGATCTTCGCGCAGGACATCCTGCACGTCGGCGCCCGCGGCTACGGCTGGCTGTTCGCGGCGCCGGCGGCGGGGGCGCTGATTGCCAGCGGCATGATGGTCAAGATGGTCGACGTCATTGAGCGGCGCGGGACGGTGCTGATTGGCGCCGTGCTCGCCTACGGCGCCGCCACGGTGGCGTTCGGCGTGTCGACGGCGTTCTGGCTGACCTTTGCGTGCCTGGCGGTGACGGGCGCGGCCGACACCGTCAGCATGGTGTTCCGGAATCTGATCCGGCAGATGGAGACGCCCGACTCCCTGCGCGGCCGGATGACCGGCGTCAACATGGTGTTCTTCATGGGTGGCCCGCAGCTCGGCGAGTTGGAGGCGGGGCTGGTCGCCCACTGGCTGGGCCCGGTGGTGTCGGTGGTGACCGGCGGGCTCGGCTGCCTGGCGGCGACCGGCTGGCTGGCGGCGGCGACGCCGTCGCTGCGCGCCTACCGCCGGAGCGAGGAGCCGGGCCCTGGCGTTCACGCGTCGGCGCCCGGTGTTCAGGGTTCAGTCCTCGCCGACGTTCAGCCGCCGGCAAACCCCGAACCCTGAGCCCCCGACCCTCAGTTCGCCAGCTTCGGCAGGTCGCTGCTCCAGCTGGTGTACTCCATTTTCCAGTTCGCGCCCATCTTGCGGAGCACGAACAGGAACTTGCCGCGATCGCGGTTGGTGCCGACGTTCATCGTGTAGCTGCCGGCCTCGTAGGCGATCGGCCCGTGGCCGGCGATGTCGCCCGGCTCGAGCTTGACGTCGCTGACCCTCGTCACGAGATCGGCGTAGAACGACTTGAGCGGCTCGCGGCCGCGCAGCAGCGGCGCGTTCGGCGGCATGAAGACCGAGTTGTCGGTGTAGAGCCCGAGAATCTGTTCGACGTTCTTGCTGTTGATGCCGTCCGCGAGATCCGTCGTCGACTTGCGGATCGCATCCGCGTCAGTCTTGCCGAACGCCGGTTCGGTCGGTCCGCTGCAGGCCGCCACAGCGAGGCCGAGTGCGAGCGTCAGTGCTCTCATCACGATACGCATGATCACCTTCCACTGAAATAACGGAACGCTGATCTTGAGCCAGCGCCGGGACGGTGTCAATGGCAGAAACGCAGTAATGCTTTGAGTTTGCGCGCCGCAGTCTTTATAATCGCCCGCGACCGTGACCAAACTGAGCGTCGTCGTGCTGTTCGATCGCTGGGAGGAGCCGGAGGAGGCGGACGCGCCGGCCGGCGAGCGGACGCCGCTGGTCCGGACCCTCGACAAGAAGGAAGTCGAAGACGAAGTCGCCGAGACGCTCGGCAAGCTTGGCCACGAGGCGACGCTGCACGTCCTCGACGGCTCGACCAAGAGCCTGCATGCGCTGGCCAAGATGGAGTGCGATCTCGTCTTCAACCTGTCGGAGTCGTTCGCCGGCAACGATACCGCCGATTACTGCATCGCCGCCTATCTCGAGCTGCTCGAGAAGCGGATCACCGGGTCGGGATCGCACGGTTTGCTCTACGGCCAGGACAAGGCGGTGGCGAAGAAGATCCTCGAGTTCCACGGCATCGATACGCCGGTCTTCGCGCGCTCGTTCCGCGGCCGGCTCGATTTCTCGCACGACCTCGAATTCCCGGTGATCGTCAAGCCGGCGCGCGAGGACGGCTCGATCGGGATCGAGTTCAACGCCGTCGTGTCGTCGATCCGTGAGCTGATGGAGCGGATCGACTGGCTGCACGCGAACTTCGACTCGCCGGTGCTGATCGAGGAGTACGTCGACGGCCGCGAGATGTACGTCGGGGTGATCGGCAACGACAACCCGACGGCGCTGCCGGTCGTGGAACTGGATCTCTCGAAGCTGCCCGAGGGGCGGCCGCGCATCGCCGGGGCCGAAGTGAAGTGGGGGATCGGCACCCGCGCCTATCGCGACACCAAGTCGGCGGTCGCCGAGGATCTGCCGGAAGAAACCGCGGCGCTGCTCCAGCAGACCGCGGTGGCGGTGTTCCAGGCGCTCGAATTGCGCGACTACGCGCGCATCGACATGCGCCTCCGCCCCGATGGCCGCGTCGCGGTGATCGAGGCAAACCCGAATCCGTGGCTGGCGTCGAAGGCGGAATTCGCGATGGCGGCCCGGAAGTCGGGCCGGAACTACACCCAGCTGATTGGTGAAATTGTCGACCTGGCGCTGGCCCGGTACGGCGCCAGCCGCTAGCCTCCGCCTCGCTCCGGTCCCCGGCCGCAACTCCTTTCACTGCCACGCTTAGCCGCCAAGCCGGGAGGCGGACGGTCCCTCGAATCCAGGGTCATGCCCCGCGCAGGAGGCTGGAAATCGCAAAAACAGGCGAGATTTCGCGTGTTTGAGGTTGCCAGCGGCTAATTCTTTGGGTATAATCGCAAGACTGCTTGCGCTCGCGCCACCCAGCCTACTCACCATACTTAGTGGGGGACATGTGACATTTCAGGTCGGTGACAAGGTCATTTACCCAAACCACGGACTCGGCGTCGTTCAGGGCATCGAAATCAAAACCATTCTTGGCACCACCTGCGGGTTTTATCACCTGCGAATGGTTGCGAACGAAACGACGGTTCTGGTGCCGGTAGACAACGTTGACGGCGTCGGCCTCCGGCGCGCCATCAACGACGAAGAAATCGAGCGGTTGTTCTCACTCCTCGGCGACGGCAAAATCGACAATCATCAGAACTGGAAAGGGCGCTTCAAGGACAACTCGGACCGGATGCGGACGGGATCGATCTACGACGTGGTCGAAGTGCTCAAGAGCCTGACCTTCCTCGCCCGATCGAAGAATCTCTCGTTCCGCGAAAAGCGCATGCTCGACCGCGCCAAATTCCTGGTCGTGTCCGAAATCTCCGAGGTTTCGCACGAAATCACCGCCGCCATCGAAGAGAAGGTGGATCGGGCGCTCGACCGCTGCTTCACGACCAAGAACCGGTCGATTGCGCGCGCCAAGGCGGCCAAGGCGACGGCGACCACCCGCGTGACGGCACGCCGGACCGCCAAGGCGTCCTAGCCCAGCGGAACCGCTCATCACTATCACAGGGACAGGCTCTCTGCGCACCAGGAGCCTGTCCTTTTCCTTTTCATGATCGCCGCCCTCCGCTCCGCCGCCACCTACCTGATCGTTTCCCTCTACGTGCTGCTCGTCGGCCCGCCGTTCGTGCTGATCGCGCTGCTGTTCGGACAACGCACGCTGTTGTACCGCGTCGCGCATGCCGGCGTACGCCTCGGCATGGCGACGAGCGGCATCACCTGCACGATTGAGGGGCAGGAGCACATCCAGCGCCACCGCGCGGCGGTCTACGCCGTCAATCACGCCAGCAACGTCGAACCGCCGCTCCTGTTCCATGCCCTTCACGAGCTGTTCCCGCGGCTGCGGATCGTCTACAAGGCGGAACTGCGGAAGCTGCCGGTGCTGGTCCAGGCCTTCGATCTGGCCGGCTTCGTGCCGCTGCAGCGGGGCAATCCCGAGCAGAGCCTGCCGGCGATCGAGCAGGCCGGCCAGGCGCTCCGCGACGGCAACTCGTTCCTGATTTTTCCGGAGGGCACGCGCAGCCGCACCGGCGCGCTGCTGCCGTTCAAGAAGGGTGGCTTCGTGATGGCGCTCAAGGGACAGGCGCCGGTCGTGCCGGTGGCGATCACCGGTACCCGGCTGGCGATGCGCAAGGGCAGCCTCGTCATCAACCCCGTCCACGTCCGCGTCCGGCTGGGCGCGCCGGTCGAGACCGCCGGCCTGACGCTCGATGACCGCGACACGCTGGTCGCCGCCGTCCGCAGCCGGATTGCCGCCCTCCTCGCCGCCGACGGCGCCAACGGGGACACTCACCTTTAGCGTAAGTCGTTGATTCCGCAGCCCTGCATCGCAAACCGGTCCGGATCGGCGTGCGACCCGCGCGTCCGCGATGTGATACATCAAGGACGTGGACGTGCTTGCGACGCTCGGCCGGACGGTGGGGTTCTCGTTTGCCGCCGGGATCAACCTCTACGCGACCATCGCCATCCTCGGCTTGGCGAGCCGCTTCGACTGGGTCGCCCTGCCGCCCCAATACCGCGTCTTCGACTCGGACCTCGTCATCGCCGCCGCTCTTGCGCTCTACCTGATCGAGTTCGTCGCCGACAAGATCCCGTGGGTCGACTCGCTGTGGGACGCCGTCCACACCGTCATCCGTCCAATTGGCGGCGCGTTCATCGCGGTCACGACGCTCGGCAGCGCCAGTCCGGCGATGCAGGGCCTGGCTGCACTTGCCGGCGGTACGCTCGCGGCCGGCACGCACTTCACCAAGTCGGGCACCCGTGCGGTCGCCAACGCCAGTCCGGAACCCTTCTCCAACTGGATCCTCAGCCTCAGCGAGGACATCTTCGTCGTCGGGCTCGGCCTGCTGTCGCTGACCTACCCCGCCGCTGCCGCGGGCGTGGTGGCGTTCCTGGTGGTGCTGATGGTCATCTTCGCGGCCTGGATCGTGCGCGCCGTCCGCCGGCGCTGGTCGGCGCGGGGAGGCGGCGAGGGTGCCGAACCGCGCGATCCGGCCGGCCTCAGCCGCCGGTCGTGAAGCGGAGCGACCAGGCTTTCAGCGGCTGGCCGTCGATGGCCTCGATGCCGTCATCGAGCTGGACGACGACGGTCTGGAACGGGGCGAGCGGCTCCTTGAAGCGGATTTCGAGCGATCGCGTGCCGTCGTTGTAAACCGCGGTGGGAGAGGGCGGCGGGCCCGGCGGGGGGCTGGGACCGGCATAGTGTATCCGCACACGCTTCTCCAAGCTTGCCGCCTTCATGTCCCGCGAGAACTGAATCCGTATTCTGCCGGCGACCGGGAAGTCGGTATCGTCGGCGAGCGGTGCGCTGAAAATCACCACCGGACGCGGTTCGGGCGTCGGCGCCGGCGCCGCGACCTGGACCCCGGCATCGGCGGGCTCGGTCGCCAGCTGCACCGACGCGGCGTCGATCCACAGCGCGCCGGGCTCGCGACGGACCGTGCCCGTGACCTGTAGCCAGCGTCCGGTATCGACACGGGCGCCGGGATCGAGGTCGAAGTCCTTGCCCTTCGGGCGGAGACCGCTGATCCAGACGGCGGCATCCGCGGACTGGAGCACGAAGTCCCATTTGCTTTTCGAGACCCCCTGCGGCACGTCGCCGAACAGGTTCCTGCCCCTGAACCGCCCGGTCAGGGTCACCCGTTGTCCGTCGAAGCGGACCGGATCCATGGCAATCGCGCGGATGCTGGCGGCGGCCGGCGGCGGTCCGGGCACGAGGGTCGCGCCGAGCAGGACGAACACCTGATCGCGGCCGGGCCAGCGGCCGTTGCTGGCGGCGTCGACGACGGGGCGGAAGTCGTAGGTCGCGAACCGCTCGTCCCCCTCGAGCATCCGGCCGAGGTCCCAGAATTCTCCCCGCACCTCGCCCTCGGATCCTGCCGGCGGTTCACGCCAGAAGATGAACACCGGCTTGGCGGTGGCGTCGAGCTCGGCCAGACGGTCGGTCAGGCGAACGGCGTGCCGCACCGCGATCCGCTTGCCGTTGAAGAACACGGGATTGGCGATCAGCGCCTCGGCCGTGGTGGCAAGGTGATCGGGCGCCTGGGCGCTCACGGCGGCGCCGGCCAGGCACGCGACGGCCAGCAGCAGTCTACGCAATAGTCTTCCGCCCGGCCCGCGCCAGGACGATGGCCAGCGCGAGAAACAGCAGGCCGCCGGCGAGCGTGCCGACCGGGCCCTGGTGAAGGAACGGGATCAGGCCGACGGTGTCGCCGCCGTCCGCCTCGCCGATGATTTTCCAGCCGAACAACGCGGCATAGAGAATCCCGGCGAGCGAGCCGCCGGCAATCAATCCCGAGCTGAACAGCGTGCCCGAGCTGATTTCGGACTCCGCGGCGCTGCCGGTCTTCCGCTCGACGAACCACCGGACGACGCCGCCGGCGAAGATCGGCGCCGTCGTGGCGATCGGCAGGTACGAACCGACCGCGAACGAGAGCGAGCGGACGCCGCAGAGCTCGAGCGAAATCGAGATGAAGACGCCGACCAGCACCAGGCCCCACGGCAGGTTCTGGCTGAGCAATCCCTTGATGATGGTCGCCATCAGCGTCGCCTGCGGCGCTGGCAGCGACGTCGATCCGATCACCATGATGCGGTGCAGGTAGAGCGTCGTCAGGCCAATCACGAACGACGCCGTCAGGACGCCGATGATGAGCCCCATCTGCTGCCGCACCGGCGTCGCGCCGACCAGGAAGCCGGTCTTGAGATCCTGGGACGTCGCCCCGGCGATCGAGGCGGCGATGCAGACGACCGCGCCGACGCCGAGCGCGATCGGGGCATAGACGTCGCCGAGCCAGCCGGCGGCGACGAAGATCGAACAGGTCATGATCAGCGTGGCGATCGTCATGCCCGAGATCGGGTTCGAGGAATTGCCGATCAGCCCGGTGATCCGCGACGACACGGTCACGAAGAAGAACGCAAAGACGACGATCAGCACCGCGGCGAGGAAGTTCCACTGCATCGGCATGCCGGGCGTCACCGCCAGGAAGATCGCCAGCAGCAGCGAGCCGACCAGGACCACGACCAGCGGCATGTCGCGCTCGGTGCGCAGCCGGCCGGCGGCGCCGCCGGCGGCGCCGAAGTCGCGCATGCTCTCGCGGAACGACGCGACGATCGTCGGGATCGTCCGTCCGAGCGTGATGATGCCGGCGGCGAGCACCGCGCCGGCGCCGGTATAGCGGATGTAGGCGCTCCACAGCTGCTGCGCGCTCATCTGGTCGATGCGCAGGCCGCTCGCCGGCACCGGCGGAAACGGCACCGTCATGTAGTTGCCGAGGATGGTCAGCAGCGGCAGCAGCACCAGCCACGACAGCACGCCGCCGGCGAACATGACGCCGGCGATCTTCGGGCCGATGACGTAGCCGACACCCATGTACTCCGGCGAGAGATCGAGATTCAGCGTCGCGTTCGGAAACGCCCCCGACCGGGCGACCGAGTAGCCGATCGAGGTCCGGAAAATCTGGAAGATCCACGACAGCGACTTCCAGATCGCGCCAATCCCCAGACCGGCGAAGACCGTGCGCGCCAGCGCGCCGCCGCGCTCGCCGGCGACCAGCACGTCGGCGCAGGCGGTCCCTTCCGGATAGGGCAGCGCGCCGTGCTCCTTGACGATCAGCGCCTGGCGCAGCGGCACCATCATCAGGACGCCGAGGATCCCGCCGGCGATGGCGAGCAGGGTGATCTGCTGGTACTTGAAGTAGGCCGGCCCATACGGGACGAGGAAAATCAGCGCCGGGATGGTGAAGACGACGCCGGCGGCCAGCGACTCACCGGCCGAGCCGATCGTCTGGACGATGTTGTTCTCGAGGATCGTCGACCCGCCGAGCCGCTTCAGCACCGAGATCGCCAGCACCGCGATTGGGATCGACGCGCTGACCGTCAGTCCGGCGCGCAGGCCGAGGTAGACCGTCGAGGCGCCGAAGATCAGTCCGAACAGAATCCCCAGCACGATCGCCTTGATCGTGAATTCGGCCGGGGACTCCGACGCGGGCACGTAGGGTGTGAACGTCGGGGGGGCGGCCGGGGCCGCAGGGCGCGCAGGATCAGCCATATAGGCCTGATACTGCCACAAATCATCCCAAAGCCGGATCGGCTCAGTAGCCGGCGTGCTTGTCGACGAGGTTGTGCAGCGGCTGGCCGGCAGCGAAGCGGCGGAGGTTGTCGGCGAACAGCGTCGTGACGACCTGCCAGTGGTCCGGCCGGAAGCCGGCGACGTGCGGCGTGATCACGACGTTCGGCAGGTCCCAGAGCAGGCTCTCCGACGGCAGCGGCTCGTCGACGAACACGTCGAGCGCGGCGCCGCCGATGCCGGCCGTTCCGTCCTGGAGCGCCGTGACCAGGGCGGCCTCGTCGACGAGCGGCCCGCGCCCGACGTTGACGAGCACCGCCGTCGGCCGCATCGCCGCCAGCTCGGGCGCACCGATCAGCCCCCGCGTCGCGGCCGTCTGCGGCGCGGCGAGCACGACGATGTCGGCGCCGGGGAGCAGCGCGGGAATCTGCTCCGGGGCGGCGACCGACGCGAACCCCGGCGGCGCCGGCGCGGACGCGCGCCGACGCACGCCGGTGACGCGCGCGCCGAGCGCCTGCAGGCGCCGGCCGACCGCGCCGCCGATCGATCCGAGGCCGATGACGAGCGCCGCCGACCCGTCGATCAGGCGCAGCGGCGCGCCGGCCAGGACGGCATCCTGCGCCCAGGTTCGCGCTGCCTGCGCGCGGACGGTCAGCGGCAGCTTGCGGAACAGCGCCAGCGTCACCGCGATGACATGTTCGGCGATGGTGTCGGCGCTGACGCCGCGGGAGTTCGTGACGACGATCGGCGACTCCCGCATCGCCGGAAAGAGCATGCCGCCGACGCCGGCGGCCGGGCTGTGCACCCACTGCAGCCGCCGGCCGGCCTCGAGATGGCCTGGCCGCAGCTCGGCCATGAAGGCGATGTCGGCGTCCGGCATCAGCGCGAGCGATTCCGCCTCGCTGGTGGCATGAAGGAACCGGTGCTGCGGGAACTCGCCGCGCAGCCGGGCGACGTGGACGGCCGGGATGTTCCAGGCGGCGAACGGGCTGTAGACGGCGACGAGAACGGTGTGCGGCCGGGTCACGCGCGCCAGTCGCTGCGGCCGCCGCGCTTTTCGAGCAGCCGGATATCGCCGATGACCATCTGCCGGTCGACCGCCTTGATCATGTCGTAGATGGTCAGCGCCGCGACCGCCACCGCGTGCAGCGCCTCCATCTCGACGCCGGTCTGTCCCGAGGTCCGGACGCGCGCCTCGATCGCGTAGCCATTGCGGATCGGCCGCAGCGCGACGTCGACGTGGGTGAGCGCGAGCGGGTGGCAGAGCGGGATCGTGTCGGCGGTGCGCTTGGCGGCCATGATGCCGGCGAGCCGCGCGGTCTGCAGCGGGTCCCCCTTCCTGACCGCGCCGCGCCGAATCAGGCGGATCGCCTCGCGCGACATCGTAATCACCCCGGCGGCGACCGCCTCACGCGCGGTCACCGGCTTGTCGCCGACGTCGACCATCCGCACCCGGCCGTCCGCGGCGACGTGCGACAGCGCCGGCCGTGCGGCGCGGCGGCGGGGGGAGGGCGGTTTCGGAGAACGCGGCAGCCGCGGCTTGGTCATGGACTCTCATTCTGCAAGGGTTCGCGCCGCCGGATCCCGGTCATCCCTGGGCGAGGAAAAACGACAGACTCTCGAGCGAGACGGTCAGGTCGACGCCCTTCAGCTTCACGCCGGCGGGCACCTTGATCGGTCCCGGCGAGAAGTTCAGTACCGCCCGGACGCCCGCCGTGATGATGGCGTTGACGACCGCCTGGGCCGCCCCGGCCGGCACCGCGACGACCGCGATGCTGATGCGGTCGCGGCGGACGACGCGCCGGAAGTCGCGCATATCGTAGATCGGGACACCGCCGCGCGAGCGGCGGCCGATCTTCTCGCGCCTGGTGTCGAACAGCGCCGCGACCGAAAAGCCGTCGTCTCGGAAGCCGGCCGAGTCGGCGAGCGCCAGCCCGAGATTGCCGGCGCCGATGATGCCGATCGCGGTGCGGCGATCGAGCCCGAGGATGTGGTGGAGGTGGCGGCGGAGCTCGTCGACGTAATAGCCGACGCCGCGGACGCCGAACGCGCCGAAGTGGGCGAGGTCCTTGCGGATCTGCGCGGCGTTGAGGTCGAACTGCTCGGCGAGCGCCTGTGACGACACCGTCCGGACCCCGGCGGCGGCCAGCGCGTTGATGCAGCGGAGGTAGACCGACAGCCGGTTGGTGGTGAGCTCGGAGATGACCTCGACCCCGCCGGGCGGATGCGCGTCCGGTCGCGGCTTCCTGGCAGGCGCTCCCATGCGACCCAAATTGTACATGCAGGCGGCCGCCGCGGTGCGCCGGCGGCGCGCCGCTCCGGCCGTGCTACGCTCCCGCGAATGACGTCCGCGCCCACTGAGGAGCTGGCCGCGCCGGCCCCCCTCCGCACCCTCGCCGATCTGCCGTTCCACATCCTCGGCCGCGTCCCGAAGCCGCTGGCAGTCGGGCGCTGCCTGGCCGGGCGAATCGACGGCATCGCCAGCCGCGAGCTGTTCGAGCGGATCCGCGATCTGGCGCTTGGCCTCGGAGCGCTCGGCGTGACGGCGGGGGACCGCGTCGCGATCGTCTCCGAGAGCCGGCCGGAATGGATTGTCTGCGACCTCGCGCTGCTCGCCGCCGGCGTCGTCACGGTCCCGGTCTATCCGACGCTGGCGGCGGCGCAGATCCGCTACATCCTCGAGGATTCGGGCGCCAGGCTGGCGATTGTCTCGACCGCCGGCCAGGTCGCCAAGCTCCAGGAGATCCGTCACCAGCTGCCGGCGCTCGAGGCGGTCGTCGTCATCGACGGCGAGGAGCTGGCGGGTTCCTCGGTCCTGACGCTGGCGGAGGTCGCCGCCCGCGGCCATACCCGCATGACCGGCGAGTGGGGAGCGGGACGCGAGTTCCAGGCGCGCGCCCGCGGCGTCGCGGCCGCCGATCTCGCCACCATCATCTACACCTCCGGCACGACCGGCGAGCCGAAGGGGGTAATGCTGACGCACGCCAACCTGCTGGCCAATCTCCGCGCCGGCGCCGACGTGCTGGCGCTGTCGCCGGAGGACGTCGCGGTGTCGTTCCTGCCGCTCAGTCATGGCTTCGAGCGGATGGTGGTGTGGATCTACCTGTACATCGGCGTGACGATCGTCTTCGCCGAGTCGTTCGAGACAATCGCGCGCGACATCGCCGCGGTCCGGCCGACGGTTGTGACCGGGGTGCCGCGGGTCTACGAGAAGATCCAGGCGCGCATCCTCGCCGCCGCCGACGCGCTGCCGGCGCCGAAGCGCGCGCTGTTCCGCTGGGCGGTCTCGGCCGGCCGGGCGTGCGCCCGGGCGCGGCTCGCCGGCCAGGCGCCGGGGCTGGCGGCGCGCGCCGCCCGGGGGCTGGCGGATCGCCTCGTCCTGTCGACGATCCGCGGCCGGCTCGGCGGCCGGGTGCGCTTCCTGGTCTCGGGCAGCGCGCCGCTCGACACCGGCGTGCTCGAGTTCTTTCACGGCATCGGGTTGCCGATTGTCGAAGGCTACGGGCTGACCGAGACCGCGCCGATCCTGACCGTCAATCCGCCGGACGCGCCGCGTGGCGGCACGGTCGGGCGGCCGCTGCCGGGGGTCGAGCTGTCGATCGCTCCTGACGGCGAAATCCTGGCGCGTGGCCCCAACGTCATGCGCGGCTATTACGGCAAGCCGGCGGCGACCGCGGAGGTCCTCCGCGACGGCTGGTTTGCCACCGGCGACATCGGCGCGATCGACGCCGCCGGCTACCTGACGATCACCGACCGCAAGAAGGATCTGCTCGTCACCTCCGGCGGCAAGAACGTCGCGCCGCAGCCGATCGAGAGCGTCCTGCGCCGCAGTCCGCTGGTCACCGAGGCGGTCGTCCTCGGTGATCGCCGCCGCTACATCGCGGCGCTGATCGTTCCGGATTTCGCCGCGCTCGAGCGGCGCCTGCAGGCGCTCGGCCGGCCGCTCGGCGAGCGCGCGGCACTGGTCGCGCGGCCGGACGTGATTGCGCTCTATCAGGAAGTCGTCGACGCGCTCAATCGCGACCTGTCGCCGTTCGAGCGGGTCCGGCGGATCGCGGTGCTCGGCTCGGACTTCACGGTCGGCTCCGGCGAGCTCACCCCGACGCTGAAGGTCAGGCGGCGCATCGTCGAGGAGCGCTGGCGGCGGGAGATCGACGCGCTCTACGCCGACTGAGGGGCATCGGCCGGCGGCGGCTCGATGTGGATGATGGCGTCGGCGATCTGCGGATAGTGCGACATCAGGCCGTCCTTGACGACGTGCGACAGCCGGTGCGCCTCGTGGAGCGGCATCTCCGGCGGAAACCACACATGCAGATCGAGGAAGGTGTGGTCGGCGGTGCCGCGTGAGCGGATCTGATGGCAGCCGATCACCTCGGGGATCGCCATCACGACCCGGCGGATCGCCTCCTCGTCGAGGACGACCCGGTCCGACAGCACCCGCGAGGTGTTCCGCCCGATCTCCCAGCCGGTCCGGGCGATGAAGAAGGCGATCACCAGCCCGCCGACGGCGTCGAGGACGGGGAAGCCGAGCCGGACCGCGATCAGCGTCACGATCACAGCGCAGGAGGTCAGGATGTCGCTGCGGGTAGCGAGGGCATCGGCGAGCAGCAGCTCGCTCGTCAGGCGGCGGGCCTCGCCGCCTTCGTACTTGACGACCAGGATGTTGATCGCCAGCGTGACCAGCATCACTGCGAAACTGACCGCGGTGACGGTCGGCGCCGCCCCGCCTCCGAGGCGGCTGAACGCGGCGCGGCTCACTTCGAGGACGACGAACAGCAGGAAGACGAAAATCCCGGCGGCGGCAAGGGTCTCGTACTTGCGATGGCCGTACGGATGATCCTCGTCGGGCGGCATGCGCGAGGCGCGCAGCCCGACCAGGCCCATCACGTTCGACGCCGCATCGGTGAGCGAGTGAAAGCCGTCGGAGATGACGCTGACGGCGCCGGTCGCGTAGCCGAGGACGAGCTTCGCGGCGGCGACCGCCAGGTTCAGGATCAGGACGCGGAGCAGAACGCGGTGAACCGCCTGGTAGCGGGTCGCCAGATCAGAAGATCCTGGCCGTCTGGATCGGCCACCAGCGCAGCTGGACCCGGCCGATGATGTATTTCTTCGGCACGAAGCCCCAATGACGGCTGTCGGAGCTGTTATTCCGGTGGTCGCCCATCACGAAGTAGTAGCCCTCCGGGATGACCTGCGGCCCCCAGTCGTCGTGGCTCCGATAGTCCGGCGGGACGAACGAATCGTCCATCACGACGTCGTTGACGTAAACCTTGCCGTCGACGATGCGGACGGTTTCCCCTTCGTAGGCGATCACCCGCTTGACGAACGACTTCTCTGGGGCGAGCGGGTAGTAGAGCATCACGATGTCGCCGATCCGCGGCTCGCCGATACGGTAGGCCAGCTTGTTGACGATCAGCCGGTCCTGGTCGCCAAGCGTCGGCGCCATGCTGTGGCCCTCGACGCGCGCCACCTGGAACCCGAAGGTGACGATCAGGGTCGCGTAGACCGCCGCCGAGGCGAGCGTCTTCAGCCAGGCGATGATCTCCTCGGCGACGCGCTCCAGCCGCACGGTGCCACCGCCGTCGATCGCCCGCCGCGCGTCGGCCGGCGCCGGCACCGCGCCGACGAGGACCGGGACGGGGTCGGCGGCGACGATCGGGTCGGCGACGGGATCAACCGGTTGCGGCTCGCCGGCCGGATAGAGCGGTCCCGGCGGCAGCGGCGCGGACGGATAGGTGTGGTCGTGGTCGTTCATAGCCTTAGGTACTCACGCAGCCGCTTGGTCTGCGAACGGCTGACCGGGATCTCGGTGCCCTTCGCATCGCGCATCTTCAGGATGTAGTTGCGGCTGAACCAGGGGACGATTTCCTTGATTTTCTTGATGTTGACGAGGTGCGATCGGTGCACCCGCCAGAACACCGCCGGGTCGAGCCGGGCCTGCAGTTCATCCAGTGTCCGATAGTTGGAGGTTCCAGACAAGCTGTTCGTTGCGACCGTGATCACGTCGTCGTCGACCGACGCGTGGACGATCTCCTCGGCCTGGACCAGCAGGAACCGTTCCGCCACCCGGACCGCCAGCTGTTCGCGGCGGGCCTGGCGCTCGGCGACGAGCTGGAGCAGGCGGTCGAGCTCGTCCGCGCTCTGCGCCGGCCCGGCCGGCCGATCCGCCTGAATCCGCCGCCGGACCCGCTCGACCGCGGTCGCCAGCCGCTCGGCCTCGACCGGCTTCAGCAGGTAGTCGACGGCGTTGACCTCGAAAGCCTCGATCGCGTGCCGATCGTAGGCGGTGACGAAGACGAGCTGGGTCTCGACGCCGGCCCGCAGGATCCGGCGCGCGACTTCGAAGCCGGTCAGCCCTGGCATCTGGACGTCGAGCAGCACCAGGTCCGGGGCCTGCTCCTCGATGACGCGCAGCGCCTCGATGCCGTTGCCGGCCTGAGCGACGACCTCGAGCCGCTCGATCTGCCCGAGCAGGAAGCACAGCTCCTCCCGCGCCAGCTGCTCGTCGTCGACGACGAGGGCGCGGATGACCTCGGGGGTCTCCATGTCAGGCGGTCGCTCTGGCCGGCGCGACCAGCTCCGGAATGACGATGCGGGCGCAGGTGCCCTGTCCCGGCACGCTGTCGAGCTGGAGCTGGTAATTGGCGCCGTAGATCACCCGCAGCCGCTCGTTGACGTTCTGCAGCCCGATGCCGCCGGTGCGGGCCTGTTCGCGGCGGTCACTGGCGATGCCGACGCCGTTGTCGATGATGTCGATGATGGCGTGGCCGCCCTGGCGGCTGCTGCGAATCGTGATCCGGCCCTCGCCGATCTTCGGCGCCAGGCCGTGCTTGATCGAGTTCTCGACCAGCGGCTGCAGCAGCATGCTCGGCACCACGACGTCGAGCGTGTCCGGCGCGATCGCCTTTTCGATCCGCAGCTGCGGCCCGAAGCGGATGCACTCGATATCGAGGTATTCGTCGATCGCCTCGAGCTCCTCGCGGAGGGTGACGAAGTGATCCTGGCTGCGGAGCAGCCGCCGCAGCAGCCCGGAGAGCTTGACGATCAGGGTCCGCGCGGTTTCCGGCTTGGAGCGGATCAGCGAGGAGATCGAGGTCAGCGTGTTGAACAGGAAGTGAGGGTTGATCTGGCTGGCGAGCGCCTCGACGCGCGCCGTCATCAGCAGCTTTTCCTGCTCCTGGAGGCGATGCTCGATGCGCGCGCTGTTCCAGATCTTGATCGGGATGGCGACGCACAGCACCGTGGCGAGGATGACCAGCACGCCGAGCCACGGATTCGGCGGCGCGAGGTAGAACAGCCGGGTCTCGCTGAAGCGGTGGCCGAGCGCCTGGCGGACGATCTCGAGGCCGATCGGCGCCGCCACCAGGATGACGACCCAGTCGATCTGGAACCGCCGCACCAGCCGCCAGACCTTGCGGTGCAGGTCGGTGAAGAACAGCGGCGAGAAGTGCCAGATCGCTTCCTTCGGGCAGAGCTCGCGGAGGCCGCCGCCGGCAAAGCCGCAGCCGACGGCGAACGGCAGCGCGATCCACTGGCCGGCGATGAGCGGCGGAATCCCGACCATCGCGCCGACGATCGCGCCGGCGTACGGCCCGGCCAGCAGTCCGGCCAGAAACGCGCCCGACAGCGTCAGATCGGCGGCGTCGTAGTTGATGAGCAGCCGCGCCACGACCCCGGCGGTCAGCGGCAGGCCGAGGCTGGCGGCAAAGATCAGGCGTTCCGGCCAGTCGCGCTTCTCGGTCAGCAGGATCCGCCGGAACCAGGGAAACCTGACCAGCATGGTCGACAGCACGGCGGCAATCGCGACCTTGACGACGAGGGTCGTGAGCAGGAACTGCTCGACGGTGAGCGCCTTGGTCGCCTGCGGCATGGAGGCTCCGATTATACCCGCCCCTCTTTCCCTTTTCTCCTTTGTCTTGATATGATTACGGGATGATCCGTCCGTTCCTGATCGGCTTTGCCACCACTTTCAAGCACATTTTCCGGAAACCCATCACGGTCAACTACCCCGACCAGAAGGTGCCGGTCTTCCCGAAATACCGCGGCAAACAGGTCCTGATGCGCGACGAGAACGGGCTTGAGAAGTGCGTCGCCTGCGGGCTGTGTGCGGTCGCCTGCCCGGCCGACGCGATTTATCTCGAGGCGGCCGAGAACGACGGATCGGTCCAGGCCGGCCCGCGCTACGCGAAGGTCTATCAGATTCACAAGACCCGCTGCATCTTCTGCGGCTTCTGCGAGGAAGCCTGCCCCGTCTCCGCCATCTTCATGGGCAAGGACTACGAGCTGGCGGTCTACAGCAACAAGGACTTCATCTGGGACAAGAAGGACCTTCTGGTCCCGGCGTCGACGACCCGGTAGCGGGCCGGTTCGGCGCGCTCGGCGATATCCACGGCGACGTCGCCAGCGTGCGGACGATCATGCGCCGGCACCCCGAGGTGCCGTTCTGGCTCTCGGTCGGGGATGTCGCGGATGCCGCCGGGCACTACCAGCCGTTCGACGCGCCGCTCTACTGGATCAAGGGCAACAACGAGAACTTCGACCGCATCGCCGCTGGCGACTTTCCACCCAGTCTTCACTACCTGCCGAACGGCGTGGCGATCGACGTCGGCGGCCTGCGCGTCGCCGGCCTCGGCGGGACGTTTGCCCCGACCGTGTACGACGTCCCCCCGGCGGACCTGCCGCATCCGGCGCGGCGCTCCGCCGCGGCGACGGCGCTGGCCGATCGGCGGCGCCATTTCGTCCGCGCCGAGGTCGACGCCTGCCGGCACCTGTCCGTGGTCGACGTCCTGCTGACGCATGAAGCGCCGCGGCCGTTCCGGATCCCCCGGCTCGAAGGCCCGGCCGGAGGCCGCGGTAACGACGCCGGCAAGACGCCGATCAACGAGATCCTCGCGGCGATGCGCCCGCGCCTGCACCTGTTCGGGCACCACCACCGCTTCGTCGCCGGCGAGGTGCAGGGGGTGCCGTCGATCTGCCTCGACCTGGTGTCGCGCTCCTATCTGCTCGTCGACCGGCGGACCTTGCACTACGATGTAGTGTTGTGCCGATGACCCGGATCCCCTTCCTCGACGCCCTCGATGCCCGCGTGCTGGTCTGCGACGGCGCGATGGGCACGATGCTCTACGCCAAGGGGATTTTCCTGAACCGCTCGTTCGACGAGCTCAACCTCGCCAAGCCCGAGCTGGTCGCCGAGGTCCACCAGGCCTACGTCCGCGCCGGCTCGGATGTCATCGAGACCAATACCTTCGGCGCCAACCGGATCAAGCTCGGCACGTTCGGACTGGCCGACCAGGTCGAGGCGATCAACATGCAGGGGGCGCGGATCGCGCGCCATGCGGCCCGCGACGCCGTCTACGTGGCGGGGGCGATCGGCCCGCTCGGCATCCGGATCGAGCCATGGGGCAAGACCGGCGTCGACGAAGCCGAGGAGTTCTTCTGCGAGCAGGCGCGCGGCCTGCTCGCCGGCGGCGTCGACCTGTTCGTGCTCGAGACCTTCCGCGACGTCAACGAGATCGGCGCGGCCATCCGCGCCGTCCGCAGCATCTGCGATCTGCCGATCGTCGCCCAGGTCACGACCGAGGAGGACGGCAACAGCCTCGACGGCGCCGCGCCCGAGGCGTTCGTGCCCGAACTCGAGCGGCTCGGCGCCAGCGTCATCGGCCTCAACTGCAGCGTCGGTCCGGCGGCGATGCTCGAGACGATCGAACGGATGTCCGAGGTCGCGACCGTCAAGCTGTCGGCGCAGCCCAACGCCGGCCGGCCGCGCGAAATCGAAGGGCGGCACATCTACCTCTGCTCGCCGGAGTACATGGCGTCGTACGCGCGGCGCTTCATCCACGGCGGGGTGCGGCTGGTCGGCGGCTGCTGCGGGACGACGCCCGAGCACATCCGCCACATCAAGATGGCGGTCCGCGCGCTGGCGCCGGCGGAGCCGAAGGGGCCGCGCGTTCGCGCCGGCGAGCCGAAGCCGGCGGCGCCGGTCGTCGAACCGATCGCCCGCGCCGAGAAATCGCGGCTCGCCAACGGCCTGGCCCGCGGCGCGTTCGTGATCAGCGTCGAGATGGTGCCGCCGCGCGGCTTCCGCGCCGAGACGCTCGTCGAACAGGCCCGGCAGCTCCGCCTCCACGGCGTTGATTTCGTGAACATCCCCGACGGACCGCGCAGCGGCGCCCGGATGAGCGCGCTGTCGGCGGCGGTGCTCGTCCAGCAGCAGGCCGGCCTCGAGACGGTCCTCCACTACGCCTGCCGCGATCGCAACCTGCTCGGCATGCAGTCGGACCTGCTCGGCGCGCATTCGATGGGTGTCCGCAACCTGATGCTGATCACCGGCGATCCGCCACAGGTCGGCGACTACCCGGACGCGACCGGGGTTTTCGACGTCGACTCGATCGGCCTCACCAACGTCGTCACGCGGCTGAACCGCGGCTTCGACATCGGCGGCCAGAGCATCGGCCTGCCGACCGGGTTTCACATCGGCGTCGCGGCCAACCCGGGTGCCCTCGATCTGGAGGAAGAGCTGCGGCGGCTGGCATATAAACTTGAGGCAGGGGCGGAGTTCGTCATGACTCAGCCGGTGTTCGACGCCGCTGAGCTCGAACGCTTCCTCAAACGTTTCCCCGAGCCCCGGCTCCCGATCCTGGCCGGCATCGCGCCGCTCGAGAGTCTCCGGCACGCGGAATTCATGGCCAACGAAGTACCGGGCGTGCGCGTGCCCGCCGAGGTCGTCGAGCGCATGCGCCAAGCCGAAGGAGACGGACGCGCCGCCGCCGAGGGCCTCCTGATTGCACAGGAGATCACTGCCGCGATCCGCGGCATGGTGCAGGGAGTGCAGGTCTCGCCGCCGGGGGGGTCGATCGCGGCCGTGCTCGGCGTCATCGAGGCGGCGCGGGGCTGATCGGTCGGCCACACGGCCCGGCTTGCCCCATCCATACTATCGGGATATAGTCGCAAGGCTCGCCAACCGGCGCTCGCGCCAGCCGCGGCATCGCCCTTGCAAATTGAACGGAGACGCGGGTTTATGCCCTTATTCGATCGAAAAGTGGATTCGGTGGACGAACTGGTAGCGGGGTCTGACGTCGCGACCCGGGCCCTGTCGGTGACCGTCGTCGAAAACGACTTCGTCGAAGGGGTGTACGACAAGCTGGCCAAGGTCTACGACCTGATTTTCGGGCCGACGCTGCACCCGGGCCGGCTGCAGGCGATCCAGCGGATGAACATCCAGTCCGGCGAACGGGTCCTCGAAGTCGGCGTCGGCACCGGCATCAACCTGTCGCTCTATCCGCAGAACTGCTCGGTGACCGGCATCGATTTCAGCGGCTCGATGCTCGAGATCGCCCGCGAGCGGGCCGCGCGCAAGAATATCGGCAACGTCCGGCTCCTGCAGATGGATGCCGCCGACCTCCGCTTCGCCGACGATTCGTTCGACATCGTCTACGCGCCGTACCTGATCAGCGTCGTCCCTGACCCGATCAAGGTCGCGCAGGAGATGCGGCGGGTGTGCCGGCCGGGCGGCCGGATCATCTTCCTCAACCACTTCCTCAGTCCGAACCCGCTGCTGTCGCGGCTCGAGCGGCTGCTCTCGCCCTTCACCATTCACATCGGGTTCAAGGCCGATCTCGACCTGCCGGCGTTTCTCGCCCAGGCGGACCTGCAGCCGCAGTCGATTGAGAAGGTCAACATCCCGAAGATCTGGTCGCTCGTCACCACCGTCAAGTAGCGCCGGCGGGTCGCCTCGTCAGAACGGATGCTCGATCGACGCCGACGGCGGCGTCATCAGCTTCGCCCCATCCTCGGTGATGTACATGTCGTCTTCGAGACGCACGCCGAACGCTCCTTTGATGTAAATCCCCGGCTCGTTGCTGAACACCATGCCCGGCCGCGCCGCCGGCGCTTCGTCCCAGCCGTACATGTTGCGGTTGACGAGGTATGGCCATTCGTGGATATCCATGCCCATGCCGTGGCCGACGCGGTGGGTGAAGTAGCGGAAGCCCGGGCCGTAGCCGCCGGCGGTGATCACCGCGCGCGCCGCGGTATCGATGTCGGCGAGCACGACCCCCGGACGCGCCGCCGCGAGCGCCGCGCCCTGCGCGCGCCGGACGAGGTCGAACACGCGCTTCATGCGGTCCGTCGGCCGGCCGACCACAAAGGTCCGGGTGAGGTCGGACTGGTAGCCCTCCACCGAACAACCATCGTCGATCATCACGATCGTGCCAGCGCCGATGGTTTGCGGCGCGATCGAGCCGTGGGGGAGCGCCGTGTATTCGCCGGTCTGGACGCTGGCCTCGCCGGCAAAGCCGACCCGCGCGTAGCCGGCGTCGATCAGCGCCTGCACCTCCTGCACCGTCATGCCGGGGTGGATCGCGGCATGAACGGCGGCATAGACGCGGAGCGTCGCGGCGCCGGCCAGCTGCACCAGCTCGAGCTCGTGCGCGTCCTTGATCATCCGGCAGCCGGCGGTGACCGGGGTGCCACTGACGATTTTCAGCGCCGGCGCGGCGGTCGCGATGGCGTCGCTCCAGACGAACGGCGTGGTCTCGTCGACCCCGGCGCGCCCCGCTGCCGCACCGCGGTCCCTGAGCCCGTCGGCGACCAGCCGGTAGGGGCTCTCGTCCTCCTGCCAGGGGCGGACGTCGGCGCGGCCGCCGCCGAACGGCCCGAGCGCGATCTGTTCGCGCAGGCGATCCTCCTCGAACGCCGGGCAAACGAAGAACGGCTCGCCGGCCCGCGGCAGGATGACGGCGGACAGGCGTTCGCTGATGCCCCACCGGATGTTGGTGAAGTAGGTGAGCGAGCTGCCGGCGGCCAGAACAAGGGCGTCCATCTTCTGTTCCGCCATCAGCGCGCGGGCGCGATCGATGCGTGCCAGCCGCTCACCATTGGTGATCGGCCGGGCCTGCTGGCGCATCGACGTCAGCCCGGCGACCGATTCGGGCAGCCGCGCGGATCCCGCCGCTCGGTCGGGCCGTCCCTGCGCGATGAGCACGCGCGCACCGGCCGCGGCGGCGAGCGCCGCGGGCAGCGAAAGCAAGTCACGTCTGGTGAGCATTGGCGGGCTACCGCTTCGGACCGATCGTCAGGGTGTCGACCACCTGCGCCACCCCCTTCGTCGTCTTGGCGAGCTGGACGGCGCGCGCCCGCCCCGCCGCGCTGACAACGGTCCCCCTGAGCGTGACGATGTGGTGGTCCGAGCGGACGTGGATGCGGCTGTCCTTGAGGGCGGCTTCGTTGAGGAACTCGGCATGAAGTTTGGTGATGATCCACGCATCCGTGACGGCATCAGCGACGGTGCCGGCGGCATCCTTGGTGGCCGCGACCGCCCCTTTCTCGTCCTCCGCGTCAGCGTCGTGGCCGTCCCGCGGCGCACGGTGGGCGAGTGACGGATCGATCTTGATCCGGTTGTCGACGCGCGTCACGCCGCGGACCCTGGCCAGCGCCTCGGCCCGCGCGCTGTGGGCCGCCGAGAGGGCGCGGCCGGTGAGCGTCACGACGCCGTTATCCACGGCGACCTGAATCTGGTCGTCGCGCAAGGTCGGACTGGCGTGGATGCGCCTCTCGATCCGGCTGTCGAGCGCCTGGTCGGTCCCCTTGGCGGTCTGCGCCAGCGCCGCCCCCGGCAGCAGGATGCACGACATCATCACGAGCGACGCCAGACGGCGGGTTCTCTCCATGGTGGGCCTCTTTACGCAAATTATCCCGCGAAACGTCGACGCCGCCAAGGGCCGCGGCCGGCGCCGATCAACCGCCGACGCGAGCGACGATCATGCCGGCGACGACCTCGGCGCCGTTGGTGGGCGGGTGCTCCGGCGGGGCGGGCTGGCGTGCGAGCGCTTCGAGTGCCTCCCGCCAGCGGCCGGCGAGCAGCGTATCGTGATCGATGTAAGCGCAGCGCAGGAAGCGCGGCATTTCGGCGACCATCACGTCGTACTCGGGGAACCGTCCGCGCGAGGTGTAGAGCATCGCCGTCCGGTTGGCGATGCATTCCGAGATGATGCCGTAGCCGGGCTTGGTGACGACGACGTCGACGGCGGCGACGAGGTCCTCGTAGCGCATCCCGGCGGCGTAAACCGCGTCGTCGTCGATGAAATGGACGCTCTCGGGGAGCGTCGGCGGCGGCTGGCGGCCGGTGACGACGACCTGCCAGCGTTCGCCGCATTCGAGCCGGCCGGGATCGAACGCGCCAAGGCCGTAGCCGCCGAAGGAGGTCAGCGCCAGCGGCGCCTCGGCGGGGAGGGCGAGGCGGCGGCGGACCTCGGCCGGTGGCACGGTCGCAATACGGGCGACGAACGGGACGTCGACGAGCCGGCTGAAGCCGGCGAATCCGCCGTGCAGCGGCAGCCGCCATCCCGCTTCGGCGAGGGCGTACGCGTCGCGGATGACGCGCAGGAAATCGTGCGGCGGTCCGGCCGGATAGGCCTCGTAGATCCAGTCCCAGGTGAAGTTCGACAGCACGACCGAGGGAATCCCGGCCGCCGCCGCGGCGGCGCAGCCGAGCGGCGGGGCGTCGGCGATGACCAGCCGCGCATCGTGGCGCGTGAGGAGCGCCGCCTCGTCCGCGGTACGGCGGGCGAAGTCGGCGTAGAACGCCGCCGCGGCGCGGACCGTCGCCGCTTCGTCCAGGCGCACGCTGTCGATCTGGATGACGCCGCTGTCGCAGGCGCCTTCGATGAGGGTCAGTCCGGGCGGGGCCGTGCGCTCGAACAGCCAGGGCGAGGCGCTGGTCCGGACGACGAGGTCCCAGCCCGGTAGACGGGACGGCAGCTGGTTGAGGACTTCGATCTCGCGTGAGGCGTGGCCGTAGCCGTGCCCGGAGATGTAGAAGCAGATCGCCGGCACGGCCTAGGCGACCGTCGGGTCGGCGATCGGCACGCCGGGCAGGGCGACGGTCAGCACGTCCTCGAGCGTGCGGGCGGGGATGAAGGTCATGTCGTCTCTGACGTCCCGCGGGAGCTCGTCGAGATCCGGCGCGTTCTGGGCCGGCAGCACGAACGTCTTGATGCCGTAACGCCGCGCGGCGAGCGCCTTCTCGCGGATGCCGCCGACCGGGAGGACGAGGCCCGATAGCGTAATCTCGCCGGTCATCGCGACATCGCTGCGGACCGGGATGCCGCGCGCTGCCGAGACAATGGCGGTCGCCATCGTCACGCCGGCCGACGGGCCGTCCTTCGGAATCGCGCCCGCCGGGACGTGGACATGGATGTCCTGCTTGCCGAGCACGTCGGGCGCGAGACCGAGCGCGTCGGCCTGCTGGCGGACGTGGCTGAGGGCGGCGCGTACCGACTCCTGCATGACGCTGCCGAGCTGTCCGGTCAGCGTCAGATGCCCCGACCCGCCGGGCAGCAGCACGGCTTCGATGAAGAGCACGTCGCCGCCGGTTTCGGTCCAGGCGACGCCGGTCGCGACACCGGGCCGCGAGGTGCGGAAGGCCATCTCCGAGCGGAACCGCGCCGGCCCGAGATACTCGGGGACGTCCGCGGCATCGACGGTCGCGACGTGCGACGGCTCGGCCGCGACGCGCGACGCGACCTTGCGGGCGATCGTACCGATCTGCCGCTCGAGCGTGCGGACGCCGGCCTCGCGGGTGTACTCACCGATGACCCGGCGCACCCCGGCGTCGGTCAGCTGCAGCTGTTCGGCCGCCAGGCCGTGCTCCTCGAGCTGCCGCGGCAGCAGGTAGATCCGCGCAATGTGGACCTTGTCCTCCTCGGTATAGCCGCTGAGCGAGATGAGCTCCATGCGATCGAGCAGCGCCGGATGGATGGTGCCGAGCTGGTTGGCGGTGGCGATGAACAGGACGCGCGACAGGTCGATCGGGATCTCGAGGTAGTGGTCGCGGAAAGCGTGGTTCTGCGCCGGGTCGAGGACTTCGAGCAGCGCCGCCGCGGGATCGCCCTGCACGCCGACCGACATCTTGTCGATCTCGTCGAGCATCAGCACCGGATTGGCGGATCCGGCCGACTTCAGGGCCTGGACCAGGCGGCCGGGCATCGAGCCGATGTAGGTGCGGCGATGGCCGCGGATCTCCGCCTCGTCGCGGACGCCGCCGAGCGAGATGCGGACGAACTTCCGGTTCATCGCCCGGGCAATCGACTGGCCGAGCGAGGTCTTGCCGACGCCGGGCGGCCCGACGAAGCAGAGGATCGGCCCTTTCATCTTTACTCCGCCGGCTGGCGCCGGCGCGGCATCGGCGGCCGGGCCCGCCTCGCCGGCGGCGCGGCGGTTGCGCAGCTTCTGAACCGCCAGGTATTCGACGATCCGCTCCTTGACCTTGTCGAGGTCGTAATGATCCTCGTCGAGGACCTGCCGCGCCGCCACCGGGTCGAGACGATCCTCGGTCCCGTTCTCCCATGGCACGTCGAGGATCCAGTCGAGGTAGGTCCGGATCATCTGGTATTCGGGCGACGCCGGCGTCATCCGCTCGAGCCGGTCAACCTCGCGCGAGGCGATCGCCGCGACCGATGCCGGCAGCGCCGCGTCGGTGACGCGCTTGCGGATCTCGGCCGATTCGCCGTCCCCTTCGCCGAGTTCGGTCTGGATCGCCTTGAGCTGCTGGCGCAGCAGGTACTGGCGCTGCGCGTCGGTCATCTCCTTCTCGGCCTTCGACTCGATCTGTCCCTTGAGCTCGAGGACCTCGATCTCGCGCGACAGCACCATCGACACCGCGTCGAGCTTGACCGCCAGGCCGTCTTCCTCGAGCAGCCGCTGGCGGTCTTCCGGCTTCATGTCGAGCAGGCTGGCGAGCAGATAGGTGATGCGCAGCGGGTCGTCGAGGCCCATCACCAGGGTCTTGACCTCCGGCGACAGGCCGGTCGCCAGCGACAGCGCGCGATCGACGAGCTCCTGGAGGCGCCGGATCCGGGCGTCGATGTCGATCGACCGCTCGGCGGCCTCCGGCAGCGGCTTGAGCAGCGCGCGCATGAAGCCGCGGTCCGATTGCAGAAACTCGGCCCGCGCCCGGGCGACCCCCTCGACCAGTATCCGCACGCCGCCCGGACCCTTCGCCATCTGACGGATGATCGCGACCGTGCCGACGCGGTGCAGGTCGTCGGGCCCCGGCTCCTCGGCGGTGCCGCGCTGCAGCAGCAGCAGCACCATCCGATCGCCGGCGAGCGCGCGGTTGACCGCCTCGACCGACTGGGGGCGGCTGACGCTGAGCGGGGCGACCGTCATCGGCAGCACGACCGCCTCGCGGAGCGGCACGACCGGCAGTTCGGCGGGGAGCGCGGGAGTCTGGGGTGCGTCAGCCATGTGCGGTTACCTGATCGTCATGCGCGGCGCCGGTCCGTCGGCGGTCAGCCACGCGGCGCGGCCGGCCAGCTCGGCGATGCGCAGAAGTTTGCCGAAATCGAGACGGTCGGTGTCGTCGTCCGGCGTGTGGTAGTCGGGATGCAGGCCGGTGGTGAAAAACACCGCCGGCACGTGGTGCTCGAGGAACGGCCAGTTGTCCGACCGGCGCAGCAGTCCCTGCGCGCCCTTGTCGTAGTCCTGCCGCACCGTCAGATGGACGGCCTGGTTGGCGCGACCGACCGTCGCCGCCAGATCGCGCGAATACGTGTAGCCGAGGAGATGAACGACGTTGGTGCTCTCGGCGGCCGACACCTTGGCGAAGCCCCGGTACCGCGGACTGTCCGGATCCGGAATCTCCTCGTCGCGTCCGATCATGTCCAGGTTCAGATTGGCGACCACCCGGCGCGCCGGCAGCGGTGCGCCGGCAAAGTACTCCGCGCCGAGCGACCCCTTCTCCTCGCCGTTCCACAGCGCGAAGACGACGGCCCGGCCGGGCCGCTGGCCGCTGGCCGCAGCGCGCGCGAACGCCGCTGCGATTGCGATCACCGCCGCCGTGCCGGAGGCGTTGTCGTCGGCGCCGTTGTAGATGCGGCCGCTGTCGTCGATGCCGTCGTGATCGAGATGCGCGCCGACGACGACCATCTCGCCGCTGGCGGTCCGTCCTTCGACCATGCCGACGACGTTGTGGATCAGCACCGGCGCCGCCGTCACGCCGGGCGTCAGCGCCGCCCGGACGCGGCGGTGCCGGTCGAGTGCCCGCCGCACCGGCGCGGCGTCGCGCTCCGACAGCGCTGCCACCGCCACCGGCGCGGCGCGCATCGCGCCCAGCAACCGGTAAGACGCCGACTGCACGGAGGTCGTCTCCGGCCAGATTGCCGCCGGGAGGTTCATGAAGGGACGGATCACGAGCACCCCGACCGCGCCGTGCGCCCTGGCGTCGGCGACCTTGCGGTCGACCGAGCCGAGCTCGGTGCGCGCCTCGCTCGAGAGCGACGGCCGCGTCCGGACGGCGTCCGGGAGATCGTCGAGGACCAGCACGATGGCGCCGCGGGCATCGATCCCCTTGTAATCGTCGTGCCCGATCTCGGCCGCCGACACACCGTAGCCGGCCAGGACGACCGGTCCGCTGACCGGCCGGTCGCCGGATGCCGGCAGGGGGTAGAAGTCCGGTCCGACCGCCAGGTCGGCAAGCGTCGTCTCGTCATCGCCGGTGATGCGGAGGTGGCCGTCGGTGCCGAGCCGCGGCTGGTAGACCTCGACGTCCTGGAGGTAGCCGGGCGCAGCCGGCGCGGCGCCGGCGGCGCGCAGCGCGGCGGCGATGTACTGCTCCGCGTCGCGGTTGCCGGCGTGGCCGACGCCACGGCCGAAGAGGGCGTCGCTCGCCAGGAACGTGACGTGGGCGCGCAGCTCGGCGGCGCTGATTTGCTGAATCGCGGCATCGGCCGGGCCGGGAATCGCCGGCCTGGTCGGGGCGGCGCCGATCGCCAGGACGCCGAGCAGCGCAACCGTGACGTATCGCCGCAACATCGTCGTCGAGTGTACCTTACGCGGGGCCGCCAGACGAGCCGAAGCGGCCCCCTGGCGTTGCTGCTATGATGGCGGCATGTCTCTCCACGAACGTGATTTCTTCGTCGAGAAGCCCGACACCAAGCCGGCGACCTTCACCTGCACCAAGTGCCGCCATCGCGATGAATATCAGGTGCGCTGGGTCGTCCGGACCAAGAAGGATCGGCTGCCGCCGGGAGCGGACGAGCGGGATCGCGCGATGTACGCCAAGCTGCGCAGCTACATGATCCGCGTCGACGACGTCCTGACGTGCAAACGGTGCCAGCGGAAGTTCGAGATCCCGTCCCAGCAGTCGATCGTCTTCGTCGAGACCGGCCTGCCGCCGCTCGACTGGGATCCGGAATCGTCGGTCGCCGACTGACGGCGGTCAATAGACGAACGGCACCATGCGCCATTTCACCCGGCGCCGATAGCGCGCATAGGCGTCGCCGAACGCCGCCACCAGTCCGCGCTCCTCCCACGGGATCGCCAGCGCCACGTACGCCGAGCTGACCACGGCGAAGACCGCCCGCGTCGCCGTCATGTCGGGCGCCCCGCAGACCAGCAGCACCCACCCGAAATAGAGCGGATGCCGAACGACCGCGAACGCGCCGGTCGTGACCAGTGGGACATGCCGCGGCGGCGCGCCGGCGCGGGCCTGCAGCAGCGGCCGGATCCCCGCCAGGTCGAGCACGTCGAGCGCCCGGGCGCCAAGGACCGTGAACACCAGCCCGGCCGCTTGCACGCCGTAGCCCGCGACTCGTCCGATTCCTGACAGGCGATAGAGCGTACCCGGCACCGGCTGCCAGTACCAGCACACCGCCAGGAACAGCAGGCTGGCGGCCCAGGTATAGGCCGAACGTTCGAGCGCCGCCGGGACGAAGCGCTCGATCTGCCGCTTCACCGGCGTGCGGGCAAACAGGCTGTGATGGAGCGCGAAGGCGGAGAACAGCAGGAAGTCGGCGATCGCCGGGCCGATCCATGATCCGGCGGGCGGCGGCGCCGCGAAGCGGAACTGGTACGCGTATGCGCCATAGCCGAGCGCGGCGACGAACGCGGCCGCGCCGCTCCACACGACCGCATCGGCCAGCGCCGGCGGCGGCGCCTCTGCGTCCGGCATCATCACCTCCAGACAGCTGGGCAGTACGGCAACGATTGAACAAGCCACGACACGCCGCCGCTATTATAGGAGGGTGAGTGCTGTTCCACGGGTCGCCATCACCGGCATTGGCGTCGTGTCGCCGTACGGCGTCGGCCGCGAGCGTTTCTGGCGGCACGTCAGGGGCGGCTGCAGCGCGACGCGCGCGATTACCGACTTCGACGCCTCGCCGTACGGCTCGACCGTCGCGGCGCCGGTCCCGCCGGTGTCGGCCGACGACATGTTTCCGATCGCCCCGCGCGCGCCATCGGGCGGACCGGAGCGAAGCGGCCGTCCCGATCCGCGACGCTACTCGCGTGCCTCGATGATCGCGGTGGTCGCGGCGAGCGAAGCGTGGGCCGACGCCGGACTCCGCGCCAACGAGCCCGGAGCGGGCGTCCTGATCGGCAGCGGCGCCGGTGGCATCGACGTCGCCGAACAGCAATACTACGAATTCTTCAACGACGGCTGGAAGCGGGTCACCCCTACGCGATTCCAATCGCCATCGTCGGCATGATCTCGAGCGAGATTTCAATTGCGCTCGAGCTCCACGGCATCAGCCACGTCCTCTCGACCGGGTGCCCTACCGTTACCTCGCGCATCCCAACTACGCGGCGGTGGTGCTCGAACTTGCCGGCATGGGATTGATGGCCGCCACGCCGCTGACGACGGTGGCGGCGCTGGCCGGCTTCGGCGTGCTGCTGCGGAAGCGGATCGCGGT
>JANMWI010000002.1:0-7069 GCA_031393955.1 Acidobacteriota bacterium
GATGAGGATTGTCGCGACGCGGGCGCGGGCGGACGCCGGCGCTATAAAATGCCCTGCGAGAACGCTGTCGGCAAGGCTGGCGTGCAGCTCGATGCCGGGCATGCGGTCGTCGCCGAACGGGCTGTTGAAGACGTCGACCAGCCCCGACGCCGTGAAACCCACGAAGACGATCTTGTCGCGGAATTCGGCCGGGTCGATCATCGGCGGCTGGCCGGCGAGCAGCTGCTGCTCGGACATGAACAGCCGGCGGAAGGAATACGCCGGATACGGCCGGTCGCCGTTCGGCAGCAGCGCCGGCGCCCGGTAGTTGACGAGCGTCGTCCACTGGGTGCGGCGGTGGCCCCGGTCGTAGGCATCGACGAACGGCGCGGCGACGAGCGGCATCCGGCGGTCGCGGAGGCGGATCGCGTCGCCGGCCGCCACGATCTCGTCGGGCCGGATGTGGCCGGCCATCAGCGCCGCGGCGACGCCCAGCGACGGCAGCGTCAGGTCGCCGTGACTGACGAACGGGCTCATCCGCCGCGCCGGTCCGTCGGTATCGAGCACCAAGAAATTATGGCCGAGCGCGGCGCTCGCCTCGGCGAGCGCGGGATAGGGCGGCAGAATAACCGGGCGCGGCTCGGCCCGGTCGCCGACGCGGTAGCCCGGATTCGCGATCGCCGCAATCGCCGGCGCCGGCCCGTCGGAGCCGCCGAGCAGCCCTTCGTCGACCGCGTCGGCGAGCATGATGACGTTGCCCGCCTGCCGCACCGAATCGGCCAGTGCCTGGTCGCTCTCCGCGCCGGACCACTTCTCGCCGCCGATGTCGTAGCGCTCGACGCGGTCGCGCTCCGCCAGCGTGATGTCGACCGCCACGACCCTCGCCGGGGCGCGCCGCAGGTAATCGATGACGTAGGAGAGCGCGACGCGCGGCCACGGCCAGTGACCGAACAGCGGCTCCATGTCGCGGATGGTCGAGTCGTTGATCTCGACCAGGACGATGTCGCGATTGACCGAGGCGGGGTTGGCGGCGAGCCGCATCCGCCAGTCGTAAAGCTTCATCTCGGCGGTCTCAAGGAAGCCGCCCGAGCCGAGAATCAGGATGATAACCGCGGCGCCGACGCCCAGCAGGACGCCGGCCAGCACCTTGCGCACCGCAGGAGTCTACAATGAGTGCGACACACCGCCCGGGGAACGGGCAGAAAGAGACAGCACCGATGTTCGACCTGGGTAGAAGAGTACTTGGCACCACCGCGGTGGCGGCGGTCGCGATCGTCGCAACCACCGTCGCGGCGGCGGCGCAGGACGCGCCGGCGATCACTCCGACGAGCGTCATCAAACTGTTCGACGGCAAGTCATTGGCGAATTTCGACACCTGGCAGGTCGATCACCACGAAGCGGATCCCGAGCGGGTGTTTTCGGTCGTCGATCAGATCGACGGCGCGCCCGCGATCCGGATCAGCGGCAAATTCTGGGGCGGGCTGCTGACGAAGCAGGCCTACCGGGACTACCGGCTGGTGGCCGAGTACCGCTGGGGCGGCGCGACGTGGGGCAACCGGACCACGAAGGCGCGCGACAGCGGCGTGCTGATCCATGCGCAGGGACGGATGGGCAATACCGGCAAGGACTTCAATGGTCCGTGGCTCCGATCGATCGAGTTCCAGATCATCGAAGGGGGCGTCGGCGACATCCTGCCGGTCGCCGGGTACACCGAACAGGGGGAGCAGGTCCATCCCGAAGTGACCGCTCGCATCCGGCCGCTCAAGGAGAGCGAGGGCATCTTCGATCCGAAAGGCGAGCCGCGCAAGTTTTCAGCGGGACGCATCAACTGGTGGGGCCGCAGCCCGTCCTGGGAAGACCGGGTCGGATTCCGCGGCGCCGAGGACGTCGAGAGCCCGGGCCTCGAGTGGACGCACATCGAGGCGGTCGTCGAGAACGGCAACCTGACGTACTACGTCAACGGGAAGTTGGTGAACGCCGCGACCGATTCAACGTTCACGAGCGGCCGGATCATGATCCAGTCCGAAGGGGCGGAGATCTATTTCCGGCGCATCGATCTCGAACCGCTGACCGCGGCCAAGTAGCCGGAACCGGCGTTCGCAGTCAGCAGGGACATCGCGAGACCTATGGACAACCCATCGTCCGATCACGCCGCCAGGGGAGTGCCGCCGGTGCGGGACGGCGCATCAGGCGACGTCCCGCTCGCGATGTCGCCGGAGGAGTTCCGAAAGCTGGGCCATGAACTGGTCGATTCGGTCGCCGGCTTCCTGGAGTCGCTGCCGGCGCATCGCGTCACGACCGGCGAATCTCCCGCCGCCATCCGCTCGCTGCTCGATGCCAGCCGGCCGCTGCCGGACGCCGGAACCGACGCCAGGGAACTGCTGCGGACCGCCGCGAGCGCGCTGTTCGACCATTCGCTTTTCAATGGCCACCCGCGCTTCTTCGGCTACATCACCTCCTCCCCCGCGCCCATCGGGATCCTCGGCGACCTGCTGGCGGCCGCCGTCAATCCCAACGTCGGCGCGTGGATCCTCTCGCCGGTCGCGACCGAGATCGAGGCGCAGGCGGTCCGTTGGGTCGCCGAGCTGATCGGCTACCCGGCAGATTGCGGCGGGCTGTTCGTCAGCGGCGGCAACATGGCCAACTTCGTCGGGATGCTGGCCGCCCGCGCGGCGGCGGCGCCGTGGAACGTGCGCCAGGACGGCATGGCCGGGCCCGGCGCCCGGCGCCTGCGGATCTACGCGTCGGCCGAGACGCACACCTGGGTGCAGAAGGCCGCCGACCTCGCGGGCCTGGGCACGGACGCGATTCGCTGGATTCCCACAGACGACGACCTGCGGATGGACACGGCCGCGCTGCGGACGACACTCGACCAGGACCGCGCCGCCGGGGACCAGCCGATGATGGTCATCGGCACGGCCGGCTCGGTCAGCACCGGCGCTGTCGATCCGCTCGCCGACATCGCCGCGCTCTGCCGCGACGCCGGCATCTGGTTCCACGTCGATGGCGCCTACGGCGCGCTCGCCGCCGCGGTGCCGGGGGCGGCCGCCGATCTCCAGGCGATGCGGCTGGCCGATTCGGTCGCGGTCGATCCGCACAAGTGGCTCTACGCGCCGCTCGAAGCCGGATGCCTCCTCGCCCGCGATCCGGACACCCTCCGCGCCGCGTTCGCGTATCACCCGCCCTACTATCATTTCGGCGTCGAGGCGACCAACTACGTCGACTTCGGCCCCCAGAACTCGAGAGGCTTCCGCGCGCTCAAGGTCTGGCTTGCCCTCGGCCACGCCGGGCGCGCCGGATACGTCCGGATGATCGGCGACGACATCCGCCTCAGCGAACGGCTCCACGCGGCGGTGGCGGCGCACCCGGATCTCGAAGCCTGCACGCAGGCTCTAAGCATCACCACCTTCCGATACGTGCCGCCGGACCTGCCGCCCGGCGCCGACGCCAGGGAAACCTACCTCAACGCGCTCAACCAGGCGCTGCTCGAGCGCATCCAGGCGTCCGGCGAAGCGTTCGTGTCGAACGCCGTCGTCCGCGGCCGCTACCTGCTCCGCGCCTGCATCGTCAACTTCCATACCCGGGCGGCGGATGTCGATGCGCTGCCGGAGATTATCGTGCGGCTTGGCCGCGAGGTCGATGCCGGGCTGCGCCGGGAGGGCACGCCCTGACGTTCTCGCCGGGCGGGCGCGGGCGGTTGACGCCGCATGACCTGCCGCGCTTCCCCGGCGATGGCCTGTTCGATGGACTCGCCCGTGCGGTCTGCGGCGCCGGCTGCCTGCCGCGCAAGGAGCTCTACGAAGCGTGGGAAGTGGCGCGCCGCGCGAGACGGATCTTTCGCGGCGGGCGGGTCGTCGATCTGGCTGCCGGCCACGGCCTGCTGGCCTACGTCATGCTGCTGCTGGACGATTCGTCGCCGCTGGCGATCGCTGTCGACCGAACGTTCCCGGCGTCGGCAGTAAAACTTCAGGCGGCCCTGACCGAGGCGTGGCCGCGGCTGGCCGGGCGCGTCACCTACATGACCTGCGGCCTGGACGACGTCCCGCTGCTGGAGACCGACGTCGTCGTCTCCGCCCATGCCTGCGGAAAGCTGACCGATGTCGTGCTGGATCGGGCGGCGGCCGCGCGGGCGCGGGTGGCCGTCCTGCCCTGCTGCCATGATGCGTCCTCCCCCGCCGCAGTGACACTGGAGGGATGGATGGATGGGGCTCTGGCGATCGACGCCCACCGCGCGTGGCGCCTCGAACAGCGCGGCTACCGGATCCGGACGCAGACGATCGCGCCGGACATCACCCCGAAGAGCCGCCTGCTGCTCGGGGAGCCGGCCACCGGCGATACATAAGGCCGCTATATATTAATAGCGCGCAGCGTCGTGGAAGCGTCTGCCTGGGCGAGCCGCTCAGGAACGATCGGTGAGGCGGCTTCGGGCCGGTCCGGATCAGGCTCATGTGGGCGCTGACAGCTCAGGAGGTGTCGTGGTTGCGGTGGTCTGGCAGTTCGATATTCGGCCCGAGGCGGCGCAGGAGTTCGAGCATCTCTACGGCGCCGACGGGGCATTTACCAAGCTGTCGCGGAAGAGCCGTTCGTTTCTCGGCAGCTCGTTCCTTCGCGACATCGGCTCGGAGACGCGGTATCTGCTCGTCGAGTACTGGGGCGAGATGGTCGTCTACGAGCGGCATGTGGCGGACGTCAACGAGGAGCTGAAGCGCCTGGAAACGCAGCGCGCGGCGCTCGTCGAACGGATGGAGACGATCGGCGTGTTCAGCGCGCTGGACGTCCCCGAACGCGTCGGCCCGACCTGGTCGCGCCGGTCCGGTAAGTGACGTCGTGGCAGCCCGACGCGAATGCGCACCCCTGACGCGCCGGCCGATTCACGATGTCGCCGATAATTCCTGACCCGAGAAATATCCGCGGCTTCCGGACGGCAGCGTCGTTCGCGGCGTGGCTGTCGAAACACCACGACAGCGAGACCGAGATCTGGCTGAAGATTCACAAGAAGGCCTCCGGTCTCCCGACCATCACCTACGCGGAGGCGCTGGACGAGGCGCTCTGCTGGGGATGGATCGACGGTATTCGCAAGGGCTTCGACGAGCAGTCGTTCCTGCAGCGTTTCACGCCGCGCAGGAGCAAGAGCATCTGGAGCCAGGTCAACCGCGACAACATCGCGCGTCTCGTCGCCGCCGGACGGATGACGCCGCACGGCCTGCGCCACGTCGAGGCCGCCAAAGCTGACGGCCGGTGGGATGCGGCTTACCCACCGATCCGGGCCGCGACGGTCGAGTCGATGCCGGAAGACCTCCGCGCCGCGATCGAAGCCAGTCCGAAGGCGCGGCGGACGTTCAGGACGCTCGGCCGCATGAACCTGTTCGCGCTGGCGTTCCGAACCAACAACATGCGGACACCCGCGGGGCGGTTACGCAAGATCGCGGCGCTCGTGGCGATGCTGGAGCGCGGCGAAACGATCGTGCCGGAGCCCGTCCGGAAACGTCGCTGACGCAACCAGCACACTGATCAGGAGGAGCTCGTGCTACTGGGCCTGCGGACGGCTATCTACCATGTGCCGGATCTCCGCCAGGCGAAGGCCTGGTATGCGGAGGCGTTCGGCGTCCAGCCGTACTTCGACGAACCGTTCTACGTCGGGTTCAACATCGGCGGGTTCGAGCTGGGCCTCGATCCCGATACGACCGGCGCCGCGCCGGGGTCCGGCGGGGTCGTCGCCTACTGGGGCGTCGAGGACATCGAGCAGGGGGTGCGACAGTTCACCGACCGCGGCGCGACAGTGGTGGCTGCCATCCGCGCGGTCGGCGACGGCATCAAGGTCGCCACGGTGGCTGACCCGTTCGGCAATGCGATCGGCCTGATCGAGAACCCGAACTTCAAGGCCTGAGCGACGCGTCAATGATCGAGCGCACGATTGCCGCGCGGCGGGCTGCCGCATTCCTGCTGATCTGTTCGCCGCTGATCGTTCTCCCGTCGACGATCTCGGTCGGCCATCCAGCGATCATGGTGGCGGCCATGATCGGCGTGACGTGGCTGTTCGTGCGCCGCGACGGCCAGACGCTGGCGACGCTCGGGATCGAGCTGAGATGGCGCCGCGCCGGCGAACTGCTCGGGGGATATGCCTCGGGTGTCCTGCTGATCGCCGTCGTGGCCGTCGGCATCCGGCTGCTGCTGCCCTTTCCCTGGAAGCGCAATCTTCAGTTTCGTCCTGCCGTCGCCGGATTCTCGGCGGCGTACTACCTGTGCGGCAACAGCGTCGAGGAGCTGGTGTTCCGCGGCTATGGCTTCAAGCGGCTGATCGAAGCGATCGGCCACTGGAGGGCGCAGCTGCTCACGGCGCTGCTGTTCGCGCTCTTCCACATCTTCAACGGCTGGAGCTGGCAGGTCGCCTTGGTGGGGACGACGACGGGATCGCTGCTGTTTGGACTGGTCTTCATCCGCTGGCAGAGCGTTCCGGCGGCTGTCGGGGTGCACGCCGCCACGAACTGGGCGCGGGACCTGCTGCTGCTCGATCCTCCGGCCGCCACGACCCTGTTCGCTCCGCTGTCGCCGCGGCCGTGGACTCAGGGGGAACAGCTGGCCGCCGGGGTGATCTTCGAAGCGGTCGTTCTGATCGCCTGCGCCCTGCTGTGGCGATCGATCCGATCCAGAACGTCCTGGTCAGCGTCCGACGTAGACGGCGGTCCGCACCAGTCCGGCGCGGAACTCCTGCCGCGCGTCGCATCTGAAGCCGCCCCGCTCAAGCGCGGCTTCTGACGGCGGCCGCGCGCGCGCCGTCAGGCCGGTCTGCCAGCGGAAGAATTGATACAAGCCGTCGACGACGAATTTCGCGGGGATCGTGGAGCGGAAGTCAGAGCGTTACAATTATCTCTCGTCTAAGCCAGTTCCCAGTTCCCAGTTACCAGTGGCCAGTAGCCAGCATCCGTCAGTGCGTCTTAATTTGAGTCCTACTGGCGACTGGTTACCTCCTTTGCCTTGCTGCACTAAGATGGCGGCGGACAAGCCATATGACACTGACCCGCCGCCAATTCATCGAAGCTACTGGTGCCGTCGTTGCCGCCGGAGGCCTCGGCCGGCCGACACTCGCGGC
>JANMWI010000033.1:0-3485 GCA_031393955.1 Acidobacteriota bacterium
TGCACCTTCGCCGCGGCGCAGCCGGCGGGGGGACGGGTCGCCCAGCCCTACGGCCGCATCGCCGGCGTCGTGCACCTGACTGCACTAAATGGCACACCGCTGCGCTCGGGCGCCTATCCCTCCCGGCAGGTGAACCGCAAGACGCCGGCGCCGGCCGAGATCGCCAACGTCGTCGTGTTCGTCAAGGACGCGCCGCCGCAATCGAACCTCCCCGCGACTCACGCCTCGATCAGCCAGCGCGACGAGGCGTTCGTGCCGCGGGTCACCGCCATCACCCGCGACTCGACGATCGAGTTCCCGAACTTCGACCCCTACTTCCACAACGTCTTCTCGCTGTCGCGCGGCGCCACCTTCGACCTCGGACGGTTCAAGAACGGCGAGAAGCGGGAGCGGACGTTCCCGCGCTCCGGGGTGATCAAGGTGTTCTGCCACATCCACTCCGAGATGGCCGCCACGATCATGGTGTTCGACCATCGCCTCTACGCGACGCCGGCCGGAGACGGCCGCTTCGCGATCGATGCCGTTCCTCCCGGCACCTACCGGCTGAGCGCCTGGCACGAGCGCATCGGCGAAACGACGCAATCGGTGACCGTCGGAGCCGGCGAAGAAGCCCGAGTCGAATTCTCCCTGCCGGTGATGGAGCGCTAGATGCCGCGCGGCACGCACACGCCTCCCCGGTTCGTCACCCGCACCCTGATTGCGACGCTGGCGACGGTCGCCTTCGTGCTGTCGGCGGTCCTGCTCGTCGCCACCCTCAACGTCAGCGACCGGGTGCGGGCCGGCGTCGTCGACAAGCTCGAGACCGGCCAGCGGCTGCTCGGAGCGCTGGAAGAACGGCGCGGCCGGGAGCTGCGGGCGCAGGTCGCCATGCTCGCCGAGAATTCGACGCTCAAAGCGGCGCTCGATACGTATCAGACCGAGCTGCAGACCAGCGATACGACGCGGGACGATCTCGTCCAGACCATCACCCGCGAACTGGACAAGCTCGCCGCCGGCATTCATCCCGACGTGCTCGAAGTACGCGATCAGTCGGGGCGCCCGCTGGGCGTCGCCGGACGGCTGGCCGACGGCTGGGCGGCCGCCGCCCCCGTCGACGCGCTTCCCGGCAGCCGCGATGCGTTCGTGACGAGCCCTTCGGGCGTCTTCCGGATTGCCTCGGTCCCGGTGACGCTGCAGGGCACCCAGATCGGCACGCTGCGCCTCGCCAGCGCCTTCGACGAGCGCTATGCACGGGAGCTGTCGGACCTGTCGGGCGCCCGGACGCTCATCGTCTCCGGCGATCGCGTGGTCGCGTCGACGCTGCCGTCGGCGCCGGGCATGGCGATCACACCGGCCAAGCTCCGGGCGATGGCGGACCAGGAGACCGTCGTGCTCGACGATGCGCAGTACGCCGTGCGGCGGCTGGCGGATCATGGGGTCGCGCAGGTCTACGTCCTCGACTCGATTGACGCCTCATCGCGGCCCGCGGTGCGGAGCGCCCTGCGAACCATGGGCGGCATCGCGCTCGGGGCGTTCGCGCTGGCCGGACTGGCGAGCATCTGGCTGTCGCGCACGATCGCCCGGCCGATCGACACCCTGTCGGCATCGCTGTCCGGCATGACGCGAAGCCGCGACTTCGACAACCCGCTCACGCCGACCGGCGACAGCCTGGAAGTCGACACCCTCACCGCCGCGTTCAACAGCATGATCCAGTCGGTGAAGGCGGCCGAGGCGGAAACGCTCAGCGCGTATCTCGGCACGATCCGGGCGCTGGCGCTGGCGCTCGACGCGCGCGATCCGTACACCGCCGGCCACTCCGAGCGGGTCAGCGCCGTGTCGCTGGCGATCGGCCGGGTGATGCGCCTCGACGAACCGCAGCTCGAAGTGCTGCGGCTTGGCGCGCTGCTGCACGATATCGGCAAGATCGGGATCAGCGATCAGGTGCTGATGAAGCCGGGGCCGTTGACCGCCGCCGAGTACGAGACGATCAAGCAGCACCCCGAGGTCGGGGCGCGCATCCTGCGCAGCGTGCCGTTCCTCGAGGCGCATCTGCCGATCGTCGAGCTGCACCACGAGCAGCCCGACGGCCGGGGCTACCCGCACGGGCTGCGCGGCAGTTCAATCCCGCTGGTCGCGCGCATCGTCCATGTCGCGGACGCCTTCGATGCGATGACCAGCGCCCGCGCCTACCGCCCGGCGCGGCCGAGCGCTGAAGGCCTGCGTGAGCTGTGGCGGTGCGCCGGCACGCAGTTCGACGCCGAGGTGGTCCAGGCGCTGGCCGCGGTGCTTCCCGAGATCGATTTGTCGGCAACCGCGCCGCTGCGGTCGGCGGCAGCGCCCATGCTGGTGAGGGTGCGCCGCGCATGAGGCGACCAGGCACCGTTCCGGCGTTCGCCTTTGGATGCGTCGCGATGCTCGTCGCCGTGACGGCGCCGGCGGCGCGCGCGCAGGATGTGACCGGCCGCGTGGCGATGGAGGCGGTCGTCTCGGCGAGCGTGACGTCGGAAGCGAACAACGACCCGTTTCTGATCTTCGACGCGGTCAGCACGATCCGCGTTGGCAGCGGCTGGGACATCGTCGTCCGCCCCTGGGCGCGGCGGCTGCCGGGCGGCGACTGGGGCGCCGAAATGTATCAGCTCCAGCTGCGGTATGTGTCGTCGACGCGGGTGCCGATCCGGCTCGACGCGGGGATCATCTCGTCGCCGCTCGGCCTGGCGACGCTCGAGCTTCGGCCCGATCGCAACCCGACAATCAATGCGCCGTTCTATTACTACGCGCCGCTGCCGGCGTTCGACGGCCACTTCGACGGCGTCAGGCTGATGTCGGGCGGGTATCCGCTTGGCGCGATCGTGACGGCCTCGGGCACACGCTGGGATCTGCGCGGCGGCGTGACCGACGGGTCGCCGGCGCAGATGCGGAGCGTGCTGAGCCGATCGCGGACGCCGGCAGCGGCGCAGCTGGTCCTTGGCGGCGGCGTCACGCCCTTGCCCGGCCTGCGGTTTGGCGCGGGCCTGGCTCGTGGACGATACCGGCATGGTGCGCTGGCGCCCGCCGCCGCGCTGCCGTACGACAGCGGCGGCTACGGCGTCAGCACCTCGTCGGTCGGCACGGCGCTGCCAGACGAGAGCGCCACGATCGTCAATCTCGAGGGGGAGTACGCGATCGGCTACACCCGGGTCGCCGGTGAGTGGATCGTCGATCGGTTCGACACGACACGGGCGCCCGCCGTCGCGCGCGGCTTCAACCTGCAGGCGGTCCGCACCCTGACGCCCCGGTGGTTCGCCGCCGGGCGCGCCGTCCACGCGTCATCGCCCGTCCTGAGCGGCCCTTCTCCGGGCCGGCGCACCGCGACGAGCGCCGAAGCCACCCTGGGCTATCGGGTCACGCCCAACTTCACGGTACGCGGCGGCTACGAAGCCTACACCTCCTTCAGAGAGCGGGAGTGGGAGCGCCAGGTCGCGGTCTCGGTGGTGTGGTCCCAGCGCTGGTGGTGATGTCGGCCTGAT
>JANMWI010000045.1:0-15997 GCA_031393955.1 Acidobacteriota bacterium
CGCGGCGGCGGCGCGTCCGGACCGGCGCCCACCACTGGGTGAACGCGAACGCCTGCCGCAGCGCCTCGACGGCGTCGGTGCCGGCGACTGGACCGAGTGAGCCGGCGGCGTCGATGAGGCCGGCGGAGAGCTGCGGCAGCGCCGCCGGATCGAGGCGGCGCAGCAGGTAGGCAAACAGCGGCGCGGCGCGGCGGTCGCGAATCGCCGTCAGCTCCTCCGCCAGGGTCTCGCGGCCGCGGCCGGTCGCCGTCGTCAGCGCCGTGAACAGCAGGCTGGAGGCTTCCTCGCTGCCGTTCAGCGCCAGCGCCTGGACGGCCTCGCGGCGAACCAGCGGCTCGGCGTCGGTGAGCAGCGGCACCAGTTCCTTGAGCCCCTCGGTGCCGCCGAACTCCCGCAGCAGGTAGGCGGCGGTGCGGCGCACTTCCCAGTTCGGCGCATTCATCAGCTGCTGGACCGAATCCCGTCCCTGCGCGCCGAAGCCGACCAGGATATCGCGCAGGCGGCGCCGCGACCGCGCGTCCTGCTCGCTCGAGAGGACTTCCGCCAGCGGCGCGATCGCCGCGACGCCGATCGCATGGCAGAGCCGCTTGAAACGCTCGAAGCCGTCGTCGGACACGCCGCGAAGGTGAGCGGCAACGTGGCGCATCATCGAGCCGCGCCCGAACCGCTCGAGCGCGGCGCTGGCATAGGGCTGACGCTCGGGGACGTCGGCGCCGCGGTCGATGATCGCTTCGGCGAGCTCCCAGGCCTGGTCGAAATAGCCGACCCGGACGAGGTCGTCGGCGTGGGCCGCGACCGTCTGCGCGATGTCCCGCCAGCGGAGCGGCTCGCTTTCGATGGACAGCAGGTCGATGAGCAGCTGATGGTCCAGGCCGCGCAGCGCGCCGTCGCCGACCGACGCCAGCCAGCCGGTGATCCGTTCCGGCGGGTCGTCGCTGGTCGCTTCGACCATCACCGCGCGGCTGCGCGCCGCGGCCAGTTCACGGCCGTAGTCCGACGAGACGAAGTTGGCGTCGGAGTAGGACGTCAGCATGCCTTCGACGCGGTCCCAGAGCTCGGGGAACCCCTGATCCTCACCGAGCTCGGAGGCGGCCGCTTCGGCCTCCGCCAGGCCGAGCAGCTGGCGCTGGCGATCGCGTTCGGGGACCAGCGCCTGGAACGCCTCGGCGAGGCGGTCGGTGGCGCCGTGCTCCGCCACCACGGAGCCGGCGACGAACTGCGCGATCGACGCATCGCTCATCCGCTCGGTCGTGGCGGTCACGACATTGACGGTGCCGGCGATCGCCTCGGGGCTGTCGCGCTTCGAGAGCAGCGAGAACATCGCCTCGGCCGACAGCCGCCCGGCGGCGTGGCCCATCTGCTTGAACATCGCGTCGAGCTTGTCCGGCCCGGTCCGGATGGCGTGCTCGGCCAGGCCGCGCAGGATATTCAGGAACGCCGCCGTTCTGACGTCGACGCCCTGGCCGGCCGTCTGCGCTTCGAGCTGCGCCATCAGCGCATCGAGCCTGGCCGGATCGCCGACGATGTCGAGCAGGGCGCGGGCGGCGGCGTCATCGAGCTCGAGGCGTGCTCCGCCGAGCGCGGCGGCGAGGATCTGATCGATGGTCGCGGCGGTGCCCTGCTTTTCGCGGAGGACTTCGGCGTAGTCGATCTCGACAATCTCGAGGCTCGGGCCGCCGGCGGTGCCCCAGAGATGGGCGATGCCGCCGTCGGCGCGGACCTCGTCCGGCGGGCGGGCGAGGAGCAGCAGCAGCGTCCGCCAGGAGGCGGCGTCGGCGCCGGCGTTGACGGTCAGTGCGCCAATCAGATGACGGTGGAGCACCTCGGCGAGTTCGGCAATCGCCGGGTCGGCTTTGGCGGCGAGCGCGCCATCGAGCAGGACCGACGAGGCCCGGACCTGAAGGCGAAACGGGCCCGATTCACCGAGCTTCGCGGTCGCCTCGGCGAGCCGGCGGAGCGAGGATTCGATGGCGGGATGGCTGCCGGGGTAGAGGGCGACGGCGCGCGCCGCGGCCTTGCAGGATCGAGCGAATTCGGCGAACCGCACCGCGGCCGCGGGAGCGAGCGCCGGAGGCGTGGGATCGGGCGACGTCACGTCGGACATTGGGCTGCGGTCGAGGGCCATTCTAATCCATCGCCCAGCCGGACGTCTCGACCGCCTCAACGACCGGGTTCGGCGCCTCGGCCAATCGATGTCGGCGATGCCGTCTTCGCCCCGAAGGTTCTGACGCGGTAAAGAAGACCTCGGGAAAGCGAGACGGTTGCGCGCCCTGATCTCGGGCGGGATAGACTCGGGGGCGGGAGCGCACAGACGAATGATGACCACCGAACAGTCGATCGTGGCCGCCGCGGTCCACGCCTGGACGCAACAGCTGGATCGCGCCGAGGCATATTTTTCAGGCCTCAGCGAGCCGCAGCTCCAGCAGGAAGTGGCGCCGGGGAAGAACCGCGTCATCTACCTGTGGGGCCATCTCATTGCCGTCCACGACGCGATGCTGCCGCTGCTCGGCGTCGGTCCGCGGCTGCACCCGGAGCTCGATGCCGCGTTCCTGAAAGGTGCCGATCGGGCGGTCGAGACCCTGCCGACGGCGGCGGACCTGCGACGGCTGTGGGACGAGGTGCACGCCCGGCTGGTACCGGCGATCGCCGCCTTTACGGCCGGCGACTGGGCGCAGAAGCATGCCGTCGTCAGCGACGAGGACTTCGCGAAGAATCCCCTGCGGAACCGCCTGTCGATTCTCTTCAGCCGCACCGCCCACGTCGCCTATCACCTCGGCCAGGTCGTGCTCGCCTCCAAGTAGGAAGCCAGGGAAGCGATTACTGGCTTTCGTGCTTTTCGTAATCTATAGTAATCACCGGGTTTAGCCGGTTTCCTTCCGGCCGCCCATCCTGGCTGAAGCCTTCATGCGCGCGGTCGACCTCATCCGGCACAAACGGGACGGCGGCACTCTCGACCGCGGCGCGATTGATTTTTTCGTGCGCGGAGTGACGGCCGGCGACCTGCCCGACTACCAGGCGTCGGCGCTGCTGATGGCGATTCTGCTACGCGGCATGTCGGCCGAGGAGACCGCGGACCTGACCGACGCGATGGTGCGGTCCGGCGTCCGGGTCGAGTATCCGGGCCTCGACGGCGTGCCGGTCGACAAGCACAGCACCGGCGGCGTCGGCGACAAGACGTCGCTCATCCTCGCGCCCCTCGCGGCTGCCTGCGGCGCCTACGTGCCGATGATGTCCGGGCGCGGCCTCGGCCATACCGGCGGCACGCTCGACAAGCTCGAGGCGATTCCCGGCTTCCGCACCGGTCTGACGCTCGAGGAGCTGCGCGGCGCGCTCGGCGCGGTCGGCTGCGCGATGATCGGCCAGACCGCGGAGATTGCGCCGGCGGATCGCAAGCTCTATGCACTCCGCGACGTCACCGGCACGGTCGAGAGCATCCCGCTCATCTGCGCGTCGATCATGAGCAAGAAGATCGCCGAAGGCATCGGCGGCCTGGTCCTCGACGTCAAGACCGGCGCGGGGGCGTTCATGAAGACGCCCGCGGCGTCGCGCCAGCTGGCCGAGGCGCTGGTGGCGATCGGCGTCGCCGCCGGTCTCCGCACCGAGGCGCTGATCACGTCGATGGACGCGCCGCTCGGCCGGATGGTCGGCAATGCGCTCGAAGTGACCGAGTCGATCGAGACGCTGAAGGGCCGGGGCCCGGCCGGTCTCGAGCTGCTGTCGGTCACGCTCGCGGCACGGATGCTGATCACCGCCGGGCTCGCAGCGGATGAATTCTCGGCCGAGCGTCGCGTCCGCGCGGCGCTGGCCTCCGGCGCCGGGCTCGAGAAGTTCCGGCAGATCATCGAGCGGCAGGGCGGCGACCCGCGGGTCATCGACGACTACACGCGGCTGCCAGCGGCGCCCGATCGCCGGCCGCTGTCCGCCGCCGGTCCCGGCTACGTCGCCACCATCGATGCCGAATCGGTCGGCCGCGCCGCGGTGGCGCTCGGCGCCGGCCGCGCCGCGCTCGACGACGTGGTCGATCCCGGGGTCGGGATCGAAGTGCTGACGCCGGTCGGGACGGCGGTGTCGGCGGGCGCCGCGATGCTGATGGTCCACCATCGGGGTGGCCGCGGCCTCGAGGAGGCGCTGGCCCTGCTCGCGGCGGCGGTCACGATCGCCGACGCGCCGCCCGAACCGGTGCCGCTGATCGTCGAACGGATAGGTCAGGGTGGACGTCCTGAGGCCCCGAGGAGAGTGCATGATTGACGCGATCGAGGCGGCGCCGCACGCCGCGCCGGCGCGCGCCCCGTACGACAGCCGCGACGCCGCGGTGATCGGCGGCGCGATCGCCGCGGCGGCGGTGATCGCGCTGGTGGTGCAGTTCGGCGGCCTGCCCCGGCTGCAGCCGCTCGTCGGGCTGATCGTCATCATGACGATTGCCTACGCGCTGTCGACCAACCGGCGGGCGATCGACCGGCGCACCGTGGTGTGGGGGCTCGGGCTGCAGATGCTGTTCGCGCTACTGGTCCTCAAGACTGCCGCCGGCCAGCGCGTCTTCCAGACGCTCGGCGGCGGCATCAACCGGCTGCTCGATTTCGCGTTCGTCGGCTCGAAGTTCGTCTTCGGGCCGCTCGGCGACAAGGTGGTCTGGCCGCGGATCATGACGACCGTGCTCGGCCCCGAAGGCGCCCGCTACGGCGTCGTCTTCGCCTTCCAGGTCCTGCCGACGATCATCTTCATCGCGGCGCTGTTCGCGATCCTCTACTACTTCGGCATCATGCAGCTCGTCGTCCGCGGGTTCGCGATCGTCATGCGCCGGGTGATGCGGGCGTCGGGCGCCGAGTCGCTCAACGTCGCGGCCAGCATCTTCATGGGCCAGACCGAGGCGCCGCTGACGATCCGGCCGTACCTGCCGCGGATGACCGAATCGGAGCTGATGACGGTGATGACCTCGGGGATGGCGCACATCTCCGGCGGCATCATGGCGGCTTACATCCTGTTCGGCATCGAGGCCCAGCACCTCCTGACGGCGGTCATCATGACCGCGCCGGGGACACTGATGATGGCGAAGATCTTCGTGCCGGAGACCGAGGTGCCGGAGACGATGGGCACCGTCAAGCTCGAGATCGAGCGGACCGACGTCAACGTCATCGACGCCGCCGGCCGCGGCACCGGCGAAGGCCTGGCGCTGGCGCTCAACGTCGGCGCGATGCTGATCTCGTTTCTGGCGCTGATCGCGCTGGTCAATGCCGTCCTCGGCCTCGCCGGCCTCAGCCTGCAGCAGATCTTCGGCTGGGTGTTCGCGCCGGTGGCGTGGAGCATGGGCGTGCCGTGGCGCGACGCGCCGATCATCGGCAACCTGCTCGGCACGCGGATGGCGCTCAACGAGTTCGTCGCCTACTCGCAGCTCGGGCCGATGAAGGGGTCGCTCGACCCGCGGTCGTTCACGATCGCCACCTTCGCGCTCTGCGGCTTCGCCAACTTCAGCTCGATCGGCATCCAGATCGGCGGCATCGGGGCGCTCGCGCCGAGCCGGCGGCACGACCTGGCGCGGCTCGGCGTCCGCGCGATGCTCGCCGGGACGCTGGCCAACTTCATCACGGCGACGATCGCGGGGTTCCTGCTGTGACCGCTCAGTTCGGGCACGCCGAAGCGGCGGCCGCGTTCCTGCGTCCGGCGACCGGCGCGGCGCCGGCGATCGGCCTCGTTCTCGGCTCCGGCCTCGGCGACTTCACCGCCGGGCTCGCCGACGCGGTCACGGTGCCGTACGAGCGGATTCCGCACTGGCCGCCGTCGGCGGTCGTCGGCCACGCCGGTGCGCTGGTCGTCGGCACAATCGCCGGACGCCGGGTCGCGGCGCTCAGCGGCCGGGCGCACTACTACGAAGGGCACTCGCTGCAGACCGCGGCGTTCCCGACCCGCGTCCTCCATCGCCTCGGCGTCCGCACGCTGCTCCTGACCAACGCCGCCGGCGGCATCAACCTCGGCTTCACGCCCGGGACGCTGATGGTCATCGACGACCACATCAACCTGATGGGCGGCAGTCCGCTGATCGGCGGGAACGACGACCGCTTCGGACCCCGGTTCCCGGACATGACCGAGGCCTACTCGCGACGGCTGCGCCAGGTCGCCGACGCCGCCGCGGCGGCGCGCGGCGTCGCCGTCGCGCATGGCATCTACGCGGCGATGCACGGCCCGAGCTACGAGACGCCGGCCGAGATCCGCTTCCTCCGGACGATCGGCGCCGACGCGGTCGGCATGTCGACGGTGCCGGAGACGATCGTCGCCCGGCACATGGGCATGGAGGTGCTCGGCATCTCCTGCATCACCAATCCGGCGGCCGGCGTGCTGCCGCAGCCGCTCGTCCACGACGAGGTGATGGCGGTGGCGCGCCGCGTCCGCGCCGAGTTCTCGACTCTCCTGGAGGCGATCATTGAGCGCATCTGACAAGCGGCGGCCCGAGCCGCGCGGAGTCGTGGTCCGCAGCGGCGAGCGCCGCGGCGGCACCGACCGGCGGGTCGCCGTGACCGCGGCGCGGCCGTCCGAGCGGCGGCAGCGCGAGCGTCGCAGCGGCGCCGATCGCCGCACCGAGCAGGGCTGGGAGGCGCTGTCGCTCGAGCTCGAGGCCGGCGCAACCGCGATCCACGAGTCGGTCCTGCTGGCGGCCGCGGTCGACGCCCGGACCCGCGCCCAGGCGCACTATTCGCACTTCAAAGTCGGCGCCGCGCTCGAGACCGACGACGGCCGCGTCATCCAGGGCTGCAACATCGAGAACGCGACCTACGGCCTGACGCTCTGCGCCGAGCGGGTCGCGCTCGTCAAGGCGCTCTCGGACGGCGAGGCGGTCTTCACCCGCATCGCCGTCGTCGCCGACACCGACGCCCCGACGCCGCCGTGCGGCCCGTGTCGGCAGCTGCTCTGGGAGTATTGCGGCGACATCGATATCATTCTTGGTAACCTCGACGGGCCGACCGCCCGCTACCGGCTCTCGGCGCTGCTGCCGATGCCGTTCGACAGACGACTCCTGGGATAAACAGCACATGCTTCCGACGATTGACTGGCAAGACGACGTGATCGTGATGGTCGACCAGCGCAAGCTGCCGTCGCAGGAGATCTACCTGCGCTGCCGCAGCGCGCAGGAGGTCGCCAAGGCGATCCGGACGATGGTGATCCGCGGCGCGCCGGCGATCGGCGTGGCGGCGGCGATGGGGCTGGCGCTCGGCATGCGCCGCAGTACCGCGAAGGGGACGCGCCAGTTCGCGGTCGAGTTCCAGAAGACCTGCGACATGATGGCCGCGACCCGCCCGACCGCGGTCAACCTGTTCTGGGCGATCGACCGCATGAAGGCGGCGTTTGCCGCCGGCGTCGAGGCCGGCGAGTCGACCGACGAGCTCGCCGCCCGGCTCGAGCGCGAGGCGCGCGCGATCCACGACGAGGATGTCGCCAACTGCCGGCTGATGGGCGGCGTCGGCGCCGCGGTCGTCCCCGACGGCGCCCGGGTGCTGACCCACTGCAACGCCGGCGCGCTCGCGACGGCGGGTTACGGCTCGGCGCTCGGCGTCATCCGCGCGGCGGTCGAGCAGGGCAAGAAGATCGCGGTCTTCGCCGACGAGACCCGCCCGTTCATGCAGGGCGCCCGGCTGACCGCCTGGGAGCTGCTCCGCGACGGCATCAGCACGACCGTCATCACCGAAAGCATGGCCGGGCCGCTGATGCGCAGCGGCGAGATCGACGTCATCGTCGTCGGCGCCGACCGGATTGCCGCCAACGGCGACACCGCCAACAAGATCGGGACCTATACCGTGGCGGTGCTCGCCCACGAGCACAAGCTGCCGTTCTACGTCGCGGCGCCGATCTCGACGATCGACCTGGCGACGCCGGACGGCGATCACATTCCGATCGAGGAGCGCGATCAGCGCGAGGTCACCCACCTCGGCTCGTCGCGGCTGACGCCGGTCGGGGCGCTGATCCGCAATCCGGCGTTCGACATCACGCCGCACCGCTACATCACCGGGATCATCACCGAGCGCGGCATCTTCACGGCGCCGTACTCCGAGTCGCTGCAGCGGGCGCTCGACGGCGCGGCGCCGCGCCGCTAGCGGATCCGGCTCATGAACCTGCTGGCGATCGAGACCTCCTGCGACGAGACGGCCGCCGCCGTCATCGAGGAGACCGGGGACGCCGCCCGGCCGTGGCGCAGCCGCTCGAGCATCGTCGCCTCCCAGACCGCGATCCACCGCGAATGGGGCGGCGTCGTGCCGGAGCTGGCGTCGCGGCAGCACGTCCGCGACGTCTGCGGCGTGTTCGAGGCGGCGCTCGACGCGGCCGCCGTGACGCTCGACGAGATCGGCGCGGTCGCGGTGACGCAGGGCCCCGGGCTGGTCGGGTCGCTGCTCGTCGGCATCGCCTTCGCCAAGGCGCTCGCCTGGTCGCGGCGGCTGCCGATCATCCCGGTGCACCACCTCGCCGGACACATCGAGTCGCTGACGCTCGCGCACGGCGAGCTGCCGCTGCCTGCCGCCATCCTCGTCGTCTCGGGCGGCCACACCAGCCTCTACTTCGTTCAGAGCCGCGGCCGCTACCAGGTGATCGGCCGGACCCGCGACGATGCGGCGGGGGAGGCGTATGACAAGGTGGCAAAGCTGCTCGGGCTTGGATATCCGGGGGGACCGGCGATCGATCGGGCGGCCCGGGACGGCAACGACCGGGCCTACGAGTTTCCGGTCACGCGGTTGACCCACGCCGACCGCCACGGGACCGGGTCGACCGGGGCAGGGATCCTGCCGTCCGACATCGCCCGCCGGGTCGATTTCAGCTTCAGCGGCCTGAAAACCTCGGTCCTGCGGCTCGTGCGCGAGCGCACCGGCGCGGCGCCGCACGGCAAGGCGGGGGCGTCGGATCGGGCCGGCGCGGCGCTGCCGGCCGGGGAGATCGCCGACATCTGCGCCAGCTTCCAGCGCGCCGTGGTCGGGGCGCTGCTCGACCGGACCTTCGAGGCGGCGCGCTGGCTGGGGGCGCGCAGCGTCGGCATCGCCGGCGGCGTCTCGGCCAACAGCCGCCTGCGCCACGACGCCGAAAGCCGCGGCGTGCACCACGGCATCCCGGTCTTCATCCCGCCGATCGCGCTCTCGACCGACAACGCCGCCATGATCGGCGCCGCCGCGCTGCGTCGGTACCGGATGCACGGCGCCGGCGGCTGGGACTTCAACGCCGAGGCGGGGCTGGCGCTGTGAAGCTGTCAGCTGTCAGCTCTCAGCGGTCAGCTGAAAAATGACTGTCTTCACCGACTATCTCTGGTTCAACACCAAGGCGCGGCAGGAATTCGTGCGGATCACGGACCAGGTCGCGGCCGTGGTCAAGGCGAGCGGCATCACCGATGGCCTGGTGCTGGTCTCCGCCATGCACATCACCTCGGGCGTGTATGTGAACGACTGGGAGGATGGCCTGATCGAGGATTTCCAGGTCTGGCTCGAGAAGCTGGCCCCGGCCGGGCTGCCGTACCGGCATCATCAGACCGGCGAGGACAACGCCGACGCGCATTTGAAGCGCACCATCATGGGCCACCAGGTGATGGTCCCGATCACTGCCGGCGCGCTCGACCTCGGCCCGTGGGAGCAGATTTTCTACGCCGAGTTCGACGGCCGGCGGAAAAAGCGCGTGGTCGTGAAGGCCATCGGCCTGATATAAGGGGCGTGTCGTGAGCGTATCGAGAGATGCGGCGTGGGCGCTGGTGACGGAATACACCGCCAGCGAGAGCCTCCGGAAGCACATGCTGGCCGTCGAGGCGTCGCTCTGCGGCTACGCGCGGCTGTGGGGCGAGGACGAAGAGGCGTGGAGCGCGGTCGCGCTGCTCCACGATTTCGACTACGAACGTTTCCCGGACCCGGCCGATCATCCGTTCCGCGGCGTCGAGATCCTGACGGCACAAGGGTATCCGGAGTGGCTGACGCGGGCGATCCTCTCCCATGCCGACTATTCAGGCGTGGCGCGGGAGTCGCGGCTCGAGCACGCGCTTTACGCCTGTGACGAGATGTCCGGGTTCGTGACCGCCTGCGCGCTGGTGCGGCCGTCGAAGAGCGTCATCGACCTCGAAGCCGCGTCGGTCGTCAAGCGGATGAAGGACAAGGCGTTCGCGCGGGCGGTGTCGCGCGACGACCTGCGCCGCGGCGCCGAGGAGATCGGCCTGCCGCTGGCCGAGCATGCCGCCAACGTCATCACGTTCATGCGCGAGCGCGCCGATGCGCTCGGGCTGCGTGGAACTCTCTGAGCCCTCCGATCCGTATAAGCAATCACTTGGACCCGACCTCCGCCCCTTCACCGGAACAGCCGCCTGCCGCCCCCGCGGGGGAGCCGGTCGTCCATCTGGATGGCGTCACGGTGATCTACGGCACCAATCAGGCGCTTCGCAACGTCAGCGCCCGGTTCGCCGGCGGCGCGGTCGGCCTGCTCGGCCCGAACGGGGCCGGCAAGAGCACGATGCTCAAGGCGCTGCTCGGCTTCGTGCCGCCGGCCGCCGGCCGGATGACCGTCCTCGGCCTCGACGTCGCCCGCCACCCGCTCGACATTCGCGCCCGCCTCGGCTACATGCCGGAGAGCGATGCCCACATTCCCGGCATGAACGCGGTGTCGTTTGTCGCCTATTGCGGTCAGCTTGCCGGCCTGCCGGCCGTTGACGCGATGCAGCGGGCGCACGAAGTGCTCTACTACGTCGGCCTCGGCGAGGCCCGCTATCGCAACGTCGAGACCTATTCGACCGGCATGAAGCAGCGCATTAAGCTCGCCCAGGCGCTCGTCCACGACCCCGACCTGCTGTTCCTCGACGAGCCGACCAACGGGATGGACCCCAAAGGCCGGGACGAAATGCTCGAGCTCATCCGCGACCTCGGCCACAACAAGCGCGTCAACCTGATCCTGTCCTCGCACCTGCTCCCGGACGTGGAATATACCTGTGACGACGTCATCGTCATGGACAAGGGACAGGTCGTCGCCGAAGGGCCGATCGCCGAGCTGAAGGGCCCCGGCGGCCGCGTCTTCGAACTGCGGATCAAGGGGGACCTGCCCGCATTCCTCGACGTCCTGCGCCACGCCGGCATGGAAGCGACCTCGACCGACGAGGACGTGATGCGCGTCTTCGTGCCCGCCGCCGCGTCCGAGCGTGATCTGTTCACGCTCGCCGCCGCGCACGGCGTGCAGGTCCGCCACCTCCGGCCGAGTGTGCCGACGCTCGAGGATGTCTTCGCCAAGGCCGTGGGAGAGCCCTAGCCGTGCCGATCCACGATCAAAGCTACCGCCGCTACGGCGGGCCGCGGCGGGTCCTCGGACAGACCTGGCTGGTCATCGCCCGCGCCGGGATCCTGACGATGCTCCGCAAGCGCGCGTTCCTGGGGCTGCTGATTGCCGCCTGGGGACCGTTCCTGGTGCGCGCCGTGCAGATTTACGTCACCGCCAACTACCCGCAGGTGGCGATGTTCGCGCCGACCGCCGAGACCTTCCGGCAGTTCCTGGAGCAGCAGGATTTCTTCGTCTTCGTGCTCACGATTTACGTCGGCGCCGGACTGATCGCCAACGACCGCCGCGCCAACGCGCTGCAGATCTACCTGTCGAAGCCGATGCGCCGCAGCGAATACATCGCCGGCAAGGCGGCGGTGCTGTTCGCTTTTATCCTGTTCGTGACGCTCGTTCCCGGGCTGCTGCTGCTCGTCCTGCAGGTCCTCTTCGCCGGCAGCTTCGCGTTCCTCCATAAGAACCTGTTCCTGTTCCCGGCGATCACCGTCGCGGCGCTGCTGCAGGCGTTCCTGGCGACGTTCACGATGCTGGCGCTGTCGTCGCTCTCGAAGAGCAGCCGCTACGTCGGCATCCTCTACGCCGGCATCATCTTCTTCAGCGCGGCGATCTACCAGGCGCTGGTCGTCATCACCGGCAGCACGCGGCTGGCGTGGATCTCGGTCGGCGGCAACCTGATGCAGGTCGTCGACGTCATCTTCCGGCTCAAGCCGCGGTATGCGACGCCCTGGGCGGTGTCGCTGATCGTCATCGCCGGGCTGCTGGCGCTGTCGCTGTCGGTCCTCGAGCGGCGGGTGCGCGGCGTCGAGGTGGTGACGTGAGCGCCGCGGTCGTCACCGCGGAGCACGTCTCGAAGTGGTACGGGCAGGTCATCGGCCTGAACGACGTCACCGTCAGCGTGCCGCCCGGCATCACCGGCCTGCTCGGCCCGAACGGCGCCGGCAAGTCGACCTTCATGAAGCTCATCACCGGCCAGCTGAAACCCAGCAAGGGGGCGGTGCAGGTGCTCGGCGAAACCATCTGGCAGAACCCGCACCTCTATTTCCAGATCGGCTTCTGTCCCGAACAGGACGCCTTCTACGAGCGGATGACCGGGCTCGAGTGGGTGACGGCGCTCGTCCGCCTCAACGGATTCGACGGGGCGGCCGCGGATCAGGCGGCGCGGCGCGCGCTCGAGACGGTTGATCTGATGGACGCGGCCGGCAAGAAGATCGGCGCCTACAGCAAGGGCATGCGCCAGCGCGTCAAGCTCGCCCAGGCGATCGTCCACGATCCGGGTCTGCTGATTCTCGACGAGCCGCTGTCGGGAATGGATCCGCTGGCGCGGCGGCGGACGATCCGGCTGATCCGCGACTGGGCCCGCGACGGCAAGAGCATCATCGTCTCGAGCCACATCCTCCACGAGATCGAATCGATGACCGCCAACATCCTGCTCATCAACAACGGCCGGATCCTCGCCGAAGGCGACGTCCACCATATCCGCGACCTGATCGACGAGCATCCGCACACCGTCTACGTGCGGGCCGAGAACCCGCGCGCCCTCGCCCGGGAGTTCCTCGACCATGCCGACGTGCGCAGCCTGAAGTTCGAGGAAGGGGCGGTCGTCGTCGAGACCGGGACACCCGACGCGTTCTACACGCGCCTGACGGCGCTCGCGGCCAGCGGTGAATACGGGACCATCGAGGAGGTGACGTCACCCGACGACAACCTCCAGGCGGTCTTCCAGTACCTGGTGAAGTAGCCGATGGCTGACACGACGACGCCGAGCCGTTCGATTCCCGCCGCGCCGGGGGTGCTGACGGCGGCGCTGCGGATTTTCGACCTGTCGCTCGGCGAGATGCTGTGGTCCCGGCGCACGATCTTCATGGCGCTGGTCGTCGGCGCGCCGGTCGTGATTGCCGCCGGCCTCCGCGCGGTCGTCGCCCTCGGCGCGCCGGTGCTCGACCAAAGCCGCGGCGTCACCGGACCGATGATCTTCGGGCTGATGATCTGGGTCTTCTACCTGCGCTTCACGGTCCCGGTGCTGGGCGTGTTCTATGGCACGGCGCTGATGGCCGACGAGGTCGAGGACAAGACGGTCACCTACCTGTTCACCCGGCCGGTGCGGCGCGGCGCCATCCTGCTCGGCAAGTATCTGGCCTATCTCGCCTGCACCGTGCTCGTCGTCCTGCCGTCGGTGGTGCTGGTCTATCTGCTGGTCGTGCCGCTGCAGGGGAGCCTGGGCGCCTCGTTCCTCGACCTCCTCAAGGATCTGGCGCTGCTCGCCATCGGTCTGGCGGTCTACGGCGCGCTGTTCGCGTTCATCGGCGCCCAGTTCAAGCGGCCGCTCCTCGTCGGCCTGGTGTTCATCTTCGGCTGGGAGCAGGTGGCGCTGGTGTTCCCGGGCTATCTGAAGCGGTTCACGATTGCCTATTACGTGCAGGCGATGGTGCCGCACGCGATGCCGAACGACAACGCGCTCAGCCTCATCCAGGCGATTTTCCACGAGACCCCCTCGCTCCCGCTGAGCCTGTTCTGGCTGGGGGTGATCTGGATTACGTTTCTGGCGCTGGCGGCCCGGGCGGTGGAGCAGCGGGAATACGTCCTGGAGCAATAGCCGGGAACTTTCCACCCGCTCGATCGGTATAATCCTTCAGGAAGAGGGCCAGGCGTATGACCAAGAAAACCGGGTATTTCATGGCTGGTTCGGCGGCGGTTCTGGCGACGGGCCTGGCGACGGGGCTGGTGGCCTATTACACCGGCGGCTTCGAACGGGTTTCCGCCTCGGCGGTAGCAAACGAGCTCCGCTACGTCCCGGCCGACGCCACCCTCGTGGCCTACGCGGACGTCCGCGCCATCATGGATTCCGACGTCCGGGCACGCCTGAAGGCCGTCATGCCGACGCACGAGCAGGGGCAGAAGGAATTTCAGGAGCAGACCGGCATCGATATCGAGCGCGACATCGACTACGTCGTGGCCTCGCTGACGGCCGGGCCCAATGCGCCGGCGCCGCTCGTCGTCGCCCGCGGCCGCTTCAACGATACCCAGCTCGAAGGGCTGATTCGGGAGCACGGCGGCACGGTCGAGGAGTACAAGGGCAAGCGCCTGATTCATGCCCCTGCCGACGCGCCGCCCGATCCGCCCGCCGCCGACGTCACCGAGCCGGGCGCAACCCCGAACGAAACCCCTGGCGCAACAACGATGCACGGGCTCCACGCCTCGGAAATGCACCACAGGCTGGTGCTCGCGTTCCTCGAGCCCGGGCTGATCGCGTTCGGCGACGGTGCGGCGGTCAAGACGGCGATTGACGCCCAGCTGACGGCCCACAGCGTCACGGGCAACCGCGAGATGATGGACCTGGTCAGCGACATCGGCCAGTTCAACAATGCCTGGGCGGTCGGCCGGTTCGACCTGCTGTCCTCGCAGGCCAAGCTGCCGGCGGAGGTGACCAGCCGACTGCCGCCGGTCAAGTGGTTTGCGGCCGCGGGGCACGTCGATGGCGGGATTTCGGGCAGCCTGCGCGCCGAAGCGCGCGACGATCAGGGGGCGGAAAACCTCCGCGACGTCGTCCGCGGCTTCATGGCGCTGGCCCGGATGCAGGCGGGCGCCGATCCGCGGGCGGCCGCGGTCGTGCAGTCGCTGCAGCTCTCCGGCACGGGCAAGACGGTGGCGCTCTCGTTCGCGGTGCCGGCCGAGGTCATCCAGATGCTGCCGCAGGCGGCGCCGGCGCCCGCGCCGTAGCGTCTGCTCTTTTCTTTTTCGGCCGGGGCGTGTACCCTCCAGCGCACGTGAGTGACCTGGTCTTTTTCTACGGCACGCTGATGGCGGGCTTCGATCGGCGCCGGCAGGCCGGCATCGATGCCAAGCTGACCTATCTGGGCCGCGGCTCCATCCAGGCCGCACTCTTCGACCTCGGACTGTATCCGGCGGCCGTTCCCGCCCCTGAGGGACGGGTCTGGGGCGAGCTCTATGAGGCGACCGACGCCTCCGCGGTGCTGGCGGCGCTCGACGAAATCGAGGGCTTTCGCTCCGAGGATCCGGACCGCAGCCTCTACGTCCGCCACCAGGTGCCGGTGACCCTCCCCGATCGGCACATCGCCTCTGCCTGGGTCTATTTCTACAACGCCCCGCTCGGCCAGGCGCCGCGCATCCCGTCGGGCGACTATCTCGATCAGATGAAGGTCAGATGACGATCCGCGACAGCGACCGCGGCCGCGACCGCATCGACGTGGGCGGCGACGTCACCGGCGAGGTGTCGGTCTACGAGCCGATGGTCATCCTCGACCTCAGCGAACGGGGGGCGCGGGTCGAGACCCCGTTTGCCCTGCATCTCGGGTCGCTGCACGACTTCCGGCTGTCGCTCGACGGACTCTCGGTCGTGGTCAAGGGACGGATCGCCCACAGCCAGATCGGCGAGCTCGGCGAGGGGGCAATTCGGTATCGCAGTGGCGTCGAGTTCGTCGACGTCTCGGACCACGTCACCGCCGCACTGCGGTCGTTCGTCGGCAGCCGCAGGAAGGCGGCCGAGACGCCGCCACGGATCGTCGACGCCGAGATCGCCGAGGACTTCTAGCCGCGGAGCCCCATGATCCGCGAGCGGACCAGCAGGTGACGCGGCAAACCCACTCAGCATCACGGTGAATGCGACGGCATCCGAATTCGCGGATCAGAACCTGTCCACGGATCGTACGGATGAACACGGATCCTCCGGACCGTCCGGTGCGAGCTGGCCGGCGGCGCGACGCGTCGCGGC
>JANMWI010000071.1:0-15728 GCA_031393955.1 Acidobacteriota bacterium
CCTGCCGCCACGGCCCGGCTCCGCGATGGGCGGACCGCGGCCGCTCCCGTCGCAGCCGGTGCGTCCGTCGGTGCCGCCGCGGCCCGGCATGCCGGCCTATCGTCCGCCGATGCACCACCGCCCGGGCAGCCAGCGCCCCGGATCGCGCCGCGATCAGGGGCCGCGTCTGCCGGCGCCCGCGCCGATGCAGGCGCCGCCGCCGCCGGTGACGCGGACGATCACGCTCGCCGAGGGCATGACCGTCGCCGACCTCGCCACCAAGCTCGACGTCAAGGCCAAGGACGTCATGAAGAAGCTGATGGATCGCCGCATGATGGTGACCATCAACAGCACGCTCGACGACGAGACCGCCGCGATGGTCGCGCGCGAGTTCGGCGCCGACGTCAAGATGCAGACCTTCGAAGAGGAGATGCTGCAGGTCGAGGCGGAAGATATCGATCCGGCGGATCTCGTGACGCGCGCGCCGGTCGTGACCGTCATGGGCCACGTCGATCACGGCAAGACGACGCTGCTCGACGCGATCCGTTCGGCGCGGGTCGCGGAGCGCGAGGCCGGCGGCATCACCCAGCACATCGGCGCGTATGCGGTGCAGGTCAACGACCGCGACGTCGTCTTCCTCGACACGCCGGGCCACGAAGCGTTCACGATGATGCGGGCGCGCGGCTCGCGCGTCACCGACGTCGTCATCCTGGTCGTCGCCGCCGACGACGGCGTGATGCCGCAGACGCGCGAGGCAATCGATCACGCCAAGGCGGCCGGGGTGCCGATCCTCGTCGCCATCAACAAGATCGACAAGCCGAACGCCAACCCCGAGCGGGTCAAGAAGGAGCTGGCGGATCTCGGCCTGACTCCGGAAGCGTGGGGCGGCACGACCGTCATGGTCGAGGTCTCGGCCAAGAAGAAGGAAAACCTCGAGCTGCTGCTCGAGATGATCCTGCTCGTCACCGAGCTCGGTGAGCTCAAGGCCAACCCGAAGCGCAACGCCTCCGGCACCGTCCTCGAAGCCAAGCTCGACAAGGGCCGCGGCCCGGTCGCGACCATCCTCGTCCAGGACGGCACGCTGCGGATCGGCGACACCCTGATTGCCGGCACGATCGTCGGCAAGGTGCGGGCGCTCATCGACGACCGCGGCCGCCAGCTGAAGACGGCCGGGCCGGCGACGCCGGTCGAGGTCCTCGGTCTCGGCGGGCTGCCGCAGCCCGGCGACGCCTTCCAGGCCCTCACCGACGCCGCCAAAGCGCGCCAGATTGCCAACTTCCGCCAGTCGCAGGCGCGGGAGAAGGCCCATGCCGGGCGCGGCAGCCGGCTGACGCTCGAGTCGCTCCAGGCGCAGATCGCCGAGGGCGGCATCAAGGAGCTGCCGGTCATCATCAAGGCCGACGTCCAGGGCTCGGCGGAGGTGCTCGCCGATACGCTGACCAAGCTGACCGACGAGAAGGTCAAGATCCGGATCATCCACAGCGGCGTCGGCGCGATCAACGAGTCGGACGTGCTGCTCGCCTCGGCCTCGAACGCGATCGTCATCGGCTTCAACGTCCGTCCGGACCGCAACGCCGCCGACGTCGCCGATCGCGAGAAGGTCGACGTCCGGCTGCACTCGATCATCTACAACGTCACCGACGAGATGAAGAAGGCGATGGCCGGGCTGCTCGATCCGACCTTCCGCGAAGTGCGGATCGGGACGGCCGAGGTCCGCGACATCTTCAAGACCCCGAAGTTCGGGACGATTGCCGGCTGCATGGTCCGCGAGGGGCGGATCGCCCGCTCCGGCGACGCCCAGGCGCGCCTGCTCCGTGACGGCCAGATGGTCTACGAGGGGAAGATCGGCTCGCTGCGCCGCTTCAAGGACGACGTCTCGGAGGTCAAGGCCGGCTTCGAGTGCGGCATCGGCTTCGAGAAGTACAACGACATCAAGGTTGGCGACGTCATCGAGGCGTTCGTGGTCGAGCGGGTCGCGACCCCCGTCTAACACCGCCGGCGGCGGGTGGCCAAACCGCCCGGCCCGCCGAGCGCAGCAGAGTGCCGTCATGCCCCAAGGCTCGAGAGCGTCCCGCGTCGGCGACCAGGTCCGGGCGGAGCTCGCCGAGCTGCTGGCGCGCGAAGTCCACGACCCGGGGATCGGCTTCCTGACCATCACGCACGTCAAGGTCTCTCCCGACCTGCAGCAGGCGCGGGTGTTCTACACCACCATTGGCGACGACAAGGCGCGGAAGGACTCGGCGCGCGCGCTCGATCGCGCGACGCCGTTCCTGCGCCGGCACATCGGACGCCGCCTGCAGCTCAAGCGGGTCCCCGAACTGACCTGGATGTTCGACGAATCGATCGAGAAGAACGACCGCATCGCGCGAATCCTCCAGGAACTCAACACCGGCGCGGCGGCGGCAACGCCGCCGGATGCCGCGGCTGCAGAACCCAAAGGCGATGGCGACGAACCCGGCCCACATGAGCAGTGACGTAACCGTACCGGCTTCGGCCGCCACCGTCGTCCTCGACATCCGCCGCGAGATTCTGGCCCGGCAGCGCTTCCTGCTCACCTCGCACGCCCGCCCCGACGGCGACTCGATCGGCTCGCAGCTGGCGATGGCGTTCGCGCTCGAGGCGCTCGGCAAAGAAGTGCGGATCGTCAACGCCGACCCCGCCCCGGACCACTACCAGGAATTCCCCGGCATGGAGCGGATCGAGATTGCCCGCCGCGCCACCGCCGATGTCGACGCCGTGATCGTGATGGAGTGCAGCGATCTCGGCCGGACCGGCGTCGCCGGGCTCGACAACGCCTTCATCATCAACATCGACCATCATGCCGGCAACCGGCTCTACGGCGCGCTGAACTGGCACGACGAGTCGGCAGCGGCGTGCGGCGAGATGGTGTTCGACCTGATCCGCGCGCTCGACGTGCCGCTGACGCTCGAGATCGCCACCCACATCTACCTGGCAATCCTGACCGACACCGGCTCGTTCCATCACTCCCAGATCACGCCGCGGACCTTCGACATCTGCCGGCAGACGGTCGAGGCCGGGGTCGACCCGGCGTCGATGGCGCGGCGCGTCTTCGACAGCAACAGCTTCGGCAAGCTGAAGCTGATCGGCGCGCTGCTCGACTCGATGGAGCTCATCGACGACGGCCGGGTCGCGATCCTCTACATGGACGACGGCATGCTCGACGCCTGCGGCTGCACCAACAACGACACCGAAGGGCTGATCAACCTGCCGCTGACGGCGCGCGAGATCCAGGCGGTCGTCTTCTTCAAGGCCGGCCCCGGCGGCGAGGTCCGGGTCAGCATGCGGTCGAAGTACGACGTCGACGTCCGCCGCGTTGCCAACGACTATGGCGGCGGCGGCCACAAGAACGCCGCCGGCTTCACGGTCCCGGGCCCGCTCGACAGCGTCCGCGGCGGCGTCCTCGAGCGCCTCGTCGCGGCGGTTGCCGAGGGCCTCCAGACGCGGCCCTAGCCGGGCCGGCGTGACCGACGTGTCCTCCTCCACCGTCAGCGGCGTCCTCGTCGTCGACAAGCCGTCCGGGCCGACCTCGCACGATGTCGTGGCGCGCGTCCGCCGCGCCCTCGGCACGCGGCGGATCGGCCACACCGGGACGCTCGACCCGCTCGCCACCGGCGTGCTGCCGCTGGTCATCGGCCAGGCGACGCGCCTCGCCTCGCTCTACAGCGGCGCCGCCAAGGCCTACCAGGCCGGCGTCCGGCTCGGCGCAACGACCGACACCTACGACGCCGCCGGGCGGACCGGCCCGCCGCCGGCGCCCCCCGCGGACGTCGACCAGGCGGCGATCGAGGCGGCGCTCGACGCGTTCCGCGGACCGGGCCTGCAGAGCCCTCCGGCCTATTCGGCGAAGAAGATCAACGGCGTCGCCGCCTATACGCTGGCGCGCCGGAACGAGCCGGTGCAGCCGCGCGCGGTGGCGGTCACGGCGATCCGGCTGGAACTGGTGTCGTACGAGGCGGGCCTGGCGCGGATCGACGTCGAGTGCTCGGCCGGATACTACGTCCGGTCGCTCGCTCACGACCTCGGCCAGCGGCTGGGCTGTGGCGGCTACCTGGAGACGCTGCGGCGCGTCCGCTCCGCCGCCTTCGGGCTCGACGCCGCCGTGGCGCTCGAGACGATCGAGGCGCTCGGCGCCGGCGCGGCCGACCGGCTGGTGCCGCTCGAGCGGCTGCTTCCGGACCTGCCGGGGGTGGTGCTGAACGACCGGGGCGCCAGGCGCGCCAGCCACGGCAACGATGTGGCGCCGGAGGACGTCGCCGGGGCGGCGCTGGTCATCGGGGAGACCCCGGCATCGGCCCGGTGGCGGCTGGTCGACGAGGCCGGCGCGCTCCTCGGCATCGCCGAACGCGGCCCGTCGGGGCTTTTGCATCCGGTCATCGTTCTGGTGTAAAATATTGATTCGTTTGACGATAACCCGATAAGGAAACGGCGGATCCGGTGCAGGCAGCGCGGCGGCCTGCGTTCTGGGCCGTCCGTGGAGGCAGCAGTGGCGTTTAGCAAAGATCGCAAGCTCGAAGTCATCGGTTCGTACAAGACACACACCTCAGACACCGGCTCTCCCGAGGTGCAGGTGGCCCTCCTCAGCGAGCGGATCAACTACCTCACCGAACACTTCAAGACCCACTCCAAGGATCATCACTCGCGCCGCGGGCTGCTGATGCTCGTCGGCCAGCGGCGGTCGCTCCTTGATTACCTGAAGGCCAAGGACCTCAACCGCTACGCCGATCTGATCAAGCGGCTCGGCATCCGGAAGTAGGTCTCTCCGGGTCCGGCGGCTGGCCCTGCCCGCCTCACCGCCCCGGTATCCGTTCACGCGACGCGCACTCCAGAAGCTGGCGCAGCTCACCAACAGAAAGATACACATGCACACACGCGACATAGCAATTGGCGGCAAGACCCTGTCGATCGAGACCGGCCGGCTCGCCAAACAGGCCGACGGTTCGGTGGTGATCCGCTCGGGCGACACGATGGTGCTGGTGACCGCCTGCGCCGACTCGAACCCGCGCGAAGGGGTCGACTTCCTGCCGCTGACCTGCGACTACAAGGAGAACGCCTACGCCTCGGGGCGCATCCCCGGCGGCTTTTTCAAGCGCGAAGGCAAGCCGCCCGAGAAGGAAGTGCTGACCAGTCGCCTGATCGATCGGCCGATCCGGCCGCTCTTTCCCGACGGCTGGCGCAACGAGTCGCAGATCATCGCGCTCGTCATCTCGGCCGACTCCGAGAACGATTCCGACGTCCTCTCGATCACCGGTGCGTCGGCGGCGCTGGCGTTGTCGAGCATCCCGCAGACCCGGACGATTGCCGGCGTGCGGGTCGGCCATGCGGACGGCGACTTCATCATCAACCCGACCTTCGAGCAGCGCAAGCGCAGCACGCTCGACCTGATCGTCGCCGGCAGCAAGGACGGCATCGTCATGGTCGAGGCCGGCGCCAAGGAAGTGCCGGAAGCACAGATGGTCGAGGCGCTCGAGCGCGCCCACGCGGCGATCAAGCTGATCGTCGCCGGCATCGACCAGCTCGCCGCCCAGGCCGGCAAGCCGAAACGCGCCGCCGCCGCCAAGAAGGAGGTCTCGCCCGCGCTGGTCGCCGAGGTCGAGGGCAAGGTTCTCAAGCCGCTCAGCGACGCGATGCGGATCAAGGACAAGCTCGAGAACTACGCCACTGTCGACAAGGTCATCAGCGAATTCGTCGCCGGCCTGCCCGACGACGACGCGGGGCGCAAGGCCGAATCGAAGTCGATCGCCAAAAGCCTGAAGGAGAAGATCCTGCGCGAGGAAATCCTCGAGCGCGGCCAGCGGCTCGACGGCCGCAAGTTCGACGAGATCCGCAAGATCACGATCGAAGTCGGCGTCCTGCCGCGCACCCACGGCTCCTGCCTGTTCACCCGCGGCGAGACCCAGGCGCTGGTGACGGCGACGCTCGGCACCGCCGACGACCAGCAGAAGGTCGAGACCGTCGACGGCGAGACCTGGAAGCGGTTCATGCTGCACTACAACTTCCCGCCGTTCTCGGTCGGCGAGGTCAAGTTCCTGCGCGGCCCGGGCCGGCGCGAGATCGGCCACGGCGCGCTCGCCGAGCGCTCGCTCCTCCAGATGATGCCGGCCGAGGAGCACTTCCCCTACACCGTCCGCGTCGTTTCCGAGATCCTCGAGTCGAACGGCTCGTCGTCGATGGCGTCGGTGTGCGGCGGGTCGCTGGCGATGATGGACGCCGGCGTGCCGCTCAAGAAGCCGGTCGCCGGCGTGGCGATGGGCCTGGTCATCAACGAGGACACCGGCAAGTACGCGATCCTCTCCGACATCGCCGGCGCCGAGGACCACTACGGCGACATGGACTTCAAGGTCACCGGCACGACCGACGGCATCACGGCGCTGCAGATGGACATCAAGGTCGCCGGCATCACGACCGAGATCATGCGCAAGGCGCTCGAGCAGGCCCGGCAGGGCCGGATGCACATCCTCGGCAAGATGCAGGAGACGCTGTCGCAGTCGCGCTCGGACGTCTCGGCGCACGCGCCGCGGATCGTCACGATCCGGATTCCGGTCGACAAGATCCGCGACGTCATCGGACCCGGCGGCAAGATGATCCGGAGCATCATCGAGCGGACCGGCGTCAAGATCGACGTCGAGGACGACGGCCGCGTCAACGTCGCGTCGGCGGACGAGGCCTCGGCCCAGAAGGCGATCAGCATCATCCAGGAGCTGACCGCGACACCCGAGCTCAACAAGACCTACGCCGGCAAGGTCCAGCGGATCACGGACTTCGGGGCGTTCGTCGAGATCATGCCGGGGCTGGACGGCCTGCTGCACGTCTCCGAGATCGCGCACTACCGCGTCAAGGAGGTCAGGGACGAGCTCAAGGAAGGGGAACAGGTGATGGTCAAGGTGATCAACATCGACCCGTCCGGGAAGATTCGCCTCAGCCGTAAGGCGCTGCTCCAGCCGGACGAAGCGGCCGCCAAGGCCGAAACCGGCAAGCACTAGCCCGCATTCGCTGTAATCAGGGCGGAAGAACTATTTCTTCCGCCCTGACGTCTGTACTGGAGGAACCCATGCCTCAGCTGACCCGTCGGATCGTCGTGTTGTCGACCTGTCTGGCGGCAGCCGTCGTCGCCGGGATGCCGGCGCCGGCGGTCAGGGCGCAGGGCAGCGCCCGCGAGTTCACCGTCGACGGCGACCACTTCGCCTTCACGCCGGCGCGGCTGGAGGTCCGGAAGGACGACCTCGTCAAGATCACCTTCACCGCCCACGACATCCCGCACAGCTTCACCCTCGACGACTACCGGATCGCGAAGCGGGCGGGGGCCGGCCAGACCGTGACGTTCGAGTTCCGCGCCGACCAGGTCGGCACCCACCGGTTCTACTGCAACCTGACCCAGGACGCCCGCTGCCGCCGGATGGAAGGCCAGCTGATCGTCCGCTGACCGGCGCGTCAGTCGCCGCCGGCCCGCGCCAGGAACGCCCGCGCCCCTTCGATCCGTTCGGCGATCGACGGGTGGGTGTGAAACAGCCACAGCACCGCCCGCGCCGGGTCCTCCTCCGCCAGATTCTGCGTCGCCAGCCGCCGCATTGCCGAAATGAACGCCGCCGGCTGGCCGGTGAGCGCCAGCGCATAGCCGTCGGCGCGCCGCTCGTTGCGCCGCGACAGGGCGTTGACGAACGGCGTCGCCGCCGCCATCACCAGCCCGGCCGCCAGCAGGATCAGCGGCAGCCCGGCGACGTCGTCCGGCGAGATGACGCCGAACGCGCGGCCGCCCCAAGCCAGCGCCGCGGCCGCCGTCAGGAACGCGACGACCAGCAGCAGCGCCTCGACGACGAGCGCGCCGCGGATGTCGTGATGGACGTGGTGGGCGATCTCGTGGGCGACGACGACTTCGATTTCCTCTTCCGAGTAGGCGTCGAGCATCGTGTCCGAGACCAGGATCCGCCGCGTCCCGCCGGTGCCGACGAGCGCGGCGTTGGCCCGCGCCGACCGGCCGCCCAGTCCCCATTCATAGACGCCGAGCACCGGCACGCCGGCCCGCGCCGAGAGCTCGGCGAGCCGGGCGCCGAGCGGCTGGCGCGTCATCGGCCGGATGCTGTAGAACAGCGGCATCAGGACGACCGGCGCGAGCTTCGCGCCGGCGCCGGCCGCGACCGCGAACGCGGCCGCCGACGGCAGCCACCACCACGACGGCGCGTGACGCAGGAAGATATAGATCAGTTCGGCGCCGCCGAGCGCCAGCACCGCGCCGATGAGCGACGCCATCGCGTGGTCGCGAAGCCACCCGGCGAACGGCTCGGACGACAGCCCGTAGCGGCGGTCGAGGACGAACGAGCGGTAGCAGGCGAGCGGGAAGGCCAGCAGCTCCTGCGCCGCGGCCACCACCAGGACGTAGAGCGCGACCGCCGCCCACGGCTGCGGCAGCACGGCGCGGCTCGCCGCAGCGAGCGCCGTGGAGGCGCCGGTCGCGAGCAGGGTGACCAGCATTAGCAGGGTCAGCGCCACCGAGGCGACGCGCGCGCGGCGCCGCAGGCGGTGGTAACGGGACGACTTGTCTTCGTTCACGATCGACGTGCGGCCACGTGCCGTCTGCCCGCCGCCGCTAATTGAGCTGGACGGAAATGAGCTTCGACACGCCGGGCTCCTCCATCGTCACGCCGTAGAGCCGATCGGCGATTTCCATGGTCTTGCGGTTGTGGGTGATCAGGATGAACTGGGTGTGCTCCTGCATGCCCTGCAGCATTTCGACGAACCGGCCGATGTTGGCGTCGTCGAGCGGCGCGTCGATTTCGTCGAGCAGGCAGAACGGGCTCGGCCGGAACTTGAAGATCGCGAACATCAGCGCCATCGCGGTCAGCGCCTTCTCGCCGCCGGACAGCAGCTGGACGCTCTGCAGCCGCTTGCCGGGCGGCTGCGCGATGATGTCGATGCCGCTCTCGAGCTGATCGGCTTCGTCGAGCAGCGTCAGGCCGGCGCGGCCGCCGCCGAACAGCGTCGTGAAGGTCCGCTCGAAGTTCTCGTTGATGACCGTGAAGGCCTCGCGGAAGCGCTCCTTGGTGGTCTTGTCGATCTTCCGGATCGCCTCGCCGGTCGCGGCAATCGCGTCGACGAGATCCTTGCGCTGGGTGGTGAGGAAGGCGTGGCGCGACTCGAGATCGTCGAACTGGTCGATCGCCATCATGTTGACCGCCCCCATCCGCTCGACCTTGGTCCGCAGGTCGGCGACCATGTCGTCCGGGGTCATCGCCGCGGCCGGCGGCGCCGCGGCGGCGGCCTCGTCGGCCGGCGGCGCCGCCGGATCGTCCTCCACTTCCGCCGCCTCCGGTGCATCGTCGACCGGCCGCGGGCTGACGAGCAGGCCTTCCTGCTCGAGGCGGGCGACTTCCTCGGCCACTTCTTCGAGGGTCGCCTGCACCGCCTCGACGCATGCCGAGGCGAGGTGCGACAGGTCGGCCTCGGCGGTGGCGCGCGCGATTTCGAGCTGGACGGCGCCGGCGCGAATCGTCTCCAGCGTCCGCCGCGCGTCGCGGATGCGCGCCTCCTGCTCGTCGAACGCGGCGCGCAGCGCCTGCGATGCGTCATCGGCGGTGCGGACGCGGTCGCGCAGCTCGTCGAAGGCGCGCAGACCGGCATCGAGCCTCGCCTCGGAGGCTTCGATGGTGACAATCAGGCTGGCGCGGCGGGCCAGGGTCCGCTCGAGGTCCTCCTGCCGGGTCGTCAGCCGGGCGTCGATGTCGCGGGCCGCCTCCTCGAGGCGGCTGACCTCGACCGCCAGCGCGCCGGCGCGCTCGACCAGCGCGGCGTGCGACGCCTTCGCCTCGGAGGTGCGGCGGGCCTGGGCCTGCATCGCCTCGCGCGCCTCGAACAGCCGCCGCTGGGCGGCGTTCAGCAGCTCGTCGGCGGCGCGCTGATCCGCTTCGATCCGCGCGATCGATTCGCGCGCCTCGTCCTGCCGGGCGGCCTGCTGGCGCTGCTGCTCCTCGGCGGCGCGGCGCTCGCTGGCAATCTGCTCCTGTTTGCGGGTGATGCGGTCGGCCGTGCCGGCGGCGGCGGAGACCTGGAGGTCGAAGCCGACGCTGGCCTTCTCGAGGCGGTGGAGCTCTCCCTGGACCGAGAGGATCGCCGATTCAACGGCGGCAATCCGCAGATCGAGCCCGGCGATGTCGTCGCGGAGCCGTTCGACGGCGGCCCCCTCGACGTCAGCCCGTTCGCGCAGTTCCTTGATCTCGCGCTTGGTCGTCAGGATGCCGCGCGCCTCGGCGCGGGTTCCGCCCTCGACGACGTGGCGGCCGCGGAACACCTCCCCCTCGAGGGTCGCGACCGGCGCGTCGGTCGATCGCGCCGCCTCCCGCGCCGCGTCGTAGCCGGGAGCGATCCACGCCCCGGCGATCGCCGCCTGGATGACCCCTTCGGCGGGGCCGCTGACGCGGACGACGCTCGACAGCGGGACGAGCGCCGGATGCGGCAGCGCAACGTCGCCGCCGCCGTGCGCCGGCGGATCGCCGGCGACGAGGAAGCCGACCCGGCCGGCATCGCGGCCACGCGCGAAGGCCAGCCCGGCGGCGGCCTGTTCGTGGGACGAGACGACGACGTGCTGGAGGAGATCGCCAAGACAGGCCTCGACGGCGCGTTCGTAGCGACCGTCGACGTCGAGATAGTCGGCCACCGAGCCGAGCTGAGCGACGTCGCCGCCCGACTCGGCGAGCAGCAGCCGGGCGCCGTCGCCGTACTCGGCGCGGGCGGCGTCGAGCTCCTCGAGCGACTTGAGCCGCGCGTGGACCCCGGCGAGCTCGCGCTCACGGGTCCGGAACTCCTGGGTTCGGCCGTCGCGCTCGGCGCGCGCTGCCGACAGCTCGGAGTCACGGCCGGCGCGGTCGAGACGCAGCGCCTCGGTGGTCTCGACGGCGCGGCGGGCGCCGTCCTCGGCGGCGGCGCGGTCGGCGGCGGCGCGCTCGAGCTCGACGCCGAGGTCGTGCTGCTCTCCTTCGAGCTTGCCGATCTGCTCGGCGAGCCGGGCCTGCGCGGCGGCGGCATGCTCGAGGGCGTGGCGGAGCGCGGTGGCGGCGTTGACGGCCGCGAAGACCTCGCTGCGCGCCGCCTCGACATCCGACTCGAGGCTTTCGATGTGGCCCTGCGCCTCGGCGTAGGCGGCTTCCTCGGCGCGCAGCGTGTCGGACGCCGCCGTCCGCTCCGTGGCGGCGCGCGCCGCCGCCTCGCGGCGCGATTCCAGGTCGAGCCGCGCCGGCTCGCGCCGGCCGGCCAGCGCCTGGACCTCCATCTCGATCGCGCCGGCCGCGCTGGCCAGCGATTCGACCTGCTGCTTGTCGAAGGCGATGTGCTGCTGCAGCCGGCCGGTCTCGAGCTCGCTGGCGTGGGCGGCCTCACGGGCGGCGGTCGTTTCGCTGTCGGCCTGCGCCAGTTCCAGGCGGAGCCGCTCGAGCGTCGCCTCGACCTCCGCGACATGCGCCGCCGCGGCCGCCTCCCGTTCGCGCGCGTCGGCCAGCGCCGAGCGGGTGCTCGCGATGCCCTCGGTCAGCTGCTGGTGCCGGCGGGCGAACTGAACCTTCTCCCAGCGGCGCAGCTCGTCGCGCAGCCGGCGGTAGCGCCGCGCCTTGGCAGCCTGCCGCTTGAGCGCGCCGCGCTGCTTCTCGACCTCGAAGACGATGTCGTCGACGCGGGTGAGGTTCTGCTGGGCGGCCTCGAGCTTCAGCTCGGCGGCCCGCCGCCGGCTCTTGTACTTCGTGACGCCGGCGGCTTCCTCGATGAGCTGGCGGCGATCGGTCGGGCGCGCGCTCAGGATCTGGCCGATTTTTCCCTGCTCGATGACGGCGTAGGCCTTGATACCCAGGCCGGCGTCCATCAGCAGATCCTGCACGTCGCGCAGCCGCACCGATTCGCCGTCAATCAAGTACTCGCTCTCGCCGGACCGGTACAGCCGCCTCATCAGCTCGACGTCGCGGACGATCAGCGGCGGCTCCTCCTCGACCGCGACACCGCCGCCCCCGAGCAGGTCGCCGGCGCGGCCGGCGACGGCCTCGGTCACGGCCGGGCGGATCGGGGCATTGCCCGGCACGCGCGCCGCGACGCCGGCCAGCCGCAGCCGCACTTCGGCGGCGCCGGTGGGTTTCCTGGCGTCGCTGCCGCCGAAGATCACATCCTCCATCCGATCGCCGCGCAGGCTCTTGGCGCTCTGCTCGCCGAGCACCCAGGTCAGGGCATCGACCACATTGCTCTTGCCGCAGCCGTTCGGGCCGACAATCGCGGTGACGCCGTGATCGAAGGTCAGCTCGGAACGGTCAGGGAAGCTCTTGAAGCCGGCAATCTCGAGGCGCTGGAGCCGCATGGGGTTCGATTCCTTCCGAAAAAGCCCGACAGGAGAAAGCGCCCGCACGGGCCGCGGGTGGCAGACCCCGGGCCGGAAGCGGACCGATTTCGCTTCGAACGAGTGAGCTGTCTGGGAGCGATGACGTGACCCGAGCCTACCGTCCGGGCGAACGGCGGCAAGTCTAACAAGCCACCATACCTTGGGGCAACAGGAAAGTGATACCGCAGGATATAGGGCCAAATGCCCTACGCGAGCGGTCTACTGGAGCCTGGCCCCGCGGGTGCTTTTCCCCGGCGACAGCGCCAGCAGCCGCTCGGCCTCGCCGAACTGGGCCAGCGCGAACTGGGCCTGCGGATCCTGGGCAATGAGGTTCTTGCGCGCCTCGTCCATCCCGAACAGCGCCGAGTCGATCTCGAAGTGAATCATCGCCCGGATGAACGGCTCGTCCTTCGTAAAGGCGGCATCGTCGACCTTGACCTTCCGCGTCGCCAGCCGCGCCTTGAAGTCGGCGAGCATCGCGTCGGTCACGGTAAAGCCGCGGGCGAGCGGCTTGCGCCCCTTGTTGGCGGCGCTCAGCCGGGTGTCGCCTTCGGCGGTGAACTGGTTCGCGTAATCGACGAACTCCTGGCGGCTCTGCAGCAGCTTGCCGAACCGGGTCGGGGTGAACCCTTCGACCGTGCCGACGAAGAACTTGTCCGGTTCAATCCCGCCGCCGCCGTAGACCTTTCGGCCGGCATCGGTGTACTTCAGCTCCGACGCGGCGTGGGCGCGTTCGGCGGTCTGATCCCTGAAGGTGTAGGTCAAGTACTCGTCAAAGGTGCCGTCCCAGGGGCGCTGGATCATCCGGCCTGACGGCGTGAAGTATCGGCCGGTGGTGACGGCCACGCCGGCGCCTTCGCTGATTGGGTACACCGACTGGACGAGCGCCTTGCCGAACGTCCGCTCGCCGACGACCAGCGAGCGATCGTGATCCTGGAGCGCGCCGCTGACAATCTCCGAGGCGCTGGCGCTGCCGCGCGTCACCAGGGTGACCATCGGCAGGTGCGTGTACTGGCTCTCTTCGGCCGCGCGGTATTCCTGGTTGGCGTTCGGCACCCGGCCGCGGGTCGAGACGATCATGTCGCCCTTGGGCAGGAACCGGTTCGAGATGCGGATCGCCTGGTCGAGCGCGCCGCCCGGGTTCTCGCGCAGGTCGAACAGCAGCCGCTTCATGCCGCTCGCCGACAGCCGCTGCAGCGCGTCGCCCATCTCGCGGTCGGACGTCTCGGTGAACTGATCGAGCTTGATGTAGCCGGTCTCGCGGTCGATCATGAACGACGCGCGCACGGTCGTGATGTTGACTTCGTCGCGGGTGACGTCCATGTCGATCAGGCCGTCGTAACCGGCGCGCCGGATCGAGATGTTGACGCTCGAGCCCTTGGGCCCCTTCAGCTTCTTGACCGCCTGGTCGCTGGTCCAGCCCTTGGCGTCCTGGCCGCCGATCCGCGCGATCACGTCGAAGCGCCGCAGGCCGGTCTTGTAGGCCGGCGAGCCCTCGAAGATCGACTGCACGGTGATGTCGCCGTCGATCACCTGAATCGTGATGCCGAGACCGTAATAGTGCCCCTCCTGCCGCTCGCGCATCTGCGCGTAGGCCTTGGGGTCGAAGAAACTCGAATGCGGATCGAGGGTATGCAGCATGCCGTCGATCGCGCCGTAGACCAGGCGATCGGACGGCAGGTCGTCGACATACTCGTGCGAGACAGCCTCGAGCGCGGCGTTGAAGACCCGGTACTGCTGGGAGACTTCATCCTGCCGCGCCAGGGCGCTGCTGCCGAAGAACCCTCCCGCGAGCGCGGCCAGGACTACCGCGAGAACGGCCGCCGCCAGGAATCGCGGAGTTCGCATAATCGCATCGTAACAGACGAAATGCCGACGCCGCAACGACTTCCGGGCACCGGCCGGCAGCGCTGTCTTGACCGCGCCGGGCGCCGTTCCTATAATGAAGTTAGGCGGTGTCTGCCGCCGATGTCATCCGTCAACTGTCAGCACCTAATTTAAGGATCTCACCATGCTGGGTTCTATCGGGATGCCCGAGCTGATCATCATCTTCGTGATCGCTCTGATTATCTTCGGGCCCCGAAAGCTGCCGGAGCTCGGCCGGTCTCTCGGCAAGAGCATCAATGAATTCAAGCGCGCCTCGAACGAGCTGCGGAACACGCTCGACGAAGAGATCCGCGTCGAGGAAACGCGCACCACCGAGCGCCAGAAGGTGCCGGAGGCTCCGGCGGCTCGTCCGTACACGGCGACTGAAGAGCACGCGGTGCCCCGCCAGACCGGCGAGGTCTAAGCCCCTTCAATGGCCCTCGTGCCGTTTCCGGGCGCAACTGCGCCCGACGATGACCCCCACATCCATCTCACCGACCCCGACGTCTTCGAAGACGCCGGGGCGAAGATGTCGTTTCTGGATCATCTGGACGAGCTGCGCAAGCGGCTGATCAACTGCGTCCTGGCGCTCGTCGTCGGATGCGTCATCTCCTTCATCTTCATCGACCGCATTTTCAGCTTCGTCATGCTGCCGCTGCAGCAGATGCTCCCGGAGGGGGGCCGCCTCATCTACACGCAGGGGGGCGAGGCGTTCATGCTCTACGTGAAGATTGGAGCGCTCGCCGGACTCGTCATCGCCATCCCGCTCATCCTCAGCCAGCTCTGGCTGTTCATCGCGCCGGGCCTGTACTCGCACGAGAAGAAGTTCGCCATCCCGTTCGTGCTGTTTTCGACCGTCTTCTTCCTGATCGGCGCACTGTTCTCCCACTACGTCGCCTTCCCCTGGACCTGGAAGTTCTTCATCAGCTTTGAAACCCCGTACATGCAGTTCATGCCGAAGATTTCCGAGGCATTTTCGCTGTACGTGACGATGCTGCTCGGTTTCGGCCTGATCTTCCAGATGCCGACGATCGTGCTGTTCCTGGCAAGAATGGGGGTCGTGACCGCCGGATTCCTGCTTCGGTATACGAAATACGCCATCCTCGTCATCTTCATCGTCGCGGCCGTCATCAGCCCGGGCACGGACGTGGTGTCGCAGTTGATGATGGCGATCCCGATGCTGGCGCTCTACGCCGTCAGCATTCTGGTCGCCTGGATCTTCGGCAAGCAGAAAACCGCCTGAAATCAACGGTTTAGAAGAAGCCCCGACGGAGGCCGACGTTGACGCGGCGCGCCGAAAGCCCTACACTGGGCAATGATGAGCCGGTCTCGTTTCAGGGCCGGCTCCCTGAAGATTGAGGATTCCGTGATGGTCATGACAACGTTCCCGAAGGCGGCCCGCCTCGCGCTGGCGCTGGCCGCGCTGGCAGCGCCTGCGCTCGCCCAGGCGCCCGCGCCGTCGCCGGCGCCGTCCGCACCGGCGCGGACCGAGCCGATGGCGGCGCCCGCCGAGGGGCAG
>JANMWI010000037.1:0-50423 GCA_031393955.1 Acidobacteriota bacterium
GCCCGCTATCCCAACGGGCGGCGGCATGGCTGCCGACAACGGCGTGACCACCAGTAGCGAGAGTGCCGCGACGAGCGCGGCGCCGCGGCGCACACGCACGGCGCACGGCGTAAACGTTGCGGGCCACACCGGTCTGGTGGACGCTTGCGCCGGCCGCCCGCGGAAGATCACGCGTTCCGCGACGACGAAGTTGAGCCCGCCGACGAGCGCCACCGACAGCAGCGTCCGCCACGGCAGCGCCAGGCTGGTCGTCCGGACAAGGACCTCGGCGCACGCGATGTTGCCGAGCAGCGAGATGGCGCCGTTGGCGGCGTGGAACGCCACCAGCCGCTGCAGTCGATGCGCGGCAGTCACCCGGCGGCGCCACGTCCAGCACTCGTGCCATGCCCAGTTGTGCAGCACCGCCGCCTCGACCGATGCGGCCGTGCTGACCGGCAGGGACCACCCCCATCGGTCGGAGAACAGGACGACCAGCACGACCTGCACGACGAAGCCAAGCGCCGCGACCACGGTAAACCGCATGAGCCGCCGTCTCATACGACCCTCCGCAGCGGAACGGCCGGGCGCGGCTCGGCATCGTGCAGCCGGCGTGTGTGGCCGACGGCAGCGGTGACGAACACCACCGCGAAGCCGGCCAGCGCCGCCGCGCCGCCGACGTCAAAGAGCCGCGCCGGACCCAATCCCGGCAGCAGCACGACCGGGTGGCCGGCCGCCCACACCGCCCCGGCGATCAGCAGCAGGCGCAGTTCGGTCGGCCCCATTCCGAAACGCGCCATCCTGAAGACCCCGACGGCGTGGGTGGCGAGGTAGGCCTCGGCCGACACCAGCAGGTAGCCGGCGAGGACGGCGACCGCCAGCAGCGGTGTCATCAGCCCGGAGCAGGCCAGCCCCGCGAAGAGCGCCGCCGAACCGGCGAGATCGATCACGTGGTCAACGTAATAGCCAAGCCGCGGACGCTCCTGGCCGCGGACCCGCGCGACGGTCCCGTCCAGGCTGTCCCCGAACCAGTTGGCGGCGAGCGCGAGCGCGACGCCGGCCGCGCCCCACCCGGAGATCCGCATCGCGGCAAAGCCAGCCCCGGCGGCGCACATCGCGGCCAGCCCGAGGGCGCTGAGATGATCGGCGTTGATGGCGGGCGGGAGTCTTCTGGCGATGGCGATGAGCAATCGCCGTTCCGATGCGGCGAGGAAGCTCTGGTGCTCACGACGATGAATGCCGGGCAGAACGGACATGATCGATATCCTCCTGCCCGGTAATGCGTGAAGCGGCCGGAAAGCGGCTCAGGGGACGCCGATGGTGGCGCTCGACGTCGCTGGCTCGATCAGGATGGCAGCGGTCGCCAGGCCGGCCGCCAGCCCGATCACCAGGGCCGCGACGACCGGCTGGCCGCCGGAGATCAGGCTGGCGTCGGCCGCGAGCGCCACAGCGATTGCGAGGTCGAACATGAGTGCGGCCGTTCGCGATCGCCCGCGCTCGCCCGCCAGCCGCTCCGGATGCGCACGTTCGGTGAACAGCAGGTGCCCCCGCACCACGCCGTTGACGGCCGCCAGCATGCCGACGAGCAGAAAGGCCCACCGGGCGGCGGCCGAGGCCTCCCACGCGTGCACCCGCCACGCCGCCGCCGTGCCGGTCGCGTAGATCGCAATCAGCGCCAGCTGGTGTACGCGCCACCACACCAGTGGCCGCCGTGGCGCCGCGCTCACGCCTGCCTCGCCCTCCTCGAGCGCCGCGGCTATCGCGCCAGCAGACGCAAACCGCTGCGCCGGGTGGCGCGCGAGGCAGCGGTCGACGACGGCGACCAGCCCCGCCGGCAGGTCGCCGCGCGCCCCGCCGAGCGACGGCCGCTCGTCACCGAGCACGCGCGCGGCGGTCGCGAGCGGCGTGGCGGCGGCAAACGGGTGCACCCCGGCCGCGAACTCATACGCCAGCACGCCGAGCGCGAATACATCGGTCCGTGCATCGATCGGGCCGCCCTCGATTTGCTCGGGCGCCATGTAGCCGGGGGTGCCGACGAGCACGCCCGGCAGGGTGTGGCGGACGCCTGGCGCCATCCCCTCCACGGCCTCGACCCGCGCGAGACCGAAGTCGAGCACCTTGAGTCGCCCCTCGGCGGTGCGCATGACGTTGTCCGGCTTGAGGTCGCGATGCGTGATCCCTCTCGCATGCGCCGCCGCCACCGCGGCGGCCAGCTGCCGCAGCGTGTCGTATACGAGCGCCGCGGCGGCGCGCGGCGCGTCGTCGATCTCGTTGCGGAGCGTCCGGCCGTCGATGAACTCCGTGACGATATAGGGACGACCGCCGAATTCCTCGAGCGCGTAGACCGCGCAGATGCCCGGGTGGGAAAGGGCGGCGGCGGTCCGCGCCTCGTGCTCGAGCCGGCCGCGGAAGGCCGGATCGGCCAGCTCCTCGCGCACCGCCTTGAGGCAGACCTGCCGTCCGAGCCGCTCATCGATGGCGAGGTAGACGCGGCCCATGCCGCCGCGCCCGATCTCGCGGATGACGGTGTAGCGATCGAGCCTCGTGCCCGCCGCCAGTTCGTGCTCGAGTCCGGCCGCCGAGGCGGGTGCCTCGAGGAAGGACCCGGCCCGGGCGTGATGCTCGAGCAGGGACAGCACTTCGTCCTTCACCGCCGCTGGCTCGCTGGTCGCGTCGAGGCGCTCCCGTATGTCGCCCGGCGGCAGGTCGACGAGCGCTTCGAAGAGCGTCCGCACGCGATCGCGCTCGGCATGCGTCATGAGCTGCCGGCCGTCAGCTCGCGATACAGCCAGGCGCGCGCCAGGCTCCACCGCCGCTTCAGGGTCGCGGGAGAAATGCCCAGCGCCTCGGCGGCTTCCTCCACCGTCAGCCCGGCGAAGAAGCGAAGTTCGATGATCCGCGCCTGCTCGGGGTCGAAAGCCTCGAGCCGGCGGAGGGCCTCGTCGAGGGCGGGGAGGCCCTCCTCCGGCATGTCGGCGCCGGCCAGCGACTCGCGCAGAGAGACCCGCTGCAGGGCGCCCCATCGCTTGTCGGCGCCGCGGGCGCGGGCGCGCTCGACGAGGATCTGCCGCATCGCGCGGGCGGCGATGCCGACGAAGTGGCGGCGGTCGGTCCAGGGCCGTCCCGGACCGGCGAGGCGGAGATAGGCCTCGTGGACGAGCGCGGTCGCCTGCAGGGTCTGACCCGGACGCTCGCGGCGCATGTAGCCACCCGCCAGCCGGCGCAGTTCCGCGTAGACGAGCGGCGCCAGATCGTCCGCGCCAGGTCGGGATTCGGGTGTGGTCATTCGCGTCGCAGACAGGCTACTGCAGAAACGCCGCGGCCGATCGACGCGGGCGGAGGTGTATCATCCCGGGACCTGGAGGAATTGATGGCGACGTTCACCCGCTCGGCCGGAGTGTCATGGACTCGTGCGGCGCAGACCGTGTTCGCGTGTATGGCGCTGACCGCCGCCGGTCTGCACGCCGCGCAGCCAGATGCGCCGGGTGTGTTGGACGGCCACGCCGATGTCGGTGCACCGAAGATCGCCGGATCGACGACGTACGACGCCGCCTCCCAGGAGTACCGGCTCTCGGCCGGCGGCGTCAACATGTGGGCCGCGAGCGACGAGTTCCAGTTCGCGTGGAAGCGGGTGTCGGGGGACTTCATCCTCCAGGCGCGGGTGGAGCTGATTGGCAAAGGGGTCGACCCGCATCGGAAGGCCGGCTTCATGGTGCGGCCAAGCCGCGACGCCGATGCGCCGTACGTCGACGGCGTCGTCCATGGTGATGGGCTGACGTCGCTGCAATACCGGCACGACAAGGCCGGCGTGACCGCCCAGTCCGAACTCCTGGTCAAGGGCGCCGATGTCATCCAGCTCGAACGCCATGGCACCGCTTATACGTTTTCCGCCGCGAAGTACGGCGAGCCGTTCACCAGCGCCTCGGTCTTCGACGTCGCGCTGGGAGACGACGTCCTGGTGGGCCTGGCGCTCTGCGCGCACAATCCTGACGTCACCGAACGGGCGGTCTTCCGGGACGTGCGCGTCATCCGGCCGGCGCGCGACGCGTTCGTCCCGTACCGCGACTTCATCGGCAGCATCCTCGAGATTCTCGACCTGCAGACCGGCCACCGGCAGGAGGTGTTGCGCAGCGAAGTGCCGGTGGAAGCGCCCAACTGGACGCGGGACGGCACGGCGCTCATCGTCAACCGCAGCGGCCGCGCCGCCGGCTGGGGTGGGCTCTACCGGTTCGATCTGGCGACCCGGGAGTCGACCCTCATCGATACCGGCGCCGCCAGCCGGAACAACAACGATCACGTGTTGTCGTTCGACGGCCGGATGCTCGGGATCAGCGACCAGAGCGCGGCCTCGGGCGGGCGCTCGACGATCTACACGGTGCCGCTCGCCGGCGGTACGCCGACCCGGATCACGAGGGAGTCGCCTTCCTACCTGCACAGCTGGTCACCGGACGGCCGTTTCCTGCTCTTCACCGGCGGGCGGAACAACGAGTTCGACATCTACCGGATCCCCGCCGACGGCAGCGGCCCGGAAGTCAATCTCACCAATACGAAGGGGCTGGACGACGGCGCCGAATATACGCCGGACGGGCAATACATCTACTTCAACTCCGCCCGGAGCGGGACGATGCAGATCTGGCGGATGAAGGCGGACGGACAGGACCCGGAGCAGCTGACGCACGACGCCTATCAGAACTGGTTTCCGCACATCGCCCCGGACGGCCGGTCGTTCGTGATGATCAGCTTTCCGGCGGAAGTCAGCCTCACCGATCATCCGTACTACAAGCGCGTCTACCTCCGGGTCATGCCGGTCACCGGCGGCACACCGTCCGTCGTCGCGTACGTTTACGGCGGACAGGGCACGATCAACGTGCCGTCGTGGTCGCCGGACGGCCGGCGGCTGGCGTTCGTCAGCAACACTGATGCGCTTGCCGGTTCGCCGGCGCCCGCGCGCTGAAGCGGGCGGTGCCGCCGTCCGACGGGTGCGGGATCAGGCCGCCGCCGAGAGCGCGTCGACTTCCTGGGCCGACAACTCGATGCTCGAGGCGGCGACGTTTTCCTCGAGGTGGCCGACCTGCGACGTTCCGGGGATGGGCAGCATCACGGCCGATCGATGCAGCAGCCAGGCGAGCGCGATCTGCGACGGCGTTGCGCCGTGGGCGCGGGCGATCCGATTCAGGACCGGCGACCCTTCGAGCGTCCCGATCTGGAGCGGATACCAGGGAATGAAGGCGATGTTCTGGATTTCGCAGTACTTCAGCACGCTCTCCCACTGCCGGTCGGCGAGGTTGAACTTGTTCTGGACCGAGACGACGGTGAAATACTCGCCGGCGCGCTCGATCTGATCCACCGAGGCTTCGGAGAGACCGAGGTGCTTCACTTTGCCTTCGGCCTGCATGGTTTTCAGGAAGCCGAACTGATCGGCCTCCGGCACGTTGGGATCGATGCGGTGCAGCTGGTAGAGATCGATGAAATCGAGCTTCAATCTGCGAAGACTGCCCTCGAGCTCTTCGCGCAGCCGCTCGGGTCGGCCGTTGACCGGCCACTGATTGGGCCCGCTGCGGTCGAGGCCGCCCTTGGTGGCGATGACGAGGTCGGCGGGATAAGGATGGAGCGCCTCGGCGATGAGCTGTTCGCTGATGCCCGGCCCATACGACTCAGCGGTGTCGATGAAGTTGATGCCCATGTCAATCGCCCGCCGGAGGGTGGCAAGCGCGGCGCCGTGATCGGCTGGCGGACCCCATACGCCCTTGCCGGTCAGGCGCATGGCGCCGTAGCCGAGCCGGTGGATCGACAGCCTGCCGCCGAGCTTGAATGTGCCGCTGTGCTTCGCGTGGATCGACTTGGTATGCACTTACTCTGCTCCTCTAGAATCGTATCGAGCGGCATCAGCCGCGGCCTGAGACCTGAGACGCCGTCCGGAGTGCCCCGGTCTCCTACGGTTGAGGCGTTGCCGCGCAGGCGCGGCGGTTGCGTCTATCTGTGCAAGGAAGCGACCATGCCACAGGGAGACAAGGACGCTTGCTGATCGGCAGGAGCGGCAGGCGGCCAATTCATTCGACGCCGTTAACGCCTGGCCATTGTAAAGCGTCCTGTCAGACAGGGGAGATCGGACCGGATGTGCTAATCGCACGTTCGGTCCGGTCGTAAAGGAGGGGCGACCTGTCGGTGCCCGTGTCTCTCGGCGTGGCCCGGGCCGTCGATGCCCTCCCGGTCGAGGCGCGCGCGGCGGAGCTGCAGCTGATTACGGAAGCGCAGGCCGGCGACCGTGCCGCGTTCGGCCGGCTCTACAGTCAGTACGGCCGGATGGTGCACGGAGTGGTGCTCGCGCGGGTCTCGGGGCCGCAGGTGGACGACCTCGTCCAGGACGTCTTCCTCCACGCAATGCAGCGGCTCGCCAGCCTGCGCGACCCGCGCGCCTTCGGCGCCTGGCTGGCCGCCATCGCGCGCAACCTGACCACGGACCACCTGCGGCGGACGCCTCGGCTGGTTGAAGTGCCGGACGACCTCGTCGCCGCCTCCGAGGAGCGGACCGCGTCGCTGGCGGCACTGGCAGTGATCCGGCGGCTGCCGGAGGCGTATCGGGAAACGCTCGTGCTCAGGCTGGTCGAGGGGATGACCGGTCCGGAAATCGCGGCGCGCACGGGGCTGACGCCGGCGTCCGTGCGCGTCAATCTGCACCGCGGAATGAAACAGCTCCGCGAACGGCTGGGGGGGAGCGGCGCCAGTGGCTGACGACTATCTGTGGGACGGGCGCGGCGTGCCGGATCCGGAGGTGCAGCGCCTCGAGCAGCTCCTCGGCACACTGCAGCATCGATCGGCGACGCCCTTCGACGCCGCCCGCGCCGGCGCGAGCCGGCCGCGGCCGCTGCCGGCGGTCAGCCGATCGTTGCCGCGCGCGCTGGTGCTTGCCTTGGCAGCGCTGCTGATTGCCGCCGCCGGAGCCGGCTGGATCGCCGCGCTGTCGGTCGCGCCGCGCTCCGCCTGGCAGGTGTCGAGCCTTGCCGGATCGCCAACGATCGCGGGGGACACGCTCTCCGGCAGCGGTCAGCTGCCGCTCGGCGAGTGGCTCGAGACCGGCGCGTCGGCGCGCGCCCGGATCGACGTCGGTGGCATCGGCCGCGTCGATGTCGAGCCGCGCAGCCGGCTGCGGCTGTCGAGTGTCGCCGCCGGAAACTACCGCCTCCGTCTCGCCCGCGGCACCATGCACGCGCTCATCTGGGCGCCGCCGGGCCAGTTCTTCGTCGACACTCCGGCGTCGACTGCGATCGACCTCGGCTGCGCTTACACCCTGCAGGTCGCCGACGACGGCGCCGGCATCGTCGAGGTGACGTCGGGGTGGGTCGGCTTTGCTTCGAGGGGACGCGAGTCGTTCATTCCCGCCGGCGCCGTCTGCGCGACGCGCCCCGGCATCGGCCCGGGCACACCGCACGACAAGGCTGTGTCGCCGGCGTTCGCGGCGGCGCTGACGACCCTCGATTTCGAGGCGGCGAGCGGCGCCACGCGGTCGCAGGCGGTCTCGACCGTGCTGGCCGAAGCGCAGCCCCGTGACGCCGTCACGCTGTGGCACCTGCTGCGCCGCGTCGATGCGGACGATCGCGATCGCGTCTTCGATCGGCTGGCCGGCTTCGTGCCCCCGCCTGACGGCGTGACGCGCGACGGCATCCACGCCGGGAGCCAGGCGATGGCCGACCGCTGGTGGGACGCGCTCGGTCTCGGCTCGATGCAGGTCTGGCGTCATTGGCAGCAGCAGTGGCGTGACCGCTGAGTGTTAACACTCGGCGCTCGCACGCCGTCCTGATCCTTGAACGCGCATCCGTCGGCTGGCGACGGAGCCACCACCAAGGAGCTGTGACATGCGTCTCACCCCGCGACAGATCGTTCGCCGTCCCGCCACGCTCGTCCTGATGGGGCTGGTCCTGGCCTCCGCCCGTCCGGCGCTGGCCGGTCCACCGCTGCTCTGCCATCCATTCAACATCGGCGCCGCCAAATCCCTGCCGTGGAACGGGGCGTCGTCCTGGTACGACGGCCAGTCCGGCTATGCCCTGCAGCGGCTCGCGGACGATACCGAAGCGCTGCTGACGCCGTCGACGCCGGTGATCGTCCGAATGGAGACGCTGCGGCGGGCCGCGATCTACGCCAGCCGCGATCCGCAGGTCGCCAAGCGGCTGTACCTGACCATCAACGATCGCATCCGCGCCGCCGCGCAGGCGGCCGGCGGCAAGACCGATCCGCTGTCGCTGTTCGATGCCGGCTATCTCACGGAAACCTTCCGGGAAATCGGCCGGCTCGGTAAGTACGGGTTCCGCGAGGGGGGAATGGATTCAGAGGCCGCCGCGGCATTGGTCCAGAACGTCGACGGCTACGCGCTGGTCGAGAAGAGCCTGATGATGCGCCCTGGTGACGCCTCGATCAATCTGGCCGCGGCGCTGATCGCCTCCAGCACGACCGGCCGAGGCGATCAGTACCGGCTGCATGCCGAGCGGGCGCGCGCCGGCGCGAAGCAGGACGCGCTGCTCGCCATAAACCTGGCATCGATTACCGATTAGGCCCCGCCATGCCGCGCGGCGGCGCGGTCATCGCGCCGCCGTCTGCCTGACACTGTCCGGCGGCGGGACGTCCGCGCCGGACCACGCCCGTTCGAAGTCGGCCTTTGCCTTCATCGCCTCGGCGCGCCGGCCCTGCCGTTCGAGGGCGTGCCACAGGCCCTGCAGCGAGCGCGGATTGAGATGGTTTCTGGCCAGGTCGGCGCGATACGCCGTTTCGGCAGCGGCGGCGTTCCCGGCGCGGAGCAGCGCGGCGCCCAATCCCTCGCGCGTGGGAAACAGCCAGTCGGGCGGCTCGTTGTAGCCGACCTTGTCTTCGGCCGCGACCGCCTGCTCCCAGGCGGCCACGGACGCCGCGCCGCGGGCGTCGGCGATGCGCGCGGCGAGCTCGAGGCGGGCGACATCCAAGACGATGGCGGCGCTGTTCACCGTCCCGTACATGGTGTCCTTCGGCAGCTGCGCGGCGGCCCCTTCGAGAGCCGCGAGCTCCGTGGCGGCGGCGTCAGGCTGGCCCTTGCCGGCCAGCGCCGCGCCGCGGGTGTAGTGCTGCAACGCTGTCTGCAGCGGCCGTCCCGCCGGCGCCGCCGGCTGGGCCAGGACGTCGTCCCACCGCGCGAAGCGCAGGTTCGCGAACACTTCCTGCAGCGTGAAGGGCTGCAGCATCACCATCTCGGTGACGATCGGTTCGACGAGCGCGGCGGTCTTGCGGCCCGCCGCCCGGGCCGCCGCGAGGTTGCCGGCCATCATCGCTGCCGCCGATTCGAACTGGAGATTGTGCCCGTAGTACATCATCGGGTACATGCCCTGCGCACCGGTCGCCTTGATGTACTTCTCGTCGAGCGCCGCCGCCGCGGCGTTGGTCTTCATCGCGCCGACATAGTCGCCGGTCCGGATCCAGATGTGCGCCGGCATGTGGACGAGATGGCCGGCGCCCGGGACGAGCGTCTCCAGACGCTTGGCGCTGGCGAGCGCCCGTTCGGGCGTGCGCGACGCCTCGACCGCGTGAATCAGGTAATGGTTGGCGCCGGGGTGAGCCGGGTTGCGGGCGATCACGTGCTCGAGCGTCGCGACGATCTTCTCGGTGCCGGGCTCCGGCCTCCCGTCGGGTGTATACAGCTTCCACGGCCGTAAATTCATCATGCTTTCGGCGTAGAGCGTGGCGGCGTCGAGGTCTTCGGGAAACCGCGCCGAGACCGCGCCCATCGCCGCGGAATACGCGGCCTCCCGCGCCGGCTGCTGGCCGTCGGCGGGCGTCGCGACGTAGCGCTTCGAAAGGGCGTCGATGAAGCCGCGTTCGACGTCGCTGCCGGCCGCGGCACGCGCCGTTGCCTCCTTGAGATGCGCGAACGCCTGCTCGATCCGGTCGGGCGTGGCAGTGTCGTTGTAGTTGGTGCCGAGGGCGAGCGACATGCCCCAGTGCGGCATCGGCGCCGCCGGGTCGAGCGCCGCGGCGCGCTGGAACGAACGGAACGCCTCCTCATGGTTGAACCCGTAAAGCAGCGTCAGGCCTTCGTCGAAGAACCGCTGCGCGTCGGGGTTCGCCGTGGCAATTGTCCGGTGGTAAGACCCGAGGTTGCCGAGCAGCGTCGTCCGCATCGCGGGTGCTGGCGTATGGTCGGCGTGGGCCGGGGCGGCGTCGGCCGGCGGCGCGGCGGCCCCCTTGGCGGAATCGGCCGGCCGTGCACATCCTGGCGAGAGAACAGTCAGGATGAGGAGACTGAGGGCGGACAGCGGGCGCATGGCAGATTTGTTCTTTGTCACGTCAGGAAGCCTTCGGTGGGTCACGAATGGTTCTGTTCTACCGCATTGGCCGCCCGGTAGCGCCGGAAAAATGCGCGCCGCCGTTATCGGCGGCTGGCCCTCGCCCGCGGTTCGATGTCCGGCAGGAACGCGGTGCACAAGCCGACGGCCGGCAGCCAGGCGCAGATTTCGTAGATGAACGTCACGCTGGTGCGGTCCGCCAGCGCACCGAGCGCGGCGGCGCCGAGCCCGCCGATGCCAAATGCGAAGCCGAAGAACATCCCCGAGATCGTGCCGATCCTGCCTGGGACGAGCTCCTGAGCGTAGACGATGATGGCGGAGAAGGCCGAGGCGAGGATGAGCCCGATGACGGCGCTCAGCACTGCCGTGAGGGGCAGGTTGGCGTGCGGCAGGGCGAGCGTGAACGGCAGCACGCCGAGAATCGACCCCCAGATGACGTACTTCCGTCCGAATCGATCGCCGACCGGCCCGCCGAGAATGGTCCCGGCCGCGACCGCGCCGAGAAACACGAACAGCAGGAGCTGCGCGGTCCTGACCGAAACCCCGAAGGTTTCGATCAGATAGAAGGTGTAGAACGTGCTCAGGCTGGCGAGGTAGATGTACTTCGAGAACACCAGCACGAGCAGCACGACCAGCGCGCGCGTCACCTGCGCGCGGGTGAGGTGGTGATGCGGCGCGTGGTCGGTACCGGTTGCCGACGCCGGCGTGCGGGCGCGGCGGCCGTACCAGCCGCCGACCCGCCACAGCAGCGCAATCGCGACGATCGGCGCGATCGAGAACCACGACAGGCTGCGCTGCCCGTGGGGCAGCACGATGAAGGCCGCCAGCAGCGGCCCGATCGCCGAGCCGGCGTTGCCGCCGACCTGGAACAGCGACTGGGCGAGACCGTGCTGGCCGCCGGACGCGAGCCGGGCGATCCGCGACGACTCGGGATGGAAGATCGACGAGCCGACCCCGATCAGCGCCGCCGCCGCCAGCACGACCGGGAAGTGCGCCGCCCAGGCCAGCAGCATCAGTCCCGACAGCGTGAAGACCATGCCGATCGCCAGCGACTGCGGCAGCGGCCGGCGGTCGGTGTAGTGGCCGACGACCGGCTGCAGCAGCGACGCCGTCAGCTGGTTGACGAGCGTGATCAAACCAATGTGGCCGAAGTCGAGCTGGAGCGACGACTTCAGGATCGGGTAAATCGACGGCAGCAGCGACTGCACCATGTCGTTGAGCAGGTGACAGAAGCTGAGCGCGCCGAGCACGCGGAAAGCGGTCTGACCGGCCCGGGAGGCGACGGGAGCTTCAGGGGGATAGGACATGGGTCAGGGGCAAATGTCACATTATGACAGAGCCGCGCCGGTCCACTCCTTGCGCGACATTCAGCGGGCGACGTCCTCGCTCCGCGGCGTGTTCGTGCGCACCGCTGCTTGTGCCGATCGCGCTGGCCGCCTGTATCAGCTACGCGCTCGAACCGGTGATCGCGTGGCGTGACGCGCCGGGAGCGCTCTACAGCTCGAGTGCGGTCGTGACGTCGATGGCGCGGTGGATCGACCGGTAGACCGGGCACTTCGGCTTGAACACCTCGTGGGCCCGTTGTGCCGCCGCCACCGCGTCCCCCGCGACGCCGCGCAGCGTGAAGACGACGTGAATCCGCTTCAGGACGAGAACGCCGTCCTCGACTTCGACCTCGCCGGTGGCGACGCCTTTGAGCTGGTCGCCGGTGGCCCCGATCCCGCGCGCCTCCAGCGCGCCCCCAAGGGTGCCGAGCAGTCAACCGCCGGCCGCGGCAATCAGGTAATCGATGGTCGTGGCGTGCGGATCCGGGACCTCGCCGGTGACGCCGTAGTGGCGGGCGATGGCGCCGTGCGTGCCGAAGCGGACCGGTTCCGATTCAGCCGGAAGATAGGCCAGCCGGAGCGCTCCCTTGACGCGAGTCAACGGAATCTCGGCACGATACGCGACCTTACCCATTCGCTGCGGCCTCCCTCTCCGCCACTATGACACGGTCCGAGAGGCGTGCCGCCGGCCCCAGCGCTCACGAGGCTCGCGAGCCGTCGGTCGTGTACGGCCAGCGCTGCGGCCGCGACAGCATCGCAGTCGCCTCGTCGTCGTTTTTGAAGCGCTCGCGCCGCGGGTCCCGGAACAGCCGCCGTTTCGTCTTCATGGCGATGTGATGGACCAGGCAGGTGGCGCAGACCCGGTGCGCGACTTCGACCGGAGCAATCGTCTGCTGCCGCGACTTGACGCAGTCGAACCAGTTGCCGTGATGGTCCCGGCTGTCGTAGAGGTGCACTTCGTCCGGGCCGATCACCGAGGTGATGATCTTCGGGTCGCTGGCGGCGAGCGCCGTCGGGTCTTTGTGCGCAGCGTTCCGATCCGGCCATTGCGAACGAGCTCCGCGGCGTATCGGAACTGCGGTGACGAGCGCTGCTGGCTGCCGACCTGGAAGATGCGCCCCGAGCGATGGACCGCGTCGCTCAGCGCGCGCCCTTCCGCAATCGTCAGCCACGCCGTCTTCTGGAGGTCGCTGCCGCCGCGGCGCCCGTGCCGGCGGCGCCGAGGAATTCCCGCCGCGTCGTTCCGCCATGGTTCGTCCTGGCCATCGCCCCTCCGCCTGGAACCGCAGGATCGCGGCGAACCGAGCCTGCCGCTCGGTCGCCTGCGCGTGATGTCTGTGCACCCATTCAGATTGACGATCGTGGCGGCCGTCCTCAGGGTGCGCCGGGCGGCGGCACGCGCTTTTTTGTCGCCTGTTCGAAGGCGTAGGCCAGCCCAATCAGTTTCGGCTCGCTGCACGCCATCCCCGCGAAGCTGACACCCATCGGGCCGGGCAGGGCGTCGAAGCCGCGAGGAAACGGGGCCGTTGGCGTGTTGGCGACGAGCGCATACGGCACGATGACGGTCGGGTAGCCGGGTTTCGCCGCGATGCTCGCGCCGGTTGACGCAGGGAAGAGGATCGCATCGAGCCGTCGCGACGTCATCACTTCGTCGATGCCGTGGGTACCCGCCAGCCTGATGTCTCTGGCCCGATCCGCCTCGTAGCGCGCCCGGTCGCGCTGCAGGTCCATCTCGTCGGAGATGTCCAGGTTCGACTGTCCGTAATTGATCGCCCCCGCCTTCTGATGGGCCGCGTTCCAGGCGATCAGCTCGGTCAGCGACTTCACCGGCGCCGCCGGCCCGAGCGACGCCAGCCACAGGTTGAAATCGCGCTTCATCCCGTACTTCAGCGAGATCGAGCACTTGCCGTCCTTGCCGCGGCCGTTGTCCGCTCCGGAGCAGGTATTCCACAACAGGAAATTGTTCGCGGGGTCGGTATCGACGACGCTGGGGATATCGGCCGGGTCGACGAGGACGGCGCCTTCGCGCCGCAAGACCCGTAAGACGTCGTCCATCGCCGCCCGCTCCGCGGCTTCCAGGCCGCCGCGCGGCGATGACGCGCCCGGCGGCGTCACCCGGTCGTAGTAATTCGCGCGCGGGATGCCGAGCCGCGCGCCCTTGAGCGCGTCGCGGTTCAGGAACTTCCGGTAGTCGTACCCGGGCGGCGTGGCGCAGCGGCCGGTGCCTGGATCGTGCGCGTCGGAACTGGCGCCCTCGAGCACACCGAACAGGATCGCCGCATCGGTGACGCTTCTGGCGAGCGGCCCCGGCGTGTCCTGGTCGGCGGTGATCGGAATGACCCCGTAGCGGCTGATGCGTCCGACCGTCGGCTTGATCGCGGCCAGCATGTTGTGCGTCGCCGGGCTGAGAATCGAGCCCGACGTCTCGGTGCCGACGTTGGCCGCCCAGAAACTCGCGGTCGTGCCGATGCCTGAGCTCGACCCGCCGGTCGCGAGTGCCGGCTGCCCGTCGAAGGTCGCCTCGCGCGGGTCCTTGCGGGGATCGTACGGATTGTAGCCCTGCCCGCCGACCGCGTTGTAGTTGCCGGGCATCGGCGTCGGCCCGTCCGCCACCCAGTTGGCCAGCTCGGTCATGCCGGTCTTGGCGATGATCACCGCGCCGGCGTCGATCAGATTCTTCGTGACCGTCGCGTCGTAGGGCGGGATGAGTTGCTCGAACGCCAGCGCGCCGCCGGTCGTGCGCATGAACGTGGTGTGGATGTTGTCCTTCAGGGCGATCGGAATCCCGTGCAGCGGCCCGCGCACCCGGCCCGCCGCCCGCTCGCGGTCGCGCTCGGCCGCCACCGTCAGCGCCTTCGGGTTGACGGTGATCGCCGCGTGCAGCCGGTCCTCGTAGGTGCCGATCCGCTCGAGCGACTGGCGGACGATTTCGTACGACGTGACGCGCCCCTGTTCCATCGCCGCGACCATCTCCGGAATCGTCGCTTCGACGACCGAGAACGGCGGCGGCGCCGCCGGCGAACCCGCGGCCGCCGCCGCGGCGGTCGCGGCCAGGACCAGGAGGAGCAGGATTCTGTTCATGGCCACGAACGATACTACGGGACCTCGCCACCGCACGTCGCCCAACCACGCCGGCGCGGCTTCAGAGATAACTCAGCCACGGGTCGCGGCGCCGCGCCTTGACGCCCGCAAACCACCGGCAGAGCGGATACATCGAGACCACGACCACCAGCCAGACCAGGTAGACGACGGGGAGATGGTATCCCCAGCCGGGCGGCGGACTGAAGGGGTAGTTCCCGAGATCGGGCGATTCGAACATCCAGTGCGCCGTTCCATACCGCAGGTAGCAGATCGCGACCGCGAGCAGGTGGATCAGCGTGAAATGCAGGACGTAGTAGAACATCGGCACTTTGCCGATGATCAGCGCCGGCTGGAGTATCGGCGGGGTCCGCTGATCGACGAGCGCCAGCAGAATCAGCGCCGGTCCGAGCGTCATCAAGAGGAACAGCAGCGACGGCGGGTACTTGGTCGCATTCAGGAACGACAGCACGGTGAACAGTCCCGTCGATTGATGCACCCACCGGGCCGGGTCACCGTAGATGTTCACGCCGCGGAGGACCGCAAACGCCGCGGTCGCGGCGACCCCGGCGCGGACGAGGAACGCCCGGCGCCGGCCGTCGTCCCATCGATAGATTCCGCCGAGGGCGAAGCCCACCGCCGTGACGCCGATCCAGGGAAGCAGCGGATACGCGACGAATACGACGTGCGCCGGCGTGTTGAGGACGAATCCCGGGGCATGGAGGATCGCCCAGATCGGGTTCGCCGACCGCACACTGTCGAACAGGTTATGCCCGGCGATCATGACCAGGCCGACGGCGGCGACGACCGGGATCGGCAGGCGAACCAGCGCCGCCAATGCGATCATCGACCAGGCGAGCGCCCACAGGACGAGCAGCATCGTGACCCGGTAGTCGAAGTTGAACTGGTAGGCGAGGCACCGCGCCACGACGACTTCGACGACGATCAGCCACAACCCGCGGGTGAAGAGGTACCGCGAGAGGTCGCTCCGGGTCTTGCGCCGCAGCGACAGTGCCGCGCCTGTACCCGTGAGGAGGAAGAAGACCGGCGCGCAGAAGTACGTGATCCAGCGCGTCAGGAACAATCCCGCGCTCGCGGTCGCCAGATTGGTGGGACTCTGGCCCGGCATCCCGAAAAAGTCCCGGGTGTGATCGAGCGCCATGATGATCATGATCACGCCGCGGACGACGTCGACCGATTCGACCCGGACGCGGCCTGAAGGAACCGCCCCCTCGACCCGCTCTGCCGTCATAGCCCCCCTCGTGTCTCCGCCAGGAGGGCGGCCTGCTGAAACTTAGCAGATTGGCGAACCTCGCCCTGCCGTGCGATGTGCGGCGCCTCTGGAACAGGTTCGAGGTCGGCTGTCAGAGCAGCTCGGCTGTTCTACGAGGAGATGACTTTCGCGTTGTGTTCGCCATAGAATAACAGGATGGACCTGGCGGCGAAACTCCATATCCTGTCGGATTCGGCGAAGTACGACGCCTCGTGCGCGAGCAGCGGCGCCCGCCGGGCCGGAGTGGCGGACGGGCTTGGCCACTCCGACGGTAACGGCATCTGCCATAGCTACACTCCCGACGGACGGTGCGTGTCGCTGCTGAAGATCCTGCTGACGAATTTCTGCATCTACGACTGCCTCTACTGCGTCAACCGGGTGTCGAACGACCGGCCGCGGGCTCGCTTTTCGGTGGAAGAGGTTGTCAACCTGACGCTCGACTTCTACCGCCGCAACTACATCGAAGGGCTGTTTCTCAGTTCGGGTGTGATCCAGAGCGTCGACTACACCATGGAGCAGCTCGTCGCGGTTGCCCGGACGCTTCGAGTCGAGCACCGCTTCAACGGCTACATTCACCTGAAAACCATGCCAGGCGCGTCCGACGCGCTGCTCGAACAGGCCGGCGCGTTCGCCGACCGCCTCAGCGTCAATATCGAACTGCCGACCGAGCAGGATATGAGGGCGCTGGCGTCGGAAAAGCGCCACGAAACCATCGAGCGCTCGATGGCGGTCGTCACCACCGCGGCCCAAGCTGCCGGCGACGCGACCCACACCGGCCGCGTCGAGCGCTTCGCGCCGGCGGGGCAAAGCACGCAGATGGTGATTGGTGCGACATCGTCATCGGACGCCGAGATTCTCGCGACCGCCGCGCGCGTCTACGACCGGCACAAGCTGCGGCGGGTCTACTATTCGGCGTTCAGTCCCATTCCTGGAGCGCATGCGGTTTTGCCGGCGCGGCCGCCGGCACTGGTCCGCGAGCATCGGTTGTACCAGGCCGACTGGCTGATGCGGTACTACGGCTTCGACAGGTCGGAGCTGACGACCCCAGACGCACCCAATCTCGATCTGGCGATCGACCCCAAGCTGGCATGGGCGCTTCGCCATCCCGAAGTGTTTCCTCTCGATGTCAACACCGCGTCACGGTCGCAGCTGCTGCGCGTCCCGGGCTTTGGCCGCACAGCGGTGAACCGGATCGTCGCCGCCCGCCGCCACCAGCGGCTGACGCTGCGCGATCTGTCCCGGCTGAAGGCGCGCGTCCGCCTGGCATCGCCGTTCGTGGTCGCGGCCGGCCATCGCCCTCGCCTGGACGCGCGGACGGTCCGGCTCGCCGCACCCGAGCAGCTGTCGCTGTTGACGGCATGACGGTCACGCTCCCCTCCGACGCCGGGTTCGAGACGTGGCGGGAGCACGCGCGGCCACTGCTCGACTCTGGTGTGCCGCCGGGAGCGATCGAGTGGCGCGACGCGTCCACCCCGGCGTCGCTGTTCGCCGATGGCGATCCGCCGCCGGCTTCGCCGCGTCCGACAGTTGCCAGCCGCCGGGTGCCCCGGCGATTCGTGGATCAGGCCCGCCGCGTAGCGCGCCACCGCGATGCGCGGCGATGGGCGTTGCTCTACCGACTGCTCTGGCGTCTCATTCGCGAGGACGCGGCTCTGCTGTCCAACCCACTGGACGACGATGTCCGGGCGGTGGCGGGCATGAATCGTCAGGTGCGGGAGGACGAACACCGGATGCACGCCTACGTCCGCTTCAAAAAGGTCGACGATCCGACCGGCGAGCGTTTCGTGGCGTGGTATCGCCCCGAGCACCACGTGCTGCGGCTGACCGTGCCGTTCTTCCAGGAGCGATTCCAATCGATGCGCTGGTCGATTCTGACGCCCGACGAGTCGGCACACTGGGATTTGTCGTCGCTGACGTTCTCGCCAGGCGTGCCGCTGCCCGCCGCGCCGGCGGAAGATCAGCTCGAGCCGCTGTGGCGCACGTACTATGCGTCCGTCTTCAATCCCGCGCGGGTGAATCTGGCGGTTATGCGCGGCCACATGCCGCAGCGATTCTGGAACCTGCTGCCGGAGACGCGCGACCTGGCGCGCCTCACCTCGGAGGCGTCCGCGCGGGTGCGCGGGATGGTGACGGCGCCGGCCGACGCGGGATCGGCGCGCCCCTGGGTGCCGGCGGAAGGCAGCCTCGCGCAGCTGCGCCGCGCGATTTCTGGCTGCGAGGGATGCGACCTGCACGGGCCGGCCACCCAGGCTGTCTTTGGCGACGGCCCCGCGGATGCGCGGCTCATGCTCGTCGGGGAGCAGCCTGGCGACCAGGAAGACCTGGCGGGGCGGCCGTTCGTCGGTCCCGCCGGAGAGATTCTGGCGCGGGCGCTGGCCGATGCCGCCATCGATCGTTCGACGGTCTACGTCACCAACGCCGTCAAGCATTTCAAGTTCGAACCGCGCGGCAAGCGGCGCATCCATCAGACGCCGCGGCTGTCCGAGATGCGGGCCTGCCGGCCGTGGCTGGAGGCTGAAATCCACGCGATCCGTCCCCGCGTCCTGGTCCTGCTCGGCGCGACAGCGGGGCAGTCGCTGCTCGGGCCGCAGTTCCGGCTGACCCGAAGCCGCGGTGAGCCGCTGCGCTCGCCGTGGGCGGACGCCACGGTCGCGACCTACCATCCGTCGGCGGTGCTGCGCGCGGAGACGCCGGAGGCCGCCGCCACGTATTACCAGATGCTGGTCAATGATCTCCGCCTCGCGGCCCGGCTGGCGACGTCCGGTCCGACGGTGTGACGAGCGCGTGTCAGTACCCGATCGATTCCTGATGTCGCCGCGCTGCCCGGCGTCTTGTCGCCGCTTCGCGACCACTCGGCCGCAGCGGCGCCGACTAGCGCAGCGAGAACCAGTTCGTCAGCGTGCCCGGATTGGCAAACGTCTCGCCGGCGCAGGATAGCGGCGCCGCGTCGCGTGCCGCGCGCGTGATGATGGCGTCCCCGCGGCTGACCAACCCGCGGGCGCGATAGCGCTCGAACGCGTCGTCGGTGATGGCGTCAAACCACGACACCAGCCGGCGCCCCTGCAGTGTCTCGACCGCGACGGCGACGTCCGACCAGGTCTGCTCGCCGATGTGCGTGCCGAGCGCTTGCCCGGCCTCGAGGGGCAGGCCTTCGATCAGCGCAACAGTGGCGTTGACGTGAAAAAGGATCACCCGAAAGGCCGGGAACTCGCTCGAGACGATGGCGATCTGCGCGCCGGCCCATTCCTGGTCTACGGCTCCGATCCGGCCGGCGATCGGCGAGGCGATCGGGATTGACGCGGATCGCCACGGGTCGGCGGGGCGGAAGTAGTGCTTCATGCTGCGGCACGTTTCGACGCCGTCGCTGTAGTCGTGCCCTTCCGCCGAGCGGAACTTCGAGATCGCGGCGATGCGGCTGACGTCGAGGTAGTCGCGGGCGATGAAGCGAGGAACGCCCCGGGTGTCCAGATCCCAGGTTGGCGACGACGGGGGCGGCGGAACCACGACGGGCGACAGCGTCACCGGCGGCGTCGGTGCCGCCGGCGCGGATGCCGTGCCGCCGCAGCCGGCGGCCAGCGACCAGACGAGAACCCCGAGCAGCGGACCGCGGCGGGCCATGGCCGTCAATGTTTCGGCCGCACCCGCGATCCGCTGCAGGGGCGGGCCGCTTATTCGCTGGGCGTCCCGCAGGTGTTGGCGGGAATGGCCGGAATCGACGACAGATATTCGTAAATGGCGCGCAGGTCCTGGTCGGTCATCGACTGATAGACGGACCACGGCATCACCTGCAGCAGCTGGCCGGGGTTGTCCGGGTCCTCACCCGTGCGCATGACGTGCAGAAAGCGCCGGAACGTCAGCCCCGCCGGCTTGCCGTCTTCCCACGGCGTGATGTCGCGGGATACGAACGGTCCGAACTCGGTGCCGCCGGCGAGATAGCAGGCGAGATTCACCTGGCTGGGCGCGCCGAGGTAGGCATAGGGGTCCTTCGTGTACGGCGGGGCGGTGTGGCAGTCGTTGCATCCCCCGACCGCATTGACCAGGTAGCTGCCGAGCCCGACCTGCGACTTGTCGTGCCCTTTGAAGTTGAGGGCGATGCCCTGCTGGCGGGCGTAATCCAGGCCCCGCCGAATCCTCGCCCCATCGTCGTCTCGACCGTCCCGCCCGTCAGACTCGCCGTGCGGCGCCGCCGCGACCGCCATGCCCATGATGCCCGCGAACAACAGACCCGCCGCGATTCCGATGAGTGCTCTTGCCTTCATGACACACCTCCCGATCCGAGAACCTGGGCCCGAATATGACGCCGCAGCCTACTCCTGGCGCGGCGGCAGCACAAGCACGCGGAGGGAGCCGCCCGTTCTGTCAGTCCATGAGTTTCTGACGAACGCGCAACGGATCGACCCAGTCGCCGTCGCGAATAAGGATCCGCGGATCCGCCCAGTGACCATACGATTAGCCATGAGCTTTTCCCGACCCGGTCTCCACCTCGGCCGTGCCCTGACCGCGCTGCTGGCTGCCGCCGTCGTCGCCTCGGCCCAGACGCCGACGGCCGGCCAGGACACCTCCGCCGCATCAGTCGCCGCCTACGGGCTGGCGCAGCAGATGCCGGTCGACCCGCACGTCGCCTTCGGCACGCTGCCGAACGGCCTGCGGTATTACGTGCGCGCCAACGCCAAGCCGGCCCGCCGCGCCGAATTGCGGCTCGTCGTCCGGGCGGGATCGGTGCTCGAGGACGCCGACCAGCAGGGCATCGCGCATTTCGTCGAGCACATGGAGTTCGAGGGCACCCGCCATTTTCCGCGGCAGAGCATCCTCGACTTCCTGTCGTCGCTCGGCCTGAGCATCGGCCCGGACGCCAATGCCGCGACCAGCTACGACGACACGCAGTACACGCTGCGCGTGCCGACTGACGTCCCGGGCGTGCTCGACCGGGCGATGCTGATCCTCGAGGACTGGGCGCAGGCGGCGACCTTCGACCAGAGCGGCATCGATCAGGAGCGCGGCATCGTGCTGTCGGAATGGCGGATGCATCTCGGCGCCGGCGAACGCACGCAGGACAAGATCCGCCGCGTCCAGCTCGAGGGGTCGCGCTACGCCGACCGGCCGCCGATCGGCGATCCCGACGTGATTGCCCGGGCGCAGCGGGAGCAGCTGAGGCGGTTCTATCGCGACTGGTACCGTCCGGACCTGATGGCCGTGATCGTCGTCGGCGACGTCGATCGCGACGCGACCGTCGCGATGCTCAAGGCGCACTTCTCGGCGCTCGAGGCGCCGGTGCCCAAGCGGCCGCGGCCGGTGTTCGATGTCCCCGACCAGCCGCTGACCCGCTACGCGATCGTCACCGACAAGGAAACGCCGGCAACGGCGGTCGAGATCAGCGACCTTCGGCCGGCCCGCAACCAGGCCACGGTCGGCGGCTACCGGGCGCTGATGGTCGATCAGCTGTTTGCCGCCATCCTCGGCGCCAGGCTCGACGAGCTCGGACAGCAGGAGAACCCGCCGTTCCTGCGGGCCGGGGCGGATCGCAGCCTGTTTCCGGCGCCGCGGACCAAGGACGAAGCGGCCCTCAGGGCGCTCGTCGCCAGCGACGGCGTCGCGCGCGGCCTCGACGCGCTCGTCACCGAGCTGCAGCGGGTGGAGCGGTTCGGCTTTACCGCCACCGAGCTGGCCCGCGCCAAGCAGGCGATGATGGCGGGCTACGATCGGATCGTCACCGAAAGCCCGGACCGCGAGTCGTCCAGCCGCGCCGACGAGTACACGCGGAATTATCTCCAGGGCGAAGCGCTGCCGACGATCTGGCAGGAGCTCGCGTTTCACCGGCGCTTCGTGCCCGGCATCACGCTGGCCGAGGTCAATCGCCAGGTCGGCGACTGGTTCCCCAATCAAAATCGGCTCGTCGTCGTGTCGGCGCCGGATGCCCCCGGGATCGTGCTGCCCGACCAGGCGCAGCTCGCGGCGGTCGTGCAGGCGGCGTCGGCCAAGCGGCTCGAGGCCTACGTCGACGCGGGATCCGGCCAGGCGCTGATGGATCGGCCGCCCGCCGCCGGCCGGATCGTCAAGAACGTCACCCGGCCGGGGGGGATCCTCGAGTGGACGCTGTCGAATGGCGCCACGGTCGTGCTCGCGCCGACCACGCTCAAAGCGGATCAGATCCTGTTTCGCGCGACCGCGCCCGGCGGCACGTCGCTGGCGCGCGACGAGGAGTTCATCCCGGCGCGCGTCGCCGACAATGTCATTCCCGCCGGCGGCGTCGGCCGCTTCAACGCCGTCATGCTCGACAAGATCCTCGCCGGCAAAGCGGCGGTCGTGACGCCGTTCATCGACGAAGTCGTCGACGGGATGGCGGGCGGCAGTACCCCGCAGGATCTCGAAACGCTGTTCCAGCTGCTCTATCTGCGCTTCACCGCGCCGCGCGCCGACCCGACCGCGTTCGCGGCGATGGCGTCGCAGGCCCGTGGCCTGCTCGCGAACCAGATCGCCAGTCCGCAGGTCGTCTTCAACCAGACCGTCGCCGCCGCGCTCAGCCGCGACAGCCCGCGCCGCCAGCCGGAGACACCGGCGACCGTCGAGCGGTGGAGCCTCGAGACGTCGATGGCGTTCTACCGGGCCCGATTCGCCGACGCCAGCAACTTCACCTTCGTCTTTGTCGGCAGTTTCACTGCGGAGCAGATCAGGCCCTTCGTCGAGACCTACATCGCCAGCCTGCCCGCCACCGGCCGCCACGAGACGTGGCGCGACCTCGGCATCACGCCGCCCGAGGGGGTCGTCGACAAGACCATCGAGCAGGGGATCGCGCCGCGGAGTCAAGTCGCGGTCGTGTTCTCCGGACCGTTCGAGTACGACGACGAGCACCGGCTGGCGCTGCGGACGCTGACGCTGGTCCTGCAGTCCCGGCTGCTCGACACGATCCGCCAGGAGCTCGGCGGGACCTACAGCATCACGGCGACGCCCGAGACCCAGAAGGCGCCCCGTCCCGAATACAGCATCAGGATCGACTGGACCTCCGATCCTGCCCGCACCGCGATGCTCGTCCAGCGCGTCTTCCAGGAAATCGAGTTCGTGAAACAGACCGAGTTCTCGGAAGATCAGGTCAACCGGATCCGGGATGTCCTGCGGCGCGAGCTCGAAGAGAACAGCCAGGACAATGGCTACCTGCTCGATCGGATTGCCCGCCGCTACGAGGACGGCGCCGATACCGCCGGCCCGGCCCTGGCCGCCGAGTCCGATCAGATCGCGGCATTGACCGGCGCGGCGATTCACAAAGCCGCACTGACTTACCTGAACACCGACCGCTATGTAAAAGTGACGTTGATGCCGGCGGCAAAGCAGCCTGGTGCCGGCCGCCCCCCAGCTGTAGTAAATTGATCAGGCGTCATGGCCCCGTTCGTTCCCGCTTTCAGAAGCCGCCCCTCGAGACGCCCGTCTTTCACGGACCGGCCACGCGCATGAGCGCAGGCGCGGACCCCGTCGCCCAGAACGTCTCTGCGGGTGACAGCGAGCTGGCGGGGCGGATGCGCGCTATCCACTGGTCGCGCACCCCGCTCGGCCCGGTCTCGCAGTCAGGAGGATGCCGCCAGCCTGCTGTCCGAGTCGCTCGACCTGATGGGCTATGTCACCAGGACGGCGCACAACGGACCGGCCGCGTTGCAGGTGGCCGGCGAGTTCGTTCCCGACGTCGCCCTGCTCGATATCGGCCTGCCCGGCATGGACGGCTACGAGCTTGCCCGGCGGCTGCGCGAGCGCGCGACGACGCCGCTGGCGATTATCGCCCTCACCGGCTACGGCGCGCCCGGCGACGAACACCAGGCCAGCGCGTCCGGGTTCGATGCCCATCTCGTCAAGCCGGTCACGATTGAGTCGCTGGCCGCGACGCTCGACGAGCCGATGGAACGCAATCCACCGCCGGCACGCCCCGGATACCGCCCCGACGGGGACGCACCTGTCGGCGAAGTCGTTGATGCGCCAGGGAAAGTGCTGAAAACGGTCGTGATGAGGAGCGCCCGATGAGCTTTCTGATTCGCCTGCTGGTCAATGCCGCGGCACTGTGGGCCGCCACCTGGATCGTCCCGGGCGTGACTTCGTCTGGCGGCCTGCTGCGGCTGCTCGCCGTCGCGCTGGTCTTCGGCGTGGTCAACGCGACCATCCGGCCACTCGCCAAGATCCTGACGTTTCCCATCATCCTGCTGACGCTTGGTCTCTTCGCCCTCGTCATCAACGGCCTGATGTTGCTGCTGACGAGCGCGCTGTCGAACGCCTTCGGCCTCGGCTTTCACGTTAGCGGCTTCTGGGCGGCGTTCTGGGGCGCGATTGTCGTCAGTCTCGTCAGCGCGGTGTTGTCCGTCGTGGTGCCGGAGCGAGACGGTCATTTTGAGCGCTGAGAGCTGACAGCTGATAGCTCCGTTACACTGTCCTCCGTGGCTCCCCTTGTCATCGCCGCCATCTGGCTCGCCGCCGCCGGCCTGTCTCAAACGCAAGCGCCGGCTCCGCCACGCATCCCCTCGATCTTCGTGCCGCCGGAGCCGCTGGACGACAACGACCATGCGGGGTGGACTTCGATCTTCGATGGCGTGACACTCGGCGGCTGGGACGGCAACCCAGGCGTCTGGCGGGTCGAGCAGGGGGCCATCACGGCGGTCTCCACCGCAGACCGCCGGGTCGGCTCTACGCATCTGATCTGGCGCGGCGGTGAGCTCGCCGACTTCGAGCTGATGCTCGACGTCAAGCTCGAAGGGGACATCCACAGCGGCATCGCGTACCGAAGCGTCGTCGATCCCGAGCGGGCGGCGCGCGGACGAAGTGGACAGCCGGCCGCGGCTGGACGCGGCACCCCGCCGGCGGTGCCCTCCGATCCACGGTGGACGCTTTATGGCCCCGGCTTCGATTACGACTACGACCGGCTGATGGCCGGCAACGTCGAGGACCGGGGATCGGAACGGCGCGAGGTGGCGTGGCGCGGGGCGATCGTCAGCGCGGCGGCGGGGCGCAGACCACGGGTGATCGGCAGCCTCGGCGATGCCGCCCTGCTGATGGATGTCTTCAAGGTCGACGACTGGAACCGCATTCACATCGTCCTGCGCGGCCACCAGCTGACGCATATCGTCAACGGCCGGGTTGTCACGATCCTGATGGACGATGACCCGGCGGCGTTCAAGCCGAGCGGCCTAATCGGCCTGCAGATCGAGCAGTACGGCCTCGGCCGCGTCAGCTTCCGCAATATCTGGATCCGGCAGTAAGCGCCGACGGCGTCGCAGTCAGGCGGGGCCGCCGGCCGGCCGCCAGATGCCAAGCAGCTGGCGCACCAGCACGAGCTGGCCGACGTGATAGGTGGTGTGATCGGCGGAGAGGAGGAGCTCCCGCACGTAGGTCTGCCCGGTCCCGTGCGGAATCGGCGCCGTCAGATCCAGCGACCGGTCGAGCGCCATCTGGCGCAGCGACTCCCGGTCGCGCCTGAACTGATCGAGACTTTGATCCCACGCGGCAGCGGACGCCGGGGCCGGTGCGGCTGGCCAGTAGTCCCCGGGCCACGCCATTTCCTCGTAGTCCGGGTTGCGGCTGAAGTCGAGAATGTCGTGCTGGGTGATCCGCATGTGCTCGACCAGTTCCCACGGCGAGTGCGGCGAGGCGCCGCGCGTGCCGCGCATCGCTTCGGGAATGTCGGCCACGGCCGCGTCGAAACTGGCGTGCGCTTCGTCCCACGACAGCAGCCTGGCCAGCAACTCTCGAAGCGGTGTTTCGGTTAGCACGACTGGCTCCTTTGCATATCGGCTGACAATCCCAAAAACGCGGCGTCGCGCAAGCCCTGCCGTGTCCGTCGGTCAGCGCTGTCAGCGACGACTGGCGATCAATGTGGCAGCCGGCGGCATCGTCCTTGCTCGTGACAGCGTCAGGAGGATGCATGGCCGAACAGACTGACAAGCCGAAACCGCACGGCGATCCGATCGAGGATGCGGCGAACAACGACGAGAATCGTGCCCAGCGCGACCGCGACGCGCCGCAGGATGCGACCGTGGCGCCAGGCGACGATCGGATGAACAATTCGGATCGCGCCGGCGGCCGCGGGTCCGACGCGAATGGCGTGCCGGCCTTCGACGAGGCCGAAGGGGAGGAGCGCAAGAAGCTCTACCGTGACGGCGCGACGCTGGTCAGCCGGATCGACTGATTCCCGGAACCCCTCTGCAGCAGACGCGAGCCGACCGTCGATTTGTCCTGAATCGACGGTCGCCGCGCATTCGCTAGCGCGCCGCGCCCGCTGCGGTGGTCTTGCGATCGTGACGCCCTTCGGCGAACTCTTCGATCATTTTCTTGTTGAAGGCCGGGATGTCGTCGGGCTTACGCGAGGTCACCAGCCCTTTGTCGGTGACGCATTCCTCATCCACCCATGACGCCCCGGCGTTCTTCAGGTCGGACTGCAGCGACGGCCACGAGGTCACGGTGCGTCCCTTCACGCCGCCCGCCTCGATGAGAGTCCAGGGACCGTGGCAGATGGCGGCGATCGGCCGGCCGTTGTCGACGAAGGCCTTCACGAATGCCACCGCCTTCCGGTTGGTGCGGAGCTTGTCCGGGCTCATCACGCCGCCCGGCAGGAGCAGCGCGTCGTAGTGGTCTGCCTTCGCGCCGTCGAGCTGGCAATCAACCGCGACCTCCTCGCCCCAGTCGGCGTGCTGCCACCCCTTGACCCTGCTCTGCTGTGGAGAAACGACGTCGACTTTCGCGCCGGCCGCCTCGAGTGCCTTCTTCGGCTCCAGGAGTTCTGACTGCTCGAAGCCGTGATCGACCAGTGCCGCAATCCGCTTGCCGTTCAGTTCGTGTGCCAATGTGTGCCTCTTGGGAAGCACGTTGCAAACGACACGCCCGCGTCCGGCTCGACCGGCGAGGTCAACGCGGCAGGCGGCCACGTTATCAGGTCGTGCGTCCATCAGCCGACGATACGCAGTCAATGCTGCGTGTGCGCCTTGACCATTGCCGCGAGGCGGCTGGCGATCGCCAGGCAGGCCGTCAGCCCAGGCGATTCAATGCCGGCGGCGTGAATGAGGGCGGGATGGACGGCATCCGGGCGAATCATGAAGTCGGCAAACGGCACGTCCGGCGGATTCAGCTTCGGACGGATGCCGCTGCCGCCAGAGGTCAAGTCGTCGATCGTCGCCTCCGGCAGCAGCAGGCGGGTCGGCTCGACGAAGTCCTCGAGCGGCAGGCGGTCGTGCTCGTAGTCGTCTTTCTGATCCTGGTAGCGCGCGGTCGGTCCGAGCAGGACCGCTCCGCCAAGCGTGCGGGTCAGGTGGACGCCCAGGCCGTGACCGGCGGGATGGGGGAGCGGATACACCAGTCCGTTGACCCAGCTGCGGCGCGGCGCGCGTAATTCGGCGTATTCGCCGCGGCAGGGATAAATCGTGAAGGCCTCGCCGCCGAACGCCCGCGACACCTCGTCCGCGTACAGGCCGGCGGCGTTGACGACGGTGCGCGCCAAAATGGTTTCGCGCTCGAGGCGGACCTTGAATCGATCGTCTCGCGGTGTGCCGTCGACGACCCGGGCGTCGCGCAGCAGGATCGCGCCGTGCGCCTCGGCCCGGCGGGCGAGGGCGCGGACGAGCGCTTCGGGTTCGACCCGGCCGGTGTTCGGGGACCACAACGCGGCATGGGCGTTGACGTGCGGCTCGCGCCGCTTCAGGAACGGGAGGTCGACCATCTCGAGGCCCTGCACCCCGTTGGCGAGGCCCTTCCTGGCGAGCGCCTCCAGCGCCGGGCGCTCGTCCTCGCCCTCCGCGACGATGAATTTGCCGCAGCGGTCGTGGGCGACGTCGTTCGCCGCGCAGAAGGCATAGAGCCGTTCGGCCCCTTCCACGCACAGCTGCGCCTTCAGCGATCCGGCCGGGTAGTAGATGCCGGCGTGGATCACGCCGCTGTTGTGGGTGGTGGTCTCTATCCCGAATCGGGAATGGCGCTCGGCGAGCGCCACCGACAGACCGGCCGCCGCGATCTCGGCGGCTGCCGCCAGACCGGTGACGCCGGCGCCGATGATCAGGGCGTCGACGGCAACGTCGCCCGGAGGAATAGTCATCGCGGTCGAGATCCTATCATCCCCCACCGGGGCGAATGAGAGCGAACCCTGCCGCGAATCGAGAGGTTTTGCGAAAGGGGGAAGCGGCCGTCGGGGCCGCTTCCCGTCAGATAGTCAGCGCGTGAACGTCACGGCGGTGCTGCGCGACGAGCCGCCGCTGCCGATGGCACTCACCGTCGCCTGGTAGGTGCCGGCGGCGAGCCCGCTGAACAGCGTCGCCTGATCCACCGTGATGTCCCCGTTGGCATCGACGGCGGGCTTCCCGAGGTTGGATGTTGCGACCGGCGTCGCCGTTGACGGGTTGGCGCCGTTCGCGAAGATGTCAAGCTGGTAGCTCGTCACCATCGCGTTGTCCACCGAGGCCTGGAACACCACCTTCGTCGGCGGACCGGTCGTCGGCGCCGCGTTGACGGTGATGCTGCGCGCCGCCGATGTCGTCTTGGCGCCGGCGTTGTCGTAGGCAATCGCCGTCAGCGAATAGCTGCCAGCCGGCACCGACGACCAGGTGACGCTATACGGCGACGTCGTGTCGGTGCCGACGAGCGTCGTCCCCGCGTAGAACTCGACCTTGGCGATCGTGCCATCAGTGTCGGCCGCCGTCGCGGTGAGCGCAACCGATGCCGGCGCGGTGTAGGTCGCACCGCTGGCCGGCGCGGTCAGCGACACGGTCGGCGGCTGGTTGGCGGGCGGAGGCGTTGCACCGCCTCCCGTCGCCTTGAACCCGCTCAGCACAGCCTTCGTCGCCGCGGTTGTGTTGTGACTGGTCGTTGCGATGCCGACGTAGACGGTACCGGCCATCGGCACGGCGTCGATACCCATTGACGTCCAGGTCGTTCCGTCGGCCGAGCGGAACGCTTCGATCTGTGAACCCGTGCGCACGAGACGGACCCACGCGGGAGCGATGCCCGTGACTACCGGACTGTCGATCGTGAAGCCGCCGGGATCGATGCGGCGGTGGAACCCGTAGCCTCGGGAGGATGAGACCAACGCAAACGCATGCCTGGAGTTGTGGCTGAGCGATTCGCGGATCATGACGCCGGTCTTGGACCAGCCGTTCGCGGCCGAGATGGACCGCACTTTTACCTTGACGTCGACGTCGCCAGTGAGCTGCTGGTAGATGAAATGGAACTGGTCCGCGGTGCTCCAGATGTCCTTGCCCGCCGCATTGACGGTATACACACCCGAGCTGTAAGAGACAGTCCCCTTAATCGCCGGCGAGCCGATGTCGGAGGCGATCTGCGGCGCCGGCACCGCTGATGCGGACGCCACCGCGTGTGCGGTAACCGACACCTGCGACAACTGCGCCGTCGTCAGCAGATTCGTATTATGGCTTGTTGCCGCCAACCCGACGTAGGCGGTCGAGCCCAGTGCAATCGTGTCGCTTCCGATCGTCGTCCAGGTCACTCCGTCAGACGACGCCGACGCGGTCACGGTCGAACCGGTCCGCTCCACGCGTACCCACTGAGGGGCCGCGCTCGCGGGGCCGGCCGTGTGAGTCGTCGCCCCTCCATCGGCCGTCCGGCGCTGGAACGCCATACCTTTGCCGGCAGAGACCAGCGCAAAAGCGTGCGCCGAGCCGGCGGAGAGCGACCCGCGAATCATGACGCCTGCCTTCGACCAGGCGTCGGCGTTCGTCACTGAAGCGACGCGGGCGATAACGTCAACGTCTCCGGTGAACTTCTGGTAGACGAAATGGAACTGGTCCGCGATGCCCCAGATGTCCTCGCCAGCCGCTTCGATCGTGAAGGTGCCGCTATTTTCGCCGGCGCTGCCAGCGACGGCGGGCCCCCCAATGTCGCTCGCCGCCCACGGCAAAGGCAGCGCTTGCGCCGAGGGAGCGAGAACGAAAATGAACCCGATGAAAACCGCGCCTGCGATCCGCACCGCGCGCGAGAGATGATTGAACAGAAAACACACATGACCCAATGGCCTTTACCGTCTTGAGCAGTTGCAGCCTCGCAGGGTGCACTACCGACTCAGCAATGATCTGCCCAGCTTTTTCTAACCCGGCCGTAAACCACTTCATCGAAAACAGGTGTGAAAACCGAGAAGATCAAATTGCTGGGGTGGGATAGACCAGGTAAGAAGGTAATACCCAGGCGTCGCACCGAGTGGAAATTACATTTTCGCCGAGCGGCGCCAGCTGCCTCCAGTTGAGGCTCGGCTTCCGGGTTCCGCCAGTTGCCGGCGATTTGCGAGAGCGTAGCGCCGACAACGTCGAGAGGAGACGCATGAAACGCCTGGCTTATACCGTCGTCCTGGTTCTGCTCGCCGGAGGGGCCTGGCACGCCGCCGACAACTACCGCCTCAAGCGTCCGGTGTCGGCCGCGAAATGACCGTCCCGGGCCAGCACGGCGCCAACGCGATGCTGGTCAACGGCTGGCAGACCACCCCGGCCGGACGGCAGCTGCCTTCGGGTGACATGATCCTCAGCGGCCAGGTCAGTCCCGACGGCCGGCTGTTTGCTTGTACCAATACCGGTTACACGCAGCATGCGCTGCATATCGGGAAGGCGGCAATTTCCTTCTCGGTTTCGAGATCGACGGTCGGTGCGGTCGTAATCGCTGAAGTCCATGCGCGCCGAGGCGGCGGCGCCGTAACCCTGCGGCGGATTCCGGGTCATCAGATCGACTCGCGCCGGCAGGGCGGTGAAGCCGGAGAGGTCGGGCTGCGCCATGAAGGTGTTGACCATCGCCGCTGCCCCGCCGCGAGGATGCCTTGAATCGCGTCCTCTGGCACAGCATCAAGGGGGCGGACGTGCCGTATCCGGCGCCGACGCGCCGGGCCCTGCCGACCCGCTTCGGGTTGCTGCGATTTGCTGAGGACGCGGACTGACCCGCGCTGTGGCTCAGTTGAGCGAGAGCACCCCGGCCCGGACCTCCGCGGCGGCGACGCCCTTCGGTCCGAGCGGACGGTTGGCGGTGAGCAGTGCCTCGACCGCGGTCGCCGAGATCGGCCGCGAGAACAGGAACCCCTGGGCGTGGGTACAACCGAGCCGCTCGAGCTCGCGCGCCTGCTCGGGGGTCTCGATACCCTCGGCGACCACGCTGGTCTTGAGCGTGCGGGCGAGCGCCAGAATGCTCTCGACAATCGCCGGGCGGTCGGGCAGCAGCAGGCTGTTGACGAATGACCGGTCGATCTTCAGCGCGTCGACCGGCAGCTTGTGCAGGTGGCTGAGTGACGAGTAGCCGGTGCCGAAGTCGTCCAGATAAACCCTGACGCCGTAATTGCGCAGGTCGCGCAGCAGCAGCGCGGCCTCGCCGGGACTGTCCATCAGCGCGGTTTCGGTGATCTCGACGCGCAGGTCGGCTTTCTTCAGCCCGGACTCCTGGACCGCCTGCTGCACGACGCGCAGGAAGTTCTGCTGCATCAGCTGGCGGCTCGACACGTTGACGGTGATGCAGTCGAGGCCGGCGTCCGGGAACCGGCGCTGCCAGTCGGCGAACGCGCGGCAGGCCTGCTGCATCACCCACGTGCCGACCGACTCAATCAGTCCAAGCTCCTCGGCGATCGGAATGAACGTCGCGGGCGACACCGGCTGCCCGTCGCGCGTCCACCGGACCAGCGACTCGAAGCCGATGCACATGCCCGAGGTCAGCTCGACGATCGGCTGGTAGTGGACCTCGAAGTCGTGGCTGGCGACCGCCCGGCGCAGGTCGTTCTCGAGGCTCAGGCGGTCGCGGACCCGTGCATGCATCACCGCGTCGAAAACTTCGTGGCGCGCCTTGCCGCGCGACTTGGCGTGGTACATCGCCGTATCGGCGTCGCGCATCACCTCGTCGGGATTGGTGTAGTGGGCGGGCCCGAAAGCGATGCCGATGCTGGCCGACGTGAACACTTCGCGGCCGGAAATCGAGAACGAAGCGCTCAGCGACTGCTGGATGCGCAGCGCGATGGCGTTCGCCTGGGTCTCGTCGGTCAAGCCGTTCAGCAGGATCGCGAATTCGTCGCCGCCAAGCCTGGCCAGCGCATCACCGGGGCGGAGGCACGCTTCGAGGCGGCGCGACACGGCGATGAGCAGCGCGTCGCCGACCAGATGCCCGAGGCTGTCATTGACGACCTTGAAGCGGTCGAGATCCAGATAGAGCACCGCGAAGCAGGTCGAGATGCGCCGCAGCGTCGCTTCCTCGAGCCGCCGGCCGAGTCCTTCAACGAAGACCTCCCGGTTGCACAGCCCGGTCAGCGCGTCGATGACGCCGACGCTGCGCAGCCGTTCCTGGGCGATCGTCTGCTCGGTGGTGTCGGTCAGCGACCCGGCGATCCGATCGCGGCGCCGGTTGGCGACCTTGACGGTGCGGCCACGGCACAGGAACCGGCGGTAGGTGCCGTCCTCGTGGCGGATGCGGTGCTGATGCTGGAAGACCTCCTCCTGGCCGGCGAGATAGGCCGCGAGCGTCTGTTTCAGGTCGGCGAGGTCCTCCGGGTGGACCCGCTCGAGCCACGCGTCGGGCCGGACAATGCTGGCCTCGGCGCGCATCCCGATCATCTCCCACCAGCGTCCCGAGACGTAGAAGTCCTGGCTGCGGAGGTCCCACTGCCACAAACCGTCGTTCGCCCCTTCGGCGGCGAGCGCCAGCCGCTCGGCGGCCCGCCTGACCTCCTGATCGGCGCGGGCGGTATCCGTGACCTCGTGCCAGACGAGTGCGACGCCGTCGACGACCGGCAGGACCTTGACCTGGAACACCCGCGACGTCGCCTCGGCCGTCAGCCGCACCTGAGGAAGCGTCCGGGCGACGCGATCGCTCCTGACCTCCTTGACCGCGCGCGTCAGCTCACCGCCGTTCAGCGGCGGCAGCGCCGCGCCCAGCGAGCGGCCGAGCGCGCGACGGCGCGGACAGCCGAGCATGCGCTCGAGCGCTGCGTCCCAGAAGATAATCCCGTCGCCATCGTCCACGAGGCAGAGGCCCTGGTCGAGCGCGTCGATCACTTCACGCCGGCGGCGCTCGTCGTCGAGGCGGGTGACGTAGTCGGCGTAAATCCGGTAGGCCAGGAAGAGCGAGAGCACCGCCACCGACAGCACCGCCCACAGCCGCTGCTCGATGGCCTCGACCGAGCCGGCCGCGATGCTGGCACCAATCAGGTAGAGCGGCAGGCCATGGAGCGCCTGCTTCACCCACCGTCGATTGATCGCGCGACGCGACAGCCCGGGCAGGACGATCTCGGCGAGCGCGCCCTGGGTCAGGTGATAGGCGACGACCGCCGCCGCGATCGGAATCGCCTGCCACGGCCAGAGAAACGTGCCGGCCGTCCCGCCGAGCGACCGGTGGGCGACGCCGGCGACCTGCGTCGCGACCAGGGCGATCACCGTATCGGTCAGCACGTGGCCGAGGGCGGAATCACGCGGGGCCGCCGGGTAGCGCGGCGTCAGAACGCCAACCGCCGCGACGAACATCGCCAGGTCGGGCCCAAACAGCAGCAGCGCCCCGAACGTGATCACGAAGGACGGGGGCATGATCGTCCGGTCCGCAGCGGCGGCCGGCTGGTGTCCCAGGGCCGACACCGCCACTGCCGCCAGGAGCAGCGCGGCAAAGGCCAGCGCTCCCTCGGGATGCGGACCGGCGGCAAAACGCACCACCGCCACCCCGCTGGCGGCAATCGCCGCCACGGCCGCGATGCGCGTGCGCCGGGAAATCGTGCCCATCAGACGAGCAGGCGAGGGATCACCGGGATATCCACGCTCAGTGCGGAGCAAGGCCCCCACCAACTGCGTTAATCGCGCAAGTGACTCACCCCACAGCAATTAACGTCGGCTGGTTCGGTGGGGTGGGACCATCGACTGTGCCGGAACGGCACACCGATCACCGGAAGCGTCGACGAGCCGATGCACGGCGACGGTCGAGGGCCCGGACCTGTCGGGCCCGCTAGCCGCTCAGAGACGGCCGCCGCCGGGTCTAGGAACTCGGCTATCATCCCGGACGATGAAACGCCCGACGCAGGCCCATGACGACACCCAGACGTCGCCAGCTCCGCCGGAAGGTCTCGCGGATCCGTCGCGGCGCCGGCTGCTGCAGCTCGGCGCGGCCGGGGTCGCCGCCACCGTCGCGGCCGGCTCGCCCGGTGCCGCACCTGGGCTGCAGGATCCCCCGGCCACGCCTCGCCCACCGGCCGCCGCGCCGGACGCTGCCGGCGTCGTCGACCCGGCCGCGATGACCGTCGAAACCTGGACCGAGCCCTGGACGTGGCGCGCCGGCGACTGGCCCGGACAGGCGCTCGATCTCAACGTCGTCGAGCGTAACGAGCCGGAGCGGGCGCCGTCACCGGGCCAAATTTTTCCAGGACAGTTCAGCTTCGGCGGCATCAGTCCGGCGCCGACGATTCGCGTGCGCGGCGATGGCGTCCTCAACATCCGGCTGCGCAATCTCCTCGGCCAGGACTTCAGTCAGATGTGGATCGGACCCTGCCCCGACCCGCTCTCGCTCCCGCCGGCCCTGGCGCTGGCGTTCGAATGCGAGATCGCCAGGCAGGCGGGCAAGCCGTGCCCCACCGCACCGGACCCGGCGTTCCTGATCACCGATCATCTCGAGGAGCTCGGCCGGTTCCTGTCGGTCACGATGATGGACGGCCACTGCATGACCGGCGTCTCGAATTCCGAGCATGGCTCGCGTGTCACTAACATCCACACCCACGGCTTGCACGTCGCCCCCGGCCGAAACCCGGCGGGCGGCACCGAGTCCGACAACGTCCGAGTACGCCTCCTCAGCCGAGACGACTGGGCGATGCGCCAGAAGACTGGCGCTGCGTGCGCCCTCGGGCCGCACGAATATGTCGGGCAGCTGGACTACGAGTTCCGGCTCGGCCACGTCCAGGCCGCGTCGATGCGGCAGCGCGGATTGCCCGCTCAGACGGACCCCCCGGGCACGCACTGGTATCATCCGCACGCGCACGGCTCGACGCACGACCAAGTGTCGGCCGGCATGGCCGGGTTCCTCATCGTTGAAGGTGACGTCGACGATGCGATCAACCGGGCGATGACCGGCAATGCCCGTCCGGAGCCCGACACGCCGAGCGGTGCGCATGACTACCGTGAGCGGCTGGTGTTCATCCAGCGCGTCATCGTCCCGTCGGTCGACTTCAATGCGCCGGGCAGCCGCCGGCAGCGGTCGTCGCCGGTGCCGGTGCCGGCCGCGGGGATTCCGCCGCCGACGGTCATGTTCATGCGGCCCGGCGCGGTGGAGCGCTGGCGGGTGCTCAACGCCAGCGTTGACGGCCGCGGCTTCAAGCGGTTCATGGTGCTCGACGGTCAGTTCGTCTACAAGACCGATCGGCTGTATCGCGTCGAGACCACGCCCGGCACACCGCCGGCGCGCCGGCTGGTTGCCGTCAGCCGCGCCGACATCGAGGCGGCCAAGCTGCCGCTCTATCAGCTGTCGTTCGACGGCCTGACGCTGGTCACGACCGAGAACGGCCAAGTGAAGCACACCATCGCAGACCTCTCGGCGCGGAATGCCGGCACCATCAACCCGATGACGCGGCCCGCCAGCCCGGGCGAGCCGGAGATGGAGGCGATGCTTCGCAATGTCGACGCCTGTTTCCGCGACGGCGACTCGATTCGCGATGCGTTCATTCGCCCGAACGAAGTCTGGCTCGCCACCGCCAACCGCGCCGACGTGTTCTTCAAGGCGCCGGTCAACGCGGCCGGCCGGATCTTCACCGTGCTGGCGCAGGAGGAGATCCTCCACACCGACAATTTTCAGGGGCGGCTGCAGCGCGGCGTGAACGTCGGCCGCGCCTTCGGGCCGGCCAACCCGGGCCCCCAGGACGTCGTCGTTGCCCACGTCCATGTTCGCGGCACGCCAGTCGCCGGCGGAGACTTCGACGTCCTGTCTCTGCGCGGCCAGCTGCCGGCGGTGCCACCGTTTCTCCAGCCGATTGCGGACGATGAAACGAAGGTGTCGGCGAGCGAGGCGCGCGCGCGGCGAGTGCCGGCGGGCAGCCACCGGACGCGGGTGATCAGCTACTCCGGCTACGGCTCGGCCGGCTTTCCGCTGATCGAGGTGCCGGAGGCTTACGCCACGGCACATCCGGAGTTACGCAATCTGACCTGGACGGAGCAGGACGGCCGGCGCGTCCTGCTTTCCCCGAATGCCCGGACGATGGCGATCAACAACCGGATGGATCTGAGCGTGCAGGGCGAGCCGTCCGCACCGCGCAAGTTCTCGCCGGATCACCCGGATCGGGCGCGGGTCGTCGTCGACACCGCCGAAGAATGGGTGCTCTACAATCCGTCGCTCACGCTGTGGGGCCACACCGATCTGGAGCGGTTCCCGCAGCCCGGTTCCCTGCCGGGGCAGTTCCGCTCGTACCCGGTCGCGCGGGCGGACGGCCGGGCGCGGTTCTGGAAGGATCACGAGTTCCGGATCGTCACGCATGCCGCCGATCATCCGTTTCACATCCACGTCAACCCGATGTGGGTGATGCGGATTGAAGTGCCGGATGAGCGGGGCCGGCTGTACAACTTGCTCGCCGAGCCGCGCTGGATGGACACGGTTTCGATCCCGCGCAACGGCGGCCGGGTCGTGTTCCGGACCCGGTTTGCCGACTATACGGGGCGCTGGATCCATCACTGCCACATCCTGATGCACGAGGACATGGGGATGATGGACGAGGTCGAGTGCGTCGCCGCGGCGGCGGCCGGCGATGCCACGCCGCGCGACCGCGTCGCCAGCCACACGATGACGGCTGAAGAGGTGAGCGCGATCTACCCGCGCCCGTCGACCGCGATCGCCTATCGTCAGGGGCTGTCGTTCGTCGATCCGAATCCGCAGACCGGCCAGGTCTTCCCAGGATTCGAGCTCGAGGTGCCGAAGCTGGAGGGATAGCGCCGGTGCGGCGGCGAGCCGCGGACCGGATCTTCTTGACAAGCGGAGCGCGACCCTTTAGCTTCCGCTCATCCCATCTGGTGTGGAGCTGCGCTCGGACTCCGAGGCCGCGCTGCGCAAACGACCTTGCAGGAGAACCCATGACACCCACCATCCGTCGACATGCGGTCGCGATCGTCTTGACGCTGCTGGCCGCGCTGACCGCGTCTGGCGCCGGCGCGCGCGCCCAGGTCCTCTACGGCTCGATTCTCGGCACCGTCGACGACTCGACCGGCGCCGCGATGCCGGGCGCGGCGGTGACGATCGAGCAGCAGGAAACCAAGCTGACCCGCGAGCTCGTCACCGACGCCGCGGGCGCGTATCACTTCACGGCGGTGCCGACCGGCACCTACACCATCACCGTCAAGATGAACGGCTTCCGCGCCTACAGCCGCGCCGGCGTGCCGGTCACGCTCAACTCGACGGCGCGCGTCGACGCCAGGCTCGAGATCGGCCAGCTCTCCGAGACCGTGATGGTCTCGGGGGATGCGCCGCTGCTGCAGACCGACCGGGCCGAGGTGCGGGCCGAGCTCAAGGCGCGCGAGCTGCGCGACCTGCCGGTGCCGCTCGGCCGCAACTACCAGCAGCTGTTCAAGGTCATCCCCGGCTTCACGCCGCCGGCCGAGGCGCATTCGATTCCGTCCAATCCGTCGCGCGCGCTGGTCTTCAACGTCAACGGCGCCAGCCGCAGCTCGAACAACACGCGGATCGACGGCGTCAGCACCGCCAACATCTGGCTGCCGCACGTCGCCGCCTACGTTCCGGCGCTCGAGTCGCTCGAGACCGTCAACGTCGTCACCAACAGCTTCGACGCGGAGCAGGGGCTGGCCGGCGGCTCGGCAATCAACGTCCAGATCAAGAGCGGCACGAACCAGTTCAAGGGCTCGGCGTTCGAGTACTACACCGACGAGCGGCTGCGCGAGAAGAACTACTTCACGCCGGCCGGGACCTCGAAAGGGAAGTGGCGCTACCACCAGTTCGGCGGCACGCTCGGCGGGCCGATCCGCCGCAACAAGCTGTTCTTCTTCGGCAGCTACGAGAACACCCGCGATGCCCAGTTCGCGACGCGGACGATCTCGGTGCCGACCGAAGCGCTCCGCCGCGGCGACCTGTCGGCGTCGAGCACGCCGATCTATGATCCGGCGACGGCCGGGATCGACGGCGTCGGCCGGACGGCGTTCCCGGGCAATATCATTCCGGCCAACCGCATCGATCCGGTCGCGCAGAAGCTGATCGGCCTGCTGCCGCTGCCGAATTTGAAGAATGCCGACGGCTCGGTGCCGCTGACCAACAACTACTTCGTCAAGAAGCCGTTCGACTTCAACCGCTGGACGCTCGATACCAAAGTGAATTGGAACGCGACGCCGAAGCTGAACGTGTTCGGCCGCTTCAGCCTGCTCGACTTCTACACCTTCAACGAGACCGTCTTCGGCGATTTGCTTCAGGGGATGCCGGTCGGCGGCGGCAACCCCGGCACCGGCACCGGCAAGACCGCGAACTTCTCGGCCGGCGCGACCTATGCGTTGACCTCGAACCTGGTGGCGGACGCGCACTTCGGCTACGTCCGCCAGTCGGTGTCGGTCGAACATACCGACATCGGCCAGAACAAGGGCATGGAGCTGTTCGGGATTCCCGGCCTGAACGGCAAGCGCGCGTTCGAGGGGGGGATGCCGGTGTTCGACTTCGACACCTATCAGGACGTCGGTATCACCGAGCTCTACATGCCGTACATCCGGAACGACGACCAGTATCAGACCGTGCTGAACCTGAGCTGGCAGAAGGGAAAGCACAACGTCCGGACCGGCACCGACATCTACTTCCAGGGCCTCAACCACACCCAGCCGGAGCTCAGCTCGGGCGACAATTTCGGCGCTCGCGGCGGCTTCCGCTTCCGCGGCGGCCCGACCCAGATCCCCGGCGGCCCCTCCGGCAACAGCTTCAATGCCTGGGGCGCCTTCCTGCTCGGCCTGCCTGACCAGCTCGGGCGGCTCAACGAGACCGTCGCGCCGTACACGACCCGGATGCAGAGCTACAGCTTCTACGTCCGCGATCAGTGGCAGATGACCAGCCGGATGACGCTGTCGTACGGGACGCGCTACGAGTACTTCCCGATTCCGACCCGTGCGAACCGCGGCCTCGAGCGCTACAACCCGGCGACCAACATGACGGAGATTGGCGGCATCGGCGCAGTGCCGCGCGACCTCGGTATTTCTGTCGAGAAGGGGCTGTTCGCGCCGCGGCTGGGCCTGACCTTCCGGGCGACGCCGTCGCTGGTCCTGCGCGGCGGCTTCGGCATCACCAACGATCCGTACTCGCTGGCCCGGCCGATGCGCACCAACCATCCGATCCTCATCAACCTGGTGGTGCAAGCGCCGAACGCGTTCGCCTGGGCGGGGCGGATTGCCGATGGCGTGCCGCCGATTGCCGAGCCCGATCTCGGCAACGGCATCATTCCGATTCCGTCGAACGTGACCGCCTTCACGCTGCCCGACCATTTCAACCGCGGCTACATCAAGTCGTGGAACGCCGCGGTTCAGAAGGAGCTGAAGTGGGGGTTCGTCGGCGAGGCGGCCTACGTCGCGACGCGGCAGATCGATCAGATCGGGTTCCTCGAACTGAACTGGTCGCCGATCGGCGGCGGCCAGGCCGGGCGCCAGCTCAATCGGAAGTTCGGCCGCACCGCCCAGACCCGGGTGGTGGCGCCGATTGGCAACAGCCGTTACGACGCGCTGCAGGCGAGGCTCGATCGCCGCTTTGCCAATGGTGTGCAGTTCGGAGTCGGCTATACGCTCTCGAAGTCCACCGGCATCGCCGGCGCGCCCGACAGCGACAACACGCCCCGAATCATGATTCCGGAGTACTACTATCTGAACAAGGCGCTGAGCCCGTTCGACCGCACCCACAACCTCCAGATCACCAACCTGACCGAATTGCCGTTCGGCACCGGCCGCCGCTGGCTGAATGGCTCGGGCGTCCTCGCGGCGATTGCCGGCGGCTGGCAGGTCAACAATCTGATCAGCTTCTACAGCGGGACGCCGTTCGACATCAGCGCCTCCGGCACGTCGCTGAATGCGCCCGAGAGCTCGCAGCGCGCCGACCAGGTGAAGTCGGATGTCCAGATCCTCGGCGGCATCGGCCGCGGCAACGCCTACTTCGACCCGCTGGCGTTCAAGCCGGTGACCGAAGCGCGGTTCGGCACGGCATCGTGGGGTGCGGTGCGCGGCCCCGGCTACGCGAACTGGGACTTCGGCCTGTTCCGTCAACTCGGCCTGCCGCGCAAGGCGACGCTCCAGATTCGCGTCGAAGCGTTCAACCTCCTCAATACCGCGCACTTCAACAACCCGGGGGGCAATGTCTCGAACCTGCAGCTCAATCCGGACGGCACCGTCCGGAACCTCAACGGCTTCGCCGAGGTGACGGGCGCGTACGGCGAGCGGCAGGTGCGCCTCGGCACGCGAATCGGCTGGTAGTACGCAACGCGTCTTAGGACCCGGCCGCTTGGCCGGGTCCTGGTTCGCCGCCGCCTCCGCTATCATTACGGATGGCCGGCTGGCGCCTCGAACATACCTACACGACCCTGCCCCCGCTGTTCTATTCGCTGGCGGCCCCGACGCCGGTCCGGCAGCCCGGGTTGGTGATTCTGAACGGCGCGCTCGCGTCCACGCTCGGCCTCGACGCTGGCGCCCTTGATGGCCCGGCCGGCGCCGCGATTTTCGCGGGCAACGCGCTGCCGGACGGCGCCCAGCCAATCGCGCAGGCCTATGCGGGCCACCAGTTCGGCCACTTCACGGCGCTTGGCGACGGCCGCGCGATCCTGCTCGGCGAACAGATCACGCCGGCCGGCGAGCGGTTCGACATCCAGCTCAAAGGCCCCGGGCAGACACCGTATTCCCGCCGCGGCGACGGCCGCGCCGCGCTCGGGCCGATGCTCCGCGAATACATCATCAGCGAGGCGATGCACGCGCTCGGTATCCCGACGTCGCGGAGCCTGGCGGTGGCGACCACCGGCGAGACGGTCTACCGGGAGGACGCGCTCGAGGGTGCGGTGCTGACGCGGGTCGCGGCCAGCCACATCCGCGTCGGGACGATGCAGTGGGCCGCCGCGCATCGCGATCACGAGGCGGTGCGGGCGCTGTCCGAGTACACGAGGCGGCGCCACTTCCCGGTGCTGGCGGATGCGGCCGAGCCCGACCTCGCGCTGTTCGAGGCAATCGTCGAGCGCCAGGCACGACTGATTGCGCAGTGGCAGCTGGTCGGGTTCATCCACGGCGTCATGAACACCGACAACATGTTCTTAGCGGGCGAGACGATCGACTACGGGCCGTGCGCGTTCATGGATGCCTACGATCCGAAGACCGTCTTCAGCTCGATCGATCACGGCGGACGCTATGCCTACGGCAACCAGCCGCCGATCGCGCAGTGGAACCTGGGGCGGCTGGCCGAGGCGATGCTGCCGCTGCTCGATCCGGACGAGGCGCGCGCGGTTGAGCGGGCGACGGCGGCGCTCGACCGCTTCGTGGACCTGTTCGAGACCTACTGGCTACGCGGCATGCGCGCCAAGCTCGGACTGTTCAACGACGAAGCCGGCGACAAGGCGCTCGCCGACGATCTGCTGGCCTGGATGGAGCGCCGGTCGGCCGACTTCACGAACACTTTCCGCATGCTGTCGAGCGCATCGCTGGCGGCGCGCCAGGCGGCGGGCGACGCGGAGTTTGCGTCCTGGCATGCGCGCCTCCTCGAGCGGCGGGTGCGGCAGCCCCAGCCCGACCTCGACGCGGAAGTGCTGATGCGGCGGCACAACCCGGCCTTCATCCCGCGCAACCACAAGGTCGAGGAGGCGCTCGCGGCGGCGACGACGGCGCATGATTACGGCGTGATGGAGCGGCTGCTGGCGGTCGTGACGAAGCCGTTCGACCACAACCTCGACCTGCCGGACTTCAGCACACCGTCGCCTGCCGGCCGTCCCTATCAGACGTTCTGCGGAACCTGACGCGCCGCGTCCGAACGGCCCTGAGCCGGTCAGGGAGCGGCAGCCGCAACTACCACTGGAACCACCACACCGGAAACAGCGCGGCGAGCGCCGCGCCGGCCTGCAGACCGAGGACCAGCAGCGCCGGTCGTGGCCTGGCCGGGAGCCATCTGATGGCAAAGAAAGCCACGACCGGCAGCTGTCCGGCCATCAGCAGCTGCCAGAGGTGGGCGGCGGCCCCTTCGTCGGCCTGTCGGGCGGTGCCGAATCTCGCCGCGTACGCCATCACGATCGCGAGCGCCGCGGCAGACATTGCGACGGGGACGACGGCGCTGGGCTGTCTGAGCAGTCCGGTATTCATCAGGACCTCTCATGGTGGGAGAGCGTGCAAGCCTGCACGGTAAATCGCCGCGCCAGATATTGTCAATCGCAGGTCCCCCGCTCCGGGAGTCGGACGCCGCCGTCTCCCGATCAACCGTGACGCCGGGCGCGCGGGTCGTCCGCGACTCCTCGTCGGGAACGGCCGCAGGCGCCTGTGGCCTGTCGATCGCCTGGCTGTCTGGTCGTCTGCCGGCGAGCGGATTTAACCACCGCGGCGTGGCCCGGGTCTAACCACCTGTGTCTCCCCAACGCCACGTCCGGGGCGTGATACCGGCACGGAGGTCTTTCATGAAGCGGATCGTATCGATGGCCGTCGCACTCATGCTCGGTGTCTGCGTCACGGCGTTCGCCGGGCAGGAAGTCCGGAAGGATCGGAAAGAACAGCGGCAGGACGCCCGAGAATTGAAGGGTGACCGCAAGGAGCTCGCGAAGGACAGGGCGGACGTCGCCAAGGACAAGGCCGATCTGAAGGCCGACAAAGCCGCCGGCGACAAGGCCGAGGCGAAGAAGGATGCGGCCGAGCTGAAGCGCGACAAGCGCGAGCTGAAGAAGGATCGCGGCGAGGCGAAGAAGGACGGGAAGGATCTCAGAAAAGACCACCGGGACCTCAAGCAGGATCGCCGGGCGCGCCGCCGCGGCTAGAAGAGATCGAGCGGGCGGGGGAGGCGCCGGCCTTTCCCGCCCGCGACGTTGACCCGAGAGACGCCGGACGCTGACCGCGGGCGGCTGCGATAGGATCGACGTCGATGTCCGCATTCGACGATCGGGGGCTGCGGAGCTGGGTCGCGCGCCACCAGCGCGTGTTCGCTCTGACCGGCGCCGGCTGCAGCACCGCCTCCGGCATCCCCGACTACCGCGACGACCAGGGGGAGTGGAAGCGGCGGCCGCCGGTGATGTTCCAGGCCTTCCGCACGCAGGCGCCGGTCTACCGCCGCTACTGGGCGCGCGCCTACGCCGGCTGGCCGCGATTCACCAGCGCCGCGCCCAACGCCGCGCATCGTGCGTTCGCCGCCTGGGAAGCGGCCGGCACCCTGCTCCACCTCATCACCCAGAACGTCGACCGTCTCCACCAGCGCGCCGGCAGCCGCCGCGTCCTCGACCTCCACGGCCGCCTCGACATCGTCGTCTGTTTGGGCTGCGGCGATCGGACCAGCCGGGCGGATCTGCAGACGGCGATCGCGGCCGCCAATGCGGGCTGGGAGGGTGACGCGGCGACCGCACCGGACGGCGATGCCGACGTCGACGGCGCGATTATCGAGCCGTTCGCGCCGCCGCGCTGCCAGCGCTGCGGCGGCCTGCTCAAGCCGGACGTCGTGTTCTTCGGCGAGAACGTGCCGGGTGAGCGCTACGCGTCGGCGCGTGAGACGCTGGCCGGCGCGGATGCGCTGCTCGTCGCCGGTTCGTCGCTGTCGGAGTACTCCGGCTTCCGGTTCGTGCGCCTCGCCCACGAGGCCGGCCTGCCGATCGCGATCGTCAATCGCGGCCGCACCCGCGGCGACGATCTGGCCGAATTGAAGATCGAGGCGGACGTCGGCGCCGCCCTGGCGGATGCGGTGGGGGCACTGGCGTAAGCCATTCACCGCGCAGTGCTGGACATCGAGAGTACAGTGGCACGGTGCCACTCTGCGCCGCGCTGCTGCTGACCGGTCTGCTGATGCCGCTTCGCCCGGCCGACTGGACCGGGGTCGTGATCGACGCCGGCACCGCGGCCCCGATTGCCGGCGCCGAGGTGGCGATCATCGGCTATCGCGGGACCGTGCGCACCGACCGCGCGGGACGCTTCCGCTGGACGCCGCCGCCCCCGCTGCCCGTCACGGTCATCGTGATCCTGCCGGACGGCCGCGTCGCGCGTCCGATCCGTCTGCTGGCGTGGGACGCGGCGAAAGACGTGATCCTCATGGCGGAGTCGGCGCACACCGAATCGGTGTCGATCGCGGGGGTGTCCCCCGAGATCGACAGCGCGCCTGGTGAATCGACGACCGTCTTGCCCGGCGCGGATTTGGAACTGCGCGGACCGTCGACGTTGAGCCAGGCGCTCGAGAACGTGCCTGGCGTCAGCTTCATTTCCGAAGGGCAGGGCGCGGTCCCGGCCATCCGCGGCTTGGCGCGCGGCCGATCGCTGATCCTGCTCGACGGCAGCCGCGTCTCCACGGAGCGGCGGGCGGGACCGAACGCCGCCTTCCTGGATCCGGCGGACATCGCACGCGTGGAGATTGCCCGCGGACCAGGCTCGGTCGCGTACGGATCTGACGCGTTCGGCGGGATCATTGCCGTCCGCACACGGCGCCCCAGCCAGGAACCGCGGCTGCAGGCCAGGGTCTCGGCCACGCTTGGCGCCGGCGTGCCGGAGCGCCGCGGCGATGTCGAAGTGTCAGCGGGCGGGATCCTCGTCGCGCTGCGCGGACGGGAGTTCGACGACTACCGGTCACCCGTGGGCAGCGTCCCGAACTCCGGATGGAGCGACGGCGGAATCAAAGCGCGCTGGGAGCACGACACCGGCAGGCGTCTCTGGTCGGCCGGGTGGCAGTCCGACCTGGGCCGCGGCATCGGCCGGCCGCGCCGCGACGCCGCGACGCTGCGGACGACCACTCCCTATGAAAACTCGCATCGGCTGGCGGCGTCGTACGAAGACCGGACCGCCGGCTGGTTCAGCAATGTCCGTGTCTCGGCGCTGTTCGCGCTCGCCGCCGACCGTACCGAACAGGATCGGCTGCCGACCGCGAAGCAGCCGCGCAGTGTCAGCCGGGCAGACGTGTCGTCGCGCGAAACCCAGCTGCGGGTCACGGCGGAGCACGGATTCTCGATCGTGAAACTGCAGGTCGGCGGGGACGTTCAGGCGCGCGACGGGCTCGAGGCGCTCGACACCGCGGTCGCCTACAGCCTCGCCGGCGCCGTCGTCGCCACCCAGACGAACCATTCGATCGACTCCGCCAATCGGGCGGCCGGCGGCGTCTTCGCCCAGACCGAAAGCCAGGTCTCCCGCCGGGTGCGGATCGCGGCCGGGCTGCGCGCCGATACCGTGCGAAGCATCAACACGGGCGGCTACTTTGGGGACCGTCAGGTCGGGAATGCCGCCGTCGCCGGGCTTCTCGGAGCGACAGTGGCGGCGCCGGGGCAGGTCACCTTCACGGCCCAGGTGGCGCGGGGGTTTCGCGATCCGACGCTGTCGGATCGGTTCTACCGCGGCCCGGTGGGCCGGGGCTTCATCGAAGGCAACCCCGACCTCGAACCCGAGACCAGCCGGCAGATCGATCTCACCGCCCGCTGGCACTCCGGTCCCGTCCGTCTGTCCGGCGCCGGCTACGACTATCGCATTGCCAATCTCGTCGAGCGCTACACGCCCGACGGCGGAAACTTCTTTTTCCGCAATCGCGGCGCGGCGCGCATTCGCGGCGCCGAGTTCGAAGCGGAGGCCGCGCTTCCACACGGGGTGGCGATGGCCGTGACGACGCAGGCCGCGAGCGGGCGGGATGCCGACAATCGGCGGCCGCTCGACGACATCCCGGCCCGTTCGCTAGCGGTCATCGTCCGGCATTCGGCGGGCCGGCGTGTGACGTCGTATCTGCGCCTGGCCGCGGTCGCACGGCACGACGCGGCCGGGCCGACCGAGGTGCCGACGCCCGGATTCGCGATGTTCGACGCAGGCGCCGGCTGGCGCCAGTCGAGGCGCCTCGCCGTGCGAGGCACTGTGCGCAACCTGCTCGACGCGTCCCTGTACTCGAGCGCCGGTCCGCGCTGGGTCTACGCACCGGGACGCAATGGACTGGTCACGCTCGTGGTCGGCTTCTGACCACACCCGGTGCGTGCCGGCGGCGTCCTTCACCGTGCCGCCGCCCGTTACAGCGGCTCACCCGGGAAGTGCAGCCCAAAGCGTTCGACGAGCCCGGGGATGCTCGCGGGATCCATTTCGAGACCGTAGCGCGCGCACAGGGCGCCGAGGACCTCGGGCTCGGCCTGGGTGACACCGCCGAGCTCGACCACTTCGGCGAAGAACCGCTCGAACCCGGCCGGCGAGATGATTTCCAGAATCCGCGCCGGCTCGTCGCCGGCGTTCCAGAACGTGTGCCACTGGTTCCGCGGCTTGAAGATCAAGTCGCCGGGGCCGCCGATGACCACCTCGTCGCCGAGCAGCGCGCCGACGCGTCCCTGGATGACGTAGCTGTACTCGTCCTCCCGCAGGTGCCGGTGCAGCGGCGCGGCCAGCGCGCGCGCCGACATCGGGTGCTCGACCAGGGAGAAGCGGTCCTGCGCCTCCTCGCCGTCGATCATGAACCGGACGCCGATGCTGCCGAGAAACCCGGCTTTGCCCTGACCGGGCCCGAGAACCCGCGCCGCCATTGCCTGCATCGTTTTCTCCTTTGAGTGGACGGTAGTGTCGCGTTAAATATAGTGACGCGCCGGCACCATGTCAAATTGGGAGGACATACATGCCCGATGAAAAGCGGCAGTACCGGATGACGAGGCGCGCCGCGGCGGAGCAGCGCACCCGGCGGCGCATCACCGAGAGCATCGTCGCGCTGCACGGCACGGTCGGGCCGTCGCGGACCTCGGTCAGCGCAATTGCCGGGCGCGCCGGGGTCCGCCGGTCGACGGTCTATCGCCATTTTCCGGATGAGGCGGCCCTCTTTGCGGCGTGCACGGCGCACTGGGTCGCCGGCCATCCGGCCCCCGACCTGGCGCGCTGGACGGCGATCCGGAGTCCGCGCGCCCGCCTGCGGACGGCGCTGGCGGAGCTCTACGCCTATTACCGGCGGACCGAGGGGATGATCAGCAACATCCTGCGCGACGAGGCGGTCATGCCGATAGTCAGGCGGATGCTCGGTGGCTACCGCAGCTATCTCGCGGCGGCCCGCGACGCGCTGATCGTCGGCAGGGGCGGTGCCGGCGGTCCGCGCGCGGTCCGCGCGGCGATCGGTCACGCGCTCGGCTTCGTCACGTGGCAGTCGCTGGCCCGGGAGCAGGGGCTGACCGATTCGCAGGCCGCCGACTTGATGGCGCGGATGGTCGCCGCCGCCGCGGCCCCGGCGCGCACCGTAACGCGCCGCCGGCGCCGCGCGTCAGCGTGACCGGCCGGGGTTGACTGAACGCGAGCCGCGGCCCGTGTTCGTCAGGCGCGGGCGCCTTCGAGAATCTGAAACGGCGAATGCGTCGGCACCAGACGGACGAAGCGCAAGCCTGCGGCTTCGAGCAGTGTGGTGTATTCCGCCTGGGTCCGCTCCCGCCCGGGCAGGATCGCCAGCATGTTCACGTCCATCAGCTGTGCCAGTGACGGCGAGCCGTCGTCTGGAATGACCATTTCGACGATCGCGACGCGCCCCTTCGGCGACATCGCCTGCGCGCAGTTGCGCAGAATCGTCTTTGCCTGATCGTCGTTCCAGTCGTGGAGGATCTGCTTGAGCACGTAGAGGTCGCCGGGTGGCACGCTCTTGAAGAAATCACCGGCAACGACGTCGCAGCGATCGAGCAGGCCCTGGCCGGCGAGTTTCGCGGTCGCGCTGGCGGTGACGTGAGGGAGATCGAAGACGACGCCTTTCAGCGAGGGATTCTTGCCGAGCAGTGCGGCGATGAGCGTGCCCTCGGCGCCGCCGACGTCCACGGCGCGGGTCAGCCCGGAAGTGTCGACATGGGCGGCCACTTCGGAGGCGACGATCGCCGAGAGATTGCCCATCGCACCCGTGAAGGCGGCCGCCTCCTCCGGCGAGTTCGCGTAGTGCTCGAACAGTTCGCACTGCAGGGTGGCGACGGTCTGTTGCGTGCCGGTGCGGACGGCGTCGTCGAGTCTGCCCCACGGCAGCCAGTGCCCCTTGGAGGTCTGCATGATCGCCATTTCACGCATCGAGCCGGGAACGCCGGAGCGCAGCGTCTCGCCAAGCGGCGTGAGCGAGAAGCGGTTGTCAGCGGACAGCTGGAAGACGCCGAGCGACGCCGCCGCGCGGAGGACGCGGAACAGCGCCACCGGGTCCGAGCCGGTGAGCCGGGCGAGGTCGTCGGCGGATTTGGGACCGTCGTGCAGGTGCTCGGCGATGCCCAGCTTGGCGGCGACGCCAATGATCTGGCTGACCCAGAAGCCGGTGACCATCCGGAACATTGCTTCGGCGGGGGGCGGAACCGGGGACGTCGAAGGGGCCATGGCATCTCCTCCTGGCAGGTGACGGCCGCAGGGGGCCCCCGCCGCCCGGATGATACCGCTGTTCAGGAACCGCTGTCCCCGGACAAGCCGTCATGGGCGGACGCAGACACGACTGCCTGCGTCCGCCTTCCCTTGAGACTCGCGTCTAGAAGCCCAGACGCAGACCGAAACGGAACTCGCGCGACTGACCGAGTGCATCCGCGGTCTGGATGCTTCGCACTTTCCCGAAGTTCGAGCTGTTGACGTTGCCGTTCGGGTTGCCGAAGTGCGGCGTGTTGGTCACGTTGAAGCCTTCCGCCCGGAACTGCAGATCGAACCGCGGCGTCACCTTGAAAGTACGGAACAGGCTGGCATCGAGGTTGACCACGCCCGGACCGCGCATCGTGTTGCGGCCGACGTTGCCGAAACGAACGTCGGTGACCCTGGCAAACGCGGTCGTATCGAACCACGTGCCATCGCTGCCCACCTTGCCGAAGATCTCGACATTCGGCTTGATCTGGTCCGGAGTCTGCTGGTTTCCGGGCATATTCAGCGAGGAGCCTGACGCGGTCAGGTTGAACGGACGGCCTGAGTACGCGGCGAAGAGCCCGTTCAGTTGCCAGCCGCCAAGTATTGCCGCGCTGCTCCCTGAGCTCGCCCACTTCTTCGTGCTGCCGAACGGCAGTTCGTACACGAACCCGACTTGCAAGTTGTGGGGAATGTCGTGGTTTGCCAGCGCGCGATTGCGATAGAAAACGCTGGGCGCGTTATACCGGAACTCCGTCCAGTCCGAATAGGGAGCCTCGTCGATGGCCTTCGAAAAGGTGTACGCGGCCTTGATCAGCAGACCCCCGGAGAAGCGTCGATTGAGGCTGGTCTGAAGCGAGTGGTAGATGCTGTGCGTGCGGCCGTCCCACTCCCGCGTCGTCGTGGTGCGCCCGAATTTCTGGAACAGCGGACGGCCCTCATCGCCGGACCCGGGAATCTGCGATGCGTTGATGTCGAGGAAGGCGAAGCCCCGGATCGAGGCGGACCCGACGTAGCCGAGGGTCGCTACGAATTCAGCCGGGAACTTGCGCTCGATGATCATGTTCCACGACTGGATGTAGCCTCGATGCAGTTCCTGGTTGGCCACCGGATAGCCGGTCTCGGCGACCAGCGGCAGCGGAACCCGTCCGGTGCTGATGTCGGGGCAGCAGATTGACGGGATGCCGACCGTGGGACCGAGCGGCGCGTTCGGCACACCCGCCGCCACGTAGCCGGGGCTCGTGGTCACCGGCTGGTAGCCGTTGACGCCGTTGAAGACGGCGACAACAGTCAGCGGGAACCATCCGCGCAGCGCCTGCGCGCCCCAGGGGTGGGAATGATACGTGACGCCGTAGCCGCTTCGAATCACCGTGTTGTCGTTCATCTGGTAGGCGAAGCCGAGGCGCGGGGCGAACAGCTTCTTGCTGTAGCCCACCCCGTTGTCCTGCGGGATCCCCCCCCGTCCGCCGATCAATGCCTCATTGGTGGTCGGGTCGTACGACTCGATCCCCAGGCCGCCCGAGCGCCGCCGATTCGGATAGAGCTCCCACCGCAGCCCAAGGTCGAGCGTCAGGTTCGGCCGCACCCGCCAGCGGTCGCGCGCGAACAGCGCGTACTGGTTCTCCATGCTGTCCATCTTGATGAACTGGGTGCTCTTCCCCGAAACAGTGGGCGTGCCGAGCAGGAAGCCGGCGAGCGCGTTCCAGTCATTTTCGAACGACGGCGTGTCCCCCCGGAATCCGACCGAGGCATCAATCGCGTCGGGGTTGAGCGCGGTCACGCCGGGATCGAAGTAGAAGGCGCCACGTGGCCCTTCGCCCAGTTCCGGCTGCCAGTGGTTCATCAGGTGATGCACGAAGTCGAATCCGAAGCGCACGTCGTGCGTGCTTCTCGTCCAGCTGGCATTCGTGTTGAAGGTATAGGACTGATCGTTGCGGAACAACGGATTCCAGCCTTCCGGATTGCCCAACGCCGAATAGCCACCGATGTAGAACGGCGGCATGCCGCTCTCGCGCGGGTCGGGGCCGTTGGTGCCGGGAAGTCCCAGCACCTTCGATCCGAAGTTGGTGCC
>JANMWI010000011.1:0-1833 GCA_031393955.1 Acidobacteriota bacterium
ACGCCCCGGTCGCGGCGCTGCCGGATTACTCGCGCGACCTCGAGCGCTACCTGGTGCGGCTGACCGGCGAGGCGCGGGAGCGTCGCCAGCGGATCGTCCGGGCCATCACGACGAGGCAGGGGGTCCTCGATCGCCAGAAAATCATCGTCGAGGAACTGTGGCGGATGCTCGGCAGTCAGCCGCGCAAGACGCCGCTCAACGCGCGTGTCACCGGAACGGTCGTCCGCACGGGCTACCGAATAGAGAAGGTCGCGTTCGAGAGCCGCGACCGGCTCTACGTCACGGCGAACCTGTATCTCCCGTCCACGCCCGGGCGGCGCCCCGCCATCCTCTCGCCCCTAGGACACTCGACCAACGGCAAGGCCTACCCGAGCTACCAGAAGCTGTTCTCGAATCTCGCGCGCAAAGGCTACGTCGTCCTTGCCTACGACCCGTTCGGCCAGGGGGAGCGGATCGAATATCCCGGCCGCCAGCCCGGCGATTCGGCGATTGACGGCGGCGGCACCGGCGAGCACGAGTACGCGGGCCGGCGGCTTATCCTGCTCGGCGCCAACTTCGGTCTGTTCCGCGCCTGGGACGGCATCCGCGGCATCGATTACCTGCTGACGCGAGCCGAGGTCGACCCGGAGCGGATTGGCTGCTGCGGGCAGTCCGGCGGCGCGACGCTGACGCAGTTCCTGGCGGCGCTCGACAGCCGCATCCGCGTCGCGGTGGTCTCCGAGGGCAACACCGAGGATCTCGCGCAGACCAACGTCGAGCCGCCGGGGTCGGCCGACGATGCTGAGCAGAATATCGTGCCGGGGCTGGCGCGTGGCATCGACCGGGCCGACCTGCTGTACGCGTTCGCGCCTCGGCCGCTGCTGATTGGCGTCACCCTGCACGATGCCGGGCACACTTACTCCCCGGAATACATCTCGGGCTCGCTTGAGCAGGTGGACGGGTACAAGCGCGCCTACGGGATCCTGGGTGCCGCCGAGCGGGTGGCGCTGAGGGCGACGACCGTCCGCCATGGCTACGTTTACGAGATGCGCCGCGCCACCTACGGGTGGTTCAACCGCTGGCTCGAGGTCCGGGATGCGGACGACGGTGAGACGTCGCAGGCGGTCGAGAGCGATGAGGAGTTGTTCGTGACGCCGACCGGCTTCGTCACGACATCGTTCGGCGGCGAGACGGCGCTGTCGATCACGCGGCAGATGGCCGCGGCGCTGCCGACGCCGCCGGCTGAGGGGGCGGACGATCTGCGGCGCCGTGTGCGGACCGTGCTGGTGATCGACCAGCCGCGCGAGCGGGCGCCTGAGGGTCGGGTGCTGGCGGCAATCGTGAAGCCGGGCTACCGCGCCGAGCAGTTCGAGTTCACCAGCGAGCAGGAGATCAGGATCCCGGGCTGGCTGCTGACGCCCGACAACGCAGGTCCGTCAACCCCGACGGTGCTGTATATCGGCGAAGGAGCGGCGTGGAGCTCGACCGCCGAGGATGCGTTTGCCGAGCGGCTGTGCGCCAGGGGCGGCTGCCGCGTCGCGGCGATCGACGTGCGCGGCCGCGGCGACTGCGCGATTGCCTATCCGCCGCGCGGCCGCTTCTATTTCCCCGGGCGGATCGCAGACGAGGCCTACCTGACCTGGTTCACGCTGATGCTCGGCCGGCCGCTGCTTGGCGGCCAGGTCCACGACGCGCTGCGGGCGGTCGACTACCTGCGCGGGCGCGGCATCTCCGGCAGGATTTCGCTGGTCGGCGACGGTCCGCACGGCGTGATCGCGCTCTATGCCGCGGCGCTCGACGAGAGGATTGCGGGCGTCGCGCTCAGGCGTGTCGTCACCGACTATCGCTCGCTGG
>JANMWI010000042.1:0-6763 GCA_031393955.1 Acidobacteriota bacterium
TACACAGCCAAACCTTGACCGCAGCAGGAGCGGCTGCTAACATTGGGGGTTCCTGTCGCACCGTGTGCCGCTATCGTCTAGGGGTCAGGACACGTGGTTCTCAGCCACGGGACCGGGGTTCGAATCCCCGTAGCGGTACCATCCTTTACTAGGGCGGGATAGGCAAGCCGCACGTTCCGCTTCACCATGCCGGCTGTCGTTGTATCGGGACGAAAGCCGGACATGGAGAAGCGATCGAGGATTCCTACTGGCGGTTGTAGCGGATGCCGGCGGTCTGGGCCTTCTCGATGGCGATCACCATCGCCGGCACCGGCGTCACGCCGGGCAGCAGGTGCGCCTCGAGATCTTTCTTGATGTCCGCCATCGTCCCCTTCCCGCGTGCCTCGAGCTCCAGCGTCCAGGCGCCGAGCGCGTTGTTGCACAGCAGGAAGGTGGTCCCCATCTTCTGCAAACTCTCGATGCCGAGCGCCGGCATCGCCTCCGCGAGCGCCGGAATGGCCGGCACCTGCATCGCCTGGAACAGCAGATGGGCATCGTCTTTTGTCGGGCTGTTGAAGACGTTGCGGGTGTACGGCTTGCCCGCTGCATCCTTCAGCCCGAGGTACTCGCCGAAACCGTACTTCGCCCACGCGGCGTCGTCGAACGCGAGCGCGATGCTCGACTGGTTGCCGATGCCGTAGAACGTGCCGACAGCGCCAACCGTGCCCGCCTCGCTCTTGTAGGCGCCCTTGTACGTGTTCAGGTAATTCAGGATGTGCAGCTGCGGCGCGCCGAACTTATGCTGCGGGAAATCGAACAGGGCGCGGTGGGTCCCTTTGACCTGGCTGATCCAGCTGTCCGGTCCGGAAGTGGACGCGGCAGGCTGCATGGCCTGGGCGACCCGCGGCATGACGAGGCCGGCGGCGGCAGCCGTGCCGAAGACGCGGGTGAAGAAGACGCGACGGCCGGGGTTCACCGTGGTGGCACTCATGGGTGTCCTCCTTGGAGAATGAGGGTGCGCGACGGCTCCCAGCCTCGCGCACTCCGCAGCGTTCGTCAAGCGCCCCGTACGGAAGTACCGCGGCGACGGCCGGACACCCGCTCGGTGCTATAGTCCGCGCTTCGGAACTATCCTCGGGAGGGGCTTTGACTGCTTCGATCGTCTCACTCCTTCTCGCCACGGCGCTCGCTGCGGCGCCCGCCGTCCCGCCGGTGGCCGTGAACAATGACAACCGCATCGCGGCCGGCCGGATCGAGGCGGCAACGCTGAACATCCGGCTGGTGGCCGGGATCGGACGATGGCGTCCCACGGGCCCGGACGGCCAGGCGCTCGACGTCGCGGCGTTCAGCGAGGAAGGGGCGGCACCGTCGGTCCCGGGGCCGCTCATCCGCGTCCCGGCCGGTACCACCATCGCGCTGTCGCTCCGCAACGACCTCGCGTCCGAACTGCGCGTCGGCGGCCTGTGCGCTCGGCCCGCGACGACGTGCGAAGCGATCGCGATCCCCCCTGGCGCCGCCCGCGACGTCCGCTTTTCGCTGAATGCCCCGGGCACGTTCTCTTACTGGGGCACCACATCGTCGCGCACCTTCACCGGGCGGACACGCGTGGACTCGCAGCTGAACGGCGCGATCGTCGTGGACCGAGCCGGGGCGCCGGCGACGGATCGCGTGATGGTCCTCTCGAGTTACCAGGACGGCCCGCCGGTGGGCCCCTGCGCGACCAATCCCCCGGACGCCGTCTATGTCATCAACGGCGCGTCCTGGCCGCACACCACACGGCTGGCGTACGCGGCCGGCGACACAGTCCGCTGGCGCGTCCTGAATCTCACGTGCGAGCAGCACGCGCTGCACCTGCACGGGTTTCATTTCACCGTGCTCGCGTCCGGCGACGGCATCACCGACCACGCGTTCAGCGAGGACGAGGAGCGGACCGAGGTGACCGAGGCCGTGATGCCGGGGAGGACGTTCTCGCTGGCGTGGACGCCGTCACGGGCCGGACACTGGCTGTTCCACTGTCACATGGTGCCGCACATGGCCGCGATGCCGACCATGCATTCGGATGCGACCGCGGCAGGGCATGTCGCCGGCAAGCCGGACGCGCACGCCTTGCATACCAGCGGCCCCGACGCCTTCGGCATGGCCGGTCTGGTCGTGGGGATCGAAGTCGCGGGTCCCTCGACGGCGCCCGCCGCGGATACCGCGCTGCCGGTGCAGCGGCTGTCGCTGATTCTGCGCGAGGAGGCGAACCGCTACGGGACGGCGAAGGGTTACCGGATGGACCTGGAAGGCACCGATGCGCCGCGGGTCGATTCGGGACCGGTGCCCGGACCGATCCTCGTCGCGCATCGCGGCGAAACGACAGAGGTCACGGTCGTGAACCGGATGTCGGAGCCGACCGCGATTCACTGGCACGGGATGGAGATCGAGAGCTACTTCGATGGCGTCCCCGGATTCGGCGGTACCGGCTCGCAGGTCGCCTCACCGATCGCGCCCGGCCAGTCGTTCGTCGTCCGCTTCACGCCGCCGCGCGCCGGAACGTTCATGTACCACACCCACTGGCACGACGAAGCCCAGCTCGCCGGCGGAATGTACGGCGCGCTGCTCGTGCTCGAGCCAGGGGAGAATTACGATCCGGCGACGGATCACCTTGCCATCATCGGGTTGAACGGCGCGGTCACGGCGGGGGAGCGCGAGCCGTTCGCGCTCAACGGACGCGCCACCCCGGCACCAATCGTCATGCGCGCCGGCGTGCGCCATCGTCTGCGTCTCATCAACATCACGTCCACCAACGTGGGGCTCACCGCCTTCCTCACGGACCAGACCGGCATCAAGGAATGGACCCCTGTCAGCAAGGACGGAGCCGCCCTGCCGGTCTCACAACGCCGGCCGCGTCCCGCACGTCAGCCGATCGCGGTCGGCGAGACCTACGACTTCGAAATCACACCAGCAGCGCCGCAGAACCTGTGGCTCGAGGTGCGGCGCCTCAGCGGCGAGTGGGTGCTCCAGGCGCCGATCCAGGTGAGGTAATCGAAGAGGCCGTTGCCCTGAATGTGCAGCGACGGCCCGCGGCTTCGTGCCGCGGGAAGATGTAGTATCGGTAATTCTGTGACCGACTGATGTCGGTCATTGGGTCTAAGCGTCGTTAGAAGCGCGCGGCAAGGGAACACTGATGCGGATTCCGGAAGCTTGCAAGCGGGCGCGCCGGCGCGCCGCGCGGTTCAGAGTCGGCGCCCGGATACCCCTGATCGCCGCATGGCTCGCCGCCGCCGCGGCGCTCGTTCCCCTCGCGCTGCACGCCCAGGTCAACGTCCTGACCAATCGCTACGATGCCCAGCGGACCGGCGCGAACCTCTCCGAGACGACGCTGACGGCGGCCAACGTCAACCCCACGCAGTTCGGCCGGCTCTACGCCTACGCGGTGGACGGCGCCGTCTACGCTCAGCCGCTCTACATGTCCGGCGTCGTCATCGCCGGGACGCCGCGCAACGTGTTGTACGTCGCGACCATGAACGACAAGGTCTACGCGTTCGACGCCGACAGCCCGTCCTCGACGCCGCTGTGGATGAAGGACTTCACGAGCCCGCCGGCGGTCACCGCCGTACCGGTCACCGACATCACGCCCCCGAACCGCAACATGGTCGGCAACGTCGGGATTCAGGGCACGCCGGTCATCGATCCTGCAACCGGCACGCTGTTCCTGGTCGCGCGGACGAAGGAAAGCGGCGTCTATGCGCAGCGGCTTCACGCGTTGGACGTCGCCACCGGCGCGGAGCGCGCCGGGAGCCCGGCAGCGATCGCCGGGTCGGTCGAAGGCACCGCCCCCGACTCCACGGTCGGCACCGCCGGCAGGGTCATCACGTTCGACCCGAAAGTCCATATCCAACGCGCCGGTCTCGCGCTCAGCAACGGCGTCGTGCTGGTGGCGTGGGCGGCGCACGAGGATATCGCTCCCAGTCATGGCTGGATCATGGGATTCGACGCCCGCACGCTGGCCCGGGTGGCGATTGTCGCGGTCACCCCTGACGCGTACCTGGGCGGCATCTGGCAGGGCGGCCGCGCGCCGGCCCTCGATGCCGCCGGCAACGCCTACTTCGCGACCGGGAACGGCACCTGGGACGGAACCCGCAATTTCGGCAATTCGCTGCTGAAGTTCCGCGTCGGCCTGGCCGGGCTCACTCTCCTCGACTACTTCACCCCCGGCAACGAAGCCCAGCTCACGATCGCTGACAACGATCTGAGCGGCTCGGGCTTCACGCTGCTGCCCGGGACGAGCCTACTGCTCGGCGGCGGCAAGGAGGGGGTTCTTTATCTACTCGATGCCAACAACCTCGGACACAAGGTCGCGAAGGATACGCAGATCGTCCAGAAGCTACCGGTCAGCGGCGGCCACGTCATGGGCGGCGTGGTGTCGTGGACGTCGCCGGCGGCCGGAGCGCTCGTCTACAACTGGTCCGAAGACGACGTGCTGAAGGCGTACAGCTTCAGTGGCGGCCGGCTCACCACTGTTCCGTACGCGCAGGGGGATGTCGTCTCGCCGGGGCACCCGGGGGGCTCGCTGACGCTCTCCGCCAACGGATCCCGCGCTGGTACCGGCATCGTCTGGGCATCGATGCCGACGAACCAGGACGGCATTCACGGACTGGTCGCCGGCATCCTGCGCGCGTTCGATGCCGAGACTCTCCGCGAAGTCTGGAGCAGCGAGCAGAACGCGGCGCGCGACCGGGCTGGGACGCTGGTGAAATTCGTTCCACCCGTCGTGGCCAGAGGAAAAGTGTACCTGGCCACCAACGACGGCGCGGTGGCGGTCTATGGCCTGCTGCCCGCGGACTTCTCTCTCAGCGTCGCGCCGGGAGGCCGCACCGTCGCGCCGGGCAGCCGCGCCACCTTCTCGGTCTCGGTCGGCGCAGCGGGAGGCTACGCCGAAGCGGTGAGCCTGAGCGCCAGCGGTCAGCCCGCGGGCGTCGCCGTCTCGTTCGACCCGCCGGTCCTGACCGGCTCCGGGACCGCGACCATGACGGTGGCGGTTCCCTCGACGGCGGCTTCCGGGAGCTTCTGGATCACGGTCACCGGGACGAGCGCCCCAAGCGGGCGCACCCGCTCGGCCAGCCCGGTAGTGGTCAACGTCAACAACACCTCTGCCGGACTCGGCGCGATTGGCATCAACTTCGTGGGCAGCAGCCCGACCGGCATGGCTGCCAACGAAACCGCCGGCACCGTCTTGCAATCCCACTGGAACAACGCCACCGGGGCGGTGCGGAGCGCTCCGCTCGCTCTCGTCGATCAGTCGGGCACCGCGTCGGGCGCAACCGCGACCTGGGCCGCGAACAACACCTGGCAGACGCCGATCGCCGACCAGAGCGGCAACCCGCGTCTCATGAAGGGTTACCTCGACACGCCCGGACCCTCGACGACGGTGGCGATCGCCGGACTGGCGCAGGGCACGTACGACGTCTACGTCTACGCCGATGGCGACAATCGGAGCTACGCGCGCTCGGCCGCTTACACGATCAGCGGCCCCGGGATCGCGCAGTCGACTGTCGGCCTCACCGATGCGGCCAGTACCGATTTCGCGACGGCCTTCACGCCGGCCGTCAACTCGAACGGCAACTACGTGAAGTTCACCGTGACCGGCAGCGGGTTCACGATCACCGCCACCCCCACCGTGGCCGCCACCGCGACCCTCCGCGCCGCGATCAACGCCGTGCAGATCGTCCCGTCGGCGCCCGGGGCGCTCCCGGCCCCGATCGGGATCAATTTCACCGGCGCGAGTACGGCGCTGATGGCGGCCGGCGAAGTGGCGGGCGTGATTCCGGCCGCTCACTGGAACAATGCGGCGGGGCCGGCGCGGAGCACGCCGCTGCTCCTGGCGGACGGCAACGGCGCCGCCTCGACCGCGAGCGTCACGTGGGCATCGGCGAGCACCTGGATAACCCCCGTCCTAGATCAGGCCGGCAACCGGCGAATGATGAAGGGCTACCTGGATACAACCACATCATCCAGCTCCACGGTCACGCTGTCCGGGCTTCCGAAACGTCTCTACGACATCTACGTCTACGTGGACGGCGACAATCGCGGCTACACCCGCACTGCCCGCTACAGCATCAGCGGCCCGGGGCTCGCGACGATGACGTCGACGCTCTCGGACGCCGCGAATACGAACTTCGTCTCGACGTTCGTGGACGGCAGCGGCACCGCCGGCAACTACCTGAAGTTCACGATCGACGGGACGGGGTTCACCCTGACCGCGACGCCGCTGACAGGGGGGAACACGACTCTTCGTGCGCCTCTGAACGGCCTGCAGATCATCGCGGCTGACGGTGCGGCGCCTCAGGCACCGTAGGACCGCGGATGCGTTCGCATTGATGGACGGGCGGCCGGGCTGGACAGACGGCCACCCGGCCGCGACCGTGATCCTGACCCCGGCACCGAAGTAAGATCGGTCGATGAGTGAACAGGTTGTCGTGATCACCGGTGCCAGTTCAGGGATCGGCGCGGCGCTGGCGGTGGAGCTGGCGGAGCGCCAGGATCGCGTCGTCCTGGTGGCGCGCCGGGCGGAGGCGCTGGCGGCCGTGGCGGAGCAGTGTCAGGGGCGAGCCCACCCGGTCGTCGCGGACATGACCCGCCGTGCCGACGTGCAGCGCGTCGTCGCCGACGCGATGACCGCCTTCGGGCGGATCGATGCCTGGGTCAACAACGTCGGCCAGGGCATCACCCGAGCGCCGTCCGAACTGACCGACGAGGACATCGACGAGGTGATGCGCATCAACGTCAAGTCGGCGCTCTA
>JANMWI010000047.1:0-34915 GCA_031393955.1 Acidobacteriota bacterium
CCGCCCGACGGCGGCTGCAGCGGCGGCACCGCGCCGGGGCGGTACTGCACCACCCCTTCGAGCGCGCGCGCCCGGCGTTCGTCGAAATCGAGCCGGCTCGACATCGATTCGACCCGCATCTTCAGGTTCTTGACCTCGATGCCGAGCCGCGTCGCCTCGAGCACGAGGTTGTGGATGACCTCGTAGTAGAGCGGCTCGAGCGCCGCCTGCTGCGCGTTGAGCTACGACTGGATATGGAGCGCCTCGATCAGCGGGTTCGGGTTGAAGAACAGCTTCAGAATCGGCCGCAGCAGCCGGCGCATGAAGTGCAGGAAGCCGCGGTGGGTTTCGAACAGCGTCGTGTCCTCGAACTTGAAGTTCGGCGGCAGCGACGCCTCACGCTTCCGCCGGAACTGCTCGAGCAGGTCCGACCGGACGCCGCGCGGGTCGAGGAATTTCTCGAGCTTGACCGAGGCCAGTTCGCGAATCTCGTCCTCGGTGTAATCGACGCCGCGCTTCTCTTTGATTCGGGCGCGGATCTGCCGCATGATCTGCTCGACGTCGACGTTGTCGGATCGCACTGAAAAATCGGTCATACAGGACTCTTCATGAAGGGGTGCGCCGCGCGGCGCGTCACCGGGCCGATTCGGCCGCCTTCTTGCGGCGGCGGCTGCCGAACTCCGGGGCTTCCTTGATGCAGGTCCCCAGAATCCCAATCGACTCGTAAAAGGCGCGGGCCCCGGTTTTCTCGATCTGCGCGACGTCGCTGCCGACGTCGGGATAGCCGGTGCCGTCCGACTGGACCGTCTCCCAGTTCCGGAACAGCCGGCCCCACGGACTGGCCAGGACGTCGTGCATCAGCCGCTTGGCGTTGCGCGGATACCAGAAGCTGTCGTGATAGAGCACGCTGGCGATGTAGGCCCACGGCGCCAGCACCGTCTTGAGCGACCATTCGATCGGCTTCTTCATCGGGCCCCAGTAGATGTGGTGCTGCATCCGCGAGGCGAAGGTCATCTTCTTGAACGGGCCGACGAAGTGCCAGTTCTCGGCGGCCGCCTCGGCGTCGCCGACCACCTCGATGTCGCGCGGGTCGCCGCAGCCGAGCCCGAGGTCGTGCGCCATGCGGATGAACTTGATCGACATCGGGTCGAAGCCCATCAGCTTGGCGGCGACCGCGTCGATCGCGACCTGGTCGGCGCTGGCGAGGATGACGTTCTTCGTGTACGGCATCATGCAGCGCGGCCCGGGGCCGTCGCCGGCGAACGTCCCGTCCATCACCGCGAACACGCCGCGGTGGATCTTCTGCTGGATCATCAGCAGATCGACGAGCGTCTCGTGGATCACCGGGTGGGTCCAGTGGCGGTGCTCGTTGAGCAGCCCGCCAAACGCGTTCTTCATCGCCCCGGTGGTGGTCGTGAAGACGTGGGTCTTGATGGTTGGCAGGTGAATGATGTTCTCGCCGATGAAGCGCTTCGGGATCATGAAGCCCTTCGGGTAGACCTCGTTCAGGCAGGTGAACTTCTTCGTCAGATCGCCGACCGCGTCGCGGATGTTGATCCACTCCTCGGTCTCGTAGATGTGGATGTTCCGCAGGCGGTGCGCGGCGACGACGTTGATCTGCTTGTTCTCGCGCTCGCCCAGATGGGCGTCGATCACCACGGTGCGGTTGTGGCAGGCGTGGATCAGCGCAGGGTCGTAGCCGTCGGTCTTCATCGCCCGGATCACGCCGTCGAGCTGCCACGGCGTGGTCGAGGTCGCCGGAAAGAAGAAATGCCAGGAGATGTTGACCTTGAGCGCCGTGTCGGCGTCCTTGGCGATGACATCCTGATAGCCCGCCAGGTTCATCACCCGGTGGTAGTCGGCGAGGACGGTGGCAGGGGCGGTGCGAAGCAGGGCGACGCGTGATTTGGCCATGACGTACTAACTGATCAATCCATCGAGAAAGGCGACCGGCGGGCCGTAAATGATCAGCCCGACCGCCACCGCCCACAACGCCACGCAAAGGAGCAGCGGCCGGTCGTTGAGCAGCATCTCGGCCGGACTGCCGCCGCCCTCGCGCTGATGTACCAGATAAAGGTACCGGAAGATGCCGTAGAGCGGAAACGGCAGCGTCAGGCCCAGCATCTGGGTATGAAACTTCTCGACCGTTTCCGGCGAGACCGTGTAGATCGCATACGCCACCAGCGTCGACGCGGTGACCACGGCAATCATCTGGTCGAGGAGGTACGGCGTGTATTCCTCGAGAATCGGCCGGTGGCTGGTGGCGCCGTCGGCGAGCAGGACCAGCTCGTGGCGGCGCTTGCTGAGCGCCAGAAAGAGCGCCAGCAGAATCGTCAGGAACAGCAGCCAGTGGCTGATCGGCACGCCAATCACGATCGCTCCGGCCGCGGCGCGCAGCACGAAGCCGACCGCAATCGTCAGGACGTCGATGATGACGACGTGCTTGAGTGGTCCCGAGTAGCAGGCCAGCAGCGCGACGTAGATCGCCCCGACGACCCCGAACGCCGGCCGCAGCCAGAAGCCGGCGGCCAGGGCGACGCTGCCGATCACGGCCGCGGCGGCGAGCGCCACCCCGACCGGCAGATCGCCCGAGGCGATCGGCCGCGACCGTTTGACCGGGTGGCTGCGGTCGGTTTGTCTGTCGGCGACGTCGTTGAGGAGATAGACCACGCCGGACAGCGCGCAGAAGACGGCAAAGGCGCCGGCCGCATAGAGGACGGCCCGCACGTCCTGCAGCCGCTGGCCGAACATCAGCGCGGCGAAGATGATGAGGTTCTTCGTCCACTGCCCCGGCCGGAGCGACAGGACGAGGCTCAGGGCAACCGGGCGCGCGGGAGCGCTGACGCGCTCGTCGCGAGACCCGGCCCCCTCGATGGCTTCCGGATGTGTGTGTCGCGCCATTAGAGCGCGGCGGTTACGTACTCGACCTGGCTAGCTGCCGAAGCTCTTGACAGCTTCCGGCTCGGACTCATACGTCTCGAACACGGTCAGCAGCTTGGTGATCGCGAGCAGATCCTGGATGCGCTTGGTGAGGTTCAGCAGCTTGAGCTTGCCCCCCTGCCGGCTCACGGTGGTGTAGGTCCGGACAATCTCGCCGAGGCCCGCGCTGTCGATGTAGGGCACGCCCTCGAGATTGAGCAGCAGCTTCTTCTTGTCCTGCTGGATGAGCGAGTTGATCTTATCCTTCAGGAGCTCGTCGCCCTCGCCGAGCGTCATCTTCCCCTTCAGGTCCAGAATCGTCACTCCGTCGACGACCCGTTCGTCGATGTTCATCGCCCGCTCCCTCCAGGCCCGACCGCGCCGGCGGGACCGTCCAGCCCCCGCCGCGTGGCCTGACGTTCTACCGCCCGAAGCGCAAGCCCCAGGCCCCTCTGTCACCCCGAAAATAGACCGGGCAGCGTACTACGCAAGTTCGGACAGTGTCAACGAGCCGCCGCTTACCGCTCGATCTGACCCGACGGGCGCACCCGTCGGACCGCCGTGCTCCCGCTCAGCTGGCCGGCGACGGCTCGGCCGCCGCCCCAGGCGCGCTCTCCCGGCCCGCGCCGCGCAGCGTCTGGACGACGACGTAGAGCACCGGGATGAAGATCAGGTTCAGGAAGGTCGAGACGATCATCCCGCCCGCGACCGCCGTCCCGACCGAGTTGCGCGCCTCGGCGCCCGCACCGGAGGCGAACACCAGCGGCAGGACGCCGAGGATGAACGCCAGCGAGGTCATCACAATCGGCCGCAGCCGCAGCCGCGCCGCCTCGACCGCGGCGTCGAGGACGCTGGCGCCCTTGTGGCGCAGCTGCTCGGCGAACTCGACGATCAGGATGGAGTTCTTGGCGGCCAGGCCGATCAGCATGACCAGGCCGATCTGGCAGTAGACGTCGTTGGCGAAGCCGCGCAGCCACTGCGCGCCAAGCGCCCCCATCACCGCCAGCGGGACGCCCAGCAGGACGATGAACGGCAGCACCAAACTCTCGTACTGCGCCGCCAGCGTCAGGTAGACGAGCAGGATGGCGAGGCCGAAAATCAGGAACGACTGGCGGCCGGCCTTGCTCTCCTCGAGCGAGAGGCCCGACCACGCGAACGACATCCCCTGCGGCAGCGTCTTGGCCGCGATCCGCTGCATCTCCTCGAGCGCCTGGCCCGAGCTGAATCCCGGCGCCGCCGAGCCGTTGATGGTCGCCGATCGGAACAGGTTGAAGTGGCTGATGACCTGCGGCGCGGTCGCTTCGCTGACCCGGACGACGCTCTCGAGCGGAATCATCTGGCCGGCGCCGTTGCGGACGTAGAAGTGTTTCAGCGAGGCCGGATCCGAGCGGAACGCCTGGTCGGCCTGGACGTAGACCCGATAGGCGCGGTTGTTGAAGTCGAAGTCGTTGACATACTGCGAGCCGAGGTAGATCTGCAGCGCGCTCGTCACCTCGTTGACCGGCAGGCCGAGCGCCAGCGCGCGGTCGCGATCGATCTGCACGGTCAGCTGCGGGTCATCGACCGTGAACGACGTGAACAGGCCGCCGAGCTGCGGCGACTGGTTGCCGGCGATCGTCATCGCGCGGGTCGCCGCCGCGAGCGCGTCGATGTCGCGGCCGCTCTGGTCGAGGACTTCGAACTGGAAGCCGCCGAACGAACCCAGCCCGGGAATCGACGGCGGCGGCGTCGCGAACACGTTGGCGCCGCTGATGCCGGCGAACTGGCCCGAGATCCGGCCGAGCACCGTCTGGAGCGAGTGTTCCGGACCCTTCCGCTCGGCGAACGGCTTGAGGCTGGTGAAGATCAGCCCCTGATTGGGGGCGGCGCCGCTGAAGCTGAAGCCCATCACCGAGAAGACGCCCGCGACCTCGGGGTCCTTCAGCAGGATCGACTCGGCCTGGCGGGCGATGCCGCCGGTATATTGCAGCGACGCCCCGGCCGGCGCCTGCACGATGCTGATGAAATAGCCCTGGTCCTCGGCCGGCACGAACGCCTTCGGCACCGACCGGTAGATCCACGCCGTCAGTCCGAGCGACAGCACGAACACCACGACCACCGCCCAGCGCAGCCCCAGCAGCCGCCGCAGCACCGCCACGTAGCGGTTCGTACCAGCGGTAATCGTCCGCTCGACGCGGCTGAAGAACGCCCCCTTGCCGTGATGGCTGCGGTCGAGCAGCAGCGCCGACAGCGCCGGCGTCAGGGTCAGCGCGTTGAAGGCCGACAGCGCCACCGAGAACGCAATCGTCATCGAGAACTGGGCGTAGAGCCGGCCGGTGGTGCCGGGGAAGAAGGCGACCGGCACGAACACCGCGACCAGTACCAGGGCCGTCGCGATGACGGCGCCGAACACTTCGCGCATCGCGTCGGAGGCCGCCTTCCGTGCCGTCGCGCGGTACTCCTGGATGTGGCGCTCGATGTTCTCGATGACGACAATCGCATCGTCGACGACGATGCCGGTCGCGAGGATGATGCCGAACAGCGTCAGGGTGTTGATCGTGAAACCCATCAGCTTGATGAAGGCGAACGCCCCGACCAGCGACACCGGGATCGTGATGGTCGGGATCAGCGTCGTCCGCCAGCTCTGGAGGAAGAGGAACATCACCAGCACGACCAGGCCGATGGCCTCGGCGAGGGTGAACAGCACCTCGCGGATCGACTCGGCGACGACCTGGGTGGTGTTGAAGGCGATGCGGTATTTCAGGCCGGGCGGAAAGCTCAGCGCCAGCCGGTCGAGCTCCTCGCGCACTTCCCGCTCGACGTCGAGTGCGTTGGCCGACGGCAGCTGGGTGACGCCGAAGCCGACCGCATCGATGCCCTGAAAGCGCAGCTGCGAGCCGTAGGTTTCGGCGCCGAGCTCGACCGAGGCGACGTCGCGGAGCCGCACCTGCGTCCCGCCCGCCGCTTTGACGATGATGTTCTGGAACTCGCTGATCTCGTGCAGCCGGCCGGCGGCGCGGACGCTGATCTGGAATTTCTGATCGTCGCGGATTGGCGACTGGCCGATCGCCCCGGCCGCGACCTGGACGTTCTGCTCGCGCAGCGCCGAGACGACATCGCCGGCGGTGAGGTTGCGGCTCGCCAGCTTGCCGGGGTCGAGCCAGACCCGCATCGAGTACCGCCGCTCGCCGAAGATCTGGACGTTGCCGACGCCGGGCAGGCGCTTGAGCGCGTCCTTGACGTAGACGTCGACGTAGTTGCTGATGAAGAGCGAGTCGTACTCCCCCTTCTCGGCGTAGACGCCGGCGGCGAGGACGAACCCGGTCGTGCCCTTCTGGACCGTGACGCCGTTGGTGCGGACCTCGCCGGGCAGGCGGCCGAGCGCGCTCGAGACGCGGTTCTGGACGTCGACCGCCGCGATGTCGACATCGCGCGTGATGTCGAACGTGACGTTGACGTTGCTGGCGCCGCTGTTGGTGCTCGACGACTCGATGTAGAGCATCCCCTCGACGCCGTTGATCGCCTGTTCGAGAGGAGTCGTGACGGCGGTCTCGACCGCCTGCGCGTCGGCGCCGGTATAGAAGGCGCTGACGCTGACCTGCGGTGGCGCCAGCTCCGGGTACTGCGCCACCGGCATCGTCGGAATCGCGATCGCGCCGGCGAGGATCAGGACCAGCGAGCAGACCGAGGCGAGGATCGGGCGGCGGATGAAGGTGTCGACGAACATCTACTGCACTTTGACCGGCGCGCCGTCCGCCAGCTTCTGGATGCCCGAGGTGACGACCCGCTGCCCCTCATTGAGTCCGCTGGTGACGATGTAGTCGTCGCCGACGACCTCGCCGACCTGGACCGGACGCTGGCGGGCGACCAGGCCGCCCTTCTGCGATTCGATCACGTAGCAGAAGAACTGCCCGCTGACCCGCGACACCGCGACGACCGGCACCGTCAGCCCGGGCGCCGAGCTCCACACCACCCGCGCCCGCGCGAACTGCTGGGAGCGGACGCTTGGCGGAGTGTCCTTGAGCAGGCTCTTGACCAGCACCGACTGCGTCGACGGATCGACCCGCGGGGCGATGAACGTGATCGGATTGACGGCGACGACTTTGCCGGCGGGGTCGAGCAGCTGGACCGGCAGCCCGAGCTTCAGCTCGGGGGCGCGCTCGAGCGGCACCTGCACGTAGGCCTCGAGCGACGAGTTCTCGTCGATCGTCGTGATCTCGGTCGAGGTCGTGACCCGGTCGCCGGGGCGGACGGCGATGTCGCCGACGACCCCGTCCTGGGGCGCGGTGATCCGGTAGTAGCGGAGTTGAACGCGGTCCTCGCTGACCTGCGCGTTGATCGAGGCCAGCTTCGCCTCGGCGGTCTTGAGCGAGTTCTGCGCCTGCTCGAATTCCTGGCGGCTGATCGCCCCGGCGCCGACCAGCGCGTTCAGCCGCGAGACCTGCTGCCGCCAGTACTGGACGTCGGCCTCAGCGCCGGAGCGATTGGCTTCGGTGGTCTGGACGGCCGCCTGCTGACGGTCGGGGTCGATCTGGACGATCGGGGTGCCGCGGCGGACGCGGTCGCCGGACTTGACGAGGACGCGCGTGATCGATCCGGCCACATCCGGCTGGATCGTCGACGACCGGAGCGAGCGGAGCGTCGCGATGAACTCGGAGGCACGCTCGACCGGCTTCGGCTGCAGCGTGACGACGGAGACCGCCGCCGGCGGCTGCGCCGGCGGGCCGCCGCCGTTCGGGGCGCCGCCGTTGCCGCAACCCGCCGACGCCAGCATCAACGTGGCGACGGCGAGACGGGTTAGGGTGCGGATCGATTGGGGCATGGATGGCAGGGGGGAAAGACAGCTGCGTTGGCGGTGTCGGCGATGCGCCGGCACCCTTTAAAGAAAAGCCACGCCTGAAGGCGTGGCCGTGAGCGCCGCCGCGGTGCGCATCCCGTCAGGCGCCGCCGGCGTCGGTGAATTTCCGCGTCTGGAAGCATTCGCGGCAGAACACCGGCCGCCCCTGCGTCGGGCGGAACGGCACCGTGGTTTCCTTGCCGCAGGCCGAACAGTTGGTCGTCGTCTCGACCCGCTCCCGGGCGATGCCGCCGGCCCCCGACGGGCGCGACGCCCGCTTGGCCTTGCACGACTTACAGCGCTTCGGCTCGTTCTTGAAGTTCTTGTCGGCGAAGAAGAGCTGCTCGCCAGCCGTCCAGATGAACTCCGCGCCACAGTCCACGCAATTGAGCGACCTGTCCTGGAACTCCATCGGTTCTGCCTCTTACGCAGTCGCCAACCGCCCGGCCCGGTGCCGGCGATCGGACCCCGCCCGGCCCCTCGCGGAGCCGGACGGGATAAGTGTCCGCCGCTATTCGACCTCGCGACGCAGCTTCTTGCGCGAGCGCTTGCGCGCCAGCGCCTGCTTCGCCCGACGGCGATCTCCGGGCTTCAGATAGAAGGAGTGCTTCTTGATATCCTTGATGATATCTTCCTGCTGCACCTTGCGCTTGAAGCGGCGGAGGGCGCTCTCGATCGATTCGCCTTCCTGTACTTTGACTTCAGCCAAGCTTAAAAACACCCCCCTCGAGGCCCCCTGCACGAACAGCGTGCCGGCAACCGATCCCCGAAGGACAGGCGCGGCGGCAGGGTGCTCTCCGGGGCCGTAGAGTCCGATAGAATATGCTAGGCTATCACAGATAATCGCCCGGTCCAGCCCGGAAAGCCGCCCGTTTTGCGGCCTGCGTTACTAAGGTCTCCGGCGCCTGCCCACCGCCCCCGTCCTGCCCTGGCATGCACCATAAGTTGTTCTTTTTGTTAGGCTTCTCGTGATGAAGGTGCTGGTTGTCGGTAACGGCGCGCGGGAGCACGCCCTCGTCTGGAAGCTCGGCGCCGAGCGCGGCGTCTCCGAGGTCATCTGCGCGCCCGGCAATGCCGGCATCGCGGCGGTGGCCCGCACCGCCCCGATTGACCCCGGCGATCCCGCCGCCCTGCTCGCCTTCGCCGCCCGCGAAGCGATCGGGCTGACCGTCGTCGGTCCCGAACTGCCGCTCGATCGCGGCATCACCGATTTCTTCCAGTCCCGCGGCCTGCGCATCTTCGGTCCGTCGAAGTCCGCGGCCGAGCTCGAGTGCAGCAAGGTGTTCGCGAAAGCCTTCATGGTGCGGCACGGCGTCCCGACCGCCCGCTACCGCCGCTGCGACAGCGCCGCCGACGCGCGCGCCGTCGTCGACTCCGGCGAGCTGGGCTTTCCGGTCGTCGTCAAGGCGGACGGCATCGCCGCCGGCAAGGGCGTGGTGGTTGCCGCGGACCGTGACGCCGCGCTCGCGGCGATCCGTGCCGCCATGGAGGATCGCCAATTCGGCGACGCCGGCGCGCGCCTTGTCCTCGAAGAGTGCCTCACCGGACCGGAGGTCTCGTTTTTCGCGATCTGCGACGGCCGCCGCGCCGCGCTGCTGCTGTCGGCGCAGGATCACAAGCGGATTTTCGACAACGACGAAGGGCCCAACACGGGGGGGATGGGCGCGTTTGCGCCGAGCCCGCTCGTCGGTGCGGCGCTCGAGGCGCGCATCATGCGCGACATCGTCCAGCCGGTGGTCGACGGGCTGGCGGCGGAGGGGCGCGAGTATCGCGGCTTCCTCTACGCCGGCCTGATGCTGACCGCCGACGGTCCAAAGGTGATCGAGTTCAACGTCCGGTTCGGCGACCCGGAGGCGCAGGTCGTCATTCCGATGATCGACGGCGATCTCGCGCCGCGGCTGGCGGCCGCGGCCGACGGGGCGCTCGATGCCGCGCCGGTGCGGTTCCGCGACGAGCCGCATGTCGGCGTCGTCCTGGCGGCGCCCGGGTATCCTGGGCCGGTCAGGACCGGCGATCGGATCGACGGCCTGGACGAGGCGGCGAAGCTGCCGGGCGTGCTGGTGTTTCACGCCGGCACGGCGGTGAAGGATGGTGAGGTCGTTACCGCCGGCGGCCGGGTGCTGACGGTTGTCGGCCGCGGCGCGGGCTACGAAGAGGCGATCGCCGCCGCCTACGCGGGAGTGGCGAAGATTTCATTCAACGGCATGCAGTACCGGCGCGACATCGGTCGCAAGGCGCTGCAGGCGGCGCGCTAGGCGAGCGCGCTTTTATCACGGGGATTGTTCATGGCAGACATCACGGTGCTGATTCTGATGGGGTCCGACTCCGACGTTCCGGTCATGCAGGGCGCGGCCGACATTCTGCGGGACATGCAGATCCCGTTCGAAATGACGGTGGCGTCGGCGCATCGCTCGCCCGAGCGGGTGATGCGGCTGGTGCGCGAGGCACCGGGACGCGGCGTCAAGGTTTTCATCATTGGCGCCGGCGCCGCGGCTCATCTTGCCGGCGTCGTCGCCGCCCACACCCAGCTGCCGGTGATTGGCGTGCCGATCGATTCGTCGGCGCTTAAGGGGCTCGACGCGCTGCTCTCGACCGTGCAGATGCCGCCGGGCGTGCCGGTCGCGACGGTGTCGATCGGCAAGCCCGGGGCGACCAACGCCGGTGTCCTGGCGGTGCAGATCCTCGCGCTCGGCGATGCCGCACTGGCGGGACGGCTGTCGAAGTACAAGGCGGGCCTGGCCGACAAGGTCGAGGCTGCCGCCGCGAAGCTGGCGAAGGCGTAAGGTCGGCGCCGCCGAGCGCCGCTTCCCGATGACGTACTCCATCGTCACGTTCGGCTGCCGCGTCAACCAGGCGGACTCGCTCCGCATCGAGGAGGAGTTGCGCGCGCGCGATGTCGCGGAAGCGCCGGCGGCGGCCGCCGACCTGGTGATCGTCAACACCTGTTCGGTGACGGCGACCGCCGATCAGGGGGCGCGCCAGACGATCCGGCGGATCGCCAGGGACAATCCCGCGGCGCGGATTGTCGTCACCGGCTGCTACGCGACGCGCTGTGCCGGGGACGTCGCGGCGCTGCCCAATGTCGCCGCAATCGTCGGCAACGAACGCAAGGACACGCTGGTCGGCGATCTGTTCGACGACGTGCCGACGGCGGCGCGGTTCGGCGGCGGCGACGGGCCGTGCGGCGCGATCGAGCCGGGCGTGGCCGGCCGGACGGCGTTCACGCTGCGGGTGCAGACCGGCTGCGAGGAGTCGTGCGCCTACTGCATCATTCCGTCGACCCGCGGCGCCGGCCGCAGCCTGCCGATCGCCGACGTGCTGCAGGCGGTTGCGCGAGCGGCGACAGCCGGGTTCAGGGAGATCGCGCTCACCGGCGTCCATCTCGGGTCGTACGGACGCGATCTCGTCCCGCCGGCATCGCTGCTCGATTTGCTGACGGCGCTCGATCGCTCGGCCGCCGACGTGGTGTTCCGCGTCAGCTCGCTCGAGCCGATGGACTGCACCGCCGGGGTCGTGGCGCTCATCGCCGCGAGCGGCGGGCGGTTCGCGCCGCATTTCCACCTGCCGCTCCAGCATGCCAGCGACCGCGTCCTGGCGGCGATGCGGCGCCCCTACACGCTGGCTTATTACCGGCGGCTGATCGACGGCATTGCCGAACGGCTGCCGGCGGCGTCGATCGGGTCCGACATGATCGCCGGCTTTCCGGGGGAAGCGGACGACGACTTTGCCGCCAATCTCGACTACCTGCCCGGCTCGCCGCTGACCCACCTGCACGTCTTCCCGTATTCCGATCGCCCGGGTACCGCCGCCAGTGCGATGCGCGGCCGGGTCGACGGCGGCGTCATCCGCGAGCGCGGCCGGGCGCTGCGGGCGATTGGCGCGGCGCTGACCCGCCGCTTCCGGGCAGCGCAGGTCGGCACCGTCCGGCCCGGCCTGACGCTCGAAGACGGCACGCTGGTGGTGACCGACAACTACCTGAAGGTGCGGATCCCACCAGGCCTGCGGCGCAACGCGCGCATCGCGGTGCGGATCGAAGTGGACGGCGAGTCGATGCGGGGTGTCGTCGTCCGCCGGAGCGGGCAGCAGAACGAAGCGTAGGCGTCACGGTGCGGCGATCTCGAATCTGGGTGATCGAGTCGCGTACACAACGACGTCGGCGTCAGTCGATGGGAAGACCATGAGGGAAGGGCGTGTCAATCGCATCAGCGGACACGTCACGCCTGGCCTGTTGCTGCTCGCGATGCGGTCTGGCTCGGCGTTGTACTACATCGCGCACCCGCTACCGGAGCCGATCACTTTTCCGCTTGACCGGCCGGCGGCTTCGGACCCAACATGGCGCCCTTCCAGTGTTCCCCGGTCCCGGTTTATTACGCTCAGGAGGACGGTATGAGATGTCTGGCGCTCGTCGCGGCGGGATTCTGTCTGGCGGTTTCGGTGGCCCTCGCACAGGACGCCGTCACGTCGAATCCAAAGACCTACCACGTCGTTGTCGACAACGCCCGCGTGCGCGTCCTTCACGTCATGGTCGCACCAGGCGCGAAGACCGTCATGCACGAGCATCCGGACAACATCACGGTGATGCTGACCGACGGCAGCATGACGTTTACCGACGCCGACGGCAAGAGCCAGTCGCTGGACAGTAAACCGGGCGAGGCGGTGTGGTTCGGTCCTCAGAAGCACATGGGAGCCAACACCGGGAAGACTCCCCTCGAGGCTATCGTCGTCGAGCTGAAGGGACCCGCGGCACCGACCGCGAAGATCCCGGCGACGCGTCCCAATGTGACGATGAAGAAACTCGTCGAGAACCCGCGCGCCGACGCCATCCGCATCGTTGCCGACCCCGCCTTCAAGGAGGCGCCGAAGACCACCCATGACTACGACCAGGTGGTGATTGCTCTCGCACCGTCCACGCTGTCCATTGAAGTCGGCGGCAAGACGAAAACCAGCTGGCAGCGCGGCGACGCGCTCTTCATCGGGCGCGGCGAGCCGCACCAGGCGCAGAACACCAGCGGCAAGAACGAAGACTTCATCGTCGTCGCGATCAAGTAGACGCGGCGTGGGGTGAGACGTTGGGCGGCCGGGTGGGGGCCGGGTCGGTGACTGGTGTGGCGACACGTTTCTGACGCCGGTAGAGGAGAAGAAAGAATGGCGACGGTTCTGATCACTGGTACCAGCACTGGCATCGGCTTCGCGACGGCGCTGGCGTTCGGGCGGGCGGGCCACAAGGTCGCCGCGGCGATGCGGACCCCCGCCAAGGCCCCCGAGCTCGCGAAAATCGCCAGTGACGAGAACCTGGCGATCACGGTCTATCCCATGGACGTCGATGTCGACCGATCGGTGACAGACGCCGTCGGACGGATCGTGAAGGAGCTCGGCCCCATCGACGTGCTCGTCAACAACGCCGGCATCGATCGGATGGGCTCCGTGGAGGAGCTCGCGCTCGCAGACTACCGTGCCGTCATGGAGACGAATTACTTCGGCGTCATCCGATGCATCCAGGCAGTGTTGCCATCGATGCGGCAACGGCGGAGCGGCTGCATCATTAATGTGGCGTCCATCGCCGGGCACATCGCGATGTCGCCGATGGCCGCCTACACCGCCTCCAAGTACGCTCTGGAGGCCCTCAGTGAATGCCTGGCCCAGGAGGTCAAGCCGTTCGACGTCCGGGTGGCGATTGTCGAGCCGGGAATCATCGAGACGCAGATGGCCAGACACATCGGCGTTGCCCCCGGCCCCTCGCCCTATCCGCAGCAGCACCGCATCGCCGCATTGTTCCGGACCGTGCTCATGAATCCGGTACCGGCGACGGTCGTCGCCGACAAGGTGCTCGAGATTGCCGCAAGCGGGACCCAACAGCTCCGCCATCCCGTCGGACCCGATGCCGCGCCGTTCCTCGGCTGGCGTGCGGCGATGAGCCACGAGGAGTGGGTCGCCTGGGGGGCACTCGACGATGACGCCTGGTACGATCGCGTCAAAGCCGACTTCGGGCTGGACGCCCGCCCCCGGGTCTGACCTCGCCGGATTGAGGTCTCACCCACGCCGCTGCGGCGCGCCGTGCCGCGGCGGCTGCCGGCTGTCAGGCGATCGGCAGAGGAGTCTCGATGAGCCCGAAGAAAGCGGGACGGCAGGCCGAGGGATTCACTGTCGAGGAGCGCGCGGCCATGAAGGAGCGCGCCCGGGAACTGCAGGCGCAGGCGCGGCGCGGCCGGCGAGCGGCGGCGAACGCGACGGACGGGGAACGCGACGTCCTCGCGAAGATTGCCGCGATGCCGGAGCCGGACCGCGCCATGGCCAGGCGCATCCATGCGGTCATCAAGGCCAGCGCGCCGGGCCTCGTACCGAGAACCTGGTACGGGATGCCCGCCTACGCCCGGGACGGCGAGGTCGTCTGTTTTTTTCAAGGCGCGCACAAGTTCAAGGCGAGGTACGCGACATTCGGCTTCAGCGACAAGGCGACTCTCGACGCCGGCACCCTGTGGCCGGTCGCGTTCGCGCTGAAGACGCTGACCGCCGCCGACGAGGCACGGATCCGCGCGCTCGTGAAGCAAGCGGTGCGCTAATCGCCGATGGCTGAAGCCGGACAGATCAGACAAAGAATCGATGCCATCAGCAGCAAGGTCCTGGTGATCACCGGTGCCGGCCGCGGGAGCGGCGCGGCGGCCGCCCGGCTGGCGGGTGCGAACGGCTACGTGGTGTGCGTCAACTGTCGCCGGGACCGCACCGCGGCCGAGGGAGTGGTCCGGGACGTTGAGCGCGGCGGTTCCGCGGCGATCGCGGTGCAGGCGGATGTAGCGATTGCCTCGGACGTCACGCGCCTGTTCGCGGCGGCCGATCGTCTCGGACCGCTCGCCGGCCTCGTCAACAACGCCGGCATCCTCGAGACCCAGCAGCGTGTCGACGCCATCGACGCTGCTCGGCTGCAACGCGTCTTTGCGACCAATGTCTTCGGCTCGTTCCTGTGCGCCCGTGAAGCCGTCCGGCGTATGTCGACCCGCCACGGCGGATCCGGCGGCGCCATCGTCAATGTGTCCTCGGCCGCGGCCCGCCTCGGTGCGCCCGGTGAATATGTCGACTATGCGGCGTCGAAAGGGGCGATCGATACGCTGACGATCGGGCTGGCGCAGGAGGTGGCCGAGGAAGGCATCCGCGTCAACGCCGTGCGGCCCGGCTTCATCTACACCGAGATGCACGCGAGCGGCGGCGAGCCGAACCGCGTCGATCGCGTCAAGGGGGCCGTGCCGCTGCGGCGCGGCGGTCAGCCGCAAGAAGTCGCCGAGGCGATCCTCTGGCTGCTCTCCGACAAAGCGTCCTTCACGACCGGGGCCTTCATCGAGGTCGCCGGCGGCCGATAGAAGCGCGCCGGGTTCCGGTGTATTCTGGTACCCTTCTGATGTTGGCGGGCCGACCGGATGCGAACCGACTTGGACTGTCGCCGCGGTCCGGGCGACGGGATCGGCGAAACGAGGCGAAGACCCCAGCGAGGGAATCGATGCCTGCAGATCATTCGCGCGTCGCGCAGCCGATCGACGTCGACACCGCCACGCTGCGCAAGGCGATTCAGGACGAGTACCGGGAAGTCGCCGAGCATCCCGACAAAGGCTTTCACTTTCACACCGGCCGCCGCCTGACGAAAATCGCCGGCTACCGGGACGAGTGGCTCGAGGGTCTGTCGGAACTGGCGATCGAATCCTTTGCCGGCACCGGGAACCCGTTCGCGATGGGCGTACCCGCCACCGGCGAAAAGATTGTCGATGTCGGATCGGGCGGGGGCATCGATTCGCTGATCGCGGCGCGGCTGGTCGGCCCGACCGGCGCGGTCGTCGGCATCGACATGACGCCGGCGATGCTCGACAAGGCGCGGGCCGCCGCCCGGCAGTCCGGGATCGACAACGTCGAGTTCCGCGAAGCCTATATGGAGGCGCTTCCCGTCCCCGACGGCTGGGCCGACGTCGTCATCTCCAACGGCGTGCTCAACCTGACGCCCGACAAGCAGAAGGCCATCGGCGAGTGGTTCCGCGTGCTGCGCCCCGGCGGGCGGCTGCAGATCGCCGATATCCTGGTCACGCGGGAAGTACCGGCCGGCGCGAAAACGAAGATCGACCTGTGGACCGGTTGAATCGCCGGTGCTCTGCTGGAAGCAGAGCTCGAGGCGACGGTCGTCGCCGCTGGTTTCACCGATTTCGCCGTCACCTGGAGGGCCGAGGTGTTTGCCGGCGCTCCGCAGGCGTCGAGCGCCAGCGCGTTCGGCACCGTCGGCATCAACTTTCGAGCGGTCAAGCCCTGACCTCTTCCGCGGCGCAAGGCCGATCGGGCGATTCGCCAGACTTTTTTCCGTAGTCTCTTCACTCGGCCAGTCCAGCGCCAAGCCGGGACGATTGCGCAAGCCGGCTGTTCCAGCCAACGCGTCGCTCGGGTGTCGATCGGCAGCACTCGCGCGGAATCACTCATCGATAAGCGACCTCGGCGGCGCGATTCCGGCGCCCTCCTTGCACTCCTTCAAGCGCCGCGATCCGCGGCAACACCTAACCGATGCGTCGCCAACCCGGCAGTACGGGCGGCGGCGTTAATTCCGTCCCCGTCGTTTCGGCCGAGGTCGGGGCGACGACAACACGAACCGGGGGGACGCCGCGCGCGTCCACCGCTGGTGATGAGGCGTGAAACATGCGAGTTCTCGTTCGATCGACCGTCCTGATGCTGCTGATCCTGTCTGCGGCGCACGCCGCCGCCGCAGAGGAAACGATTGTCTTCTTCCGTCATGGAGAGAAACCGTCCGACGGCCTGGGACAGCTCACCTGTCAGGGCCTCAACCGTGCACTTTCGCTGCCGGGCGTCCTGAAAAGCAAGTTCGCCACCCCGGATTACCTCTATGCGCCGGATCCGAACGCCAAAATGACCGATTCGGCGGGTAGTTTTTACTACGTCCGGCCGCTGGCGACCCTCGAGCCGACCGCGATCCAGGCCGGCCGCTCGGTCAACACCAAGTACGGCTACACCGATATCGCCGGGCTGCAGACGCTGCTCATCACGTCGAAGAAAGCGAATGCCACCATCTTCGTCTCGTGGGAGCACGCCTACCTGCAGAAGATCGTCCAGGCGATCATGAACAATTACGGCGGCGGCGCGGCGGTCCCGGCGTGGACCACCGGCGACTACGACAGCCTTTACATCGTCAAGCTTGACTACACGGGGAGCACGATCTCGGCTCGATTCGAGCGCGACAGCGAGGGCCTCAACGGCCTGCCGACGACCTGCCCGAACTGAGGTGAGCCGCGCTAGGCGCGAGGGGATTCCATCAGGCCGGCGAGCCGCGCCCCTGGCGCCGGCCGCGTCGTGGACTCGGTGATGAGCTGGCCGCAGGCGGCGCGGATATCCCGGCCGCGGCTCTTGCGGACGGAAACGACGACGCCGTGGTCGGCGAGGATGCGGGCGAACCGGTTGACGGTGTCGTCGGAGGGACGCTCGTACGGAATTCCGGCCGCCTCGTTGAGCGGCAGCAGGTTGACCTTGCCGCGGATGCCGTTCAGCAGCCGCACCAGCCGGCGGGCGTCCTCGGGCGTGTCGTTGACGTCCTTCAGCATCACGTATTCGAACGTGATCCGCTCGCGCCGTTTGAGCGGGAAGCGGCGGCAGGCGTCGAGCAGTTCCTTCAGCCCGTACTTGCGGTTGATCGGCACGAGCAGATCGCGCTGCTCCTCGGTCGTCGCATGCAGCGAGATGGCGAGGTTGGGCATGAACGGCTCGGTCGCCAGCCGCTCGAGCGCCGGCAGGACGCCAACCGTCGACAGCGTGATCCGGCGCGACGACATCGCCAGGCCGTGCTCGTCGGCGAGGATTCGCAGCGCCTTCATCGTCGCGTCGTAGTTGTGCAGCGGCTCGCCCATGCCCATCAGGACGATGTTGAAGCGGGCGTCGAGCATGTCGAGCTCGCGGGCGAGAACGCGGACCTGGCCGGTGATTTCGCTGGCGGTCAGGTTGCGATCGATCCCCATGCGGCCGGTCAGGCAGAAACCGCACTTCATCGCGCAGCCGACCTGCGTCGACACGCAGAAGGTCATCGCCGGAGTGTCGGGAATGAAGACCGACTCGATCAGCTTGCCGTCGGCGAGCTTCAGCAGGAACTTCGCGGTGCCGTCCGCCGAGCGTTCGGTGCGGACGACCGCCGGCGTCTCGATCGTGAAGGCCGCCGCCAGCTCGGCTCTGAGGTCGAGGCCGAGGTCGCTCATCAGGGCGAAGTCGGTGACGCCGCGCTTGTAAATCCAGCGGAAAATCTGACGCGCGTGGAACCGCGGGCGGCCGAGCGCCTCGAGCGCCTGCTCGAGGTCGGCAAGCTCGAATTCCGACGCGTTGGGCCGAGGGCTGGTCTGCATGGCGCGTCGCCGGGGCAGCCCGGCGTCCGGAAGGCGAACCCTCATTGTACTACGCCCGTTTCCCAGCCTTTCGGCGGCAGATCCATCTTGAACTCCGCCTCGCGGCCGTGATAACATGACGGCTTCTGGCGACTCTGATAAGCCCTTTCAATAGAACGACTTGCGGTGCCCACGGGGTGGGTAGTTGCCGGCGCCGGCCGGCCCGGTGCCGCGGAGGCCTCCACGAGTGACCGCACCGTCAGCTCCCAATCCGATTGTGCGCGAGGTGCTCGGCAACGGCCTTCGCCTCATCACCGAGGCGATGCCGCATGTCCGCTCGGTGACGATCGGGGTGTGGCTGATGCGCGGCTCCCGCCACGAGGCCGACGCCCAGGGCGGCATTGCCCACTTCGTCGAGCACATGCTCTTCAAGGGCACCGACACCCGGACCGCCGAGGACATCGCCCAGGCGATTGACTCGATTGGCGGCCAGCTCGACGCCTTCACCGCCAAGGAGTACGCCTCCTACTACATCAAGGTGCTCGACGAGCATCTGCCGCTCGCGGTCGAGCTGCTCTCCGACATTGTTCTCAGGCCGGCGTTTTCCGCCGAGGAAGTCGAGCGCGAGAAGAAGGTCATCCTCGAAGAAATCAAGATGGTCGAGGACACCCCGGACGATCTCGTGCACGAGCTCTTCACGCAGCACTTCTGGGAGGGGCACGCGCTCGGCCGGCCGATTCTCGGCTCGAGGGAGACCGTCGAGTCGTTCACGCCGGAGTCGCTGCTCGAGTACTTCCGCGGCGCCTACGTCGGCCGCAACATGATCATTTCCGCGGCCGGCAATCTCGAGCACGTTAAGGTGCGCGAGCTTGTCGAGGCGGCGTTCGGCGGCGTTCCGGCCGACGGTGAGCCGCTGTCGGGCGCCGCGCCGCGGGTCGTCCCGCAGGTCGTGACCCGGACCAAGGAGCTCGAGCAGAGCCACCTCTGTCTCGGCACCAACAGCTACCCGCAGAATCACGACGACCGCTACGTCAGCTACATCATGAACACCGTCCTCGGCGGCTCGATGAGCTCAAGGCTGTTCCAGAACGTGCGCGAGAAGCGCGGCCTGGCCTACGCAGTCTTCAGCGGCCTGAGCGCCTATCGCGACGCCGGCAACATCACGATCTACGCCGGTTGCTCGAACCAGGCGGTCGGCGAGGTCATCGATCTCTGCGTCGAGGAGCTGCGCGGCATGAAGAGCGCGCCGGTGCCGGAGGCCGAACTGAAGCGCGCCAAGGATCAACTCAAGGGCAGCCTGATGCTCAGCCTCGAGAACACCGCCAGCCGGATGTCGCATCTCGCGCGCCAGGAAATCTATTTCGACCGGCACTTCGGCCTCGACGAGACGCTCGCCGGCGTCGATCGGGTCACCGCCGTTGACGTCCAGCGCGTCGCCGCCGATCTCTTCGCTGACGGCTCACTTGCCGCCACAGTGCTCGGTCCGGCGGTGCCGCCGATCGACCGCGCCCGGATCGCTCTCGGCTGATGCGACGATGATCAGGCGCTACACCCACCCCGAGATGGGGGCGATCTGGAGCGAGCAGCGGCGCTACGAAACCTGGCTCGAGGTCGAGCTGGCGGCCACCGACGCGATGGCCGCGGCCGGGCTGGTCCCGGCCGACGCCGCCGCCGACCTGCGCGCCACGGCGCGCTTCGAGATCGCGCGCATCGAGGAAATCGAACAGGTCACGCAGCACGACGTCATCGCCTTCACGACCGCGGTTGCCGAGCACGTCGGGCCGTCGGCGCGCTGGCTCCATTTCGGCCTGACCTCCTCCGACGTCGTCGACACCGCCCAGGCGCTGCAGATGCGCGAGGCGACCGACCTGATCGTCAAGGGGGTCGCCGGCCTGATGGAGGCGGTGCGGTCGCGCGCCGAGGAGCACCGCGCGACGCCGATGATCGGCCGCACCCACGGCGTCCATGCCGAGCCGATGACCTTCGGCTTGAAGCTCGCGCTGTGGTATGCCGAGCTGCAGCGCTCGCTCGACCGGTTGCTGCGCGCCCGCGATTCGATCGCCGTCGGCAAGGTGTCCGGCGCGGTCGGCACGTTCGCGCACCTCGACCCGTCAATCGAGGCCGGCGTCTGCGCCCGGCTCGGTCTCCAGCCGGCGCCGGTCTCGTCGCAGGTGATCCAGCGCGACCGCCACGCCGAGCTGATGACGACGCTGGCGATCGCGGCGGCGTCGCTCGAGAAGTTCGCGCTGGAGATCCGCGGCCTTCAGAAAACCGAGATCGGCGAGGTCGAGGAGCCGTTCGCCAAGGGCCAGAAGGGCTCGTCGGCGATGCCGCACAAGCGCAACCCGATCGGCTGCGAGCAGATCACCGGCCTCGCCCGCCTGGTCCGCGCCAACGCGATGGCGGCGCTCGAGAACGTCGCGCTGTGGCACGAGCGCGACATCTCCCATTCGTCGGTCGAGCGCGTCATCCTGCCGGACAGCTTCATCGCCCTCGACCACATGCTCCGCCGCTTCACGCGGATCGTCCGCGGCATGGTCGTCTATCCGGACCGGATGCTCGAGAACCTGAACCGCTCGCGCGGCGTCGTCTTCTCCGGGACCGTCCTGCTCGAACTGGCGCGCCGCGGCGTCTCGCGCGAGCAGGCCTACGAGTGGGTCCAGCGCAACGCGATGCGCTCGTTCCACGAGCAGAAGGATTTCAAGGCGCTGCTGCTCGCCGATCCGGACCTCGCCAGGGTGCTGACCCCTGACGACGTCGAGAAAGCCTTCGACCTGCCGGATCAGATGCGCAACGTCGGCGCGATTTTCGAGCGGGTCTTTGGCGCCGACGCAACGAGCCATCAGCTATCAGCCATCAGCCGAGAGCCGAGAGTTGAGAGCTGAGAGCTAGCTGAGAGCTGAGAGCTGGTAGCTGAGTGAGCTGTTTATGAAAGCGCGCGTCTTCGTCACCCTGAAGCCCTCGGTGTTCGACCCGCAGGGACAGACCATCGCCGAGGCGCTCCATTCGCTCGGCTATACCGGCGTCGGCGACGTCCGCCAGGGCAAATACTTCGAGCTCGAGATTGCCGCCGCCTCGGCCGACCAGGCCCGGGCGCTCGCCGCCGAGGTCGCCGACAAGCTTCTCGCCAACCCGGTGATCGAGAGCTACCGGGTCGAGATCGCGTAGCGGAACGCCCATGAAGTTCAGCATCGTCGTCTTTCCCGGATCCAACTGCGACCACGACGCCTACCACGCCGCCAAGCACGTGCTCGGCCAGCAGGCGGAGTTCATCTGGCACAAGGACACCGACCTCAAGGGCGCCGACGTGGTCGTCCTGCCGGGCGGCTTCTCGCACGGCGACTATCTCCGGACCGGCGCGATCGCCCGCTTCTCGCCGGTGATGGCGGCGGTGCGGGCGTTTGCCGACGCCGGCGGCCCGGTGCTCGGGATCTGCAACGGCTTCCAGATTCTGTGCGAGGCAGGGCTGCTGCCGGGGGCGATGCTCCGCAACCGCGACCTGAAGTTCCACTGCGCGCACGTGCCGATCCGGGTCGAGCAGACCGACACGCCGTTCACGCTGCGCGCCAGCCGCGGCCAGATCCTGCGGATTCCGATTGCCCACGGCGAAGGCAACTACTACGCCGAGCCGCAGGTCATCGCCGCCCTCGAGCGCGAGCGGCGGGTGATTTTCCGCTACTGCGACGCCGCCGGCGAGGTCACCGACGCCGCCAACCCTAACGGCGCCTTGAACGGCATTGCCGGCATCTGCAGCGAGCGCCGCCACGTCGTCGGGCTGATGCCGCACCCGGAGCGCGCCTGCGAGCTGTCACTCGGCAGCGCCGACGGCCTGATCCTGTTCGAGTCGGTGGTCAGCGCGCTCTCCGGCCAGGGAGCGCTCCAGTCGTGACCGCCATCGACGCCGCGCTGATCGAACGCCACGGGCTGAAGCCGGACGAATACGAGCGCATCGTCCGGGCGCTTGGCCGCGAGCCGTCGCTGACCGAGCTGGGCATCTTCTCGGTGATGTGGTCCGAGCACTGCAGCTACAAAAGCTCGCGGCTGCACCTCCGCAAGCTGCCGACCCGGGGGGCGCGCGTCCTGCAGGGGCCGGGGGAGAACGCCGGCGCGGTCGACATCGGCGACGGCCTGGCGGCGGTCTTCAAGATCGAGTCGCACAATCATCCGTCGTTCATCGAGCCCTACCAGGGGGCGGCAACCGGCGTCGGCGGCATCATCCGCGACATCTTCACGATGGGGGCGCGGCCGATCGCGCTGATGAACTCGCTGCGCTTCGGCGACATGGACGGCGCCGAGGGGGCGCGGACGCGGCGGACCGTCGAAGGGGTCGTCGCCGGGATCGCCGGCTACGGCAACAGCATCGGCATCCCGACGGTCGGTGGCGAGATTGCCTTCGACGAGCGCTACTCCGGCAACCCGCTGGTCAACGTCTTCTGCCTCGGCATCGCCCGCGCCGACGCGCTGGTCCTCGGCACCGCCTCGGGCAGCGGCAACCCGGTCTATTACGTCGGCTCGAAGACCGGCCGCGACGGCATCCACGGCGCGACGATGGCGTCGGCGGAGTTCGACGACAAGTCGGCGGAGAAGCGCCCGGCGGTTCAAGTCGGCGACCCGTTCATGGAGAAGCTGCTGCTCGAGGCATGCCTCGAGCTGATGCAGACCGACGCGCTGGTCGGCGTCCAGGACATGGGCGCGGCCGGCCTGACGTCCTCGACCTGCGAGATGGGATCGCGCGGCGGCGCCGGCATCGAGATCGATGTGATGCACGTCCCCCAGCGCGAGACCGGCATGACCGCCTACGAGATCATGCTGTCCGAGTCGCAGGAGCGGATGCTGCTCTGCGTCAAGAAGGGGCGCGAGGCGGACGTCGAGCGGGTGTTCGACAAGTGGGATCTCCACGCCGCGCATATCGGCTACGTGACGGCCGACGGCATCATGCGGGTCAAGGATCACGGCGCGGTCGTCGCCGAGATTCCCAACACCGCGCTCGTCGACGAAGCGCCGCGCTACGACCGGCCGGCGACGCGCCCCGCCTACCTCGACCGCGTGCGCCGTTTCGATCCGGCCGCGCTGGCGCCGCGCGGCGCGCGCGAGTCGTTCTTCGCGCTGCTCGGCTCGCCGACCGTCGCCAGCAAGCGCTGGGTCTACCGGCAGTACGACCACATGGTGCGCACCAACAGCATTGTCCTGGCCGGGATGGGCGCCGGCGTCGTCCGGATCAAGGGTACCGCCCGCGCGCTGGCGCTGTCGGTTGACGGCAACGGCCGCTACTGCTACCTCGACCCGCGCCGCGGCGCGATGCTGGCGGTCGCCGAGGCGTCGCGCAACGTCGCCTGCGCCGGCGGGGTGCCGATTGGCGCGACCAACTGCCTGAACTTCGGCAATCCGGAGCGGCCCGAAGCGATGTGGCAGCTGGTCGAGGCGATCGAGGGGATTGCCGAGGCGTGCCGCGCGCTCGAGGTGCCGATCACCGGCGGCAACGTCAGCCTCTACAACGAGACCAACGGCGAGGCGATCTACCCGACGCCGATCATCGGCGTGGTCGGGCTGCTGGAGGACGCGGCCCGGGTGGTGGCGCGTCCGTTCCGCGAGGCGGGAGACGACGTGGTGCTGCTCGGCGACAGCTTCGGCGAGCTCGGCGGCAGCGAATATCTGAAGGCGGTCCACGGTTTGGTCGCCGGTGAGCCGCCGCGCCTCGACATGGTCCGCGAGCGCGCGCTGATCGAGCTGCTGCCGCGCGCCGCCGCCGCCGGCCTGCTGCGCTCGGCCCACGATTGCTCGGACGGCGGCGTCGCGGTGACGCTGGCCGAGTGCGCGTTCGACAGCGGCGGCATTGGCGTCGACGTCGACCTGCCGGCGGTTGCCGTGGACGGGGACGCCATGGCGGCGAGCCTGTTCGGCGAATCCGCGTCGCGAGCGGTGGTCTCGGTGCGCCCCGCCGACCGCGCCGCGCTGCTGCAGATGGCGGCTGAGGCGGGTGTGCCGGCGCGTCCGATCGGCCGGACCGGCGGCGGACAGATCCGAATCACGGTCGCGGGCGCCGCGGCCATCGACTGCGCCATTGCCGAGGCGGAGCATATCTGGAGCGGCGCGATTGAGGCGCACTTCCGGCGCGCGTCGGCGTAAAATAGACGTTTCCCGATCGCCCATCCCGGCAGCTGCCGGTCGCCCGGCGAGGCCGCACAGGACCGATGCTCGATAAATTCAAGGACGAATGCGGCGTCTTCGGTATTTTCGGCAACCCTGAGGCCGCCAACCTCACCTATCTCGGGCTCTACGCGCTGCAGCATCGCGGCCAGGAGAGCGCCGGTATCGTCACGGCGGACGGCGAGCGGATGCGCGCGTCTCGCGCGATGGGGCATGTCGCCGACGTCTTCGACGGCGCGGCGCTCGAAGCGCTGCCCGGGCACCTGGCGATCGGCCACACCCGCTACTCGACCGCCGGCGGAAGTCTCCTCTTCAACGCCCAGCCGTTCCTGATCGACTGCGCCCACGGCCAGATTGCCGTCGCCCACAACGGCAACATCGTCAACGCCCGGGAGCTCCGCGACGAGCTCGTCCGCAGCGGCTCGATCTTCCAGACCAGCAGCGACACCGAGGTGCTGCTCCATCTCTACGCCCGGTCGAAGTCGCCGTCGATCGAAGAAGCGCTGATCGAATCGATCGCGCAGGTCCGCGGCGCCTTCTCGCTGGCGCTGCTGACCAAGGACCGGCTGATTGCCGTCCGCGATCCCAACGGCTTCCGGCCGCTCGCCCTCGGCCGGCTCGGCGACGCCTGGATCGTCAGCTCGGAGACTTGCGCGCTCGATCTGATCGGCGCCACCTACGTCCGCGACGTCGAGCCCGGCGAAGTGGTCATCATCGGCGACGGCGGCCTGCGCTCGATCAAGGCGTTCCCGCCGGCGGCGCAGCTGTCCCAGTGCGTTTTCGAGCACGTTTACTTCGCCCGCCCCGACAGCTACGTCTTCGGCCGCAGCGTCAATGACGTCCGGACCGAGCTCGGCCGCGTCCTCGCCCGCGAGGCGCCCGCCGACGCCGACGTCGTCGTCCCGATTCCCGACTCCGGCGTCTGTGCCGCGACCGGCTTCGCCGAGGAGGCGAAACTGCCGCTGCGGATGGGCCTCATCCGCAATCACTACGTCGGCCGCACCTTCATCCAGCCGCAGCAGTCGATCCGCCACTTCGGCGTCAAGGTGAAGCTCAACCCGGTGCGCAGCATCCTCGAAGGCAAGCGCGTCGTCTTGATCGACGACTCGCTGGTGCGCGGCACAACCAGCCGCAAAATCGTCAAGATGGTCAAGGCCGCCGGCGCGAGCGAGGTCCACCTTCGCATCAGCTGCCCGCCGACGATTTCGCCGTGCTTCTACGGCGTCGACACGCCGAGCCGCGCCGAGCTGATCGGCGCCACCCACACGATCGAAGAGATCCGCAAGTACGTCGGCGCCGACACGATTGCCTATCTGAGCCTCGACGGCCTGCGCGCCGCGCTCGGCGGCGATCAGAAGTCGTACTGCACCTCCTGCTATACCGGCGTCTACCCGGTCGCCTTCCCCCGCGACGAACACTCCTATCTCCAGCTCGCGCTCAAGTCGGTCGACTGATGCGAGTGCTCGGCGTCGTGATCGCCCTCGTGGTGCTCGCGCCCGGCGCCAGCCGGGCTCAGGTGACGGCGCCTGCCGCACCGCCCGTCGAGCAGCGCGACGTGGCGGTGACGCCGGCCGAGCTCCAGGCCGCGATCGACCGCCTCGCGACCATCGATTACACCGTGCGGGTCGCGGCGGCGCGGACGATTCGTCGCGCCGCGCCGGCGGTGGCGGTGCCGGCACTGACCGCCGCGATTGCCAGCCACAAGGACGGCTACGTCCGTTTCCGCGCGCTGATCCTGCTGTCGGGGTTCAACGATCCGCGCACCGGCGACGTCATGGCCGGACTGCTGACCAACCCGAACGACCGCCTCCGCGCGGTCGCGGATGCATTCTTCGAGCACGATGCCGACCCGTCGATTCTGCCGCGCCTGCTCGATGCGCTGCCGCGTGAGGAGTCGGAATTCGTCCGTCCCGCCCTGCTGCGGGCGCTGGTCGCCTACGCGTCGGACGCGCGCGTCCGCACCGTGCTGACCGATCTGGTGATGAAGGGGCAGGACTTCTTCAGGAGCGGCGCCATCGAGGCGATCGGGGACTACAAGGTCGCGGCGGCGCTCCCGGCGCTGGCGACCGTCGCCGGGCTCGAGGGCCCGCTGCAGGATGACGCGGTGCTGGCGATTGGCAAGATCGGCGACAAGCGCTCCCTCGAACTGCTGGCAGGGCTGCAGCGGACCGCGCCGAAGGGGGTGCAGCCGTCGATTGCCGCCGCGATCTGCCTGCTCGGCGTGAACTGCTCGTCGCATCAGGGCTACCTGGCCGACGCGTTGCGCTTCTCGGTGGCGACCGCCGGCTACCAGGAGCTGCTGCGTGCGTCATCATCGGGCCTGGCGGCGCTCGGCGTCGCCGGTGATCAGGCCTCGACGACGCTGCTCGTCGAGATCGGCGGGCCGAGCCGGGACCCGGCACGGGCCGCGATTGCGCTGGCGCTCGGCACGGTGGCGCTTCGCAATCCCCAGGCGATGCTGAAGACGCTCGAGGCGCTCGACGATCCGAAGCCGGGCATCGTGCTGCTCGGCGAGGCGTTCGACATGCTCGAGGAAGATCTCGACGAGGAACGGTTCTTCACCATCGTCCGGCGCGGCTACTGGGCGGCGCCGGCCGGCTCCGCGACCCGCAAGCTGGCGGCGGCGCTGATCCAGACGCTCGAATTCTGATGGATTACAAACAGGCCGGAGTCGACATCGAGGCCGGCAACGAAGTCGTCCGGCGGATCCGGTCGCTGGCACGCGGCACTTTTACCCCGGGGGTCCTGTCCGAGATCGGCTCGTTCGGCGGGCTGTTCCGGCTCGACAGCGCCGGTGTGCCGGACCCGGTGCTGGTCGCCAGCGCCGATGGCGTCGGCACGAAGCTGCGGGTCGCCTTCATGGCCGGCCGGCACACCACCATCGGCGCCGACCTCGTCAACCACTGCGTCAACGACATCCTCGTCCAGGGGGCGCAGCCGCTGTTCTTCCTCGACTACCTGGCGACCGGCCGGCTCGACCCGGCGGTCGCGGTGCAGGTGGTCGAAGGGCTGGCCGCGGCCTGCCGGACCAACGGGTGCGCCCTGCTCGGCGGCGAGACCGCCGAGATGCCGGGCTTCTACGCCGACGGCGAGTATGACGTCGCCGGCTTCATCGTCGGCGCGGTCGCCCGCGACCGGCTGATCGACGGCCGCGCAATCCGGCCCGGCGACGTGCTGATCGGCCTGCCGTCGTCCGGGCTGCACACCAACGGCTATTCGCTGGCGCGGCGGATCGTTTTCGAAGAGGCCGGACTCGGCATCGAGTCGATGCTGCCCGGCGTCGGCAGGCGCGCCGGCGAGGCGCTGCTCGTGCCGCACCGGTCGTATCTGCCGGTCGTCCGGCCGCTGCTCGGGTCCGGCGCGATCAAGGGGATGGCGCACATCACCGGCGGCGGCCTGACCGAGAACCTGCCGCGGGTCTTTCCCGAAGGCACCTCGCCGGTCATCGACCGATCCACCTGGACGCCGCCGCCGCTGTTTGCGTTTCTCCAGGACGCGGGACAGGTCCCGGACGAGGACATGCTGCGGACCTTCAACATGGGCATCGGCCTGGTCATCGTCTGCGCGCGCGACGCCGCGGCGGAGGTGCTGGCGGGGCTGGCGGACGCGGGAGAGCCCGGCGCGCTGACGATCGGCAGCGTCGCGGCCGGTGACGGCCGCGTCGTGTATACGGGCTGAAGCCGATGGCTGCGGTCCCCTCCGCCCGCGTGCTGGGCGTACTCATTTCCGGACGCGGCAGCAACCTGCAGGCACTCATCGACGCGATTGCCGACCGGCGTCTCGACGCGTCGATTGCCGTCGTCATTTCCAATCGCGCCGCGGCCGAGGGGCTCGGCCGGGCGGCGGCGGCCGGAATCGAGACGCTGGTGCTCGATCACCGCGACTTCGCGTCGCGCGGCGACTACGACGCGGCGCTGGCGCAGCGGCTGCAGGCGCGCGGGGTCCGCGTCGTCTGCCTGGCCGGCTTCATGCGCCTGATCGGCCCGCCGCTGCTCGACGCCTTCCCCGATGCCATCCTGAACGTGCACCCGTCGCTGCTGCCGTCGTTTCCCGGCGTCGACGCCCAGGCGCAGGCGGTCGCCCACGGCGTCCGCGTCAGCGGCGCGACCGTCCATCTCGTCACCGGCGAGCTCGATGGCGGTCCGATTGTCGCGCAGGGGGCGGTGCCGGTGCAGAACGACGACACCGCGGCGACGCTGGCGGCGCGCATCCTCGAGGTCGAACATCGCCTCTATCCGGAGGCGGTCCAGCTCGTGCTCGATGGCGGCTGGACGATTGACGGGCGCCGTTTCGTCCGGCGGCGGCTTACGACTCCGTCGTGAACGGCTGCAGCGTCAGCACCGCCGCCTCGGGCGGGCAGTTCAGCCTGAGCGGCACATAGACTGTGCCGACCCCGCGGCTGACGAAGATTTCAGTATTGTCGCGGCGCGCCTTGCCGGCAATCACCGGAAATTCACGCGCCGCGACCGCGCCAATCCCCGGCAGGACCACCTGGCCGCCGTGCGTGTGGCCGCTCAGGACGAGCGGCACGTCGAGCGCCGCCGCCTCGACCAGCCGCAGCGGATTGTGGGCGAGCAGAATCACGTTCGGCGACGCGCCGCGCAGCACGCGCGCGATGTGCGTCAGGTTGCGGGTCCAGTAGCGGATGCCGGCGAGGTCGAGCGTTTCGCCGCGAATCGTCAGCCGCGTGCGGGCGTCGCGCAGCACGGTCACGCCGGTGGCGGCGAGCGCGGCCGGCATGTCGCGGTCGTCGTCGTGATTGCCGAGAATCGCGAAGACGCCGTGCGGGGCGGAGAGCGGTGCCAGCGATTCGGCCGCCGGGGTGACGTAGCGGCGGTTGCCCCACGTGACGTAGTCGCCGCCGAGGACGATCAGATCCGGCGCCTGGTCCATCAGCAGCCGCACGGCGCGCGCGATCAGCGCGTGCGGGACGGTGTCGCTGCGATGGATGTCGGTCAGGAGGCCGAGCCGCAGGCCAGCCAGCGCCGCCGGCAGCCCCGAGACCGCCAGGGTCTCGCGCGTCACCTCGATGTCGTAGCGCTCGTAGACGTAGCCGTGCGCGAAGGCGCCGGCGGCGACCCCGATGCCGGCGGCGGCGGCCCCTTTGAGCAGCGCCCGGCGGCTGACGTGCGGCTGCGCTGAGTGGGGCATCCGCTGGTATGTTAGCGCGCTCCGCACGCGCCGGTGCGGTCCGCGCCAAATACCGCGCCGCGGGGCCGGCGCCGCGGCCGGGGAGCGGCGGCGCGCCGACCTATAATGCGGCAGGCATGACCATCGACGAGCAGATCGACTTCCTGACGAAAGGGTGCGTGGACGTCGTCCGCGTCGCGGAGCTGCGGACTCGGCTCGAGCGGTTCGCCACAACCGGCCGGCCGCTGGTCGTCAAAGTCGGCTTCGACCCGACCGCGCCGGACCTGCATCTCGGCCACACCGTCCTGATCCGGAAGATGAAGCACTTCCAGGACCTCGGCCACACCGTCGTTTACGTTGTCGGGGCCTTCACGGCGCTGATCGGCGATCCGACCGGGCGGTCGAAGACCCGGCCGCCGCTGACCCCCGAGGACATCGCCGCAAACGCCGAAACCTACAAGACGCAGATCTTCAAGATCCTCGATCCCGCGCGGACGGTCGTGCGCTTCAACAGCGAATGGCTCGAGCCGCTCGGCAGCTACGGCTGGATCAAGCTGGCGGCGCGCTATAACGTCGCGCAGATGCTCGAGCGGCGCGACTTCAAGTCCCGCTATGAAGAGGGCAAGCCGATCGCCGTGCACGAGTTCCTCTACCCGCTCGCCCAGGCGTACGACTCGGTCGTCCTGGAAGCGGATGTCGAGCTCGGCGGCACGGACCAGCTCTTCAACCTGAACGTCGGCCGCGACATCATGCCCGCCTTCGACCTCGCGCCCCAGATCGTGATGACGACTCCGCTGCTCGAGGGGCTCGATGGTGTCGAGAAGATGTCCAAGAGCCTGGGCAACTACGTCGGGGTGTCGGAGCCGCCCGGAGAGATGTTCGGCAAGCTGATGTCGATCTCCGACGAGCTGATGTGGAAGTACTACACGCTGCTGACCGATCTGGCGCCGGTCGGGATCGCGGCGCTGCGCGCCGGCGTCGCCGGCGGGACGCTGCATCCGAAGCAGGCCAAGATTGATCTGGCGACGCTGCTCGTGACCGATTTTCACGGCGCCGCCGCGGCGGCGGCGGCGGCGGAGCAGTTCGAGCGGCGGTTTTCGAAAAAAGAGATTGACCCCGGCGCCCTGCCGGCGGTGACGGTGGCGCTCGGACCCGACCGATTCCGCCGGATCGCGCAGGTCATGGTCGAGTGCGGTCTGGCGACGTCGGCGAGCGATGCGGCGCGGAAGATCGAGCAGGGGGGGGTGCGCATCGACGGTGAGCGCCTAGCCGACAGCCGGGCCCGGGTCGAGGCCGGCAGGGCCGCGTTCACGCTCCAGGTCGGCCGCAACGCCGTGCGGGTTTCGCTGGTGGCCTGATCCGGGCCGGCCGGCGATCAGGCGCGCGGCAGCCTGTTCCCGGGATATTATTGGGCCTTCCGAACCGGCTCATGATTGACGACTCCGTCCGCCCGGGCGCGTCCAGTTCGCGGTCCTCACGGCCGTCGGTGGTGACGTCTTCGATGACGCTCCTCCTCCGGGCCCAGCAGGGGGACGAGCGCGCGAGAAACGAGCTGTGCGCACGCTACCTGCCGCGCCTGCGGCGCTGGGCGCACGGCCGTCTGCCGGGCTGGGCACGGGATCATCTCGACACCGAGGACATCGTCCAGGACACGCTCCTGCACTCGATCCGCAAGCTCGAGAGCTTCGAGCCGCAGCACGAACAGGCTTTCTGCGCCTACCTTTGTCAGGCCGTCCGCAACCGCGTATCGGATGCCGTGCGCCGCGCCGGCCGGCGCCCGTACGGCCAGGAGCTGCCGTCGGGCAGCGCGACCCCGGAGCCGTCTCCCTTCGAGCTCGCGGTGGGACGCGAAACCGCCGAGCGCTACGAGCAGTCGCTGCAGAAACTGAGCGAGTCGGATCGCGAGCTGATCATTGCCAGGGTCGAGCTTGGCCTCGACTACGCCGAAATCGCACCGCTAGCGGGCAAACCGTCCGTCGGATCGACCCGGGTCGCCGTCAGCCGCGCCCTGCTTCGCCTCGCGGGAGTCATGGGCCATGACCGGGACTCCTGAAGACGCCTGGCTGATTGCCCTCGCCAACGACGTCGGCGATGGCCGCCCCATCGACTGGGACGCCATCGTCCCACCCGGCGCGAGCGACGCGACCCGCAGGGTTGTCGCCGAACTGCGGCGGGTCGCCGCCGTCGTCGACGCGCATCGCGCCGGCGAGGAACGCCTCCCAGCGTCTGTCTCCGCCGAACCGCCGGCCGACACCCCGAGCACGTGGCGGCAGCTGGTACTGCTTCAGGCCGTCGGCCAGGGGGCGTTCGGGACCGTCTACCGGGCCTGGGACGCGCAGCTCGATCGTGAAGTCGCACTGAAGGTACTGCTTCACGCGCCCCAGGGCGCACCGCTCGAGGAAGCCCGCAATCTCGCCCGCATCCGCCATCCCAATGTCGTCGCGGTCTACGGCGCCGAACAGGTCGGCGAGCAGGTCGGGATCTGGATGGAGTTCATCGAGGGGGAAACGCTCGCCAGCGTGGTGCGCGACCGCGGCCCGATGAGCGCCCGCGAAGTCGCCGGCATCGGCATCGATCTCTGCCGGGCGCTGTCGGCACTGCACCGATCGGGATTGCTGCACGGCGACATCAAGGCCCACAACGTGATGCGCGAGACCGGCGGGCGCATCGTCCTGATGGACTTCAGCGGCGTGCAGGCGGCCGATGCCACCCGGGCGCCGACGATTTCCGGCACGCCGCTGTACATCGCCCCGGAAGTGTTCGAGGGGCGGCCGGCCTCCTTCAGGTCCGACATCTACAGCCTCGGCGTTCTCCTGTTCTATCTGCTGTCGGGGCACTATCCGATCGAGGGGTCGGACGTCGCCGAGATCCGCCGCCACCACAGCGGCGGTGAGCGTGTGCGGCTGCGCGACATCCGGCCCGAGCTGCCCGATCCGGTCGTTCAGATCGTCGAGCGCGCCACGGCGGTCGATCCGGCAGCGCGCTTCCATACCGTCGGCGACCTCGAGCACGCGCTGGTCGGGATTTTCGCGGCCCATGATGCGACGATGCGGGGAGCGGACGGCGGCGGGGCGGGGCCGCGCACGTCCGTGTGGATCTGGGGCCTCGCGGCGCTGTCCGCGCTGCTCGCCGGCGTGGCGGTCTGGCTGGCGGTCCCGGTGCGCACACCCGCGATGCCGCTCGTCCGGACGACGATCGGGCCGCCGTTCAACAGCGGGCCGTGGCCGCGGGTGTCACCCGATGGGCGGATGGTGGTGTTCGGGACGACCGTTGAGGGGCGCACCGTCCTGTGGCTGCGCTCGCTGGATACGCTGACCGGGCGCGTGTTGAAGCAGGCCGAGACGGGTGAGACGCCGTTCTGGTCGTCCGACTCGCGGCGCCTGGCGTTCTTCAGCAATGACCGGTTGAAGGTCATCGATGTCGCCACCGGCAACGTCGAGACGCTCGGCGACGCCGCGGCGCCCCACGGCGGGGACTGGAACAACAACGGCGTGCTGATTTTCGGCGCCGCCGGCGGCATCGTCCGGGTCACGGCCAGCGGGTCGGAGCGGGCGTTCGTCACCACGCTCGATGAAGCGGCCGGCGACTATCAGCACACCTGGCCGGAGTTCCTGCCCGACGGCGAGCATTTCCTGTTCATCATCCGGAGCCGCGTCCAGGAGCGGACCGGCGTTTATCTCGGCTCGCTGCGCCCGGCCGTCCCCCGGAAGATCATGCCCGCGTACTCCCGGGTCGCCTACACCTCCTCCGGGCACCTGCTGTTCGTGCGCAACGCCATCCTGACGGCACAGCCTTTCGAACCGGCCTCGGCGGCGCTGAGCGGCGCGCCGATCGCGATCGCGTCGTCGGTCAAATATCACATCGCCAGCGATGCCGCCTTCGACGTGTCATCGACGGGGATCCTCGTCTACCGTACCAACGAGGGGTTGCCGACGACCAGCCTGATGCTGTTCGACCGTGGCGGCGGGCTGCAGCGGTCGCTGACCAAGCCGGGATTCTTCCGCCATCCGCGGTTCTCGCCGGACGGGACGCGCATTGCCACCGAGGGAGTCGAGCGGGATCTGCAGGACCCCGACCTGTGGGTGCTGGGGCCATCGGACCGGGCGACGCGCTTCACGAGCCACGCCGGTCCCGACGTTCGTCCGGCGTGGTCGCCGGACGGACGGCGGCTGGCCTTCTCGTCGAAGCGCGGCACGAGCTACGACATTTACGTGAAGGCGCTCGACGTGCTCGAGGACGAACGGGTGTTGTGGAAGTCCGAGGCCGACAAGCTGGTCGAGGACTGGTCGCCGGACGGGGCGGCGCTGTCGGTGACGGTGCTGCGCAGCGGGCTGTGGCGGTACCCGATTGACACGACGCAGAAGCCGACGTTGATTCGCCCCAGCTTCAACGCCGAAACGTGGCAGTCGGAGTTTTCTCCGGACGGCCGGTGGCTCGCCTACATGTCGACCGAGTCAGGCCGTGCCGAGGTCTACGTCGAGCCGGTGCCGGCCAACGGGGCGCGCTGGCAGGTCTCGGCCAACGGCGGGGCGGAGCCGCACTGGCGGCGCGACAGCGGCGAGCTGTTCTACCTCACGATCGATCAGTGGATTGCCGCGATCGCGGTGCCGGTGACGGGGTCGTGGAGCCTGACGGCGCCGACGCGCCTGTTCAAGGTCACGGTGCCGGAGCTGCTCGGGGGCTCGGATTTCTCGGTCGGCCCGGACGGCCACTTTGTCGTCAATGTGCGCCAATCGGATCAGGCGATCCCGCCGGTGGAGGTGGTGGTGAACTGGACCGACCTGCTGAACCGGTAACGGGGGGCGGGCTGGTGGGGCTGGTGGCTGAGGTTGACGTGGACGTCTGGGCGTGGCGCCCCTCCATTGTCCCGTAGCGGATCGCGAGCGGTTGAAAAAAAGCGGTCGCCCGACGATCTGGGGTTGACAGTCCCGGTAAGCGCGTCGTATATTCATATTTCTGCCGAGCGTGACCGGCCTCGACGGCCGGAACGACTTACGTCCTTTCAGGATAGCCAACCCCAGCCGTTCTTCGGCGGTGCGCAGCAGCTCGAGAGGGAGCGGTGGCGCGACGCTGAAAAAAAAAGAACGAAAAGCGCGGCGCGGGGGTTGACACGGTCGGCGGCGGTTGGTAAGATTGTAAGGTTCCCCTGAGCGCGAAAGAGGCGATGGGGGGCGTCGCGAGAATCCGGTTCTTTGAAAACTAGATAGAACGTGCAAGCACAGTTCTTCTGCTGAGGTGCCGCAAGGCATCGAGGTGGAGGATAACCCGTCGAGTATCAGCGGGTGGCGCAGTGCTTTCCGGTGCAGGAGGTGTAGTTCACCGACTGCGGGCCGGCTGCGAACCACTCATAACTTGACGAACTGAACAACGTGAGAGCCAAGTCATCAACAGGCGCTTAACGTTAGACGCGTTTGACGCTCCGAAAGGGGCGTCGACAACTTTAACTTGAGAGTTTGATCCTGGCTCAGAATCAACGCTGGCGGCGTGCCTAACACATGCAAGTCGAACGCGAAAGGGGAGCAATCCCTGAGTAGAGTGGCAAACGGGTGAGTAACACGTGGGTGACCTGCCTTCGAGT
>JANMWI010000069.1:0-2212 GCA_031393955.1 Acidobacteriota bacterium
ACGCCCCGGTCGCGGCGCTGCCGGATTACTCGCGCGACCTCGAGCGCTACCTGGTGCGGCTGACCGGCGAGGCGCGGGAGCGTCGCCAGCGGATCGTCCGGGCCATCACGACGAGGCAGGGGGTCCTCGATCGCCAGAAAACCGTCGTCGAGGAACTGTGGCTGATGCTCGGCAGTCAGCCGCGCAAGACGCCGCTCAACGCGCGTGTCACCGGAACGGTCGTCCGCACGGGCTACCGAATAGAGAAGGTCGCGTTCGAGAGCCGCGACCGGCTCTACGTCACGGCGAACCTGTATCTGCCGTCCTCGCCGGGCCGGCACCCGGCTATCCTCTCGCCGCTCGGACACTCGACCAACGGCAAGGCCTACCCGAGCTACCAGAAGCTGTTCTCGAATCTCGCCCGCAAGGGCTACGTCGTCCTTGCCTACGACCCGTTCGGCCAGGGAGAGCGGATCGAGTATCCCGGCCGCCAGCCCGGCGACTCGGCGATTGACGGCGGCGGCACCGGCGAGCACGAGTACGCGGGCCGGCGGCTTGTCCTGCTCGGCGCCAACTTCGGCCTGTTCCGCGCCTGGGACGGCATCCGCGGCATCGATTACCTGCTGACGCGAGCCGAGGTCGACCCGGAGCGGATCGGCTGCTGCGGGCAGTCCGGCGGCGCGACGCTGACGCAGTTCCTGGCGGCGCTCGACAGCCGCATCCGCGTCGCGGTGGTGTCCGAAGGCAACACCGAGGACCTCGCGCAGACCAACGTCGAGCCGCCGGGGTCGGCCGACGATGCGGAGCAGAATATCGTGCCTGGGCTGGCGCGGGGCATCGACCGGACCGATCTGCTGTACGCGTTCGCGCCTCGGCCGCTGCTGATTGGCGTCACCCTGCACGATGCCGGGCACACTTACTCCCCGGAGTACATCTCGGGCTCGCTCAATCAGGTGGACGAGTACAAGCGCGCCTACGGGATCCTGGGTGCCGCCGAGCGGGTGGCGCTGAGGGCGACGACCGTTCGCCATGGCTACGTCTACGAGATGCGCCGCGCCACTTACGGGTGGTTCAACCGCTGGCTCGATGTCAGGGATGCGGACGACGGTGAGACGTCGCAGGCGGTCGAGAGCGATGCGGAGTTGTTCGTGACGCCGACCGGATTCGTCACGACTTCGCTGGGCGGCGAGACGGCGCTGTCGATCACGCTGCAGATGGCCGCGGCGCTGCCGACGCCGCCGGCTGAGGGAGCGGACGATCTGCGCCGCCGCGTACGGACCGTGCTGGCGATCGATCAGCCGCGCGAGCGGGCGCCTGAGGGTCGGGTGCTGGCGGCAATCGTGAAGCCGGGGTACCGCGCCGAGCAGTTCGAGTTCACCAGCGAGCAGGAGATTCGGATTCCCGGCTGGCTGCTGACGCCGGACAACGCAGGTCCGTCAACTCCGACGGTGCTTTATATCGGCGAGGGGGCGGCTTGGAGTACTACCGCCGAGGATGCGTTTGCCGAGCGGCTGTGCGCCAGGGGCGGCTGCCGGGTCGCGGCGATCGACGTGCGCGGACGCGGCGACTGCGCGATCGGCTATCCACAGCGCGGCCGCTTCTATTTTCCGGAGCGGATCGCGGACGTGGCCTATCTGACCTGGTTCACGCTGATGCTCGGCCGGCCGCTGCTTGGCGGCCAGGTCCACGACGCGCTGCGGGCGGTCGACTACCTGCGCGGGCGCGGCATCACCGGCAGGATCTCTCTGATCGGCGATGGACCGCACGGCGTGATCGCGCTCTATGCCGCGGCGCTCGACGAGGGGATTGCGGGCGTCGCGCTCAGGCGTGTCATCACCGACTATCGCTCGCTGGCGGTCGCGGAGCGCTATGAGCAGCCGTTCGGCATCTATGCCTACGGCGTGCTGCGGGAGTTCGACCTGCCGGAAGTTGTGCGGGCAACGGCGCCGCGGCCGGTGCTCCTGCTCGACCCGGCTGACCCGCGCGGCGAGGCGGCCGGGCCGGACGCCCGCGAACTCTACAAGGGTGTCGCGAATGCCACGGTCAGGATGCTGAACGCCGGCGAGGACGCGGTCGCCGTGCTGGCGGCCTGGGCAGCGGGGACGTCACGCTGAGCCCTTCGATCCCGGCGGGCTAACGCTCGCGCGCGCATCACGCGGGGGGCGTTCTCGGGCGTCGCCTCGATCCAGACGTCGAGGTCGGCGGTGGCGCGGGGGCGACCGTGCAGCGCCAG
>JANMWI010000052.1:0-17551 GCA_031393955.1 Acidobacteriota bacterium
GACGAGCACCGGTGCACCGGTGCTCGGCGGGATCAGCTCGCCGGGGAACTCGCCGTACGCGTTGACGGTCGGCGCGCTGGATACGCTTGGAACCGTCGACCGCTCGGACGACAAGGTCGCCGCGTACAGCTCGCGGGGGCCGACCGCGTTCGACCTGGCGGTCAAGCCGGACGTCGTGGCGCCGGGCACCCGCATCGTCTCCCTCGAGGCGAGCAATTCGTACCTCTCGACGCACTATCCGAACTGGCACATCGCGGGCAGCGGCAAGAACGCGTACTTCCGGCTGACCGGCACGAGCATGGCGGCGCCGATTGTCAGCGGCGGCGTGGCGCTGCTGCTCGACGCCTACGGCAGCATGACGCCGGGACAGGTGAAGATTGCCCTGCAGATGGGGGCGACGTTCGTGCCGGACGGCGGACTGGTCGGCGCGGGCGCGGGCAGCGTCAGCTTCCCGGCCTCGATGAAGCTGGCGCAGAACGGCCTCGTGCCTGGCGCGCTGCAGACGGTCGGCGGGCTGTTGGGCACGTCCGGAGGGGCCACCTACCGCGACGCCGGGACGCTGATCGATCGCCTCTACGGCGGAACCGGCCTGCGCCTCCTCGGGATTGTCGACTCGGGCATCCTCTGGCAGCAGGCGGACAACGCCGAGTGGGGCGTGCTGAACCTTCTCGGGTTGCTCAACCCGCTCGCCAACGTGCCGGCGCATCGGCTCATCTGGGGTCAGGTCGCTGACTGGACCTCGAGCAACCACCTGGTGTGGGGCGATTCGGTGCAGGACCCGTCCGGACAGCACCTGGTGTGGGGAGATTCCGAGCATACCGACGCCAATCATCTGGTGTGGGGTGATGCGGCCGTGGCCGACAATGGCCCCCGGTAACGAGCGGTGAGCGGGAAGCCGACGCGCACGCTGTCCGCCGGCGGGCGCGCCTACGTCTGGACGGTCGCGGCGCTCGGCACGCTGCTGGCGGGCTACTGCGCCGTCACGGTCGTCCGCGGCGGCGTCTCGCCGGGGATCCTGCTGTTCGGTGCGCTGACGGTGTTGAGCGGGCGCGTCACGCTGAAGGTACCCTCCGTCACGGCGCGATTCTCGCCGTCGGAGATGTTCACGTTCACGTGCGTGCTGCTGTTCGGCCCCGAAGTCGGCGCGCTGGCGCTGGCCGCCGACAGCCTGGTGCTGGCCTGGCATCATCGTCATCGCTGGCGGCTCGAACAGACGCTGGTCAACTTCGCCAGCCTGACCCTGTCGGTGTGGATTGCCGGGCACCTCTTCTACCTGGTCGCCGGCGTGGCGCCGCTCGCCGGCGGCATCGCGGCGTCGGGGGGGCTGCTGCTGCCGCTCGGCGTGCTCGCGTTGAGCTACTTTCTCATCAACAGCGGCCTGATCGCCTCCGCCATCGCCCTCGATACCCGCCGTTCGCCGTTCGCCGTCTGGCGGGAGCACTTCCTGTGGCTCGGCCCGGGCTACCTGGCGGGCGCCTGCGTGGCCTTCCTGCTCGTCATCGCGCTGCGCCAGATGAATTTCAGCGCCATCACCGCCGTCACCGCGTTCGTGCTGATCGCGCCGGTCCTGGTGGTCTTCTACTTCACGCTGCAGTCGTCGTTCGGGCGCGCCGAAGACGCCAAGGGGCATGTCGCGGCGCTCAACCGGCTGTACCTGTCGACCGTCGAAACGCTGGCGACGGCGATTGACGCCAAGGACGAAGTGACGCACGGCCACATCCGCCGCGTCCAGGTCGGCGCGCTGGCGCTCGCCAAGGAGCTTGGCATTGCCGACGAGGCGGCGCTGCAGGCGATCGAGGCCGCCGCGCTGCTCCACGACACCGGCAAGATCGCGGTGCCGGAGCACATCCTCAACAAGCCGGGTAAACTGACCGCCGCCGAATTCGAGAAGATGAAGCTGCACGCGCCGATCGGCGCCGACATCCTCTCCTCGATCGAGTTCCCGTATCCGGTCGTGCCGATCGTCCGGCACCATCACGAGAACTGGGACGGCACCGGCTATCCGGACAAGATCAAGGGCACTGCCATCCCGATTGGCGCGCGCATTCTGTCGGTCGTCGACTGCTACGACGCGCTGACCTCGGACCGTCCCTACCGCAAGCGGATGACCGACGAGGCCTCGGTCGCGATCCTGCTCGAGCGGCGCGGGACGATGTACGACCCGATGGTCGTTGACGCGTTTGTCGCCGCCCGCCACCGCATCATGCCGGCCGGGGAAGAGACCGCGCACCCGGTGGCACGGACGCTCGGCGATGCGCGCGAGTCGATCGCGCAGACCGAAAGCCCGGCGCTGCCGGCTGGCGACGCAGCCGCCGCCGCGACCAGCGAGGTCCTGGCCGTGGCGAGCCTGGCGCGGGCGGTGTCCGGCGAGGCGGAAGTCGGCGACGTCGGCGCGCTGACCTGGATGATGCTGCGTCAGGCCGTGCCGGCCGTCTCCATGGCGCTCTTCACGCACGACGAAAAGGCTGACGCCGTCGTCGCCGAGTATGCCGTCGGCGCGCACGCCGGGGCGATTGCCGGCACGCGGGTCGTGCTCGGCGAAGGCATTTCCGGGTGGGCGGCCGCCAACCGCCGCTTCGTGCTCAACGCCGATCCGGCGATTGACGTCGGCATGATGGTGGCGCATGCGACGCCGTGCCTGAAGGCGTCGCTGACTGTGCCGCTGATTCACGAGGGGGCGCTCGTCGGCGTCGTCGCGCTCTACGCGTCGGCGCCCGACGCATTCAGCGCCGACCATGCGCGGCTGCTGTCGCTGCTGTCACCGAGCCTGGCGATGTCGGTGGCGGCGCTCCCCAAGGACGGGGCATGGTCGGGGGCGAAGCCCGAGCCGCTGCGCCCCGCCGCCGGCGAGCTGAGGCTGCTCAAGGGGCGAGGCGGCATCTCCGGCTGAGTCCGCGCGGCGCCCGGCGCGCGAAGTTACGTGCAAGTCCCGCCGGGGTGTGACAGGATTGGCGCACCCTGTCATGATCACCAGCATCTGGATCGGAGTCGCGGTCGTCGTTGCCGCCGTGGCTCTGCTGCGCCGCGCGTTCGGCCGGCGCGATCCGGGCGAATCGGCGAACATCGGATCGGTGAGCCAGGGCTGGGTCAACGAGCATCGCACCGGCCGCAACGACGACGGCCTGCGCTGACTTCGCCCCGCAGCCTCCTCCTCCCCGCCCGGTATCGTACAATCACCCCGCCCTCATTGCGCCCGTAGCTCAGTTGGATAGAGCACCGGCCTTCTAAGCCGGGGGTCGCAGGTTCGAATCCTGCCGGGCGCGCCATTTATCGCTCGCGCTCCGGGCGTGAGCAGGCGAACTCGCGACGGACGGTCGGCGAGCCCTGACGTCGGCTTGGCCAGCTCGGCTGACTAAGTGCCCGGCACACTACTTAGCCAAGACGGCGAGACCCCCAGCTGGGTAAACATCTTGCGCCGAAATGTCTGGAGGCCGAACCAGCGGGGCGGCACCAGCTTGAGGGGTGGCGGTAGCAATACCGTGGCGGTTCGAGTCACCCTTTCGCACCAACGCATCAAAAAGCCCCTTAAAAAGCGGGACTTTCGTTGTAGCGCGTGCGTTGCTACCGTTTGCTAACCAATCAGATAAATGCCGTAACGAGCGCAATCGCATACAGCAGAAGGAATGCGTTCAGCGCGGCGCCGAACAGGTAGAACGCATAGTTGTAGACCGAGTAGCCCAGCACGCCTAGCCAGACCAAAAGACCGCAACTCGAGCCGCGTCGGGCGGATACCGCTCCGGCGACGAGCAGCGGTACGGCAATCGACAGCGTCACCAGGTCATTGCCGAACCAGGTCGCGCGAATCCAGTCTGCGTCGCGGTCCCGATCGCTGAACAGCAGGCCGAGCGCGGCCTGGACGGCCATCACCGCTACGAGCGCCGCCGTCAAACGGACGGGGACGACCACGCGGCTCCGCAGGTGGCCCTCCGCCCTCGGCACGGCTCCGGCCCTCGACACGTCAGCGCTGCGCAGCCGGCACGGACGTCTGCGTCCAGTCGCGCCTAACTGATTCCGATTCCACAGCCGCGGGCGGAAGCGCGACCACGAGTGACGACGAAAGACACAAGAGCCTGTACGTCACTGACCCCATGTGCGGTCCGAGGACCGGCGAGCCGTGAAGGCCCATGACGATCAGGCCCGCCTGCCGATCGCGCGCCACCTTGGCGAGCTCCTCCGCGGGCTCTCCGTACACCACCAGCGTCTCGGGCCGGGGGGTGCACCCGAGACTGTCGGCGAGCTCGTTGAGACCGTCCTCTGCGACCGCCCGGCGGTCGGCTTCGATCCCGACCAGATGCAGGCGTGCGGCCAGGCGGCTGCGCAAGGGCTCCACCACGTGCACCAGGATGAACGGAACGCCAATCGTCTGCGCCAGTGCACGCCCGATGTGCGCCTGCGGCAGCGATGCGGCCGACAAGTCCACAGGGACGAGCATGCGGCCGATCACGCCCTTGAGATCCTGGAAGCCGATGTGCCCGGGGCTCGTTCCCGACGTGAGAAGGACCGGGCACGGCGCCCTCCGCAGCACCCGTTCCGTCGTCGACCCGAAGAACAGCTTGCGAACCCCGGTGAGCCCGTGCGTGCTGATGACGATCAACCCGCAGGATCGCTCGCCTGCAACGCGCAGAATCTCTGAGGCCGGCTCTCCGACTGCGACGACGAACTCGAGGACTGCGAGCGCGGCGGGATCGGGCCCAAGCGCCCGCGCCGCAAACTTCTCCATTTCAATCGTGCAGTCCTCCGGTGTCCACAGCACACCGGTGCCGAGATCCGCTGCCTCCGTGAGCCGGGGATCCTCGACCCCCAGCACGAGGACCCGTGTTCCATAATGGCCGGCAATGAGAGCCGCATAGCGTAGTGAGCCGGCGGACGATTCCGAAAAATCAATCGGGCAGAGAACTAGGGGTCCGGCAGTCATCGAGGCCTCCTGGTTGGTGACGCCCCACGTACTCCATCTACCGGCTGCAGCGTCCGGCAGTAGACATGCCCGTCGGTCCAGAGTCCGCCGCGGCGAACGAGATCGCGGAGCGCACGCTCGCAGCGGGCCGGTTCCACATCGAAGAGGCGCGCTGCCTGCGGAAGCGTCAAATTCAGACCCGGCATCTCGGCGAATTCGGCTCGAATGCGGGCCCCGAGCATATCTTCATCGATGTCGCAAGGTGATGGTGTCGCGAACACGGCGGAGTCGATGCTCATGATGCAGCTCCTTTCGGGGTCACCCACCGATGCAGCAACACGCGTACCGCTCGAGCAACTCCCGTCATCCCCTTCCTGCCATGCCCGGAACGGATGGTGTCCGGACCCACGTGCTCTCTCGGGCCCGGCGTTCCGCGTCGGCCTTCAACCGCCGGAGCGACATTCAGAGGATCAGCGACACGTCCCGGTGACACGAGCGACCAATACCGGCGGAACTTCGCGCGCGCTTCAGCGTCGGTTGCAACGGCCGGCGTCTCGGTTCGGAAGACCGACGTGCCGTCGGCAAGCGGATCGGCCCGCAGGGAAACGACGATTTTCACGAACCCCGGTTCGGCGACCGAGGCAAACTGGTCCGCCGGAAGGGCATGGAACACGACTTCGGCCTCCCACGGCCGGGTCACCGCCCCGATCACGACTTCCTTTCCCGGCAGATCTTCGAGTACGCCCCAGCCGAGCGTCAGCAGCTCGGAGAGGAGCGGAGTCTCAGGCCGCGGCCGATGCCCGGCGCCCACCGCCAGTTCCCGCGCCCGAAAGATGGCGCGCACGATTGCCGAGCGCTGCAGGTCCTGCTCGCGGGCGGCCGCGAGCGTCACGTCAGCCGACGCACGGACTCCCACCTTGTGCCGCTCCACGATTTCGTAGGCCGGCATGAACCGGTCGAGGACGCCGTCCGCTTCGTGTTCCGCCGCCGCACGCGGCGGGCGTCCGTACCCTTGCCATGCTGCCGCGACCAGTCCGCTGTACCCCAGCGCGACCAGACCGAGGATGGCGCCTGATGTGCGGAGGGCCCTGTGCACCGTTCGAGCGGCGGAGCGCGTCTCGTGCTCTGCACGGCGGGCGATGCCGAGGAGCTGCCGGCGCTCCATCACGAAGTGGCCCGGCGGAACGATCCGCTTCAGGAGCCAGGACGGTAGACCGTGGAATTGGTACGCCTTGCTGGCGCGCACACGGACCAGCAGCCGCGTACAGCCGCCGCGAACAGGTTCGAGGACAAATGCCCACGTCACGACCGGGGCGCCGTTGGCCCCGAGCGCGACGAGCAGCAGGGACCGGCCGGGCGCACAGGCGAACACGACGAACCCGTCCGGGGACCCGGAGACGAACGGAAAGACGTCGCCCACTTCGACATGCTGCAGCGCCGGCTCGATCCGCTCGGCGCTCGGCACACCGCCGTTATCGATCATGTCGTAGCTGTACCAGCCCGCGCGGCCGGCGCCGATTTGCGCAAGCCATGGCCACACACTCTCGGCGCCGCATCGAATGGTCGTCGCATGGGTGCGGACGGCGACCGGATTCCCGATGAGTGCGTCGCCTAGCAGTGGCCGCGCAGCTTCTTCCGACGTAGCCCGAACAGAATGGAGAGACATCACTTCACCTCCGCGACCGTGCACGCCGGGCCGATCGGTATGGTCAACGCAAGCAGCACGATGGCTGCGGCGGCGACAAAGACCGCCGGCTGCAGCCACGACACGTATCCCAGGACGAGGACCTGCACGACCATCCAGCCGAGCATCACAAGTCCTGCGCCGAGGGCGGCCGGACGCGCGAATCGCGCCCGTACGGCCACGGCGACCGAGGCTCCGAGCGCCGATCCCCCGACGATCACGAGGAGCACGAGACCCGGTACGAAATAGCTGCGGAACGGGGTTCCGTCGAGCCATTCGATCGGCACGCCCGGCGCGCCAGAGACTCCGTCGACGCCGCCACCGAACGCGTTGATTACCATGAAGGCGAGCAGACCGCTCAACACGGACCGGACCGGCAGACGAGGCGACGTGACAATCGTCATGGCACTACACCGCCTGGGGGCAGCGCGCCGTTTCCGGCTGCACCGGCACGATGACTTCCGCCACCGTCCCGCCCCCTTCCCGCGGCCTGAGCTCGATCGATCCGCCCATCGAAGCGACGAGTCGCTTCACGATCGGGAGGCCAAGGCCGGTTCCGCTGCTCTTCGTCGTGAAGAACGGGTCGAAGACACGGTCGCGTAAGTCGGGCGGAATGCCCGGTCCACGGTCGCTGACCTCGATGTGGCACTTATCGCCTTGCACCGATGTCGTGACTTCGACGGGCCAGTCACGGGACGCCTGGCAGGCATTGAGCACCAGATTCAGCAGCACGGACCGGAGCATGTCCCCATCGGCCAGAACCATGGTGTCGGCGGCCGTCACGTTGACGGGGGGGATCGACTCGGGCGAGGTGCTCCTTGCGCTCCAGACCGCCTCCGTGATGGCCTGCCGCAACTCGACCGGGCGCGGCGCCGCGGGACGCCGGTTGGCAAACAAGAGAATGTCGTTGACGATTCGGCTCAGACCATCGATACGCTGAATCATGGGGCCGATGATCTGGCGCTCGCGAATGGTCGCCGGCAGCCGCGACTCCAGAATCTGCAGGGACCCTCTGAGGCCCGCAAGCGGGTTCCGCACCTCGTGGGCGACGACCGCCGCGAGCTGCCCCAGCTGGGCGAGGGCCTCCTGCTCCCGGAGCGTGGCCTCGGTTGACTTCCGCTGCGTCACGTCGGTTCGGATTGCGAGGTACTGCCGGGGTCTGCCCGCGGGGTCCATGAACGGCACGATCGTCGTGTCCACCCAGTAGTGCGAGCCGTCCTTTGCGCGATTCTTCAATTCCCCGCGCCAGACGCGGCCCTGGCCAATCGTCCGCCACAGGTCGCGCATGAACTCCTTGGGGTGATGGCCGGAGTTGACAATCCGGTGATCCTGCCCGATCAGCTCACGACGCGAGTACTTCGAGATCTCGCAGAACTTGTCGTTGACGTAGGTGATGACGCCGCGCTGGTCGGTGGTCGCGACAATGGCCGCCTGATCGAGCGCGTCCCGCATCTCCTCCAGGCGGCGAACGGGGTCGTCCGAGGCGTCGGACCCGACTTGCATCTCCATCATCACCACCTCGCCTTCCATGCGAGGCAGGTTCCATGCCTGACGAAAACACGGTCAAACAGCGTTGGCGCCGTCCTCGTCGCGGGATATTTTCCGCGGGTTGCGAAAAATTCCCCGCTCGCCGCCCTTGTCCGTTCACAATGCTTATTGATCCGGTGGGCCCGCTCCGGCACTCAGAGTGCAGAGCGTTCAATGGCCGCGTTCCAGGCTTTTTACACCCATGTCCAAGCCGACCATCCTTGTCGTCGATGATGAAGCCCTGATCCGCTGGTCGTTGACCGAGCGTCTGAAGTTCGAGGGGTACGAAGTTCGTGAATCCGAGACCGGCCAGGCCGCGCTCGACACGCTCCCGGAGGGCGTCGACCTGGTGCTGCTGGACTACCGGCTCCCGGACACGGATGGGGTTTCGGTACTCCGCAAGATCAAGGAGTTCGATCAGGACATCCTGGTGATTCTGCTGACGGCCTTCGCGACGGTCGACACCGCCGTCGAGGCCATGAAGCTTGGCGCCTATCACTTCGCGAACAAGCCCTTCAACCTCGACGAGATCGCCGCGACTGTCGAGCGGGCGCTGGAGACGACGCGCCTGCGCCGCGAGGTGCGTCAGTTCCGATCGAATGCCGCGCGGCCCTACAGCCTCGAACGCATCGTCGGTTCATCGCCCCAGATGACGGCCTTGCGGCAGCTCGTCGCCCGAGTGGCCGTCACTCCGGCATCGACAGTGCTGCTCACGGGCGAGAGCGGTACGGGCAAGGACCTCGTCGCCAAGGTCCTGCACTACGCCAGCAATCGCGCCGCGCGCCCTTTCATGAACATCACCTGTTCGGCGCTCCCCGAACAGCTGCTCGAGAGCGAGCTCTTCGGACACGAGCGGGGGGCGTTCACCGACGCGCGGCTCCAGAAAAAGGGCCTGCTCGAGATGGCGGACGGCGGCACGGTGTTCCTGGACGAAATCGGGGAGATGACGGCGGGGCTTCAGGCGAAGCTCCTCCGCTTCCTGGAAGAGAAGAGCTTCAAGCGCGTGGGCGGATTCGCGGATATCCGTGTGGACGTGCGTGTCGTGGCGGCCACCAACCGCGATCTCGAGCAGGAGGTCGCGAAGCACCAGTTTCGAACCGACCTCTTCTTCCGCTTGAACGTGCTGCCGATCACGATGCCGGCGCTGCGCTCCCACGCCGACGACATTCCGCTGCTCGTCGAGTACTTCATCGACACGTTCAATACCGAGTTCCGGAAGCGGATCCTGGGCGCCACGCCCGCCGTCCACGCCGTGCTCCAGGGCTATGGCTGGCCGGGGAACGTGCGGGAACTGCGGAACGTCATCGAACGGGCCATGCTGCTGTCGGACGGCGACCGCCTCGACGCACGCGACTTCCCGGCGATGACGAAAGCGGTGAGCGAAGGGAACGAATTCGAGCTGCCGGCGACGGGCGTGGATCTGGAGCAGCTCGAACGAAGCCTGCTCGTGCAGGCCCTGCGGCGGAGCGGGAACAACCAGACGAAGGCCGGTCTGCTCCTCGGCTTGAATCGCGACCAGATTCGCTACCGGATCGAAAAATTCGGCCTGGCGCTGACCCAGTAGCCGGGCGGGATCTCACCCCGGCGCCGCCGGAAGCCGCACCACAACCGTGGTGCCGCCGTCCGGGGGACACTCGATCGAGATCTCGCCGTCGTGCGCTTCGATCAGTCGTTTGGCGGTCGCCAGACCGAGCCCTGAACCGCGCGACTTCGTCGTGAAGAAGGGCGTGAATATTTTCTCTCGGATCTCTGGCGCGATTCCGCGTCCGTGGTCGGAAACGGCGATCCGGCACGACCCATTGACCGCCGCAACGTCCACGCGCACCAATCCCTGCCCATTCATCGCATGCGCGGCGTTGACCAGCAGGTTGTGGAACACGATCTTCAGCATCTCGCCGTCGGCGATCACGCTCTCGCCATCGCCGTGGACCTCCACCGTCACCCTGTGCAGTCCGGGGTCGCGGCTCAGGAGATCGATCGTCGTCCGGAGCAGCTGGGCGACATCGGTGCGCATGGGCCGGGGCTTCGGCGGCCTCGCAAACAGCAGCAGGTCCTTCATCATCTCGTTAAGCGCGTCGATGCGCGAGACGATCTCCTGGAGCACGGGGGCCTCGGCCGTTCCGGGCGGCAGGCGCGAGCCAATCACCTGGATGGCTCCCCGGATTCCGGCGAGCGGGTTCTTCACTTCGTGCGCGATGACGGCCGCCATTTCACCCAGCCGCGCGAGCGCCCTGCGCTCGCGCAACAGCGCCTCCAACTGCACGCGGTTCGTGAGGTCGTGCAGGATCCCGGTGAACTTGCGCTCTCCCCCGCGGCTCGTCTCCCCGACCGACAGGTGCAACGGGAACGTCGTCCTGTCCTTGCGCAACCCGGTGACCTCGCGGCCACGGCCGATGATCTTCGCCTCCCCTGTTTCGAGGTAGCGCGAGAGATAGCCGTCGTGCTCCTCGCAGTACGGCGAGGGCATCAGCATCGAGACGTTCCTGCCTGACACTTCGCGCTCCGAATAGCCGAACAACCGCTCGGCGCCGGGATTGAACGCTTCGATCAGCCCGTCCTTGTCGATGACGATGATGCCGTCGACCGCGGTGTTGAACACGGCCGTCAGCCGTTCCGCGCGGGCTGTCGCCTCGGCCGCAATCAGCCGGTGCGCCGCTTCGGCGCGCCTGAGCCGGCCATTCAGCGACGCGATGCCCAGGCTCGTGAGGAGGAACAGCGATACCGAGATGAGGTCCGCCGCGCCCGCCACGGCGAGCCCCCCAGGAGGCAGGACGAAGTACATCGCGGCGAGGGCTGAAAGAAGCGATGCCAGCACGCCGGGTCCGAAGCCGCCGTACCACGACGTCAGCAGGATTGCCGGGAAGAACGGGAGATATGGGACCTGGGTGCCCAGCCAGGGCTCGAGCCACCAACGCAGGACGAGCGCGGCCCCGACCGTCGCCACGGCAAGCGCGTACCCCCGTGACGCCGCAAGCGCGTGCCCCCGGACGTTGTCCGCAGATACCGGCAGCGATGGACTGTGTGGCGAGCGCATCGTCGGATTGGCGGCGAACCGGAGCTACTCAGGGGACGCGCGACTGACGTTTGGTCATCCGCGGGCGCGCAGGCCGCTGGGACGCGAGCTGCCCCGCGAATCGAGTGGGGCGAGGATACAACAGATCGGGTTCGGAGTTCGGGGTTCGGGGTTCGGGGTTCGGGGTTCCGGGTTCCGGGTTCCGGGTTCCGGGTCGGTGTTAAGTCCGAGCCCCCCGCCTACGCCGCGAAGCGGCTACGGCCTTTCCTCGCCATAGCTCGCCCGATCTCTTCGGCGAGCGGAGGCGGGCGAGCCCCGATCCCCAGTCCCCAGTCCCGCCCGATCCGGCGCTGCGGAATTTTCCCCACCCCGCGAAATACTCCCCGCGCCAGGGGACGCGATCGGGCTGAGATTCGAAAGTTCCCACGTAATTCCCTTTGTTCCCGGCGGCACGGCGGTTGCCCTTTGTAGGGCGAACCGTCAGACAGCACGCAAGCTACACGAGGACATTGACATGGAACTCCGACACTCGCTTCGCACAAGGATGACCGGCCTTCTCGCGGCCGGCGTCGTCACGGTGGCGGCGGCCACGGCCGTCATGAGCGGCGCCGCCGCAAGCGTGCCGCTGGCGGTCTCGTCAGGCCGTGTGTCGATCGCCGGCACCTCCAACATTCACGAGTACACCGCGTCGACCACGGCTGTCCGGGTCACGCGCGTGCAACTGGCGAGCACCGTCACCGGCCCGAACTTCTGGGACGACGTCGTGAAGCCCGGCGCCGTGGAGGCGTTCGACGTCGCCATCGCCGCAGGGTCGCTGTCGTCGCCCAAGGAAGGGCTCGACAAGAACATGCACAAGGCGCTCAAGACCGATGCGCACCCGGACATCACGTTCCGTCTCCGCCGGCTCGAATCCCGGGCGGGAGCGGCAGGCGGGCTGCGTGGCGTGGGCGTCCTGCAAATCGCCGGCGTCGAGCGCGAGGTCGCCATCGACCTCACGACGGAACGGAAGGACGCCGGGCTCAACGTGCACGGCGAGCTGCAGATTCTGATGACGGACTTCGGCATCGCACCCCCGAAAGCCATGATGGGCATGCTGAAGACCGACCCGAAAGTCACCATCGCGTTCGACACGCTGCTGACTGTGCCGCTCACCTAGGCGGAGCATTCAGTGCAGGTATCGCATTCATCATTCGTCAAGAGGAACACGACCATGAGAGCCACCATTCGTTTCGCGACCGCGCTGAGCACGCTCCTGATGCTCGCCTCTCCGGCCCTGGCGCAGCCGGGTTCTGACGGCGGGTCGCCACCCCCGACGCCGCCGACGACTGAAGCGGCGACACCCGTGCCGCCCGCCGATCCGGCCGCCGCAGCGGCCGCCGCCGCGGCGAAGGACTCCTGGACGAAGGGACGCCCGATCGCCATGCAGTACTTCCGGCCGCAGGACAAGCGCGGGTTGAACGTCTTCGAGACGAGCAAGGACCCGGGCGTCGAGTTCACCGGCTTCAAGCTCGATTTCACCGCCGGCTTCACCTCGCAGGTGCAGTCGCTCACGCACCGCAACACCGCCGCGTCGGTCATCGTGAACGGCGTCAACACCAACCAGCTGGCCGACATCGGGTTCGGGTTCAACAACTCGACCGCCAACTTCGGCCTGAACGCGCAACTGGCGCCCGGCATCCGCGTGGCGCTCACGAGTTACCTGTCCTCGCGCCATCACAACGAGACCTGGGTCAAGGACGGCTACCTCCAGGTGGACCAGTCGCCGATCGACTTCACGCCGCTGAAGGCCCTCATGGAGATCGTCACGGTGCGAGTCGGACACTTCGAGATCAACTACGGTGATGCGCACTTCCGCCGCAGCGACAACGGGAATGCCATCTACAACCCGTTCGTCGGCAACTACATCATGGACGCCTTCACGACCGAGATCGGCGCCGAGGCGTATCTCAAGCCAGGAAGCCTCATCGCGATGGGCTCGATTACGGCGGGGGACCTTCGCGGCACCGTGCTCACACCCGGGCGGCGTGGTCCGTCCTACATCGGCAAGCTTGGATTCGACCGCCAGGTGAAGAAGGACCTCCGCGTCCGCCTCACCGGGTCGATGTATCTGTCGCCCAAGGGCATGAGCAACACGCTCTACGGCGGCGACCGGGCCGGCTCGCGCTTCTACTACGTGATGGAGAACACCCTCGCGACGGAGTCCGCACAGCCATGGTCGGGGCTCATCAACCCGGGCTTCAAGAACAAGGTCAACGCGATGCAGGTGAACCCGTTCGTGAAGTTCCGCGGGCTGGAGCTGTTCGGGGTCCTCGAACAGGCCAAGGGCCAGGCCTCCACCGAGCCAACTGAACGGACCTGGAGACAGCACGCCGTCGACGGGGTCTACCGGTTCGCCGGCGACGAACGACTCTTCGTGGGCGCCCGCTACAACCGCGCCACGGGCAGGATCCTCGGCGTCACCGAAGATGTGGGCGCGAAGCGCTATGAGCTCAGCGGCGGCTGGTTCATCACCCCGAGCGTGATGGCCAAGGCGGAATACCTGAAGCAGACCTACTTCGGCTATCCCGAGAGCAACATCAAGCACGGCGGGAAGTTCAACGGCTTCATGCTCGAAGGCGTCATCGCCTTCTAGCGGAGTAGGACACGTGGGCATCCTGCAGTACTTCCTTCTTCGCACCGCCGGCGGACGCACACGCGCCCGCCGGCTGCTTCTTTGTGCAGCGATCGTCCTTGCCGGCGCAGCCCGAGTCACAGCCACGGACACAGCTCCGGTCGTGACCGTCAACGAGGAGGGTGGGACCTATCGCGTCGTCGCCACGTTCAGCGTGTCGCAGCCTGCCGCAATCGCACGCGCAGTACTCACGGATTACGAACAGATCCCGCGCTTCATGCCAAACGTTCGCACCAGCACGGTGCTCGAGCGCACTGCCGGGGGGCTGGTCGTCGAGCAGGAAGCCACGGCTCGGATGATGATGTTCTCGAAGCGCATTCACCTCGTATTGGTTGTCCAGGAGGCCGCCGGGATGATCCGATTCCGCGACCGCTGCGGGAAGAGTTTCGACCTGTATGACGGCGGCTGGACCCTGACGAGCCCCGAGACGGGCGGGACCACGATTGAGTACGCGCTGACGGCCAAACCCTCCTTCGATGTCCCTGAGTTCATTCTGAAGCGACTGCTGCGGCGCGATTCCACCGAAATGATCCGGCGGCTGCAGATCGAGATCGCCTCGAGAGGCCGCTAGCCTTGCGGGCGAGCTAGCGCCTGCTATACTTCGCGGCTTCCATGCTGATTCACCAGCTCACGCCGGCCGCGCCTAGCCCTCAGCAGTCTTTCCCATCATGGCCGCAACCAGTCTCAGGTCCATGTTCTGCTAGAGTTCAGCCGCGGCCGGCTCTTCACACGTCGCTCATCGACCCGTCTCAAGCTGCTTCCCCACGATCCTTCCGTGTGACCAGCGATTCGACCGCCGCGGCCTTGTGCTCGGGGGCGAGGTGCGCGTACCGCAACGTCATCAGCAGCGCCGACTCGTCGAATTTCCTCGTCGCCGGCGGCCGCAAGTACGGGCACATCCTCGACCCGCGTACGCTCGAGCCCTCGACCTCGGCACTGGCGTCTCGGCGGTGATCGCGTATCGCAAGGCCGATGGCAGCGTCGGCGTAGCGGTCTCCGATCAGCTGGCTCGCGCCTACCGCCCAACCATCCGTTAGGACCGGCGCAATCCGCTTCAGGATCGCTCGGCGCGGGCCGGCGCGGCGGCCGCGAGGGCGATAAATCCAATCCGCTCCTCCGTGCGTAAACCAGATGGACGCGTAGATCGCGGTCGCGCCGACTGTCGAGCCCGTCCGGAGGAGGACGCCTGTGTCGAAAGCTGAAGCATTAGAAAGTCTCGTTCGCAATCCGCTCTACCGCCGCGACTTCGCGAAGAAGATGGCCGCCGGCGCACTCGCCGTCGCCGGCGTCGCTGCCCTGCCGGGCTCGGTCAAGCTGATCGCCGACGGCATCACCGACGTCGACATCCTGAACTTCGCGCTCAACCTCGAGTACCTCGAGGCGGAGTTCTACACCGTCGCGACCACCGGTCAGCGGATTGGCGATTACGGCATCGGCACCACCGGCAAGGGCCGCGCCGGCGCGACCAGCGGCGGCGCCAAGGTGTCGCTCGATGACTTCACCGGCTTTGCCGCCATGCAGATCACGATCGACGAGCAGGCGCACGTCAGCTTCCTGCGGGCCGCGCTCAAGGGAGAAGCGGTCGCCAAGCCCGAAATCAATCTCGAAGCGCTCGGCCTCGGCTTCCGCAACCAGACCGAGTTCCTGACCGTCGCGGCGATCTTCGAGGACGTCGGCGTCTCCGCCTACGGCGGCGCGGCCCCGCTCATCGACAGCGCGAAGATTCTCGGCGCCGCCGCCCAGATCGCGCTCACCGAGGCGCAGCACGCCGGCGTGCTCCGCTCGCTCGTCTCAAGGGCGGCGCTGGCGATTCCACAGGTCGACCCCAAGGCGATTCCCACCATCGGCAACACCAACGGCCGGCTCTTCTTCGTCGACGGCAGCGGCCTCAGCGTCGTCCGGACGCCGAGCGAAGTGCTGAAGATCGTCTATGCCGGCGGTAGCTCGTCCGGCGGGTTCTTCCCGGCGGGCGTCAACGGCACCGTGACGCGCGTCTGAGCCCGGGTACTCATCACAGTGGAGGGACCGGCCGGCGCCGGTTCCTCCACGTCTCGATGACCCGCCTAGTACTCGACCATCTCCTCGTCCGGATAGCAGTAGAGCCAGCGCTCACCGGGCTCTGCCGACGCGACCACCGGATGACCGCTGCTTGTGGCGTGGCCGGTCGCGTGGCGGTTGGGCGACGAGTCGCAGCAGCGCGTGCCGCCGCAGACCTGGCATGTCCTCAGATGTACCCAGGTCCCGCCGGTCCTGACACACTCCTCGCATTCATGCCTGGCCGCCGGCTTCACCCCTTCAATCGCGGCAAGATGTGCACACGGTGAATGCTTCACTGTCGCCTCCCTTCCTGTAGCGCGCCGCAGCGCGCGCTGTGATAGCGTACTCGACCATACCGGCGACTGAGAGACTGCTCATGACGACAGCCGCAACCGGAGACCTCTGGCCTGCGCTTCCGTTCAACGACTGGAAAGACACTCAGGCGACCCTCCACATGTGGACCCAGGTCGTCGGCAAGGTCGCGCTGGCGCTGGCCCCTCCGCTGAACCACAGCTGGTCGAGCGCCCTCCAGGTCACGCCGCGCGGACTGTCGACGCGCACGCTGCCCTACGGCGATCGCGCCTTCACACTCGAATTCGATTTCGTCGATCACCAGCTCGTCGTGCGGCCGTCCGACGGCGATGCCCGCCATCTCGCGCTCCATCCGCAGAGCGTCGCCGCGTTCTACCGCGACGTGATGGCGCACCTTGCGGCGATGGCGCTGCCGGTGAAGATCTGGACGATGCCGGTCGAAATCGCGCCGCCCGTTCGCTTCGAGGAGGATACGGCGCACGCGTCGTACGACCAGAAGGCGGTCGAACGCTGGTGGCGGATCCTGTCGCAGTCGGCCCGCATCCTGTCCGAGTCGCAGCACGAGTTCGTCGGCAAGAGCAGCCCCGTGCACTTCTTCTGGGGAAGCTTCGACCTGGCCGTGACCCGGTTCTCGGGACGGCCGGCGCCGCCGCGCGAGGGACCGGCCTTCATGCGCGACGCCTACTCCCACGAGGTCATCAGCCACGGCTTCTGGCCGGGCGGCGGCCCGCTCGAGGCGCCGGCGTTCTATGCCTATGCGGTCCCCGAGCCGGCCGGCCTCAAGGACGTGCAGATCCGTCCCGACGGCGCGGGCTACGACAAGACGATGGGGGAATTCCTTCTGCCCTACGACGTCGTTCGCGGCTCGGCCTCACCCCGCGCCGCCATCCTGGAGTTCGTCCGCACTACGTACGATCGCGCCGCCACGCTGGCGGACTGGGACCGGTCCGCCCTAGACCGCCTCTGACGACGCCCATCCACTGTGGCAGCGCTCCCTGAACGGATGAGCCCGGCGCCGGCGCCTGATGTACGATGGCGCGCGCGTGACTTCCAGTGACCCGCTCGCCAGCCGCCAGACGCCCGCACCGGACGCTGCTCGCGACGACCCGGGTGACGGCCGCCGTCTGACGATCGCGCCGGCCGACGTCCTCACCGCTGCCGGAATCGGCGTGGCGGTCGCGGTCCTTGCCCTGGCGCTCTTCCACCGGCTCGACCCGCGCCTGCTCGCCTGGCCCGACGGCAACGACGTCTGGTTCGAGGGAGACCTGCCGGCGGTCTTCCGGAACATGGTCAACCGGTTCAGCGATCAGACCCGGAACGGCGACCACCCGCTGTTTCCGCTGTTGGCGACCATCCCCGTCGATGTCCTCAGCCACCTCGGCCTCTCGGGTACCGCGGCGGTCGCGGCCGTCC
>JANMWI010000029.1:0-49627 GCA_031393955.1 Acidobacteriota bacterium
GCCGCCGAGGGGGGCGCGCCGGCGCTCGCCGAGGCCGCGGCGGCGGCGCTCGCGCGCTGCCTGTTCTGGCAGGGGCGCTGCGAGGAGGGGGCGTCAGTCCTCGGACGGGTCGAGGAAACGGCGCGGGGCCGCCTGTCCCCCCGAGGCCAGGTGACCCTCGCGCGGCTCCTGCTGGCGGAGCAGTCACCGCTGGCGGTGCGCACCGCGCGGCGGGCGCTCGATGCGGCCAGGGACGCCGCCGAGCCGCAGGTTCTCGTCGGCGCGCTGCGGGTGATGGGCCTGGCGCTCGCGTCGGCGGGGGATCCCGGCACCGCGGTCGACCATCTCGAGGAAGGGCTGCGCGTCGCGCTCCGCGCCCACCTGCCGCTCGATGCCGTCCGGCTCCGGCTCGCTCATCTCGACATCAACGCCACGGCGTCACCGTCGGCAGGCACCCGCCGCCTGGCCGCGCGTCTCGCCGCCATGGCGGAGCGGTGGCCGCCGCTGCTTCGCTTTCAGGCGCGCGCCGTCCGCGCGCGCGTCGAGGGCACCGTTCCGGACGGAGCGACCCGCGCCTTCATCGACGGAAGCAGCGCCCGAGGGATCGGCCTGGCGGCCTGCGGCGGCAGCCCGAATCCGGTCGCCGATCTCGAAGCGCTGCTAAATATCGTCCAGAACGCGACGGACGATCACGCGGCGCTCGGCCGGGTCGCCGACCAGCTGCGGTCGCGTCTCCGCGCCGCGACGGTCCTCGTGACGGGTCCGGATCCCGAACGGCGAGTGCTGGCCAGCTGCGGGGAGGCGTGGCGCGGCGAGGCCGCCGCGGCGTGGCGGGCGCTGGCGACCGGTTTCAGCGCGGCGCTCGATCCCGGCGTCGAGCCCGCCCAGGCCGCCGAGCCGCTGCGGTTCGGCGGAGAGATTGTCGGCAGCCTGGCGGCGCGCTGGGTGGCGGGCGCCCTGCCCGATCGCGGCCGCGCCGCGGCGTTGCTGCGCGTCGGCGCGCTGGCAATCGCGGCGAACGTCCGCGGCATCCTCGATCGGCTCGTGCCGGCGCCGCTCCGCCATTCCGGCGACGATATCCTCGGCGACAGCTCGCCGGCGCGGGGGCTGCGCGACGCCATCGCCCGCGCCGCGCGGGCGCCGTTTCCGGTGCTGATCGAGGGAGAGAGCGGCAGCGGCAAGGAGCTCGTCGCGCGCGCCATCCACCGGCTCGGCGTGCGGCGCGACCGGCGGTTCTGCGCCGTCAACTGTGCCGCGCTCAGCGACGAACTGCTCGAGGCGGAGCACTTCGGTCACGCTCGCGGCGCCTTCACCGGCGCGGTCGGCGAGCGCGCCGGATTGTTCGCGGAGGCCGACGGCGGGACACTGTTTCTCGACGAGATTGGCGAGCTGTCGCCGCGCGCGCAGGCCAAGCTGCTGCGCGTCCTCCAGGACGGACAGGTCCGCCGCGTCGGCGAAAACGCCTCGCGCCGCGTCGACGTCCGCATCGTCGCCGCCACCAATCGCCGGCTCGCCGAGGAAGCTGCCGCCGGGCGCTTCCGGGCCGACCTGCGCTTCCGCCTCGACGTCGTCCGGATCGAAGTCCCGCCGCTGCGCGATCGCGTCGCCGACGTCCCGCTGCTCGCGTCGTCTTTCTGGACGGAAGCGGCGGCCCGGATGGGGTCCCGGGCGACGCTCGCGCCCGAGACGCTCGCGGCGCTGGCTCGCTACGACTGGCCGGGCAACGTACGCGAGCTCCAGAACGTCATCGCCTCGATGGCGGTGCACTCGCCGGGTCGCGGGCGCATCTCCGCCGCCGCGGTGCCGGCCCATGTTGCGCAGGCAGCGGTCACCGGCGGCACGACGTTCGAGGCGGCACGGGGCGAGTTCGAGCGTCGATTCGTCAGGGCCGCGCTCGCCGCCGCCGGGGGGCACCGCGCCCGCGCCGCAGCGGCGCTCGGCATCAGCCGCCAGGGGCTGGCGAAAATGATCAGACGGCTGGCGCTGGAATAGAGGCGATGCAGAGCTAAAGTCGAGAGGTGCGATGGCCTCGCTGGCCGGCCGCCGGACGGCCCTTATCGCACCAGCTTCGGATCGATGCGATCGCGCAGGCTGTCGCCGAGCAGGTTGAAGCCGAGCACCAGGAGCGCGATCGCCAGGCCGGGAAAGATCGTCACGTGCGGGGCGTCGAAGAGATGCGCCCGCCCGGCATCCAGCATCGTCCCCCAGCTCGGCGTCGGCGGCTGGACGCCGAGGCCGAGGAAGCTGAGCGCCGCCTCCGCGATGATCGCCCCCGCCATTCCAAGCGTCGCCTGGACGATGACGGCGGGGAAGGCGGTCGGCAGAATGTGGTGCAGGACGATGCGGCCGCTGCTGGCGCCGGAGGCGCGGGCTGCCTGCACGAACTCGAACTCCCGGGCGCGCAGCGCCTGCCCGCGGACCAGCCGCGCGTAACCCACCCAGCCAATCACGGACAGCGCCAGGACGACATTTCGCAGGCTCGGGCCGAGCACCGCCACCAGCGCGATCGCCAGCAGGATGCCTGGAAATGCCATCAGCACGTCGATCACCCGGCTGATCACGTCGTCCACCCGTCCGCCGAAGTAGCCGGCGATCGAGCCGAAGAACATGCCGACCGTGGCGGAGACCGAGACCACCGCGATGCCGACGAGCAGCGAGATTCGCGCGCCGGCCATCAGGCGGGCGAGGATGTCGCGGCCGAGCTCATCGAGGCCGAGCGGGTGCGCCCGGCTCGGCGCCTCGAGCCGGCGCGACAGCTCCTGCGCGGCCGGGTCGTACGGCGTCAGGACGGGACCGGCGACCGCGGCCAGCACCGCCAGCAGGACGATGACGATGGCGAGTTTGACCATCAGTCGAACCGAATCCGCGGATCGAGGAAGCCGTAGGCGAGATCCGTCAGCAGGTTCATCGCCACGTAGGTCACCGAGATGAACAGGATGCAGCCTTGGACCAGCGGATAATCGCGGAAGTTGATCGCCTGGATCAGCAGCCGGCCGATTCCCGGCCAGGCGAAGATCGTCTCCGTGATGATCGTACCGGTCAGCACCGCGCCGAACTGCAGGCCGATGATCGTGACGATCGGGATCAGGCTGTTGCGAAACGCGTGGCCGACCACCGCACGGGACCCTGACAGCCCGCGCGCGCGCGCCGACAGCACGTAGAGCTCGCGCAGCTCCTCGAGCAGGCTGGCCCGGGTCATGCGCGCGAGGATCGCCGCCAGCGCGGCGCCGAGCGTCACCGCCGGCAGGATCAGGTGGCTGAGGCCGCCAATCCCCGAGACCGGCAGCCAGCCGAGCCGGACGGCGAAAAGGATCGCCAGCAGCGGTCCGAGCCAGAAGTTCGGCATGCAGATGCCGATGAGCGACAGCGTCATCGCCGCGTGATCGACGACCGTTCCGCGATAGACGGCGGCGAGGATGCCGAGCGGGATGGCAATGACGATCGCCACGGCCATCGCCGCCAGCGCCAGCGCCGCGGTGTTCGGAAACTTCTCGCGGATCTGCGCGGTGACCGGGGTGTTGTAGCGGAACGAGGTGCCGAGATCGCCGTGCGCGATGCCGGTTAGGAACGACCGATACTGCGACAGCATCGGCCGATCGAGACCGAGCGCATGGCGCAGCCGCACCACTTCCTCCTGCGGCGCGCCGTCACCCAGCATCGCCTGCGCCGGATCGCCCGGGACGAGATGGATCAGCGCGAACACCAGCGTCGCGACGCCGAGCAGCACGGGGATGGTGAGGAGCAGCCGGCGGAGCAGGTAGCGAAGCATGCGGCTTGCAGAGAATACCGCGGAAACCGCGGCCGGTGGGGCAGGACGGTCAGCGCGCGCGCCGCGGCTCGCCGCTGCCGCCGAGCGCCCGGTAGTCGACCAGCGCGCGGCGGGCCAGCTCGTGATTGCCGGATTGCTCCGCCGCGGCGGCCAGGTAATAGAAGGCCGCCGGCTCGACCGGCAGCTTGGCGACCGCCCGTTCGAGAACCCGTTCGGCGCGGCCGACGTCCTGCGACAGCAGCAGGGCCTGGCCGAGCAGCGTCAGCGCCTCGCCGGTGTCCTCGGCGTGGACCGCCGCCTGCAGCGCGCGGATGGCCTTCGACAGTTCGACGCGGTCGGGCGGCTGCGCCTTCTCGAGCCAGATGCGGCCGAGCGCCGCGTAAGGTGCGGCCTGGTCGGGATAGCGTTCGGCGGCGCGCGCCAGGGTCGCGACGGCGCGGTCGAACTGTCCTGCTCGGGCGCAGGCCAGGCCCAGCGCCACGTCTCGGGCCGCCCCGGGATCGAGTTCGACCAGGGTTTCGAGCTGGGCAACCGCATCGTCGCGCCGGCCGAGTCGCAGGTAGAGATCGGCGAGCTCTTCGCGCGCGTGGAGCATCGACGGCATGATCCGCACCGCCGTCTCGAGCGCCTGCAGCGCCGGCCGCGGCTTCTGCGCGTCGCGAAAGCACAGCCCCAGCAGGTAGAACCCGGCGCCGAACCGATCGTCGATCGCGACCGCCTGCTGCAGCGCGCCGATCGCTGCCGCGACGCGGCCGGCGCTATACTGCGCCAGGCCGAGCTTGTAGAGGACGCGCGGCGAGCGGTCGTCGAGCGCGACGTACGCCTGGTAGCGTTCGGCGGCGCGGTCGTAGCGGCGCAGGCCGAAACTGATGTCGCCAATTAATTCGAGCGGGCGCGTCGCCAGCGGGTCGAGCTCGGCGGCACGGCGCAGGTCGCGCATCGCGGCGTCGGCAGCCGGATCCAGCTCGCCAATCGCCGCGGCGTCGCGGGCGGAGGCGTCGAGCGCGTGGCGCCGGCTGTAGGCCTCGCCGCGCTTCAGGTAGCCGAGCATCGCGTCGGGGCGAAGCGCGATCGCACCGCTGAACGCTTCGACGGCGGCAAACGTGTCGTCGCGGGCCAGCGCCGCCTCGCCGCGGTCGACGAACTGGCCGTACTCGCGCTCCCGGCGGGAGGTCCACTCCCACGCCCCGGCGACGCAGAGCCCGACGATGACCACGCTCAGGACCGCTCGTCTCACCGTCGCCATCCTATACCGGCCGGGCGGCTCCGGGCCTCCCGGGAACTTCCGGGCCCGGGCGGGTTCTAAGCTTGTGACAGGGCGGGCGGCGGTCGTCGCCCGGGGGTGCTACCATGGCGGAAGGACTGACTGTGAAGCCCGTTCCCTCCATTACCTGGACGGACGTCGGCGGCCGGGAAGCCGCACTCATCCGCCGCTGCGCCGCCCGCGACGAAGATGCCTGCGCGGAGCTCGTCACGGAGCACCAGCGCATGGTCTACCAGTTCTCCCTCAACCTGCTCGGCGACCACAACGAGGCGCTCGACCTGTCGCAGGAGGTGTTCTTCCGCGTTTTCCGGACGCTGCCCGGCTTCCGCGGCCAGTCGACGCTCCGCACCTGGATCTACCGCATCGTCGTCAACCAGGCGCGCAACCGGCAGCGGTTCTGGCGCCGGCGCCACCGCGCCCAGCAGGTCTCGCTCGACGACCACATCCGCAACCACGGCGACCCGGCGGCGCCGCCCCACCGCGGCGCGCCGGATGTGATGCTCGGGCAGAAGCGGACCGCCGAGCGGATTCGCGCCGCGCTCGACCACCTGCCGTTCGATCAGAAGACGGCACTGGTGCTGCGCGAGATCGACGGCCTGAGCTACGAGGAAATCGGATTTTCGCTCGGCATCGCGGTCGGCACGGTCAAATCGCGGCTGGCACGCGCCCGCGAGGGGCTGCGCGGCCAGCTGAGGGACGTATGACGAACTGGACGTGCGCCGCGGTGCGCGAACGGCTCCAGGCCTGTCACGACCGGGAGCTGCCGGTCGCGGAGCAGATTGCCGTCGAGACGCACGCGAGCGCCTGCCCGGACTGCGGCGAGGCGCTTGCTGACCTGCGCGCGCTCGGCCAGGCGCTGCGCCTGGCGGCGGCGCCGGCGCCCACGGACGACTGGCGGGGGCTGCGCTCGGGAGTGATCAGCCGACTGCGCGCCGAGGCCCACGAGTCGTGGCTGGCGCGGACCCGCCGCGCCTTCGACGACATGCATCTGGTGTGGGTCGCGCTGGCCTCGACCGCCGGGACGATCGCCTGCGCCACCGCCGTACTGTCGATGATGCATTTCGCCTCGCCCCAGCGCGGCGACTCGCTGGCCGCGATGATCACCGTGATGGCGGCGCCGTCGGGATCGAATCTCAATCCGGCGCGGCTCGGCGGCCGCATCCAGGCGCCGAGCGTCCCCGATCACGGCGTCGTCTATGCCACGCTCGAGCGATCGGTCGACAACGAGGACCGGATGCTGCCGCTGTCGGCGGTGGTGACGCGGGAAGGGCGGGTCTCGGGGCTGGAGCTGCTGTCGCACGACCCCGAGCTGCAGGAAGTCACCGATCTGGTCGCGGCGCTGTCGCGCGGCCGGCTCGAGCCGGCCCGATCCGACGCCGGCCCGGTCGCCGTCAATCTCGTGTGGCTGGTCGCCCACACGACGGTGCGGGGGAAGTCGAGTTCCTAGCGCTCGCGGCGGACTTCCGCGACGCTGGTCGCGACGTTGTTCATCGCATCGGTGGCGCGGATGATGACGCTTCGCGCCGCCGCGCTGTCGTCCAGCCGGATCTCGAAATCCTCCCGCCGCGAGTCGGCGATACCGTCCTTCGGATAGGCCAGGCGCCAGCGGCTCGCGTCGAGCGAATACTCGACGCGCTGGATCGGCGACTGGTCGTCGCGGACGCTGAACGCCAGCGTCGTCTGGGCGCCGTCGCGCGCCGCCGGCCGCAGTTCGATGTGCGGCGCGGTGTTGTCGATGTCGAAGCTGACGCTCTCCAGCTCGCCGACGAGCGCGCTGCCCGGCGAATTCGACAGCGCATCCGAGGCCGCCACCTTCACGACATACGTGCCGTCCGGCACCGAGGTCGTGTCCCAGACATAGATCGGATCGGTCAGCTCACGATGGAGCACCTTCCAGGCGGTCTCCCCCTCGCGCCGGTAGAGGATGTCGAACTGCAGCCGGTCGTCGTTGTCGTCGTCGGCCTTCCAGACGAAGGTCTGCAGCCCCTTCTGATAGATCCGCCGGCCGAGCGCCGGCGCCGGGCTCGGCTGGCCCGGCGACGCACTGGCCGCCTGCGCCGCGAAGCGCGCGTCCGCCGCCGCGTCGTCGAAGCCGGCCAGCTCGGTTTCGCCGGTCGAGAACGGGCGCTGGAAGACGACACCCGGCGGGTGGACCGTGATCGTGGCGACTGCGGGCCGCAGGTTCCGTGGCAGGTACGCGGCCGTCACCGATGTCAGCACCGGACTGTCGCTGCCGGACGCGGTCAGCACCGCCCGCCACTGCAGGTAGCGCGCCGTCGGACTGACGATCTGCTCGCCCCCCGCGGCGGCGTAGGCCGGCGACCAGGCACTCCAGGTTTCGTCCGGCGTGGCGGTGTTGCCGGTACGGGTGAAGACGTTGACGGCGGCGGCGCCGCCCGAGGCGCGCCAGCGAATCACTCCCCAGCTCGCGACCGTGCCGGCGTCGCGGACCTCCGACTCGAAGCTGCCGCGGCGCGCCGGCGCCGGCGTCAGCGCGAATAGCTTGCCGGGGTTGCTCGCCGCGCCGACGATGCGGCCGTCGGGCTCGCGGAGCAGCGCGGTGACCTGGCGCGCCGACGCCCGGGCGAGCAGCGTCGCGCGGGCCGGGTCGCCGCTGACGCGAAAGATCTTGCCCTCCGTCCCGGTGCCGACCAGCAGGCTGCCCGACGGCTCGATGACAATGTCGTAGGGCGCGTCTTCGCCCGAGTCCCACATTGCGTCCCACAGCCCGTCCGGCCTGATGCGGTAGATCGCGCCCCGCCCGGTCTTGCGGGTCGATCGGCTGGACGGCACCGGAGTGCTGATGCCGCCGCCGGCGTTGTCGACCGCGGTGACGGCGGTAATCTCGGTCGACACCGAGGCGACCGGGACGCGCACCGGCTCGGCCGCCTGCGGATCGGTGGCGCGGCTGTCGCCCCCCTGGGTGCCGTTGACCGCGACCGCGTAGATGGTGCCGTCGTCGGCCAGCCGGACGGCGTGGATTTCCCGGAACGGGGAGTCGAGCAGGACGAACGCCTTCCCGGCCGGATCGATCCGGAACACCCGCCCGGGCGATTCCGTGCCGGCGATCAGCTCACCGCTTTTCGTGAACGCCAGCGCCACGACGTTGCCGGCGTTGGTGCGATAGAACGGCGCGCCTTTGCCGTCCGGCGCGATCTTGTAAATGATGCCCTTGTCGCCGGTGGCGGCGAAGACGTTGCCCGCCTTGTCCACCGCCAGCGACCAGATATACTTGTCGCCCGGCTCGAAGAAGACGCGCGACGTCCCGTCGGCGCCGACGTGGTAGATCCGCCCGTCGGGAGAGGTCCCGACGTAGAGCCCCCCCTGGGGTGCGGCGGCCAGCGCGTGGACCTCGAGCTCCGGTGCGTCGAAGAAGGTCGACAACTTGCCGTCGCGCCCGACCCGCAGGACCAGCCCCTCGTTGCCGCTGCCGGCCCAGAGCGTGCCGTCGACGCCGCGCAGCACCGTCCACAGGAACGGCGCGGAGGTCTCCGCCACCAGCGAGGGCGACGGCCCGAGGAACAGCCGCCCGTCGCTGTCGATCGAGAGGTCCTCGGCATCTCCCTTGAGGAAATCCGCCTGGGTCGAGATCGTCCAGAACGTCGCCGACGCGGCGGCGAGCCGCGCCGTGCCGGTGGCGGCGGCGGCCAGCAGCGCGAGCACGGCGGCAGCGGTCCGCCAGCGGCTGATGAACGGGAGCAGTGAGCGGCCGGCGCGGTCGCGCCGGGAGGAGCCGGGCAGTTTCAGCATGGATGCAGGTGACGTGCAGGTCTGGACAACGGTTCAGCGGCCGGAGGCGCCCCGCGATTCGACATCGATGGCGAGCAGGCGCGAGCCGGTGACCGCCGATCCCATCGGCAGTTCCCATTCACCGACGGCGGCGCTGCGGATCGGCGTGTAGCTGCCGCCGTTGCTGTCCCCTTCGAGCACCGACAGGACCGACGGCGGCAGCGCCGTCAGCGCCTCGCCGTTGACGACCGCGCCGGGCCGGCCGTTGAGCAGCCGGACGTAGATGCGATTGCTGCGGCGGGTGTCGTTCAGCACGCGAATCATCTGCGAGACGCTCTGGGGCTGGAGCGAGCGGCGCAGGTCGCGCTGTTCGATCGCGTTCAGCTGCCGGCCGTCGCTGACCAGGATCGACAGCGCACCGGAGACGTGCGCAGGGATCGCTATCGGCACCGTCGAGATCTTCTCCTCGCCGCGGTAGCTCCGCGTCAGGATCTTGAGCGGCACCGTCCGTCCGGCGCGCGGCCGCGACTCGTCCAGCCAGACGCGCTCGATCGTCACGCTGCGGGCGGTCTCGCTGGCCTCGACTGTGACGTCCATGCCGCTGACCGTGATCGGCTCGAGGTCGTTGCCGAGCAGCATCGAGACCGGTCCGGCGACCGCGGTCGCGGCGCCGAGCGTGGCGTTGTCGCCGGTGAAGACGTCCTCGACCAGCAGGTCCTTGTGCCCCTCGATCCGCGTCCGGCTGGTGATCGCGAAGGTCGCCGCGCCGACCTGCCGCTCGTAGGCGGTGATCGTGTTCGCCAGCGCCACATAGGCGAGCAGCGGCGTGAACGCCTGATCGTGCGCGACCCGGTAGTGGAAGGTCCGCGTCGCGGCGCCGCCATCGTCGCGCGACGACTTGAGGGTGACGGTCATCGGGATGAGCGCCGGGCCCGGGCCGAGCGTCCCGGCGATGGCGGTCGCGCGGTCCTGCTGCATCGTGCCGATGATCTCGCCCATCGACGAAATCTTGAACGACGACATCAGGCTCGGCAGCATTGCATAGACATAGGCGCGGGTCATCGGGAACTGCGCCGGACCGAGGCCGAAGAACGGATGGCCGAACGCGTAGACGCGATCGCCGTCGATGTGGGTGATGGTGCCGGTCGCGCCCATCTCGAGATCGCCGCCGACCAGCGCGACGCCAATCGCATCACCCTCGCGGAGCGGCGCCTCCGGCGCCCCGGCCGGGGACAGTCCGCCGCCGGCGGCCGCGCCGCCGACGACCGGCGTGAAGCCGGCCGCGCCGAACGCCCCCGACACCAGATCGAGTGACGACGGCTCGAAGCCGCTGAGGATGAGCGGGGTGGAGATCGGCCGGAGCATCGCGCCAATCTGCGCGCCGGCCGCCTCGGGCATGCCGAAGACGCGAACGTCCGCCGGACGCGACGCGAACGGCTCGAGCCGCGCGAACGACGCCTTGAGGGCGGCGGTCAGGCGGTCGCGGGTCAGCGGCAGATCGATCCGCGCCTGCGCCGCCGGGCGGCGCGGCGGCATCGCGGTCGCATCGGTCATCTCGTTAATCGGCGTGATGCCGGCGATCGCCTCGGTCGGGAAGGAGCCGATCGAATACGAGACGGCGCCAATCAGCCGGCCGTCGATGTAGACCGGGCTGCCGCTCATGCCGGCCGCGACGCCGGTCTTGGCGAGCGGCCCGCCTTCGAGGCGCGCCAGGATCAGGCTCCGGTTGGGCCCCTGGATGTTCCGCAGTACGCCGAGGATGGAGGCGTTGAACTCCTGCAGCTCGGTGCCTTCGAACACGGTCCGGCCGACGCCGGTCATGCCGGGACGGACTTCGTCGAGCGGCATCAGCGCCGAGACCGCCGGAACGGGTCTCCAGCAGAGAACGACGAGCGCGAGCGCCGCGGCGGCAGTGCGGATCTTCATAGGCTTCGGATGAGAACCTGGGGGACGTGGATAATCCATTTATAAGACGTAACTGCTTGCCGGTCAAGGAGAAGCCCGATCAGGGCCGGCCGCGGGCGGGCGAAAATTGACACAATCCGCGTCGCTCTGTTATCGTCACTATGTTTTGACGCTTCCGCTTCTCAGCCAGCCGTATCGATTCCGCCGCGGGACCGCAGCGTCCTCCTGGTGGTGGTACGCGTGCGCTGGGGGGGCGGTCCGTTAACCTGCGCACGGCAGGATTAAGGTTCCCGACCAAGCCTCCTCAGCCCCGGCTGAGGAGGCTTTTTTGCGTTTGAGGCCCATGCGCGATCCGCTGGTATGTGTCACCGTCACGGGACGGACGATGGACGAGGTTCGTCGCGCGCGCGACGCCGCCGCCCACGCCGATCTCGTCGAGGTCCGTCTCGACGGCGTCGATCAGCCCGATGCCGCCGGGGCGGTCGCGGGCCGCCACCGGCCGGTCATTGTCACGTGCCGGGCGGCGTGGGAAGGGGGCGCCTTCCAGGGGTCCGAAGAGGCACGCGAGCGCATCCTCACTGACGCGCAGTCGGCCGGCGCCGAGTACATCGACGTCGAGGCCCGCGCCGCCTTCGCCCCCGCCATCGTCGGCCGCCGGCGGGGCCGCGGCGTCGTCCTGTCGCTGCACGACTTCGATGGGGTCCCGGAGGACCTCGTCGCGCGGGCCCAGGCGATGCGGGAAACGGGCGCCGAGGTCATCAAACTGGCGGTGGCAGCCGGGCGGCTGGCCGACACCGCGGCGGTGATGGCCCTGGCCGATCAGCCGCCGTTCTCGGAGTCCGGCGAGATCGACGGACACGTCCTGCTGGCGATGGGGCAGGCGGGCATCCCGACCCGCATCCTCGCGGCGCGGCTGCGCAACCGCTGGACCTACGCCGGCGACGCGATCGCGCCCGGGCAGATGCCGGCCGAACGGCTCATCAACACGTTCCGGTTCCGCCGCATCCGGGCGGACGCGGCGCTCTACGGCGTGGTCGGGAATCCGATCGCGCATTCGCTGTCGCCGGTGATGCACAACGCCGGCTTCGCGGCGCTGGGGTTGAACGCCACCTACGTGCCGCTCGAGGCCGCCGACGCCGACGACTTCACGACCTTCGCGCGCGCCGTCGGCATGCGCGGCGCCAGCATCACGGCTCCCTTCAAGGTGGCGATTTTCGATCGCCTCGATGAGACGGATCCGCTGGCGCGCCGGGTCGGCGCGGTGAATACGCTGGTCGTCCGCGACGGCCGCTGGATCGGCTCGAATTCGGACGTCGAGGGCTTTCTCGCGCCGCTCGCCGGCCGGATGGCGCTCAAAGGCACGCGCGCGGCGGTGCTCGGCGCCGGCGGCGCGGCCCGCGCGGTCGCGGTCGCGCTCGTCACTCAGGGCGCCCGGGTCGCGGTCTGCGCCCGGCGGCCCGGCGCCGCCGCCGAAGTCGCCCGCTTCGCCGAGGCCGCCGTTGGCACGTGGCCGCCGGCGCCCGGCAGTTGGGACGTGCTCGTCAACGCCACCTCGGCGGGCAGCCGCGGCCCGGACGACGATCCGATGGCCGGCGTGGCGCTCGACGGGGAAATCGTTTTCGACCTGGTCTATGCGCCGGCCGAAACGCCGCTCATCCGGCATGCCCGCGCCGCCGGCTGCCTGACGATTGGCGGCCTCGAGATGCTGGTCGCCCAGGCCGAGCGCCAGTTCGAGTTGTGGACCGGCCAGCGGCCGCCGGCGGGCCTGTTCGCCGCCGCCGCCGACCACGCCACCGATCACGCGGGCCGGCCGGAGCCGCCGCCCGCCGCAGGGGAGATTCAGTGAAACAGACCACCTTCGAGGAATTCGCCGATCTCGCCCGCCGCGGCACGTTCGTGCCGGTGGTCAAGGAGATCATCGCCGACCTGCTGACGCCGGTCTCGGCCTTCCTCAAGATCGCCGAACACTCCGATTACGCCTTCCTGTTCGAGAGCGTCGAAGGCGGCGAGCGGGTCGCGCGCTATTCATTCCTCGGCAAGGATCCGTTCCTCGTGCTGCGGCAGCGCGGCGGCCGCACCATCGTCGACCGCTCCGGCGTGACGACCGAGAGCGACGAGCCGTTCGTGGTCGCGCTGCGCCGGCTGATGGCCGAGTTCCAGGCGCCGTTCGTCCCCGGCCTGCCGCGCTTCACCGGCGGCGCGGTCGGCTTCATCGGCTACGATGCCTCGCCGGTCTTCGAGCCGGTCCTGCTCGATGCCTGGGCCGCGTCGGCGTGGAACCAGAGCGGCGACACCCCCGAGGACGATGCCGGGTTCATGCTGTTCGACACCGTGCTGGCGTTCGACCACGTCAAGCACCGCATCCTGATCATCGCGAATGCGCGCATCGGCGCGAACGAAGATCTGCAGGCGCTCTACCAGTTCGCCTGCGCGCGCATCCAGTTTCTCGAGCGCGAGCTCGAGCGCGGCCTGTCGCAGCCGGAACGCCCGGCCGGGACCTCGCCCGAAGTCCGGTCGAACATGACCCGGCAGACCTTCGAGGCCGGCGTGCGGACCATCAAGGAGCGCATCGCTGCCGGCGACATCTACCAGGCGGTGTTGTCGCAGCGCTTCGAAGCCGACGTCACCGCCGACCCGTTCACCGTCTACCGGGCGCTGCGCCACGTCAATCCGTCGCCGTACATGTATTTCACCCGGATGGGCGGCCTGTCGATCGTCGGCTCGTCGCCGGAAATGCTGGTCCGGGTCGAGGGCCGCCACGTCGAGACCCACCCGATTGCCGGGACGCGGCCGCGCGGCGCCGCCGAGGAGGAGGACCTGCGCCTCGGCGAGGAGCTGAAGCGCAACGAGAAGGAGCGCGCCGAGCACGTCATGCTGGTCGACCTCGGGCGGAACGACCTTGGCCGCGTTTGCGAATTCGGATCGGTCCGCGTCCCGCAGTACATGTCGATCGAGCGCTACTCGCACGTCATGCATTTGGTCTCGACGGTCGATGGCCGGCTGGCCGAGGATCGCGATCACCTCGACGCGCTGGTCGCCTGCTTCCCGGCCGGGACGGTATCGGGCGCGCCGAAGATCCGGGCGATGCAGATCCTCTCGGAGCTCGAGCCGACCAGGCGCGACATCTACGCCGGCGCGGTCGGCTACATCGATTTCGCCGGCAACCTCGATTTCTGCATCGCGATCCGCACCATCACGATTCGCAACGGCCGCGCCCGCATCCAGGCCGGCGCCGGCATCGTCGCCGATTCGATCCCGGCGGCCGAGTACGAGGAAACGCGCGACAAGGCGCGGGCGGTGCTGACCGCGCTGGCGATGGCCGAGGCGGGGCTCTGATGCTGCTGCTCATCGACAACTACGATTCGTTCACCTACAACCTGGCGCAGTACTTCGGCGAGCTCGGCGCGGCGCTGGTCGTCAAGCGCAACGACGAGATCACCCTCGGCGGCATCGAAGCGCTCGCGCCGGAGCGGATCGTCATCTCGCCGGGGCCCGGCCGGCCCGAGGAGGCCGGCATCTCGGTCGAGACGATCCGCCGGTTCGGGCCGACCCGTCCCGTACTGGGAGTCTGCCTCGGCCACCAGAGCATCGGCATCGCCTTCGGCGGCACGGTCGTCCGTGCCGGCGAGCTGATGCACGGCAAGGTGTCGTCGGTCGAGCACGACGGCAAGGGGGTGTTCCGCGGCGTCTCGCATCCGTTCGTCGCCGGCCGCTATCACTCGCTGGTTGTCGCCGAGCCGCTGCCCGACGTTCTCGAGGCGGCGGCGCACAGCGAGGACGGCACCATCATGGGCCTGCGCCACCGGACCTTTCCGGTCCACGGCGTCCAGTTTCATCCGGAGTCGGTCCTCACCGACGAAGGCCGGCAGCTGCTCCGCAATTTCCTGGATCTGTAGATGTTCGCAGCCCTGATCGAGAAGCTCCAGCGGCGGGAAGACCTGACGACCGACGAGGCCTCGGCGGCGATGGCCGAGATCATGGAAGGGCGGGCGCAGCCTGCCCAGATCGCCGGGCTGCTCGTCGCCCTGACGATGAAGGGGGAGCGGCCGTCGGAAATCGTCGGCCTGGCGCGGACGATGCGGCGCCGGTCGGCGCCGCTCGCGCGCGATCACGGTCCGGTGTTCGATACCTGCGGGACGGGCGGCGACCGCGCCGGCACGTTCAACGTCTCGACGGTCGCGGCGCTGGTCCTCGCCGCCTGCGGCGTACGCGTCGCCAAGCACGGGAACCGGTCGGTGTCGAGCCGCTGCGGCAGCGCCGACCTGTTCGAGGCGCTCGGCGTCGAGATCACCGCGCCCCCCGCCGTCGTCGAGACCTGCCTCGACGCGGCCGGGATTGCGTTCTTTTTCGCCCCGACGTTTCACCCGTCGATGAAGCACGCCGCCCAGGCGCGGCGCGACCTGGGCGTCCGGACCGCCTTCAACCTGCTCGGGCCGCTGACCAATCCGGCGGGCGCCAGCCGCCAGCTGGTCGGCGTCCCGAGGCCGGAGTTCACCGAGCTGGTCGCCCGATCGCTTGCGCTGCTTGGCTCGGAGCGCGCCTGGGTGGTGCACGGCGCCGACGGCCTCGACGAGATCTCGACCACCGGCTACACCAAGGTGTCGGAATGCCGGGCCGGCGCGGTCAGCACTTTCTACGTGCATCCCTCGGATTTCGGAATCCCGGTCGCCGACCCGGCGGCGCTCGGCGGCGGCGATGCGGCGGCGAACGCCGACATCGCGCGCGACATCCTCGCCGGGCGGGCCGGCCCGCCGCGCGATATCGTCCTCCTGAATGCCGCCGCCGCGCTGCTCATCGCCGGCCGCGCCACGACCGTCGCGGAAGGATTGATCCAGGCAGCTGGCGCGATCGACAGCGGCCGGGCGGCGGCCGTCCTCGATCGGCTCGTGACGCTGTCAACCGGCGGCCAGCCGGTGACCTCATGACCACGACGGCGCCTGGCGATCTGCTGACCGCGATCGTCGCGGCGACGCGGCGCATCGTCGAGGTCCGGGAGCAGCGGCTGCCGGCGGACGCGCTGGCCCGCCAGCAGACGAGGGAGCCGCGCGGCGCGGCGTTCGAAGCGGCCCTGCGCCCGACGGCCGGCGGCGTCCTGTCCGGGGCGGCACGGATCATCGCCGAGTGCAAGCGGCGTTCGCCGTCGAAAGGCGTGCTCCGCGCCGACTACGACCCGGCCGCGCACGCGCGCGCCTACGCCGCCGCGGGTGCCGCCGCGATCTCGGTGCTGACCGAGCCGGCCTTCTTCGACGGCGACCCGCAGCATCTGCGCGACGTCCGCGCCGCCGTTGACCTGCCGCTGCTGCGCAAGGACTTCATCGTCTCGGAGTATCAGCTGATCGAGGCCGCGGCGATCGGCGCCGACGCGGTATTGCTGATCGTCAGCGCGCTCAGCCGGGACGAGCTGCGGCGTCTCGCCGCCGCGGCCGCGGCGCGCGGCCTGGCGGTGCTCGTCGAGGCACACAGTGTCGAGGAGATGGAGCGGGCGGTCGATGCCGGCGCCCGGGTCATCGGTGTGAACAGCCGCAATCTCCGGACGCTGCAGGTCGACATGGGTGTGCTCGACGCGGTGGCGGCGCGGCTGCCGCGCCAGGTGACGGCGGTGGCGGAGAGCGGTATCCGGTCGGCCGCCGACCTGACGCGGCTCGCCGCCGCCGGCTATCACGCCTTCCTGGTGGGGGAGCGGCTCATCACGGAAGCGGATCCGGGGGCGGCGCTGCGGGCGCTGTGCGGCCGATGACACCCGTCCCGCTCGTGAAAGTGTGCGGCATCCGGCGGATGGACGACGCGCGGCTGGCGGCCGAACTCGGCGCGGCGGCGATTGGCTTCATCTTCTGGCCGGGCAGCCGCCGCTTCATCGAGCCGGATGCGGCGGCGGAGATCTCGGCGGCGCTGCCGGCGGACGTCCTGCGCGTTGGCGTCTTTGTCGATCAGACGCCGGCCGGGATCAGCGATGCCGCCGTGCGCGCCGGCCTCCAGGCGGCTCAGCTCCACGGCTCGGAGGCGGTCGCGGAGTACCTCTGGCTCGGCCTGACAATCGTCAAAGCGATCGCGGTCCCTGACCGCTTCGATCCGGCGGTGGTCGACGCGGTTCCGGCCTCGGTGACGGTGCTGCTCGACGCGCACGACCCGGTCCGCCACGGCGGCACCGGCCGGACCATCGACTGGCAGGCGGCCGCCGCGGTCGCGGCGCGGCGGCGGACGATTCTGTCGGGCGGCCTGACGCCCGACAATGTCGCCGCGGCCGCCAGCCGGGTCCGCCCGTACATGATTGATGTCTCCTCCGGCGTGGAGTCTTCCCCCGGGGTCAAGGATGCGGCGCGGCTGCGCGCCTTTTTTGCCGCGCTTGGCGCACCCGGCCGGCGGCTGGACGAGTCAGAATGAGCATGCAACCATCGTTCGGACAACGCGACCCCGACGCGCGGGGCTACTACGGCGCCTACGGCGGGCGGTTCGTCCCGGAGACGCTGGTGGCGCCGGTCGAAGAGCTGCAGCGCGCCTACTTCGAGGCCCGCGCCGACCCGGCGTTCCGCGACGAGCTCGAGCGGCTGCTGCGTGACTACGTCGGCCGCGCCACGCCGCTCTACGAGGCGCGGCGGCTGTCCGAGGCGCTCGGCGGCGCGCGGCTGTTCTTCAAGCGCGAGGACCTCGCCCATACCGGCGCCCACAAGATCAACAACGCCCTCGGGCAGGCGCTGCTGGCGCGGCGCATGGGCAAGCGCCGGGTGATCGCCGAGACCGGCGCCGGCCAGCACGGCGTCGCCACCGCGACCGTCTGCGCGCTGCTCGGACTCGAATGCGACGTCTACATGGGCGCCGAGGACATGGAGCGCCAGTCGCTCAACGTCTTCCGCATGCAGCTGCTCGGTGCGACCGTCCGCTCGGTCGACGCCGGCTCCCGCACGCTCAAGGACGCCATCAACGAGGCGATGCGCGACTGGGTCACGACCGTCGATCACAGCTACTATCTGCTCGGCTCGGTGCTCGGTCCGCATCCCTACCCGCTGATGGTGCGCGAGTTCCAGTCGGTCATCGGCCAGGAGGCGCGGGCGCAGTGCCTCGACGCGCTCGGCCGCCTGCCCGACGCGATCGTCGCGTGCGTCGGCGGCGGTAGCAACGCGCTCGGCATCTTCGACGCCTTCATCGCCGATCCGTCGGTCCGCCTGATCGGCGTCGAGGCCGGCGGCCGCGGCATCCGGCCGGGCGAGCACGCCGCCCGCTTTGCCGGCGGCAGCTCCGGCGTGCTGCAGGGCACGCGCAGCTACGTGCTGCAGGACGACGACGGCAATATCGAGCTGACGCACTCGATCTCGGCCGGACTCGACTACGCCTCGGTCGGGCCCGAACACGCCTGGCTGCACGATTCCGCCCGCGCCGAGTACACATGGGTGGACGACGACGACGCGCTGGCGGCGTTTCAGCGGCTGGCGAGAGAGGAAGGGATCCTCGCGGCGCTCGAATCGTCGCATGCCGTCGCCCACGCGCTGCGGCTGGCGCCGACGATGGCCAAGGAGGCGGTGCTGCTCGTCAACCTGTCCGGGCGCGGCGACAAGGACGTGATCAGCATCAAGAAGGCGCTCGACGCCCGGGCGGCAGAGGACGCGGGAGGGGTCGATGTCGCGTCTTGAGGCGGCGTTCGGCGCGATGCGCGAACGCGGCCGGGGCGGCCTCGTCACCTACGTGACGGCGGGCGATCCGAACCGCGCCGCGTCGGTGCAGATCCTCCTGGCGCTGGCCCGCGCCGGCGCCGATGTCCTCGAAGTGGGGGTGCCGTTCTCGGACCCGCTCGCCGACGGGCCGGTCATCCAGCGCGCCACCGAGCGGGCGCTGGCCGGCGGGACGTCCCTGCGCGGCGCGCTCGAGGTGGTCACGCGCGTCCGCGAATCGGTCGATACTCCGATCGTGCTGTTCACCTACGCGAATCCAGTCGTCCGCATGGATCCGACGGTGTTCGCCGCGGCCGCCCGCGACGCCGGCGTCGACGGCGTCCTGATCCTCGACTATCCGGTCGAGGAAGCCGAGCCGCTGCGCGCGCCGCTCATCGACGCCGGGCTCGACCCGGTGTTCCTGATTAGTCCGACGACCACCGACGCGCGCATCCGCCGATCGGGGGAGCTCGGGCGCGGGTTCCTCTACCTGATTTCGCGGATGGGTGTGACCGGCGTCCGCGACGACCTCGCCTCGGACGTCAGCGCGCTGGTCGGCCGGGTGCGGGCGCAATCCGATCTACCGGTCGCGGTCGGGTTCGGGATTTCGTCGCCGGACCACGTCGCGCGCGCCTGCGAGGCCGCCGACGCGGCGGTGGTCGGCAGCGCTCTGGTGCAGGTGATCGCGGATCATGCCGGCGATGCCGACGTGGCGCATCGGGCCGGAGAATACGTGCGATGGCTGAAGAGCGCGCTGTGAGCCGGCTCGACGAGCTGCGCCGCCAGATCGACGAGATCGACGAGCAGCTGGTCGCGCTGCTCAACGCCCGCGCCGGCTGCGCGCTCGAGATCGGGCACGAGAAGAAAACCGCCGGCCTGGAGGTCTATCAGCCGGGCCGCGAGGCGGAGGTGCTGCGCCACGTCCAGCACATCAACGCCGGGCCGCTCGACGACGCCGCGGTCAAGCGGCTGTTCGAGCGCATCATCGACGAGGCGCGGCGGCTGGAGCGCATCGCCGACGCAGCTGGACAGTGACAGCCAGCTGAAAGCTAGCAGCTCAGAGCTGAGATCGGGAAGCAGGCAGCGGGTAGCGGGACAGTGACAGGCAGCTGAAAGCTGAGAGCTGATAGCGGGTAGCAGGGAGAATTCATCATGGTTGTGGTAATGCAGGAGCGCGCGACGGACGAGCAGGTACAGCGGGTGATCGCGCAGCTCGTCGAGATGGGGTTCGACGTGCACCGCTCGAGCGGCGCGCTGCGCACGGTGATTGGCGCGGTCGGCGGCGGACTGCAGCGCGATCCGCGGCTGCTGGAGATGCTCGAGGGGGTCCAGGAGGTCGTCCGGATCACCGAGCCGTACAAGCTCGCCAGCCGGACCTTCAAGCAGGAGAACAGCGTCATTGCCGTCGGCGACGTCCGGATCGGCGGCGACGAGGTGATCGTCATGGCCGGGCCGTGCTCGGCCGAGAACGAGGAGCAGGTCGAAGCGGCGGCCGCGGCCGTCAAGCGCGCCGGCGCCAAGGTGCTGCGCGGCGGCGCCTACAAGCCGCGCAGCTCGCCGTACAGCTTCCAGGGCCTCGGCGAGGAGGGGCTGCGGATGCTGCGCGGCGCCGCCGACCGCCACCACCTGAAGCTGGTGTCCGAGATCATGGACATCAGCCAGCTCGAGACGATCGCCAAGTACGCCGACATCCTGCAGGTCGGGGCGCGCAACATGCAGAACTTCACCCTGCTGCGCGAGCTCGGCCATGCCCGGATCCCGGTGCTGCTCAAGCGCGGCATCTCGGCGACGATCGAGGAGTGGCTGCTGTCGGCGGAGTACATTCTCGCCGGCGGGAACACCGACGTCATGCTCTGCGAGCGCGGCATCCGCACCTTCGAGAGCTACACCCGGAACACCCTCGACATCTCGGCCATCCCGGTCGTCCGCAAGCTGAGCCACCTGCCGATCCTGGTCGACCCCAGCCACGGCACCGGGCTGCGCGACAAGGTCGCGCCGATGGCGCGCGCGGCGGTCGCCGCCGGCGCCGACGGGCTGCTCATCGAAGTGCACCACGATCCGGATCACGCGATGAGCGACGGCGCGCAGTCGCTCTTTCCCGCGCAGTTCGACCGCCTGATGGCCGAGCTCCGCATCATCGCTCCCGCCATCGGCCGCAGCATCTGCCTGGAGCAGGTCGCGCGCCGGGGCTGGGGCATCTAGGCGGCGGCCCCGCGCCGCGGCGCCGAGCGGAGCGCATCAGTCATGCCCAGACTTCTGCCGATGGCCGAGGACGGCGGCGGCGAGCCGCCGTTCCAGCGGATTGCCGTGGTCGGCTTCGGCCTGATCGGAGCGTCGTTCGCCCTGGCGGTCCGGCGGCTGTGGCCGGCGGTGCTGGTCATCGCCGTCGATCGCCGCGACATCATCGAAACCGCGATGCGGATGCACGCCGCTGACGTCGGCGGCGACGATCTCGTGATGGCGGCGGACGCCGACCTCGTCGTCCTGGCCGCCCCGGTGCTGGCCAACGTCGGGCTGCTGGCGTCGCTGCCGGGCTACCTCCCGGGGGACGCCGTCGTCACCGACGTCGGCAGCACCAAGCGCGCCATCGTCGACACGGCGCGCGCGCTGCCGGCGCGGCTGACGTTCGTCGGCGGCCATCCGCTCGCCGGCGCGGCGGTTGGCGGCATCGGCGCGGCGCGCCCCGACCTGTTCGCCGGGCGGCCGTGGATTCTGACCCCTGACGGACCGGCCTCGGCGGCGGCGGCGGAGCGGCTGGCGACGCTCATCACCGCCCTCGGCGGCCGCCCGAAGACGATGGCCGCCGACGCCCACGACGCGCTCGCCGCGTACCTCAGCCACCTGCCGCAGCTGGCCGCGACCGCGCTGATGCATGTCGTCGGCGAGCATGCCGGCGCCGACGGCCTGGCGCTGGCCGGGCGCGGCCTCCGCGACACGACCCGGCTGGCGTCGAGCCCGGCCAACATCTGGCGTGACATCGCCGCCTCCAACCAGGATCACATCGCCCGGGCGATCGACGATCTGGTGGCGGCGCTGCTGCAGCTGAAGCCGGCCGCCGGCGCCGCGCCGGCGGCCTTCGATGCGACGTTCGACTCCGCCGCCGGCTGGAAGCGCATCCTCGAGGACGCCGCCGAGCGCTCCTGACCGTCCGGCCGCGCCGGTATAATCCGTCCGTGCCGTCTGCGCCGCTCTGGATCCCGTCGGCCGCGCGCATCGCCGGCGCCCGCCTGACCGCGTTCGGCCACGCGCTCGAACGGGCGCACGCCGTCGCGCTGCCTGATTACGAGGCGCTGTGGCGGTTCTCGGTCGAGCAGCCGGCGGAGTTCTGGACGGCGGTCTGGCGGTTCGGCGGCATCCGCGGCGAGCACGGATCGCGGGCGGTCGTCGACCTGCAGCGGATGCCCGGCGCGCGCTTTTTTCCCGACGCCCGGTTGAACTTCGCCGACAGTGTGCTGCGCCGCCGCGACGACACGCCGGCGATCATCTTCAATGGCGAGTCGGTCCGCCGCCGCACCGTCAGCCACGCCGAGCTGTTCGCCGATGTCAGCCGCTTCGCCGCGGCGCTGCTGCGCGCCGGCGTCCGCCCGGGCGACCGCGTCGCCGGCTACATGCCCAACCTGCCGGAGACGATCGTCGCGGCGCTCGGCGCCGCCGCAGTCGGCGCGGTCTGGACGTCCTGCTCGCCGGACTTCGGCGTCCAGGGCGTGCTCGATCGCTTCGGCCAGACCCGGCCGCGCGTGCTGGTCGCGGCCGATGGCTACTTCTATGCCGGCCGCGCTCACGCGCTGCTGCCGCGGCTGGCCGAGATCGTCGATCAGCTGCCCTCGGTCGAGCGCGCGGTCGTCGTGCCGTACGTTGCGCCGCATCCGGCGCTGAACGGCGTACCGCGCGCCATCGCCTGGGCCGAGTTCCTCGCCGCCGGCCGCCCGCAGGACGTGACTTTCCCGGCGTTCCCATTCGACCATCCCCTCTACATCCTGTACTCCTCCGGCACGACCGGGGTACCCAAGTGCATCGTCCATGGCGCCGGCGGCACGCTCATTCAGCATCTCAAGGAGCACCAGCTGCACTGCGACGTCCGGCCGGGCGATCGCGTCTTCTACTTCACGACCTGCGGCTGGATGATGTGGAACTGGCTGGTCACCGCGCTGGCCTCGGAGGCGACGCTGCTGCTCTATGACGGCTCGCCGTTTCACCCCGACGGCAACGTGCTGTTCGACTTCGCGGACGAGACCGGGATGACGCTGTTCGGGACCTCGGCCCGGTTCCTCGACGCGGTCGCGAAAGCTGGCCTGGCGCCGCGCGCCACCCATCGGCTCGACACCCTGCGGACGATGACATCGACCGGATCGCCGCTGTCGCCGGAGAGCTTCGACTTCGTCTACGGCCAGATCAAGCAGGACCTTCACCTCGCGTCGATCTCCGGCGGCACCGACATCGTCAGCTGCTTCGTGCTCGGCAATCCGGCCGCTCCGGTGTGGCGCGGCGAGATTCAGGCGAGGGGTCTCGGGATGAAAGTCGAGGTGTTCAACGAGCAGGGGCTGCCGGTGGTCGGCGAGAAGGGGGAGCTCGTCTGCACGCTGCCGTTCCCATCGATGCCGGTCGGCTTCTGGGACGACCCCGACGGTACGGGATACCACGCCGCCTACTTCGGGCGATACCCGGGGGCGTGGCATCACGGCGACTATGCCGAACTGACGCCGCATGGCGGCGTGATCATCCACGGCCGCTCGGATGCAGTGCTGAACCCTGGCGGCGTGCGGATCGGCACGGCCGAGATTTACCGGCAGGTCGATCACATCGAGGAGGTGGTCGAGAGCCTGGTGGTCGGTCAGCGGCTCGCCCACGACGAGCGGATCGTCCTGTTCGTGCGGCTGCGCGACGGGATCACGCTGAACGCGGCGCTCGAAGAGCGAATCCGCGGGCGAATCCGCGCGGGCGCGACTCCGCGGCATGTGCCGGCTCGGATCGTCCAGGTCGCCGACATCCCGCGGACCCGCAGCGGCAAGATCGTCGAGCTCGCGGTCCGTGACGTCGTGCACGGCCTCGAGGTCCGCAACCGCGAGGCGATCGCCAACCCCGAGGCACTGGCGCAGTTCCGCGATCGTCCGGAGCTGGCGTCCTAGGGTCGGGTGAAGCGGAGGCGGGGGAGCAGATCAGATGAGTGCCGGCCGGCCTGACGGCGACGCCGTTCTCCTCCGTCCGGACAGCGATGCCGTCCGCATCCGCAAAGAGGTCGGCGATCGGATCGTCGCGCACGCGCGCCGGGAGGCGCCTCTCGAATGCTGCGGCCTGCTCATCGCCACGGCAGGCCTGATCACGAACGCGGTGCCGGCACGGAACGTCGCCGCGAGTCCGACGCGGTTCCTGATCGACCCGGCCGATCACTTCGCCGCGATCCGGGCAGCGCGCGCGGCGGGCGGCACCGTCGCCGGCGCCTACCATTCGCACCCGCGCTCACCGGCGATGCCGTCGCCCAGCGACCGACGGGCCGCGCCGGACACGCCGTGGCTGCATGTGATCGTGTCGCTGGCGGATCCCGGCGGTCCCGATCTCCGGGCGTACTGGCTGAACCGCAATACGGCGATCGAGCTCCGGATTGTCGAGGCGCCCTAGGGCGCGCCCGCCGCCAGCGCGCCGTCAGCGCATGTCGGTGTTGTCGCGAATGCCCGGCCGCACCTTGACTTCGGTCGAACCGCGCGCGATGACCTTGTTCTTCTGCTTGAGACTGAACTCGATGCGATAGTCTCCCGCGCTCTGGAAGACGTGGTCAAGGGTGAAGCGGCGCTTGATCGCGCTCTTGCCCTCTTCATACGGATCGCAGTCGGCGGTATTCTGCGAGCGGGTGTCGTCGCCCCAGTCCCATTCCTCAGTCCCGCAATAGAGCTCGCGGCTGTCGTCGCCGCCGCGCAGTTCCGCGGAAACAACAATACGGACCGGCGAGAACCCCATCACCGGGGTCGCTTTCATCGTCACCGACGGCTTCGACTTCCCGGGTTCGACTCCGGCGCGGCTCTGGTAGGCGGCGCCCAGCACCACCAGTCCGGTCAGCAGGGCCGCGGCGGCGCGGCGGTGAGGTGTCAGTTGCATGGGACCCTCCTCGGGGGGGAATGATTTCCATTCTACCAGAGCGGCCGGTGCAGTCTGGCGGTCGACGGTGTGCCCGGGCTCATCCCTGCGTATAATCTTCGGATGCCTTCATTTGTGCCCGTCCCTCCGGTGGAGGTCCGCGGCGGTGCCGCCGGCGACTTCGACACCGACATCGTCGCGGTGCCGATCTTCGAGGGAGAGCCGCACGACGCCGAGCTGGAGTCGCTCGACAAGGCGACCGGGGGCGCGCTCGGGCGGGCGCTCGAGTCGCGCGAACTCCAGGGTAAACCCTACGACATCCTGCTCACGCCGGTGACCGACCCGGCCTGGAAGGCGCGGCGCGTCGCCTTCGTCGGCGCAGGACCCCGCGCCGAATACTCCACCGAGCGGCTGCGCCGCGTCGCGACCGCGATCACGCTGCACGCGCGGCAGCGCCGCGGCGGGCGGCTGGCGTGGCTGAGCCGCGGCGACCTGCCGGCCGCGGCGGCGGTCCAGGCGGCGGTCGAGGGGCTGGCGCTGTCGCTCTTCAGCGGCGACGGCTACAAGAGCGGCGAGCGCGCCGCCGCCCCGCTGTCGGCGCTGGGGGTGATCGCCAAGGGGGGCGACGACGCCGGCATCCGCGCCGCCGCGGAGCGGGGCCGGGTGCTCGGCGAGTGCTCGAACCTGGCCCGCGAGCTGTCGAACGATCCGTCGAACGTCCTGACGCCGACGGTGTTCGCCGAGCGCGCGTCCGGCGTCACGCGCGAGGCGGGACTGCAGGTCGAAGTGCTCGACGAACACGCCATCGCCCAGCTCGGCATGGGCCTGCTGCTCGGCGTCTCGCGCGGCAGCGCCGAGCCGCCGCGCGTCGTCGTCATGCGCCACAGCGGCGGCGCGGCGGGCGCGCCGGTCCTCGGCCTGGTCGGCAAGGGCGTGACCTTCGACACCGGCGGCATCTCGATCAAGCCGGCCGAAGGCATGGAACGCATGAAGGACGACATGGCCGGCGGCGCCGCCGTGATTGGCGCGATGCGCGCCATCTCGATCCTCAAGGCGCCGATGAACGTCATCGGCATCGTCCCGATGACGGAGAACATGCCCGGCGGGCGGGCGATGAAGCCGGGGGATGTGCTGACGTCGGCGTCGGGCAAGACCGTCGAGGTGATCAACACCGACGCCGAGGGCCGGCTGATTCTCGGCGACGCGCTGTGGTACGCGCGCGAGCTCGGCGCGACGCACCTGGTCGATGTCGCGACGCTGACCGGCGCCGCGGTCGTGGCGCTCGGCAAGGTCGCCTCGGCGCTGTTCGGCCGGCCGCAGTCGTGGGTCGAGGTGGTCGGCCGCACCGCCCAGGCCGCCGGCGACCGCTGCTGGCCGATGCCGCTCTACGAGGAATACTGCGAGCAGCTCAAGAGCGACATCGCCGATCTGATCAACAGCGGCGGCCGTCCGGCCGGCTCGTGTACGGCGGCGATGTTCCTCAGGGAGTTTGCCGGCACCGGCCCGTGGGCGCATCTTGACGTCGCCGGCACTGCCTGGGCGGACGAGGCCAAGCCGTGGATGCCGCGGGGCGCCACCGGCGCGGCCGTCCGCACGCTCGCCGAGCTGGCCTTCACGAGCGGGAGCTGGTGATGCTGCTGGAGGGCCAGCCGATCATGGTCGAGGTCGTGCAGCGGCCGGTCGAATCGACCACCATCGCGGACGTCCTGCTGGGCGCGATCGGGCTGACCGGGGTGCTCGTCCTCGCCGCTGTCGTCCTCGGCGTCATCCTCGGCGGCGCGCTCATCGCCTTCCGGACCTGGCGCGGCGCCACCACGGCGGGCGAGACCGAGACGCCCCACATCGTCTAGGTCGGCTCGCCCGGCCTACTGTCTGGCGCCGACGCCGATCGCGCCGGTCTTCCACTTCTTCAGCGACTGCTGGTAGCGCCGCACGGCGTCATACAGAGCCTCGGCGATCTGCTGCCGGTAGGCGCCGGTCCGCAGCAGCTGTCCCTCCTGCCGGTTCGTGACGAAGGAAATCTCTGCCAGCACGCTCGGCATCGCGGCGCCGATCAAGACGACGAACGGCGCCTGCTTCACGCCTAGGTCGCGCACGGTCCGGTTCCGGACGGCAAGCCGGCGAACCATCGCCCGCTGGACCAGTTCGGCGAAATCCTTCGATTCGTCAATCTTGTTGTTGAGCGCGATCGCCCGGACGATGTCCGGCAGGCTGTGCATCGCCCGCCCCGACGCGGCGTTCTCGCGCGCCGCGACCGCCTCGGCCTCGGGGTTCGAGGCGAAGTTGAGGAAGTAGGTTTCGACGCCGCGCGCCGTGGCGTTCCGGCTGGCGTTGGCGTGAATCGACAGGAACAGGTCGGCTCCCTCACGGTTGGCGATCGCCGTCCGCTCCTCGAGCGGCACGAAGATGTCGGTATCGCGCGTCAGCACGACGTCCATCCCCGGCTCCTTCTCGAGCAGCCGGCCGAGCCGCAGCGCCACGTCGAGCGTCAGCTCCGATTCGTTGATGCCGGTCGACTGCGCGCCCGGATCGTGGCCGCCGTGCCCGGCGTCGATGACGATGCGCGAGACGCCGAGGCCGAGCTGCCGCGAGAGCGAGAACTTGCCGTCGGAGTTCGCCGCCGGTCCGCTCGGCAGAATCGGCGAGGCCGATGTCAGCGGCCGGGAGGGCAGCGGGCGCGGCACCTCGGCGGCCTCGGCGGTGCGCTTGGCCGGCGGCGGCGGCGGCGGTGCGGGAGCGGCGGCCGCCGGAGCCGGCAGCGATGCGACCGTCGACACCGCGGGTGTCTCGATCGGCACGACCGGCGCCTTCGCCGGCGCCTTGGCCGGGCGGGCAGGAGCCGGCGGCGCCGCGGCGGCGATGGTCGCGGCCGGGCCGGCGGCGCCCGGGCTCTTGAAATCCACCACCAGCCGGACCGGATTGTAGAGGGTGAAGACGCTGTAGCTCTCGACCCCCTGCATGTCGAAGACGATCCGAGTGGTGTTGTTGGGGTGACGCCCGAGCCTGACGACCGGGACCGGCTCGTCGGGGAATTTCAGCGTCGCGTCCTGGAGAGCGGGCGCGACCTTCGTGTTCCTGAGGTCGAAGAACACTCGCCGCGGCCGATCGAGCTGCTCGGCGTGGTACGGCGACTCGCCGTCGAGTTCCATCGTGATGCGGATGCCGCCTTCGATCGTCGATCGCCTGATGTCGCGCAGCGTCACCGCGCCGGGCCCCGCGGGCGGCGACGCCGCCTCGGACCCGGCAGTCTCCGGCAGATCCGCGGCTGGCGGCGCCACGGCGGCCGTCGCGTCGGTCGCGCGCGCCGTCCTGGCGGGTGCCGCCGTCGTCGTCCCCGATGTGCCGGACGGTTCGGGCTCGACCGCCTTGGGCGGCTTGGCCGCGGCGGTTCGCGTCTCGTCGCCGGCGCCGAGCGCCTCGTCAACGCGCCGGGCCAGCGAGCTCGACGGATAGCCGCGTTTGAGCTGGGCGAGGAGCCGCTCGGCGGTCCGGCGGTCGGCCGCCTGACCGAAGCGTTCGTGCGCGAGCAGCGCGAGACCGCCCGCCTGCCACAGCGCATTGTCGCTGTAGCCGCTCGCCGGGAAGCGCCGGACGATCGCCTCGTAGGTACGCACCAGGGCGCGCAGCTGCGCCAGCGTCGCGTGGTCCTCCTGCTCGCGGACGACCCGCTCGCGGTCGAGCGCACGGGTGTACAGCGTCCGCGCGCCGCTGGCGGCCCGCGCCACCGCCGGCATCGCCGTTCCCATCGTGGCGGCCATCACAAGCGCCGCAACCATCCTGAGCTTCATGGACTACCTCAGCTGCGCGTCGACTTCGTCAAAGTAGTCGGCCTTGACGAGCACTTCGCGCGATTTGCCACCGGCTGCCCCGGACACCCCCGACACGAGCCCTTCGGCCTCCATCATGTCGACCAGCCGCGCCGCCCGGCTGAAGCCGATCCGCAGCCGGCGCTGCAGATAGGAAATCGAGGCCTGCCCGCTCGACACGACGATCCGCGCCGCTTCGTCGTACAGGTCGTCCTTCTCGAACTCGAGGTCGCCGCCGCTCTTCTTCTCGTCCTCGGTGATGCTCGTGTCGTAGGTCGGCTTGCCCTGCTTGCGCAGGAAGCTGGCCAGCCGCGCGCTCTCCTGTTCGGAGATGTACGGACCGTGCAGCCGCAGGAAGCGTGATGACGCCGGCGGCAGGTAGAGCATGTCGCCCTTGCCGAGCAGCTGCTCGGCGCCGTTGCCGTCGAGAATCGTCCGCGAGTCGATCTTCGACGACACCCGGAACGAAATCCTCGCCGGCAGGTTCGCCTTGATCAGGCCGGTGATGACGTCGACCGACGGGCGCTGAGTCGCCAGATTCTGGTGATTGCCGACCGCGCGCGCCATCTGGGCGAGCCGGCAGATCGACTCTTCGACCTCGTTGCCCGCCACCATCATCAGGTCGGCCAGCTCGTCGATGAGGACGACGATCGCCGGCAGCGTCTTGACTTCGACGCCGTGGTCGCCGAGGACCGTGCCGTTGTTCTCCGCCTGGGCGAGCTTGAGGTTGCGGTTGTACTGCTCGATGTTCCGGACGCCGACCTTGGCGAGCGTCGTGTAGCGCTCTTCCATCTCGCGCACCGCCCAGCGGAGCGCGTTGGCGGCGAGCTTCGGGTCGACGACGACCGGCGTCAGGAGGTGCGGGATCTCCTCGTACATCCCGAGCTCGAGCCGCTTCGGGTCGATCATGATGAGCCGCACTTCGTCCGGCGTCGAGCGAAAGAGGATGCTCGAGAGCATGGCGTTGACGCTGACCGACTTGCCGGTGCCGGTCGATCCGGCGATCAGCAGATGGGGCATCGTCGCCAGGTCGCCGACGAACGGCTCGCCGTGGATCGTCTTGCCGAGCGCCAGCGTCAGCCGCGACGCGGAGCGCTTGTAGGCCTCCGACTCGAGCAGCTCGCGCATCGAGATCAGGTCGCGGTTCTTGTTCGGGATCTGGATGCCGACGGTCGACTTACCGGGAATCCGGTCGATCAGTACCGACTCGGCCTGCATCGCCAGGCAGAGGTCGTCGGCCAGCCCGGTGATCTTGCTGTATTTGACCCCGGCGTCGGGCTTGAACTCGTAGGTCGTCACGACCGGCCCCGGATGGATCTGGACCACCGAGCCCTCGACGTTGAACTCACGGCACTTTTCTTCGAGGAAGCGCGCCCCATCCATCAGCTCGCGCTCGTCGATCTTGCTCTCCGCCCGCGGCGCGTCGAGCAGCGCCAGCGGCGGCGTGATGTAGGCCCCCTTCTTCCGCTCGGCCGGAGACTTCTCGGCATCGCTCAACGGCAGTGCGGCCTCGACTGGCGGGGCAGGGCGCCGGATGGTGGCTGGCGGCGGCGTCGGTCGCGCCGATGCCGCCTTCAGCGCGGCGGCCGCGGCGCCCACCATCGCGGCGGTCCGCGACGTCTTGCGCGCCGCCTCGTCTGCCGCCGGGTCTTCGCGCGGTACACGTGCCGCCACCGCCGGGCGGGCGACCGGCTCGACCGGATCGCGCCGGCCCGCCACATGGGATTTCCCGTCGCCGGCCGCGTCTCCCTTCGCCTGGGCCGGCAGCTTGTCGAGATGCTTCTTCAGGACCTCCTGCCGCTCGCGATCGCGGCGCCGCTCTTCGCGGCGCTCGTGGAGCTGCGCGACGACCACGGTCCAGCGGTCCCGGAGCAGCTGGGCGATCGCTCCGAACAGCCGGCCGAGCGAGAACTGCGTCGAGAGGATGATGCCAAGAAAGAGCAGCGTCAGGATCAGGATGATCGAGCCGGTGCGATTGAGGTAGGCGGCAAGGCCGCCGGCGACCGCGGTGCCAAGATAGCCGCCGGCGTGCGACGCCGCCTTGGCCCCGTCAACGCGGTCGAAGGCCAGCGCCAGGAACGCGCAGACGCAGGCGAACAGCAGACCGGCGCCGATCGCCTTGGTGTAGGCCGCATCCATGCCGCGGCACCAGAACCGGTGCCAGCCCATCACGAACAGCACGATCGGAATCAGGTAGGCGCCGTAGCCGAGCAGCTGATAGGCCAGCTCCGCCGCGAACGCACCGACCGGTCCGATGAAGTTGGCGGTCGGATGCTCGGCGCCGGTATTGAAGAACCACACCGGATCCGCCGCGTTGTAGCTCGCCAGCGAGATGACCGCGAGCAGCGCGACCGCGAACAGCGACACGCCGACGAACTCGCTCAGGCGCCGCGAAATGGTGGAGGAGGCCATGTCAGATCTCCATCACGACCGGCACGACCAGCGGCCGGAGGCCCGAGCGCTTGCGGAAGAACCGCTGCAGATCCACGCGAATCTTCTCCTTGATGAGTCCGGGGTCGGTTCGCTCCTCGACGCTCGCGCCCTCGAGCGTGGCGGCCAGCAGCGACGGGATCTCCTTGAGCAGCGCCTCGGTGCGGCAGTCGAGCACGAAGCCGCGCGTGATGACGTCGGGCGTCTCCTCGAGCGTGCCCGACTGGCGGCCGATGGTCACGACCGGCACGACCAGACCGTCGCCGGCCAGGTGACGGCGGTCGCGGAGGACCTCGTCGCCGACCTCGCCGCTGCGGGTGCCGTCAATCAGGATGCGCCCGGCCGGGACCTTGCCGGCGAGACGGGCCCCCTGGTCGTCGAAGCGGATGAGGTCGCCGTTTTCGGCCAGCAGCACCTTGGTGTCCCTCGAAACCCGCGCCGCGATCCTGGCGTGCAGCGCCAGCTGGCGGTACTCCCCATGTATCGGCACGAAGTGCCTCGGCCTGACCAGCGACAGCATGAGCTTGAGCTCTTCCTGGCTGCCGTGGCCCGAGACGTGGACGTGCTTGTCGCCGTCGGAGATGACCTGCGCATCCCGCCGCGCGATGTTGTTCATCACCCGGCCGATCGCCTTCTCGTTGCCCGGAATCTCGCGCGCCGAGAACACCACCACGTCGTCGGGCCCGAGCTTCACGTGGCGGTGATCGTCGATGGCAATCCGCGGCAGCGCCGCCTGCGGCTCTCCCTGGGATCCGGTGCAGATGCACACGACGTCCTGGGCGGGGTAGTTCTTGACGTCGCTGTCGCGGATCTGGACGCCGGCCGGAATCCGCAGGTAACCGAGCCGCTGCGCGATCTCGGCGTTGTCGATCACGCCGCGGCCGACAAGCGCCAGGCGGCGGTCGAACTGCGCCGCCAGGTCGGCGATGATCTGCATCCGGTAAAGGCTCGACGCGAACATCGCGACGACGATCTTCCCGGTCGTGCTCGTGAAGATCTCCTCGAAGCCGTCGATGACCTCGATTTCCGACCCCGTGAAACCGCGCCGGTCGATGTTCGTGCTGTCGGCGAGCAGCGCCAGGACGCCCGACGCGCCGAGCTCGGCGAGCCGGTGGACATCCATCGCCTCGCCATCGAGCGGCGTCTGGTCGATCTTGAAGTCGCCGGTGTGAATGACGACGCCGCGCGGGGTGTGAATCGCCACCGCGACGCAGTCCGGCACGCTGTGCGTGACGCGCAGGAACTCGATCGTGAAGCAGCCGACCTCGACCCGGTCGCGCGGCTTGACCGGGATCAGCCGCGCCCGCCCGGCGGCGTCACGGTCGTCGAGCTTGTTCTCGACGAACGCCAGCGTCAGCGCGGTGCCGTAGACCGGGCCGTCGAAGCGCGGCAGGACGTGCGGGACGGCGCCGATGTGATCTTCGTGGCCGTGGGTCAGCACCAGCGCGGCAATCCGGTACTGCTGGAGCTGGCGCAGGTCCGGAATGATGAGGTCCACGCCGAGCAGCTCGGGCTCGGGAAACATCACCCCGGCGTCGACCAGGATGGCGGTCTCGCCGCACGAGAGGACCATCATGTTCATCCCGAACTCGCCGAGCCCGCCGAGCGGGATGATCTCGAGCGGCGGGGCGTCGGCCGGCAGCGTTGAATCGTCAGTCACCAGTAATGGCACCACACATCGGAGGAGGACGACCCTGCACCGGGCCCGGCCAGCCGTTCAGAACCGTCGTTGAAACAGGCGGTGCCGACAGTCGAAGGACACCGCCCGACAGGAGCGCCGCCCGGGTGGGCAGATCCTCTCGCGCACGCGGCTGGGGGCCGCAGGTGTGTCCACCTGGCGCCGCTGGGACGGCCGTCCAGGGACTGTGCAAAATTGCGCAGACTATAGCACAGCTTGCGATCAGGCCGAAGCGAAAACCTCCGCAAGCCGAGCGACCTCTGCAAGTTGCAGCGTTTCGGGTCGCCGCATCGGGTCGATCGCCGCCGCCGCCAGCGCCGCCCGGCTGTCGCGGCCGACCGACGCCGCGTACGGCCGCAGCGCGTTCACGAGCGTCTTCCGCCGCTGCATGAACATCGTCCGGACCATCGACTCGAAGGCGCGCTCGTCCGCGACCACGACCGCCGGCGGCCGGAAGCGCAGCCGGACCACCGTCGAATGCACCTTCGGCGCCGGCCGGAAGGCCCCGGGCGGCAGCGACAGCAGCGGCGTGACGTCGGCGTGGAGCTGCACGAGAATCGACAGCACGCCGTAGTCACGGCCGCCGGGCGCCGCGTAGAGCCGCTCGGCGACCTCGCGCTGGAGCATCAGCGTCGCATCGGCGATGCCGCCGGCGGCGCGGTGCGCCGCGACCAGCGCGAACAGGATTGGCGAGGACACGTTGTAGGGCAGGTTGCCGGCGACGCGAAAGGGCGGCTCAGGCAGCACGGCCGGATCCACCGCCAGGAAGTCGGCGGCGACGAGCGTCACATTCGGCGGGACCCGCGGCGCGAGCAGCCGCACCATCTCGGGGTCGAGCTCGACGGCGACAAGGCTGGCGACTCGCGGCGCGAGCCGCAGCGTCAGCGCGCCGGGCCCCGGGCCGATCTCGACGAAACGATCCGCCGGCTGCGGCGCGATCGCCGCGACCAGCCGGTCCGCCCACGCCGCCTCGAGGAAATGCTGCCCGTACCGCTTCTTCGCCCGCATCGTCACGAGGCCGGCTCAAATGCCGTCGAGCGACTCGCCGCGCCAGTACTTCTCTTCAATCTCTTCGATCTCGTCTTCGCTCATCCCGAAGTAGTGCCCGAACTCGTGGATGACGGTCTCGGCGACACAGTCACGGATCGCCTCGTCGTCTTCGCAGGACTCCTCGATCGGCCGCTGATAGATCGCGATCCGATCCGGCAGGGTGTTGCCGTAGCTCCAGCCGCGCTCCGGCAGCGGCGTTCCCTGGTAGAGGCCGAACAGTGAATCGGGGGGCTCGATCTCCATCTCGGCCAGCAGCTGCGGCGGCGGTTCGTCCTCGACGACGACGGCGACATTCTTCATCTCCTCGCGGAACCGCGGCGGAATCTCGTCGAGTGCCGCCTCGACGAGCCTGGTGAACCGCTCGCGCGTCACGACCGCGCCCGCTTTGCCCGCTTCGCCCGCGGCGGCGGCGGGACGGCGCCGAGCGACCGGTAATAGAGGCATTGCGGCCGCACCGCACAGCGGTCGCAGAGCGGCCGCGGCTTGCAGATCCGCCGGCCGTGCAGGATCAGCACGTCGGAGGTGTGGGTCCACTCAGCGGCCGGCATCGCCGCGCCGAGCTGCCGTTCGACGACCTCGGGGTCGTCCGACTTCGCAATCCCGATCCGGTTGGCGACGCGCAGGACGTGGCGATCGACCGGCAGCCCCGGGACGCCGAGCGCGTGCCCGAGGACGACGTTGGCGGTCTTGCGGCCGACGCCCGGCAGGCTGACGAGCGCGTCCAGCGTCGCCGGCACCTCGCCGCCATGGCTGGCGACCAGGGCGTCCGCCATTCCGGCGAGCGACCGCGACTTCGCGCGGAAGAAGCCGGTTGACTGGATCTGCGGCTCGAGCTCGTCGGTCGTCGCCCGGGACAGCGCCCGCGCATCGGGATAGCGCTTGAACAGCGCCGGCGTCACCTGGTTGACGCGTTCGTCGGTGCACTGCGCCGAGAGCATCGTCGCCACCAGCAGCTCGTAGGCGTTCGAGTAATGCAGCTCGGTATCCGCGTCGGGATGCTGCGTGGCGAGCGCCGCCATGATGCGGCGCGTCTCGGTGGCCTTCTTCGGCGGCGGCAGCGCTCGTGTCGGACGGGCGGCGGCACGCTTCGGCATATCCGATTGTAGTGCGGGCTAGTGGACCGGACCCTTGTTGTCCCAGCTGTTGCCGGTCGACTCGGAGTAGACGCGCATGTGCTCCTGCAGCGCCGCGATCAGGTTGGGCACCACCTGCAGCGGCACCACGACCTTGGTCCGGACCGGCGCGCGGACGACATGATCGGCCTCGGCGCCGTGGATGTCCTTCTCCGACAGCGGCAGGACCTCGCAGAACGCCAGCGTGAAGTCGAACGGCGTGTGCGAGATCGCGCAGAAGTTGGCGTAAGTGCGCGGCAGGTCGGCGGTATCGTCGGGGACGATCGTGAAGTTGATTTGTTTGCGTTCAGCCATGGCCGTCCCAGATTACCGCGTCCGGGCGCCCGGGACTAATACCGGCGCATCACGCCGACGACGACGCCCTGGACCTGGACCTGGTCGGGCGCGACCAGAATCGGCTGCATCGCCGGGTTCGCCGGCTGGAGCCGGATCTGGCCGTGCTCCCGGTAGATCTTCTTGAGCGTCACGTCGGCGCCGTTCAGCAGCGCAATCACCATCTCGCCGTTGTCGGCGGTGTTGCGGTCTTCGACGATGACGAAGTCGCCGTCGCGAATCTGCTCGTCGATCATCGAGTCCCCCTTGACGCGCAGCACGTAGCTGTCGCGCTTGCCGACGAGATCCTCCGGCACGGCGATGGTCTCGCTGCCGACGACCGCCTCGATCGGGGAGCCGGCCGCCACATAGCCGAGCATCGGCAGCTCGACCGCACGGCTGCCGAGGCGGGCCGGCACCACTTCGACCGAGCGGCTCCGGTTCCAGGCGCGCTTGATGAAACCCTTGTCCTGGAGGTTGGTCAGGTGCTTGTGGACGGTCGCCAGCGACGACAGGCTGAAGCGGCGGCCGATCTCTTCCAGGCTCGGCGCGTAGCCGTGCTGCTGGATGAAATCGTTCAGGAAATCCAGGATCTCGCGCTGGCGCTTGGTCAGTGGCAGCATGCCGCGCACTATATCAAACAAAAAGCGAAAGTCAACTCCCGGCCCTGGCCGTTATACCTTTGTCGCGCGCGGCGGTCTAAACAGGGGAGTGGATGCCGATCGAGCGATACTCCGGAGCATGGCGATAACGGACGAGCCGGGCTGGACGCTGCGGGTGGCGAGGCCGGAGTCCGACGCGCCGCCCGATGCCGAGGCCGGCGATGCCGATTTGGTACGGGCCTGCCTGGATGGCCAGCGCGCCGCGTTCGACGCCCTCGTCCGCCGGCACCAGCGCCAGGTCTACCAGTTATGCCACCGGTTCGTCGGCAGCCACGAGGAGGCCAGCGACCTCGCCCAGGATGCGTTCGTCCGGGCGTACCGCGGCTTGCGCGGCTACCGCGGCAACGCCGCGTTCTCGACCTGGCTGTATCGGATCGCGGTCAACGTCTGCCTCAATCGCGTCGCCGCACGCGCGCCGCGGCTGGTGCCGCTCGACCGGGTCGAGCGCCTCGACTCCGGCGCCGAGCGCCCGGACACCGCGCTGCTGCGCGAGGAACGCGCCGCCGCGGTGCGGCGGGCGATCGCGCAGCTGCCGAAGCGGCAGCGCGCGACGTTGATTCTCCGGATTTACCACGAGCTGCCGCATGACCAGATTGCCGCCATCCTCGGCAGCTCGGTCGGCTCCGCGAAGGGGAATCTGTTCCATGCGCTGGCGAACCTGAAAAGGCTGCTGCAAGGGCCGTCATGAGTCACCTCAGTCCACCCCAACTGCTGGACGCCGCCGAAGGCGTCACCGTGCAGGCCGATCGTTCGCGGCGCCATCTCGCGGCCTGCGGCCGGTGCCAGGCGGATGTCGACGCCCTGCGCGTGACGCTTGCCGAGGCGCGCATCGAGCCGCCCGCCGAGCCCTCGCCGCTCTTCTGGGATCACTTCGCCGATCGCGTCGGCGCGGCGGTTCGCGACGAAACACCCGAGGCGCGCGCCGGCGCGTGGTGGCACGGCCGTCCGACGGCGGCGTGGGCGGCGGCGCTGCTGATCGGGCTGGCGTCAGCGACGATTACCTGGCGGACGACGCTGCACGCGCCGGCGCCCGGCCGCGTCGCGGCGGCGCACGCCGCCGTTGCGGCGCCAGCGACCGGCGTGGCGGCGACGGGTGAGGGCTCGACCGATCACGCCTGGGGGGCGGTCCGCGATGCGGTCGACGAGCTCCGCTGGGACGATGTCCAGGCGGCCGGGATGATCGGCGGGGGCATCGCCGAACGGGCGGCCGCCGAGCTCAGCGCGGAGGAGCGCGCCGAACTGGCGCGGCTCATCGCCACGGAGATGACGCAGGGTGGAGCGTAGGCAGATGGTGAATCGAACGGGTGGGGCGCTCCGCTGGCTCGGGCTGTGCGCGGCGCTGGTGTGCGCGGCCGCCGGACCGGCCGGTGCCCAGGGCGGCGACGCGGCCACGCCGGCCGCCCGCGGCGCCGGACCGCTGACCGCGGGGGAAGTGGGCGCGATGCTGGACGCCTACTCCGCCGTCCAGGCGCAGCAGGCTCTTGATCTCGACGATCAGCGCTACCCCGAGTTCCTCGCCCGCCTCCGGACGCTCCAGGACGCCCGCCGCCGGAACCGGCAGGCCCATCTCCAGGCGGTCCAGGACCTGCGGCGGCTGACGGCGGAGCGCACCGGGGATTACGACGAGGCGGCCGTCCGCGCCCGGCTCAAGGCGCTGCGCGACCTCGAGGACCGCGGCGCCGCCGACATCCGGCGCGCCGCCGACGCGGTCGATCAGGTGCTCGACCCGCGTCAGCAGGCGCGCTTCCGCGTCTTCGAGGAAATGATCGAACGGCGCAAGCTCGACCTCGTCCTGCGCGCCCGGCAGAAGGCACGCCGGGACGCCTCGCAGCCGTGAGCCTTGCTACAATGACGCATGCAGACACGAGCCGCGACTCTTGCACTCGTCGGCGTGCTCGCCGCAGTCTCCGTCTCGGCCGACGCGCAGCTCTCCAAAGCTGACGCCGGCCGCTTCCAGACCAAGCTCGCCCGGATTGTCGTCCAGGGCAAGACCGCGGCGCTCAAGTCCGCGGCGGCGCGCACCACGATCATCACCGACACCGAGCTGAACTCGTACCTCCGCTTCAGCGCCGGGTCGCAGGTCCCGGTCGGGGTGCTCGAACCGACCATCAACGCGGTCGGCAACGGCCGCGTCTCGGGGCGGGCCGTCGTCGACCTCGACGTCGTCCGCCGCCAGAAGCAGCGCGGCTGGCTCGACCCGCTCGGCTATCTCTCCGGCCGTCTGCCGGTGACCGCCGCGGGACAGCTGACGACCGGCGACGGCAAGGGGCAGTTCCAGCTCGACTCGGCGGAGATTTCCGGCGTGACCGTGCCGAAGGCCGTGCTCCAGGAGCTGCTCAGCTTCTACTCGCGATCCGCTGAGAATCCCGCCGGCATCAACATGGACGCGCCGTTCGAGCTGCCGGTCCGGATCCGCGAGATCCGGGTCGGCACCGGGACCTCGACGGTCGTGCAGTAGCGGCCGCCGCGGTCCGATGCTTCCGCTCGACACCCCGCTGCAGTTCCTCAAGGGCGTTGGCCCGCGCCGCGCCGCCGATCTCCAGCGCATCGGGCTGGCGACCGTCGAGGATCTGCTGTACCGCTTCCCGATCCGCTACGAGGACCGCGGCAGCTTCCAGACGATCGCCTCGCTCCGGCCCGGCCAGGCGGCCTCGGTCGTCGGCGAAATCGTCAGCGTCGGCCTGAGACCGACGCGCCGGCCGCGCTTCAAGATTTTCGAGATGCTGATCCGCGACGCCACCGGCTCGATGCGCGCGGTGTTCTTCAACCAGGCGTTCCTGAACGATGTCTTCCATCCCCATCAGCGGGTCATCCTGTTCGGGCGCCTCGAGCTGACCTCGCACGGCCTGCAGCTCCAGAACCCGCAGTACGAAGTCCTCCGCGGCGACGCCGACGCCGATAGCGCCTCGCCGGCGGACGCGGGCGCGGGCGCGGACGACGACACGCTGCACACCGGACGGATCGTCCCGGTCTACGAGAAGACCGGCAGCCTGACGACCAAGATGCAGCGCGCCATCGTCCACCAGGCGCTGTCGCAGCTCGCCCCCGACCTGCCCGACGCGGTGCCGGCCGAGGTCCTCGCACGGCAGCAGCTGGTCGGCCGCCGCGAGGCGCTCAGCGAAGCCCACTTCCCGTCGTCCGGCACGCCGGTCGAGGATCTCAACGCCTTCCGCACGCCGGCGCAGCGGCGGCTGATCTTCGAGGAGTTCTTCTTGTTTCAGATCGGGCTCGTGCTCCGCCGCCGCAAGGCCGACGCCGAGCGCAAACCGCGCGCGGTGGTCGTCACCGATGCGGTGCGCGAGTCGGCGCGCCGGGTGCTGCCGTTCCGCCTGACCGGCGACCAGAAGACCGTGGTGGCGGAGATCATCGGCGACATGAAGCGGCCGCAGCCGATGAACCGGCTGCTGCAGGGGGACGTCGGCTCCGGCAAGACGATCGTCGCGCTGCTGGCGGCGCTCGTCGCGATGGAGAACGGCTTCCAGGTGGCCTTCATGGCGCCGACCGAAATCCTCGCCGAGCAGCACTACATCACGATTCGCCGGCTGCTCGAGCGGTCGCGCTTCCGCGTCGCGCTCCTGACCGGCGCCACCCCGGCGCGCCAGCGCCGCGAGCTGCAGGCGGAACTGTCCGGCGGATCGATTCAGCTGGCCGTCGGCACCCATGCCCTGGTCCAGGATCCGGTCGGCTTCCGCGAGCTCGGCCTCGTCGTCATCGACGAGCAGCACCGCTTCGGCGTGCTGCAGCGCGCGACGCTGCGCGCCAAGGGTTTGCATCCCGACGTGCTGGTCATGACCGCGACGCCGATTCCGCGCAGCCTGGCGCTCACCACCTACGGCGACCTCGACGTCTCGGTGATGCGCGAGATGCCGCCCGGCCGCTTCCCGATCAAGACCGTCGCCAAGCCGGAATCCCGCCGCGACGAGATTTACGACTTCATCCGCCGCCAGGTCGCGGAGGGGCGGCAGGCCTACGTCATCTACCCGCTGGTCGAGGAGTCCGAGAAGGTCGACCTCAAGGCGGCCACCGAGATGGCCGACCATTTGGCGCAGGACATCTTCCCGGATCTGCGGGTGGCGCTGCTGCACGGCCGGCTGAAGTCGGATGCCAAAGAGCGGGTGATGGGGGCCTTCGCCCGCGGCGAGTACGACGTGCTGGTCTCGACGACGGTGGTCGAGGTCGGCGTCGATGTCGCCAACGCCTCGGTGATGCTGGTCGAGCATGCCGAGCGGTTCGGGCTGTCGCAGCTGCATCAGCTGCGCGGCCGCGTCGGCCGCGGGCCGCATCCGTCGTTCTGCGTCCTGCTGTATCAGTATCCAATCACCGAGCAGGGGCGCGCGCGGCTCAAGGCGCTCACCGACACCAGCGACGGATTCGAGATCGCCGAACGGGATCTCGAGCTGCGCGGGCCGGGGGATTTCTTCGGCACCCGCCAGTCGGGGATGCCGACCCTCCGCGTCGGCGACCTCGTTCGCGACCACCAGCTGATGGAGGCGGCACGGCGCGAGGCGGCCGCCGCGCTGGACGACGTTCGGCAGTCGGCGGCGCTGACCGCCTACGTACGCTCCAGCTGGGAGCAGCGCTTCGGACTGGTGGGTGTAGGGTAGCTTGCAGGTTCGAACTTCGAAGTCAGAAGCTGGAAGCCGGAAGCGGGAAGCGGGAAGCTGACTGAATGCGGGTGATTGCCGGGGAGCTCAAGGGACGCCGCCTCCAGGCACCGGACTGGACGGGGCTGCGGCCGACCTCCGACCGGCTGCGCGAGACGCTGTTCAACATTCTCGCGCCGCGGATTCGCGGCGCGCGGCTGCTCGACGGCTACGCCGGCACCGGCGCGGTCGGCATCGAAGCGCTCAGCCGGGGAGCGGCGCACGTCACGTTCGTCGAGCCCGACCCCCGCGCCGCTGCGCTCGTCGCCGCGAATCTCGAGCACTGCCGGGTCGCCGACCGCTATGCTATTATCCGCGTGAGGTTTGCGGGTCTCGGAGCGCGGGTCCTCGGCGACCGCTTCGACCTCGTGTTTCTTGATCCGCCGTACGGCGCCGCGGAAATGGCCGAGGCGCTCGCGGCGGCCGAGCCGTTCGTCGCGCTCGGGACGCTGCTCGTTATCGAACATGCCCGGCGCCACCCGAGCCCGGAACGGGCCGGCCGGCTGGTGCGAGACCGCGTCGTCACTTCCGGAGACAGCGCGCTCAGCTTTTACGAAACCGTGGAGCCCGCCGCGAAGCGATCCTGATGCCCAATGTCCTCGCCATCTATCCGGGCTCGTTCGACCCGCTGACGAACGGCCACGTCGACATCATCCGGCGCGGATCGGGGCTGTTCGATCGCATCGTCATCGCGGTGCTCATCAACCTCGAGAAGGCGCCGCTGTTCACCGTGCCGGAGCGGGTCGAGATCGCGCGGGAGGCGTTCGCCGGGGTCGGCAACGTCGAGGTCGACACCTTTGACGGGCTGCTCGTCGACTACGCGCGGCGGCGGCGGGCGAGCGTCATCGTCCGCGGCCTGCGGGCGGTCTCGGACTTCGAGTTCGAGATGCAGATGGCGCTCATGAACCGGCGGCTGAACGACGAGGTCGAAACCGTGTTCATGATGCCGGCGGAACCCTATACCTACGTCAGCTCCAGGCTGGTCAAGGAAGTCGTCGCGCTCGGCGGCTCGGTCCACGGCCTGGTGCCCGACAGCGTCGAGAAGCGGCTGCGCGACAAGAAGCTCGCGCGCGAAACCCTGAGGGCCTGAGCCATGCTCGCGGAACGAACCACACATATCGCAGTATCGCCGACCATGAAGGTGGCGGCCGAGGCCGCCAAGCTGAAGGCGCAGGGGGTCGACGTCATCGACTTCGGCGCCGGCGAACCGGACTTCCCGACGCCGCTGCACATCTCGGCGGCGGCGCACGCCGCGATTGACGCCAACTTCACGAAATACACCACCAACTCGGGCACCGACGAGCTCAAGCGCGCCGTCTGCGCGCGCTACCGCGCCGATTACGGCATCGAGTACACGCCCGCCGAGACGATCATCTCGGCCGGCGGCAAGCAGGCGCTCTACAACGCCGCGCTGTGCCTGTTCGGCCCCGGCGACGAGGTCATCACCCACATGCCCGGCTGGCCAACGCTCGTCGAGCAGATCAAGCTTGCCGACGCGACGCCGGTGATTGTGCGGACGCACCCGGAGGACGGCTTCCTGCTCCACGCCGACACCATCCTGGCGGCGATTACGCCGCGCACCCGCGGCATCGTCATCAACTCGCCCGGCAATCCGACCGGGGCGCTGATGACCGAGCAGGAGATGGCGCGGCTCGCCGATGCGGTCGCGGGCCGGAATATCTGGATCGTCCTCGACCTCTGCTACGAGAAGCTGATCTACGACCCGGCGGCCCACAACCTGCCGCGGGTGCTGGTCGAGCGGATGCGCGACCGGACGGTGATCTGCGGCTCGGCGTCGAAGGCCTACGCGATGACCGGCTGGCGCTGCGGCTGGGCGGTCGGCCCGGCGGCGCTGATCAGCGCCTGCAACGCCCTGCAGAGCCACTCGACCTCAAACGTCAACTCGATCACTCAGAAGGCGGTGGTGGCGGCGCTCAACGGCTCGCAGGACTGCGTGACGGTGATGCTCGATGAATACCGCCGGCGCCGCGACCAGCTGTGCGAGTGGCTGTCGGCCGAGCCGCGGCTGCGGCTGGTCAAGCCGGCGGGGGCCTTCTACCTGTTCCCCGACGCCTCGGAGCTGCTCTCCGCCGACGGCATCCGGACCAGCGCCGAGCTCGCCCAGGCGCTGCTCGACGACGCCCGCGTCGCGATTACGCCCGGTGAGGCGTTCGACGCGCCGGGCTTCTTCCGCCTTTCCTACGCGACCTCGATGGAGGAGCTGCGGCGCGGGTCGGAGCGGCTGCTCGCGTTCTTCAAGGCGATGAAGAGCGGGACCCCCGTCGCCGGCCGCGCGTGAGCCTTCCGGACGCCGTCGTCGATGCGTTGACGACGGCGGTCGGCGCGGCCCACGTCAGGACCGACGCTGACGCGCGGCTCGCCTACGGCACCGACGCCCTCAAGCGCGGCACCGCCGCCGATCTGGTGGTCCTGCCGGCGGACACCGTCGAGGTCGCGGCGGTGGTCCGGATCTGCGCCGCGCATCGCGTGGCGATGACCCCGCGCGGCGCCGGTACCGGCTACACCGGCGGCGCCGTGCCGACGCGCGGCGGCGTCGTGATTGCGCTCGAGCGGTTGAACCGCATCCTCGAGATCGACGAGGCCAACCTGGTTGCGATCGTCCAGCCCCACGTCATCACCGGCGACCTGCAGGACGCCGTCGAGCGCCTCGGCCTGTTCTATCCCCCCGATCCGGCCTCGCTGCGGCGGTCGTCGATCGGCGGCAACGTCGCCGAGTGCGCCGGCGGGCCGCGGGCGTTCAAATACGGCACGACCAAGCGCTATGTGCTCGGGCTCGAGGCGGTGCTGCCGACCGGCGAGGTCGTCCGCACCGGCGGCAAGACGGTGAAGAACGTCGTCGGCTACGACCTGACGCAGCTGCTGGTCGGGTCGGAAGGGACGCTGGCGATCGTCACCGAGATCGTCCTGCGGCTGCTGCCGAAGCCGGCCGCCACCGCGACGCTGCGAGCGACGTTTCCGTCGGTTGCCGCCGCCGCGGCGGCGGTCACCAACATCGTCCGGCTGCGGGTCGTGCCGGCGGCGCTCGAGCTGATCGACGGCGACTCGCTCGAAGCGGTCGCGCGCAACCTCAACGATCGAACGCTGGCGCCGGCCGGGACCGCGGCGCTGCTGCTGATCGACCTTGACGGCGCCGCCGAGGCGATTGCCGCCGAGGCGCCGCTCGTCGAGAAGGCCTGCGCGGCCGCCGGCGCGACCGAGATTCTCCGCGCCCGGGACGGCGCCGAACGCGCGGACCTGTGGCGGGTACGCCGCGAGCTGTCGCTGTCGCTGAAGATGGTCGCGTCGCTGAAGTTCAACCACGACGTGGTGGTGCCGAAGGGGCGCATTCCCGAGCTGTTCGCGCTCGTCGACCGGCTGAAGCGGGACTACCGGCTGCGCATTCCGTCGTTCGGCCACGCCGGCGACGGCAACATCCACGTCAACCTGATGGTCGACGCGGCCGACCAGGACGCCATCGCGCGCGCCCATGCCGCCGAGCAAGTGCTGTTTGCCGGGGTGGTGGCCCTCGACGGGTCGATCAGCGGCGAGCATGGCATCGGCTTCTCGAAGGCGCGGTTCCTGCCACTCGAGCTGTCGGCCGACGAGATCGCACTGATGAAGCGGGTCAAGGCGGCGTTCGACCCGGAGGGGCTGCTGAACCCCGGCAAGATCTTCCCCTAGCCGGTTTGCTAGAATGAAAGCCATGCTCCTGAAACTGTCCGCGGTCAGCCTGCTCGCCCTGCTGTCGCTGTCGCCGCCGCAGACCCCCGCGGATGAAATCGCCGCGCTCAAGCGCCAGATGCAGGAGCTCAAGGCGCAGCAGGCCTCGATGCTGCGCGACCTCGAGACGATCAAGGCGATCCTGACGCAGGCGCAGGCGCCGGCCGGCGATCCGTTCGTCAACCGCAGCATCGTGATCGCCAACGAGCCGTCGCGGGGGAGCGCGTCGGCGAAGGTCACGCTGGTCGAGGTCTCGGATTATCACTGCCCGTTCTGCCGCCGCCAGACACTCCAGACCATGCCGCAGGTGATGACCGATTACGTCAACGCCGGGAAGGTCCGCTACGTCTTCGTCGACTACCCGATCGCCCAGCTCCACCCCGACGCCTTCAAGGCGCACGAAGCCGCGGCCTGCGCCGGCGACCAGGGCAAGTACTGGGAAATGCACAACCTCCTGTTCGCCAACCCGCCGTCGCGCGAGACGGCGCAGTACGACGCGCAGGCGAAACAGATTGGCGTCGATCAGAAGAAGTTCGCCGCCTGCATGAGCGGCGGTACGCACGCGCCGGCCATCCGCGAGAGCATCGAGCGGATGCAGCAGCTCGGCGTCGGCGGCACGCCGCTGGTGCTGATCGGCCTGACGCCGGCGCCGGGCGCGCCGCTGAAGGTCCTGGCGTCGGTCTACGGCGCCCGTCCCTACGCCGACTTCAAGACGGCGCTCGACGCGGCGCTCGCCCAGACGGAATAAGCCTCACACCACGCGCAGCTGCCGCCCCGGCAGGAACGGGCGGGCGGCAATCTGGCCGTCGAACCCCGCGCCCCAGCGCCCCGGGATCACCGTCGCGCAGTCCGGGCAGAAGCCGTCGGCCGTGATCCGATATCCCTGAATCAGGTAGCCGTAGCGCTCGATCAGCAGGCCGCCGCAGGCATGGCAGCGGGTGTGCTCGAGATCGCCGACGCGACCGGGCAGGTTGCCGGCGTAGACGTAGCGCAGGCCGTTGCGCCGGGCGATCGCCGCCGCCGCCATCAGCATCGCCGGCGTCGTGTCGGCCGGGTCGTGCATCCGGTAGTCCTTGTGAAACGCGGTCACGTGCCACGGGATGTCCGGCGAGACGCCGGCGACGAAGGCGGTCAGCCGGTCGATCTCGTCCCGCGAGTCGTTGAACCCTGGAATCAGCAGCGTGACGATCTCGAGCCACAGGCCCATCTGGTGGAGGGCGCGGATCGTCGACAGGATGGGCTCCAGCCGGCCGCCGAGCTGGCGGTAGTGACGATCGTCGAAGCTTTTCAAATCGACCTTGTAGAGGTCGACGAACGGGCGGATGTAGTCGAGGACCTGCGGTGTGCCGTTGCCGTTCGAGACGTACGCGGTGAGCAGGCCGGCGGCGCGCGCCGCGCGAAAGATCGCCACCCCCCACTCGCTGGTGATCAGCGGCTCGTTGTAGGTGCTGACCATCGCCCGCGCGCCGAGCCGGACCGCGTCGGCCGCCAGCGCCTCGGGCGTGGTGTCGCGCGGCGGCGCCACCGCCTGCGGGTCGCGCAGCGCCTGCGAGGTCACCCAGTTCTGGCAGTAGCCGCAGTGCAGATCGCAGCCCAGCATCCCGACGCTGTAGGCGAGGGCGCCCGGGCGGGCATGAAAGAACGGCTTCTTCTCGATCGGATCGCACTGCACGCTGCCGACATAGCCCCACGGCACGTGCAGCCGGCCGCCGCGGTTGAACCGGACCTTGCAGACCCCGGCCGCGCCGTCGGGAATCGGGCATTCGTGGCCGCAGGCGTAGCAGCGCAGCCGGTTTCCGGAAATCGCCTCGACCAGCTCCGGCGCCGCCTCGACCGTGCGCGCCTCGAGCAGTGCGGCGAGCGTGGCCATGCATCTATTTTAGCGCCGCGGGGGCAGGGCCGGAACGCCTCGCGGTCTGCCTGGCCTCCACCGGCCGGGTACAATCGACACATGAAGAAGACCGTGGCGGTGATTGGCGCCTCGAACGACCGCGGCAAGTTCGGCAACAAGGCGCTGCGCGCCTTCGAACGGCAGGGCTACACCGTCATTCCCATCAACCCGCGGGAGACGCAGGTCGAGGGCCACCAGGCGTATGCCTCGGTGCTCGACGTCCCGGTGCCGATCGACATGGCGACGGTCTATGTGCCGGCGGACGCCGGGATCGTGGTGATGGAGCAGCTCGCGCAGGCGCGGGTGCCCGAGGTCTGGCTGAACCCCGGAGCGGACGCGGACGAGGTGGTCGCCCGGGCGCGGGCGCTCGGCCTGAAGACCATTCAGGCCTGCAGCATCATCGCCATCGGCGAGACCCCCGGCCGCTTCTGACCGGGCCGTTCTTGACAGCCGGTGGGGGGGTGCCTATACTTTCCGCAACAATACGGCCAGTCCCAATCCGCGCGAGCCGCGGGCCCGGAACACTCCACGCCGCCTGCAGCCAGAAATAGCGCCAACGCCGCACGACAACGCGATTCCGAGAACCCGACAAAGCGCAAGCACCCTCATGCCGACCAACAAACGCACGTCCGGGCGTCCGCCCGCTGACCCGTCCGCCGTCTCCGATCAGCCCAACGGCGATCCGCCGCAGGAGCAGGAAGCCGCGCCGGCCGCCGCGCCGCCAGCCGCCCGGCCGGCCGGCGACGAGGGCCGCCGCGGCCGCGGCCTGAACATCAACGATCTGAAGGACAAGAGCATCCAGCAGCTCACGCAGATCGCCAAGGACCTGGCCGTCGCCGGCGCCACCGGCATGCGCAAGCAGGAGCTGATCTTCCAGATCCTCAAGGCGCAGACCGAGCAGAGCGGCTTCATCTTCTCCGAGGGGGTCCTCGAGGTGCTGCCCGACGGCTTCGGCTTCCTCCGCGCCCCCGACTACAACTACCTGCCCGGACCCGACGACATCTACGTGTCCCCCTCGCAGATCCGCAAGTTCGACCTCCAGACCGGCGACACCGTCTCCGGGCAGATCCGGCCGCCGAAAGAAGGGGAGCGCTACTTCGCCCTGATCAAGGTCGAGGCGGTCAACTTCGAGTCGCCCGACCTGGCCCGCGACAAGCTGTTCTTCGAGAACCTGACCCCGCTCTATCCGCAGGAGCGCTTCGTTCTCGAGACCTCGCCCGACGCCCTGGCCGGCCGCGTCCTCGACCTGATGGCGCCGATCGGCAAGGGGCAGCGCGGCCTGATCGTCGCGCCGCCGCGCACCGGCAAGACGATGCTGCTGCAGAGCATTGCGCAGTCGGTCGCCAAGAACCATCCCGAGGTCTTCCTGATCGTCCTGCTCATCGACGAGCGGCCCGAGGAAGTCACCGACATGCAGCGCTCGGTCAACGGCGAAGTCATCTCCTCGACCTTCGACGAGCCGGCCGCCCGCCACGTCCAGGTCGCCGAGATGGTGATCGAGAAGGCCAAGCGGCTGGTGGAGCACAAGAAGCACGTCCTGATTCTGCTCGACTCGATCACGCGGCTGGCGCGCGCCTATAACTCGGTCAGCCCGCCGTCCGGCAAGGTCCTCTCCGGCGGCCTCGACTCCAACGCCCTGCAGAAGCCGAAGCGCTTCTTCGGCGCTGCCCGCAACATCGAGGAAGGCGGCTCGCTGACGATCATGGCGACCGCCCTGATCGACACCGGCTCGCGCATGGACGACGTCATCTTCGAGGAGTTCAAGGGCACCGGCAACATGGAGATCCACCTCGATCGCAAGCTGACCGACAAGCGGGTCTTCCCGTCCATCGACATGCAGAAGAGCGGCACCCGGAAAGAGGAGCTGCTGTTGCCGCGCGAGGACCTCAACCGGGTGTGGGTCCTCCGCAAGGTGCTCAACCCGCTCTCCGCGGTCGAGGCGATGGAGCTGCTGCTCGACAAGATGGGTAAGACCAAGTCGAACCAGGACTTTCTGGCCTCGATGCAGAAGATGGGCTGAGCCGGGGACCCCTCCATGCCAAGCCGCGACATCATCGTCATTGGCGCCTCGGCCGGCGGCGTCGAGGCGCTCAGCACGCTGGTCGCCGATCTGCCGCCGGCGCTGCCGGCGGCGGTCTTTGTCGTCCTCCACCTGTCGCGCGGCCGCAGCGTCCTGCCCGAGATCCTGACGCGCGCCGGACGGCTGCCGGCGATGCACCCCAACGACGGCGATCCGATCGTCCAGGGTCGGATCTATGTCGGCCGCCCCGACCACCACCTGACCGTCGATCGCGGCATCATCCGGATTGTCCACGGCCCGACCGAGAACGGCTACCGGCCGGCAATCGATCCGATGTTCCGCTCGGCGGCGCGCGCTTACGGCAACCGGGTGATCGGCGTCATCCTGACCGGCGCGCTCGACGACGGCACCGCCGGCCTGGCGGCCGTCAAGGAAGCGGGCGGCATCGCCGTCGTCCAGGATCCCGACGACGCGTTCGCGTCGAGCATGCCGCGCAGTGCCCGCGCGTTCGTTGCCGTCGATCACGTCCTGCCGGTTCGCCAGATCGGCGCGCTGCTCGGACGGCTGGTCGGCGAAGAGCTCGGCGCGCCGGCTCATGGCGACGGCCCCCACCTCGAGGCGATCGAAACCGATCTCGGGCCGCCGAACATCGCCATCGACGCCACCGACCGGCCCGGCAAGGTGTCGGTGTTCACCTGCCCGGAGTGTCACGGCACGCTGTGGGAATCCGAGCAGCGCGGCATCGTCCGGTTCCGGTGCCGCGTTGGGCACGTTTACTCCCCCGAAAGCATGCTCGAGGCGCAGACCGACTCGGTCGACCGAGCGCTGTGGGTGGCGCTGCGCTCGCTCGAGGAGCGCGCCGCGCTCACGCACCGGCTCTCCGAACGGGCCCGCAGCCACAACCACATCCGGGTGGCGAAGACGTTCCAGGACCGCGCCGACGCCGCCGACGAGCACGCCGCCCTCATCCGCGACCTGCTGACCAACCGGATGTCGCTCCACGAAGTGCCCGACGCCGTCCCGGAGCCGGACGACGGGCCGGTCCGGGAGACCGACGCCGCCGAGTGACGCTCAGGCCGGGTCGCCGGCCTCTTCCATCACCAGGATCACGCCGGCACTCTCGGTCGCACCGGCGCCGCGCAGCGGCGTCAGCCGGACCCGGCAGCGGATCGACCGGCCGCGCCGGTTGACCGCCTCGAGCGTCGTCTCGGCGTCGGCCGACCCGCCGCTGAGGATGTCGCGAATTGGCTGCCGCAGCGCCGCCACCGGCAGGCCGATGTCGAGCGCCAGGAAGTTCGCGCCGACCGACTCGGCCGACGTCACCCCCCACAGCCCGGCCGCGCCGGCATTCCAGATCTGCACGCGGTATTCGCCATCGACGACGACGACCGCGGAACTGAGGCTGCTGAACACCGACTGGAGGAACGCGTTGGTCGAGTCGGTGTCGCCGCCGCGACTGCGCATCTCGTCGTTCATGGTCTGCAGCTCTTCGTTGGTCGACTGCAGCTCCTCGTTCATCGTCTCGAGCTCTTCGTTGGTCGACTGCAGCTCCTCGTTGGTGGTCTCGAGCTCCTCGACCGTCGACTGCAGCTCCTCGTTGGTCGTCTCGAGCTCCTCGTTGGTCGACTGCAGCTCCTCGTAAGCGGTATCGAGCTCCTGCTTCGACGAGGTCAGCTCGGCCTGCAGCAGACGGTAGCGGGTGACGTCGTCAAAGGCGATCCGCGAGCCGATGATGGCGCGGGCGTCGTCGAACAGCGGCGTGACGGTGACGTCGTAATAGCGCGATTCGCCGTCGCTGAAGACATGGACGTCCAGGAGCGCGACGTCGCGGGTTTCCTGAGTGGCGCGATCGATCGCGCCGCCCCGCTCGGCCGGCCCGTAGGAGACCACGACATACAGGAGGGCGCGGCCGAAGTCCCCCACC
>JANMWI010000077.1:0-9180 GCA_031393955.1 Acidobacteriota bacterium
GGTGTCACACAGGAGGCCGCCGAGAGATCGGCGGCCTCCTGTGTATCCAGCGGTTGCTGACTGCCGCCCGGCCGGCCAGGCGTCCTTCGCGGCCAGGTACATGCGCCCGAGAAGCGGCCACCGCGGAGACCTTCCCGACACACCATTGCACAGAGGGCCAGCGACCAGCGAACTTGCGCTCGTCAGGGCAGCGGACGGGGCGCCGCTTTCGAGAATCGCCAGTCGAAGCCGAGGATCGGGAAGATGCCCTGCTGCGCGCCGAACTGGCGGGCGTTGGTGCGGCGGTTCCAGCTGTAGGTGGCGAAGTTGCGGCGGTTGGTGATGTTCTGCACGCCGACGAACACGGTGAGCGGCCGGCCGCCGGCGGTGAACGTGCGATCGACGCGCATATCAACGCGGCCGTAGTCCGGCGCGCGCTGGGCGTTGACGCGGCTGAGGTCATAGACGCCGCGCCGCTGCGCCGTCGACAGCGCCTCGTCGAACGGTGTGAACGGCCGCCCCGAGAGAAACGAGGCCCGAGCCGAGAACTCCCACGCCGGCGACCGCCGATAGCCGCCGGTCACGTTGAACACGAACGGGTAGTCGAACGAGCCGGGCCTGAGCACGCCGTCGAGGCCGGCGTGCCGCGTCCGCGACAGCGACAGGTTGCCCTGGCCGTAGAGCCTGGCGGCGAGCCGCTTCTCCATGAACAGCTCGACCCCTTCCGAGTAACCCCTGCCGGCGCTGGTCAGCGGAAACAGGATCTCGCGCACGTCGAAGGTGTCGCCGATGTTGGCCAGCGACACGGTCGGCAGGTCGCTCGCCACCGGGTACTTGCTGTAGGTCTTACGGTACGCCTCCGCCGTCACCCGCAGGCCGGCCTCCGGCGACCAGACCAGGCCGGTCACGTAGTGGTCGGCGCGCCACGGGAGCAGCGACGCGTTCCGGGGAAACGCCGACACGAAGAGGAACGAGGGCTGCTGATAGTACGACCCGGCGCTCGAATTCCACGACAGCGCGTCGGTCAGACGCACCTGGACGCCCGCGCGCGGACTGAGCCGCGCCTGCGACAGTACGGCGTAATGGTCGACGCGACCGCCCAGTGTGCCGCTCACCCGCCGCGCCAGCTGCTTCGTGGCCTGCAGATAGGCGCCGGTCTGATACGAGCGAAACCGCGTGTCGAGAGCGAACGGGTCGATGCCGGGCAGCCGCGAGTACGGCGTGTCGTTGCCGTACGGCGAGGCCGCCGCGTAGCCGATGCGGAAGGTCTTGAAGCTGCCACCCGCCTGCACCGTGTCGAACAACGGCAGGTGCACGGTGAGGTCGTACTTGAGGGTGGTCTCGCTTTCGCGCGACTCCTCGGAATAGACGACCGGACTGCGCGCGATGACGGCCTCGACGGGCAGGCCCGCCTCGGGCGCGCCCTCAGCCACCAGGTCTTTGACCCGCTGGCCCACCTTGGCCTCGGACCGGGTGATGCCGAGCAGTCCGACGCCTCGCGACCCGAAGGTCCGCTGCCAGTTGACGCCGGTGGCGCTGCGCCAGCCGTGATAGCGGATGTCGAAGTTGGCGAGCTCGTCGTCGAGGCTGGTGGACTGACTCAGGCCGAGCCGAATCTTGTCGATCCCGGCAATGGCGACCGTCCAGATGCGGTCACGGGGCGTGAGGTCGTAGACGCCCTTGACGTTGAACGAGTAGACCACCGGCACGCCGCCGAAGCCGACGTCCCTGGTGAACAGGTCAAGGAAGCTGCGTCGTGCCGAGACCACCCACGATCCCTTCCCGGTCCCCTTTCCGACATGGATCGGCCCTTCGACAATCGCACCGGCGCCGGCAAAGCCGAGCGTCGCCGACGCGGCGAACGCCTGGCGGTTGCCCTCGCGCTGCGTCACCTGCAGCACGCTCGAGGTGCGGTTGATGTACGGCGCCGGGTAGCCGCCGGTGAGAAAGGTCACATCCTGCAGGAGCTCGGCGTCGAGCAGGCTCACCGTGCCGCCGGCCGATGCGAAATTGGCGAACGCATTGATGTTGGGAATCTCGACGTTGTCGACGAGGAACAGGTTCTCGAGAGGGCTGCCGCCACGGACGATGATGTCGTTCCTGAAATCGTCGGTGCCGATGACCACGCCCGGCAGGCCCTGCACGTACCGTGAGACGTCCTGCAGAGCCGCGGCGCCCTTCCGGATCTCGCGCGTTTCGACCAGAAAGCTCGAGTTCTTTACCGCCGCCGGCGCTTGGAACGCGGGCGGGCTCACGGTAACGGTTTGCTGGAAGCGCTCCGCGGCGGGGAGCGTGATCGCCACGGAGCCGTCCGTCCCGGCGCGGACCGTCACCGCCTCACTGACAATCGGCAGGCCCTCGAGCGGCAGAATCTCCAGGCGATAGGCCCCCGCCCGCAGCTCGCCGAGGCGAAAGGCTCCCTGCGCGTCGCTGGTCGCACACGATGCGCTGTCGAGGGCGCAGACCCGCACCCCGGCGGTCCGCTGCCCAGCCGCGCTCACCACCACGCCGCTGATGGCACCCACGCCGGTCGTGTCCTGCGCCGCCACAGACGTCGCGGCGAGGATGCAGATGGCGGCGAGCGCGCGACAGCGGCATGCGCGCGAGTTGTCGTCGGACGGCAGGGCGCAGTTCGAGCGCCGGCCTCGGGCCGCCGAGGGACTCCTCGCCGATTCATGCCCTTTCATCATGTTGAACCCGTCTCTGCCGACAGCGTACCGCAGCCCCGGGCAATCACATATTTTTGTCATGGACAAACCATAGACAAGATTCCGCGGCATGCCGTGGCACGGAAACGGGCGACCGCAGGCCGCCGGCGTCCGCGGCTCTGCGCACGCGGCGCCGGTTCAATCGCAACGCTCAGCATCCCCACGCGGGATCGAGGGGGTGGGGGTTCGCCAGGTGTCCGGCGCCGGGCGTCAGGTGCCGAGGCGCTGGGGATTGCAGTACATGTCGGTCGCCTCGCAGCCCTCGACCTCGACCTGGACGGTGGTGTGGCTGATGCCGAAGCGCTGCTCGACCTCCTGCACGACGGCACGCAGCACCTGGCGCCCTTCGCGGATGCTCTGCTCCGCGACCAGGATGTGGCAGCTGCAGGCGACGACCCCGGGGCCGACCATCCAGACGTGAAGGTCGTGGACGTTGATGACGCCGCGCACGCCGCTGATGGCGCTGACCACCGCGTCCATGTCGGTCCCGGGCGGCGTCCCCTCGAGCAGCACCGCCGTCGTCTGACGCAGCAGTCCCCAGCTGCTCCACAGGATCAGGCCGGCAATCGCGAACGACACCACCGGGTCGGCCAGCGTCGATCCGGTCAGGATGACGACCGCGCCAGCCACCAGCACGCCCCCCGACGAGACCGCGTCGCCGACCATGTGGAGATAGGCGCTGCGCACGTTGAGATCGTTGGCGGCCCCCTTCCGCAGCCACAGGCTGATGACGGTGTTGACGGCCACCGCCGCGGCCGCGACGACGACCATCAGCATGCCGCTGGCCGGCTCGGGATGGAGGAACCGAACGATAGATTCCCAGCCGATGAAGATCGCGATCACGACCAGCGAGATGGCGTTGACAAGGGCGGCAAGGATGCCGACGCGGTGATAGCCGAACGTCATGCCGTGGTGGGATGGCCGCGCCGCGATCCGCAGGCCGTACCAGCTGAGCGCCAGCGCTCCCGAGTCCGCCAGATTGTGGAGCGCGTCGGAGAGCAGCGCCAGGCTGTGCGCCCACCAGCCGGCGGCGGCCTCGCCGGTCGAGAACACGAGCGTGATGACGACGGCGGCGGCCAGGGTTCGGGTCGAGACCCCCGCGGGAGCGTGGCTATGGCCGGGCTGGCTGTGGTCGTGTCCCATGAGGCTGCGCGGGCGGGGCGGCCGGGCCGCCACCACCCTGCAGGCAGTGTACTCTCAGCCGCCCCGGATCAGCGGATCACGCCTGATGGATCGCCTCGGCGACGCGATTGGCGGACCGGGTGGCCGCCTCCATCCCCCAGTTCAGGTTGTCGGCGTACGCGCCGGCGAAGTGGATGCGGCCGTATGGCTCGATCAGCGTCGGCCAGAACTTGGCCAGCTCGCCGGGTCCGTAGGAGGTCCGCTCGCACGCCGACGCCCACGGATCAATCGCCCACACCTTGACGTGCGCCTTCTCGATGTCCTCTGACTTGCCCGGATAGTGCTTCCGGTAGGTCGCCAGCGCGCGCTCGGCCGTGCCGGCGCCCGACGCGGTGCCGACCAGCAGGCCGCGGCTGGTCTGGACATCCTGCGACGCGCTCCAGACATGGAACAGCGGCTGATCGCCGAACTCCATGTTCGGGCTGATCCCGTCGCGCTCCCAGAACTTCGACTTGGTCTGGAAGATGACGCGGGTGTCGTGGTAGTAGGGCACGTTGGCGACGGCGTAGGTCTTCACCGCCGGCCACGCCGGACTGACCGGCAGCGTCCGCAGCATCCGCGCCGACATCGCGCAGACCAGGTAATCGGCGTCGAGACGCGTGGTGCCGCCGTCCTGCTTGCAGGTGACGGTGACGCCGGTGTCGCCGTGTTCGATCGCCGTCACCGGACTGTTCAGGCGCACCCGATCGCCGAGCTTGCCGGCGAAGGTCGTCGTCAGGGTCTGGTTGCCGCCGATCAGCCGGAACACCTTCGGCGGAAAGAGCGGCACGCCGCGCTTCTTGAGAATCGCCGCATGCCAGACCGACTGCAGCGCCGAGCCGCTGCCGCCGATGAAATTCAGCGCCGCCGGCGAGGCGCCGTCGCGCCGGAACAGGTCGGTCGTGCTGATCCCGTCGAGCGCGTTCAGGCCGGCGTCGAACGGGCGGTATTCGTCCTGGAAGCTGTCGACATACGGCGCGAAGTAGAGCGATGCGAGCTCCGGGAACGGCTGCTTCGCCAGGAAGGCGACCTCTTTGGCATTCAATCCGAGCCCGGCGAGCACCTTGGGATCCGACAGCATCTCCGGCGTGTGCATCTTGCCGTTGATCCAGCGCAGGATGTTCTCGCGCCGCGGATAGTAGGTGTAGGCGAGATTGAACTCTTTGACGTACTCCCGGTAGCGTTCGTAGCCCGGCTGGGTGAACTGCTCCGCCCCGGCATCCGCGTACAACCCGTCGTCCAGGCCGTCACGGAACGTCAGCACATGCCCGCCGGTCCGGCCCGAGGCTTCGACGACGGTGACGTCGTGGCCGCGCCGGACCAGTTCCCAGGCGCAGCTCAGCCCGCCGATGCCGGCGCCGGCGACGATGACGCGTTTGGCGCGCGTGAATCGAAGGTCGGGGCGCGGCAGCAGCGCCGCCGCTGCGAGCCGCAGGACGTCACGGCGGGTCGGGGTCGAATCCAGGGTGGCGGCGTCGGGCCGGGCGTCCGAATCAGGCATCGCGAACCTCCAGTCGGGAGGCATCCTACTCTCTTCCGCGCCTCTCCGGAGATTTGACTTTTCGGGGGTGGCGGTGTTACACCCACATCGCAATTCATTCGTTCACCGCGACCTGTTTAGAGACCGTCGGCAGAACGCACAAGCACGGATAGCTCACGTCAGCGAGGAAGCAGGGACCATGCAGACAGTGAAACGCACCATCTGGGTAATGGGCATTCTGCTCGCATGCGCCAGTGCCGTCTGGAGTCAGACGGTCAACGGCGCCATCACCGGCGTCGTCCGGGACTCGTCCGGCGCCGTCGTCAAGGACGCGGCGCTCACCCTTCGCAACGTCGCCACCGACCAGCTGGTCGGGACGACGGTGTCGGGACCGGAAGGGGAATATGCGTTCCGCAATCTCGCCCCCGCGAAATATGCGCTTGAAGCCGTCAAGGATGGTTTCCAGCAGGTCACGCACCCCGACATCGAGGTCACCCTCAGTTCGGTGCAGCGCGTGGAGATTACGCTCCCCATCGGCACGCAGGAGCAAAAAATCGAAGTCATCGGCGGGGCTTCGATCCTGAGCCAGACCGCGACGCAGGAGCACGGCATCTCGCCTGAGACCCTCCAGCAACTGCCCCTGCTGATGAACAGCGGCCCGCGCGCGGCCGCCGGATTCGCGATTCTGATGCCCGGCGTCAGCACGGGGGGCGGGGCGAACGCCTTCGATGCGCGCATCAACGGGGGCCTGCAGTCCGGCGACGAGGCGTCCGTCGACGGTGTCAGCATGCAGCAGGGCTTCATGAGCCAGGGCGGCATGGTGTCCATCTTCCAGGACTTCCCGATGTCCCCCGACATGGTGAGCGAGATCAAGATCCTGACCTCGAATTTCGCCCCGGAGTACGGATCGTCGACGTCCGGACAGATCATGGCGGTCACCAAGTCCGGGGGCAGCTCGTTCCACGGATCCGTCTTCGAGTTCCACCGCGACGAATCGCTCAAGGCCAAGCAGTGGGGCGCGACCGGCAAGAAGGCGCCGTTCAACCGGAACAACTACGGCGTGAATATCGGCGGCCCCGCGAAAGTCCCCGGGCTCTGGACCGACAAGTGGAAGAGTTATTTCTACTTCGACCACGAGGGCTACCGGCAGAAGGGCGGATCGAACCAGCCGACGCTGTCGATCCCGTCGCTGAAGGAGCGCGGCGGCGACTTCACCGACTGGAGGGACGCCAGCGGCAACCTGATTCCCATCTACGATCCGCTCACGATCCATCCCGATGGCAAAGGCGGCTATACCAAGGACCAGTTCATGGGCTGCGACGGGAACTCCCCCAACGTGATCTGCCCTTCGCGGATCAAGTCGCTGGTTCGCCCCTGGCTCGCGGCGCTGCCGACTCCGACGAGCGGCGGACCGCTCAATAACTACCTGGCGCCGGCCATCCCGGACACGATTCTCGGCAACTCCGACTACTACATGGGCCGGTACGACGTGCAGCTCGGGGCCAGCAATCACCTCTTCACGAGCATCTGGCACCAGCGGGCGCCTGCCAAGTTCGCGTCGACTCTGCCCCAGCAGATCTCGAACGACTCGTTCTCCGACCCGCAGAACTCGTGGGTCAATCGCTTCAATTACGACCGCATCTTCTCGCCGACGTTCCTCAATCACATGTCGATGGGCTACCTGAACCGCAACGAGGGATATGGCTGCGTCAACCAGGAGTTCGTGGGCGACTTCCCGAAGATCGCCGGCGTCCCCGGGGCCCGCGTGCCGCCGCAGATTGGATTCAGCGACGGGTTCAGCTCCTTTGGCTGCAACGGCGGTCCGCCGCACGACAACATCACCACCCGCCCGACCTTCATCATCAACGACGCGGTGACCTGGGCCCTGAGCTCGCACAGCGTGAAGGTCGGCATGGAGTGGCGCAAAATCATGGGCAACCTCCACGGAAATGGCAACGAAGCCGGGAGCTTCAGCTTTGGCCGGGGCTCCACGGGGCTCGTGGGCGTCAACAGCGGCAACCCGGTGGCGAGCTTCCTCATCGGGGCGGTCGACGGCGGCAGCGCGACATTCCGCAGCGTGAACTCGACGTATCCGCGTCAGCACGCCTGGATCGTCCACGCGGGGGACACGTGGCGCCTCAGCGACAAATTCACCTTCGACTACGGCGTGCGATGGGACTACTACTCGCCGTCCTCTGAAAAAGACAACGTGCTGTCGTTCTTCGACCCGACCGGCGCGAACCCCGGCGCAGGCGGCCGCCCGGGCAGGCTGGCATTCGCGGGCACCGGCTACGGAAACGCGAGTTACGGCGCGCGCTACCCCGAGAAGAACTGGTACGGGGGCTTTGCCCCGCGGCTGGGGGCCGTGTACTCGCTCAATCCGAAAACCGTGATCCGCAGCGGGTGGGGCATCTTCTACACGCAGGCGTTCTATCCCGGGTGGGGCGGGGGCATGTCGCAGGACGGCTTCTCGAGCACGCCGAACTTCAGCACGACCCTGGGCGGCATCCAGCCGGCGTTCTTCCTCGATCAGGGGTTGCCGCAGAACTTCGAGAAGCCTCCGATCATCCGGTCGGACTACCGGAACGGTCAGGGCCTGCTCTATCGCCCTGTCGATGCCAACAAGCGGCCGTACGCGCATCAGTGGAACGTCACGGTGGACCGCGAGCTCGCTCGCAACGTCTCCTTGAGCATGGCCTACGTCGGCAGCGCCGGACGACGTCTGCCCTCGAGCATCGACCCGATCAACGCCATCGACCCGAAGTACCTGTCGCTGGGACAGGCGCTGTACGACGAGTTCGCGCCCGGGCAGGCGAGCCTCCACGGTGTGGCGCTGCCCTACGCCGGATGGGTCCAGCAGATGACCGGCTGCGCGCCGTCGGTCGCGCAGGCACTGCGTCCCTACCCGCAATACTGCGACGAGCTGACCGGGTTGAACGAGAACCACGGCTCGTCGCACTACAACTCGCTGCAGGCGAAGCTGGAGAAGCGCTTCTCGGGCGGCACCTACGCCCTTGTGTCGTACACGTTGTCGAAGACGATCTCGAGCGGGTCCGACAACACGCAGCGGGCCGCAGGGACGTGGAGCGGCTTGCAGGGCGTTATCTCTCCCTTCGAACGAGGCCGGAACGAAGCGATTGCGGCGACCGACACCCCGCACGTGTTGTCCGCGGCATTCGTCTACGAACTGCCGATCGGTCAGGGGAAGAAGTTCATGAACCGGGGCGGCGCGTCGAACGCCCTGGTGGGTGGCTGGCAGCTGAGCACCATCGCCCGGTACTCGTCCGGGCTGCCGACGTACTTCCGCTCGAGCTTCTGCAATGTGCCCGGGCAGTTCCGCGTCGGGTGCGTCCCCGCGATCACCAATGCGGGGTCGGTGTTCCTGCAGGAGAAGGGCAGCTTCGATCCGGGGAAGGGCCCGCTGTTCAACAAGGCCGCCTTCGAGTCGGTCGACGCGTTCAACTTCTACTACGGGAAAGGCAACCGCATCGAGGAGTCGGTGCGCACCTTCGGCTATCACAATCAGGATCTCTCGTTCGTCAAGAACACCCGGCTGGGCGGATCGACGAACGTCTCGGTTCGGTTCGAGATTTTCAACCTCTGGAACTGGCACATGTTCAACAACCCCGGTGAGTGGGGCGGGCTCGCGTTCAACAACGACCTGTCGAGCCCGGACTTCGGCAAGTGGAATGGATCGGTGACCGAGCCGCGCACCATGCAGGTCGCGGCGCGTTTCGAGTTCTGACGCTCCGACCGGAACGGTAGACGCGGGCGCCACGATCCCCGGATCGTGGCGCCCGTCCCATTTTCATCCAAGTTGCTCGTGTCACGACCATTGCCCCGAGACGTGGT
>JANMWI010000097.1:0-114294 GCA_031393955.1 Acidobacteriota bacterium
TCGCCAGCTCGCGGTGCGGAACCTGCGCGCCGCCTTCCCGTCGCGGAGCGAGGCGGAATGCCGGGCGATCGCCCGCGAGATGTTCGCCCATTTCGGCCGCCTGCTGGCCGCGCTCCTCAAGTTCAGCACGCTCGCTCCGGAAGAGATGCTGGCGCGCACCGACTTCGCCGGCGAGGAGCGTGTGACCCAGGCCCACGCGCACGGCCGCGGCGTGCTGCTGTTCACCGGCCATTTCGGGTTCTGGGAGATCAACGCGCTGGTGCATGCGCTGGCGCTGGCCCCGATGGCGGTGCTGGCGCGTCCGCTCGACAATCCGCTGCTCCACCGCCTGCTCGAATCGGTGCGGCGATCGACCGGCAACACCGTGATCTACCGTCGCGGCGCGGTCCGCCGCGTGCTGCGCGCGCTCGAGGCCAATCAGGCGGTCGCCTTCCTGATCGATCAGCACATGCAGCCGGCCGACGCGGTCTACGTCGATTTTTTCAACCGCCCGGCGGCGACGACCTCGGCGCTGGCGGCGCTCGCGCTGAGGACCGGCGCGCCGGTCGTGCCGGTATTCGCGCTGCCGCTGCCAAACGGCCGGTTCCGGATGGTCTACGAGCATCCCGTCGAGCCGCCGCGGGCAGACGATCCGGACGCGATCCGGGTATTCACCCAGCGCTGCACCGACGTGCTCGAGATGTACGTGCGCCGTTATCCCGAGCTCTGGCTGTGGATGCACCGGCGGTGGCGCGACGTGCCCGCCGGTACGACGGTGCGCGGCATGTTCCCGAGCGCGACGTCGGACGAGATCGCCGCGCCGCGTGGGGCAGGCGTTGACTCCTGAGCCGGCCGAAGCGCCGCCGACGCGGCTCGTGATCCGGGCGCCCAACTGGCTCGGCGACGCCGTGATGGCGCTGCCGGCGATGGCGGCGGTCCGGGCGGCGTATCCCGCCGCCCACCTGACGGTCGCGGCGCAGGCCGCCGTCGCGCCGCTGTTCGAAGAGAACACGCCGGTCGCGGCGGACGCGATCCTGACGGTCACGCCGGCCGGCGAAGCCGCGACGCTGGCGGCCGGCGGCTTCGACGCCGCGCTGCTGCTGCCGAACTCGTTCCGCGCCGCCCGCGCCGCGAAGCAGGCCGGGATCGCCGGGCGCTGGGGCTATGCCGGCAACTGGCGCGGCTGGATGCTGACCCGCGCCGTCCGCAGGCCCCGAGCGCTCGTCCATCAGACCGAGTACTACGGCGCATTGGTCCGCGGCCTCGGCATCCCGGTCGGCTCGACCCTGCCGGCGCTGGCCGCCCGCCCCGAGACGCTGCGGCGCGCCGACCTGCTGCTCGCCTCGCACGGTGTCAGCGCCGCTCCGCTCGTCGGCTTCGCCCCCGGCGCGGCCTACGGCCACGCCAAGCGCTGGCCGCCGGCGCGCGTCGCCGAGGTCATCACGCGCCTGGCCGCCGAACGCGGCGCCACCTGCGTCATCGTCGGCGCCGCCGGCGATCGCGACGCGGCGCGTGAGATAGAATCAGGCCTGCCGAGCGGCGTCCGGATCGTCGATCTCGTCGGGCGGACCGATCTCCGGCAGCTCGCCGGGGTGCTGGCGCGCTGCGACGCCTTCGTCTCGAACGATTCGGGGGGGATGCACCTGGCGGCGGCGCTAGGCGTGCCGGTGATCGCGATGTTCGGACCGACCGACGACCGCGTCACTGCACCGCCGGCCGGCCATGACGTCCTCGTGCATCCGGTGTTCTGCCGCCCGTGCATGCTGCGGGACTGCCCGATCGATCATCGCTGCATGACGGGCATCACCGCCGCGGCGGTGTTCGGGGCGGTGGCGGCCCGGCTCGACGCCGGCACTCTTCGCGCGGAGAATCAATGACCAACAGGCCAGCCGTGTTCCTCGACCGCGACGGCACGCTGCTCGAAGAAGCTGGCTACCTTGATCGCCTGGAGCGGATGGTGTTCTTCCCGTACAGCGTCGACGCCGTGCGGCTCCTCAACCGCAGCGGCGTGGCCGTTGTCATCATCACCAACCAGGCGGGCGTCGCGCGCGGCATCTTCAAAGAGGCGTTCGTCGCCGAGGCACACCGCCATATCGCCGAACGGCTCGCCGCCGGCGGTGCCCGCATCGACGGGTTCTACTACTGCCCCCACCATCCCGACGGCACCGTCGAGGGGCTGCGCCAGGACTGCGACTGCCGCAAGCCGAAGCCCGGCATGCTGACCCGCGCGGCCGAGGAGCTCGGCCTCGACCTCTCGGCATCCTTCGTGGTCGGCGATCGCTGGCACGACCTCGAGGCCGGACGACGCGTTGGCGCGCGCGGCATCCTGGTCCGCACCGGCTACGGCCGGACCGAAGAAGCGGCGCCGAAGCCGGGTCTCGAGCCGGCGGCGATCGTCGAGAACGTTGCCGAGGCGGCGTCGTGGATCCTGCGCCACACGCGATGAGTGCCCAGCAGAGCGCGTCGATTACTCCCGCCCGGCTGATGTCGCTGATCGACGCATTTGCCGGGGTGCGGACGCTCGTCTTCGGCGATCTGATCGTCGACGAATTCATCTACGGCGAGATCGCGCGCGTTTCGCGCGAGGCGCCGGTCCTGATCCTCAACTACGACTCGACCGCGATCGTCCCCGGCGGCGCCGGCAATGCCGCCGGCAACGTCGCCGCGCTCGGCGGCACCGCCGTGGTGGTTGGTGCGGCCGGCAAGGACGATCCGGGGCGGCGCCTGATCGAGGCGATGCGCGGCCGGATCGACGTCCGCGGCATCATCCGGCCGGACGGCTTCCGGACGCCGACCAAGACGCGCATCCTGGCCGGCGGCATCCATTCCGCGAAGCAGCAGGTCGTGCGCATCGATCGCGCGGTCGGGTCGCGGCTCGGCGACGGCGATCGCGCCGGGGTCGGCGCCCGCCTGACCGCCGCCGCGCCGCGCTGCGACGCCCTGCTCGTCTCGGATTACGGCAGCGGCCTCGTCACCCCGGCGCTGGTCACCGCCGCGCAGCGGGCGCTCCGCCGGCGCAGCCGGGCGGCCGCTCCGGTGATGGTGGATTCCCGCTACGCGCTGCTCAAGTTCCGCGGCATGACGACCTGCACGCCGAACGAGTCCGAAGTGGAGCAGCTGTTCGGCATCCGGATCGGCGACAACCCGCGGGTGCTCGAAAAGGCGGGGCGCGAGCTCCTCAAGCGGACCCGTTCCGCGTCGGTCCTGATCACCCGCGGCAGCCGCGGCATGGCGCTGTTCGAAAAGAACCGCCCGACCGTCCACGTGCCGATCTTCGGCACCGATCAAATCGCCGACGTGACCGGCGCCGGCGATACGGTGATTGCGACGATGACGCTGGCGCTGGCGGCGGGGGCGACGTTCCTGGAAGCAACCCATCTGGCCAACTACGCCGGCGGTCTCGTCGTCATGAAGCGGGGGACCGCGACCGTCACCGCCGACGAACTGCGGCAGGCCGTGCGCACCGACCTTGACTGAGAAAGTCGTCAGCCGGGAGCGGCTCGCGGCGCTGGTCGCGACCGACCGGGCGGCGGGGCGGACGGTCGCGTTCGCGAACGGCTGCTTCGACCTGCTCCATGTCGGCCACGTGCGGTACCTGGCGGCCGCCGCCGCCGAGGCCGACCGCCTGATCGTGGCGATCAACGGGGATGCGGCGGCTGGAGCGAAAGGACCGGGCCGGCCGCTGCTGGCCGCCGAGGACCGCGCCGAGATCGTCGCGGCGCTTCGCGCCGTCGACTACGTGACCATCTTCGAGGAGCCGACGGTCGACGCGCTGCTGACGCTGCTCCGGCCCGACGTGCACTGCAAGGGAACCGACTACACCGCCGAGTCCGTGCCGGAGCGCGCGACGGTGGCGGCGTACGGTGGCCGGATCGCGATCGTCGGCGATCCCAAGGATCATTCCACCCGCGACCTGCTGGGTCGCATCCGCGGATGAAGATCCTCATCGTCCGGCTCGGCGCGCTCGGCGACATCGTCCATGCGGTGCCGGCGGCGGCGGCGATCCGGGCGGCGTATCCCGAGGCGCGCATCGACTGGCTGGTCGACGCGAAGCACCGCGCGATGGTCGATCTGGTAACGCCGGTCGATCGCAGCATCCCGCTCGAGCGGCCGACCGCCGCCGGGTGGATCGCGGTGATTCGTGTGCTGCGCCGCGAGCACTACGACTGGGCGGTCGATCTTCAGGGGCTGCTCAAGTCGGCGGTGCTGGCGCGGGCGTCGGGCGCCGCCCGGGTCGCGGGCTTCGCGGACGGCCTGCGCGAGCGGACCGCGCGGCTGTGCTACAGCGACGTTCCGGAAGCGGGCGCCGTCGACGCGCCGCATGTCGTTTCGCGCAATCTGCAGCTGCTGCGGGTCCTCGGCATCGACGATCGGCGGGTGAGCTTTCCGCTCAGGGACGAGCCGTCGCCGGCGCTCGACGCAGTGCGCGGCGGCAGCGGCGGGGATCGGCCGTTTGCGCTGATCAATCCGGGCGCCGCCTGGCCGAACAAGCGGTGGCCGGCGTCGGACTACGGCCACGTCGCCGCCTACCTCCACGACGTCGAAGGGCTTCGCCCGTTCATCCTCTGGGGGCCGGGTGAAGTCGAGCGGGCGCAGGCGGTGGTTGACGCGTCCGGCGGCACCGCGGGGCTCGCGCCTCCGACCAGCGTCGCCGACATTCTCGCGCTTTGCCGCGCCGCCGCGCTGGTGGTCTCTGGCGACACCGGCCCCCTCCACATCGCGACGGCGGCCGGCGCGCCGACGGTATCGATTTTCGGCCCGACCGATCCACGGCGGAACGGTCCGATCGCGCCGATCGATCAGGTCGTGTCGCGGTATGCGGAGTGCGGCTGCCACTACCAGCGGCGCTGCCACCGCGACGACTGGTGCCTGGCGCGGATTCCCGCCGCCGAGGTGACGGCTGCCGTGCGGCAGCGGCTCGCGTCATGACGGTGATGCGCACGATCGCGAGGCTGAGGGTCACGCTGGGATTCATCTGCGGCGCGGCGGCGCTGTGGCTGTCCCATCCGACGCGGATCAGCATGCTGGCGGGCGCGGTCATCGCGCTGGCCGGGGAGGGAGTCCGGATCTGGGCCGCCGGTCACCTGGAGAAGGGGCGCGAAGTGACCTCGTCCGGCCCGTATGCCTACACCCGCCATCCGCTGTACGCCGGATCGACGCTGATTGGCGTGGGCCTCGGGGTCGCGTCGGCCAGCGTCGTCGTGGCGCTGCTGGCGGCGGCGTATCTGGCGATCACGATTACCGCAGCCATCCGGACCGAAGAGGCCCACCTCACCGAAAAGTTCGGCGACGCCTACCCGGACTACCGATCGGGCAGGGGGGCGTCGGTGGCGAGGCGCTTCAGCATCGAACGGGCGGTGCGGAACCGGGAATACCGCGCCGTCCTTGGGCTGCTGGTGGCGCTGGCCGTGCTGGCCTGGAAGGCCCGCTGGGCCTGACGCCGGCCCGCGGCGCGGCTTGCCCCCGGATTGGTTCGTGGCTATAATCAGGGTTTGCTGGACGGTCGGCGAGCCCGCGAGGGCGTAGGGCGGTTAGCTCAGTTGGTAGAGCACCGGCTTTACACGCCGGCTGTCACAGGTTCGAGTCCTGTACCGCCCACCAGGACAGCATTACCCTTGCGGGGTCGTAGTTCAGTTGGTTAGAACGCCGGCCTGTCACGCCGGAGGCCGCGGGTTCGAGTCCCGTCGACCCCGCCATTTCAAGTGACATCGACGGTGCCCCCCGGGCGCCGCTTTCTCTTCCATGGCCCGGTCCGGGCCACGCTCCCGCCCACCGTCCGCGATCTGTTTCCACGAGTCCACCGCACGCGCGCTCGATTTCGTTGCGGGGTCGGCCGGCTGACCCAGGCGCTTGCGGGCGCTTGTGGTGCCGGCGGGGCAGCCGGATCGGCCCGAGCGCCCGTCGGCGTAAGATATGCCGGCATGCCAACAGTCAGACGGTCGGTGCTCAACGGCCGCCTGCCACGTTCGGTCCGGAACCGGCGGGCCGGTCTCGTTGCGACGAACGCGCTCGCACGCGTGACCGCACTCGCGGTCGTGCTTCTCGCCGTCACCGGTGATGCCCAGACGATTCGGGAGCGCGCCGACGGTCTGGTCGACGTCACAGACGCGCCGCCGGGGACCGTCGTGCGCTACACGCTCGACGGCACGGATCCGACCCGGGACGCCGGCGTGTGGCTCGCACCTGTGGAGGTGCCCGCCGGCTACACGGTCAAGGCGCGTGCGTTCACGCCGGACCAGACGCCGGCGGGGACACAGGTCGAATGGGTATCGCGCGCAGCGGGTCCGCGGCCCGCGTCAACACTCGTGCCCGTGACGCAAGGCAGGGACTGGCGCGTATATGACTGGCCGGCGCGCCATGCGGCCGCGGCCGCGCTGATGAGGGCGCGTCAGCCCGAGATCGTCATGCTGGGCGACTCCATCGTGCACTTCTGGGGTGGCGATCCCGACGGCGGGCAGGTCGGCGGCCGCCGGACGGCGCCGGAGGTCTGGGATCGACTCTTCGCGGCGCGCCGCGTGGTGAATCTCGGCTACGGCTGGGACCGCACGGAGAACGTCCTGTGGCGGCTGCGCCACGGCGAGTTCGAGCATGTCTCGCCGAAGGTCGTGGTCCTGATGATCGGCACGAACAACGTCCCGCTGAACACCCCGGACGAGATCGCGGCCGGAGTGTCGGCCATCTGCGACGAGATCCACCAGCGGTCACCCGCGAGCCGCATCCTGCTGCTGGGCATCTTTCCCCGCGGCGAGGAGCCCGACGCCAATCGCGCCGCTGTCGAGGCGGTGAATCAGCGCCTTGCGGCCTTCGACGGACGCGGCGGCGTCGTGACGTACCTGGACATCGGCGACAGGTTTCTCGCCGCCGATCGGTCGATTTCCAGGGACGTCATGTACGACTTCCTGCATCCCACCGCGAAGGGGTATGGAATCTGGAGCGCCGCGATTGAACCGACGCTCACACGCCTCCTGTCCCGTTGAGTCGCACGTCGCGCGAGGCGGCTCGAATCACACGTGAGCCCTCCGGTCAGGGTCGGGGGTTCGGAATGGGCGTGCCCTGGGTGGCGACGATTTGCCATTTGTTCGCTCGCCGGACGAACGTATCGGTCCACCGGTACCGCCCCCCGATGTCCTGCCCCTTGTACTTGCCTTTGTCGGTTGACGAATACGTCACGACGGCCGCGTCGCCGTAGACCCGCACCTTCATGTCCGCCATTTCCGACGACTCGATCACAAGATCCCCGGACTTGAGGTCGGCGAGAAACTGCGCTTTGGTCTGGACGTCCCCGCTGGGCAGGGTCGCGACGAAGTCGTCTGCGAGCACCGCTCCGGCAGCGGCGCCGTCACGCTTCAGGATCGCGGCGAGCGTGTCGCGTTCCACCCGCATCAGTGTTTCCTCCACCCCGCCCCCTTGCGCTCGCCCAGCCAATCGGGAACTCCCCCCGCTGTCTGTTGACCGCGCGGCCAAAGGGGCAATCGTCAGCACGAGGGCGGCGATCGTCAGGCACATTTTCATTGGCTGCACTCCTCCATACAAACGGGCTGCCCGGTTTTATCCCAACGGCGAACGCCAGTCAATCAGCCCCATGCCGCCCGCCAGCCTTGTGCGACTCGCCGTCTCCCAAGCCAGCACACCGCCCGCGGTGGTGGTATCGCGGACGGCACAGTGTGCACGCCATCGTCAGAGTCTGGCTCCAGTTCAGGGTGATGACGACCATGCGCGCGCGTCTGCTGCTCGGCCCATGGCGGCGTGGAACCCGGCCCGCTGCGCTCGCCGAGGCGAGAACGACCGCCAGGCACTCGTAGCGGCTCGGCGCGCCGTCGAACTGGAACCTGGAGTAGTGGCGTACCGCCTCGGATTTGCTCGGGTGCTGGTCCGCCTGTCGCATCGAGACGAAGCGGCGGTTGTCGCGAAGGACGCACTGTCGTACGCCAGGACCGATGAGGATAGGAAAGCTGTGCAGGGGTTTCTGAGCTCTCTCGAACTTCGTCGGGCCCCCTGACTCCGAGGCAGTGCAGATCTAGCATCGTTCGTCTCCGCCCTTCTGTGCCTGTCCGCCCGCGGCAGCGACCGTAAACGCTGTGCGCGCCAGGGAGGCGGTGCGCGCTGAGCCGGGACGGCCGGGAAGGGGCCTTATGTTGTGTAGAGCCGCGCGCGCAGACCCGCTAAAACTTCCTATCGTCCGAGCGCATAGAGCAGGACGACCTGATTCCAGATCCCCTCCGGCCTACTCTTATCCACCTGCTCTCGCATCGACTACGGTGACGCGATCGCCGCTGAGTGGTCGGCTTCGCAACGGTAATCGAAATCTGTAGCACCGTAGCCACGGTAGATCTCTCGCGGAATCGACAGGGTCACGCACAGTTACGTCACGGTCGGCGCGCCGTTGAAGAAGTGCACCGACCCCGTGCCCGACGTGCTCGTGATGGAGTTCGCACCTACCTCGCTCAACCTGCGTGCCCGATGGTGGATTGCGCCGCCGAAGCGGGCGGATGCGCTGGAGGCGCGCGACAAGGGTGCTGATCAGGGCGCGGCTGTCGGAACACGGGACCGATCTGCTATCTCCCACGCATCCGCGCCGATTGCTCCTCTGTCGAATGTGAGTGACAATGTTCCGGCGTCAACACGTCAGTTTCTGGTAACTGGTCCCGTCAGGCTGCTATGCGCACTTCGGCCTCGGTCAACCCCCGCCATGCCTCGACGCCCGCCGGGCCGCCCGCCGCGAGTCGCCGCCTGACGCCCCGTGACCGGCGAATCGACATGCTCGCCGCCGCCGGCTTGCTGGCGGTCATGTTCGTCGTCTACAACGCGAACGGCCGGGAAATCGGCAGCTACGACACGCAACCGACCAAGCTGGCGGCGCGCGAGCTGCTGCTCCGCCGGACCCTTGCCCTGGGGCACGTGGTCGGCGCGACACCGGAGTTCGCCGAGCGCTGGGGCTTCATCCAAGCGGCCGACGGGAACTATCGGTCCATTTATTCACCCGTTCCCGCGGTGTTGGCGGCCGCGATCGCCTGGCCCTTCTGGAAAGCCGGGCTGCTCGATTTGCGCGCGCCGCTCGGCGCGGCGGCGCTCGCCGTGCTGGCCGCGTCGCTGCTGACGGCGGCGGCGGTGGTGCTCGCATTCTTCAGCGCGCGTCAGCGGCTGACGCGCGGACCGGCGCTGCTGCTGGCCGCTGGTCTGGGACTCGCTACCGGCTTCTGGAGCACCGCCAGCCAGACCCTGTGGCAGACCGATGCCGCCGTCTTCGCCATCGCGCTCGCCGTTCTCGTCTTCGCGACACCATCCGCACGGCTCGGAGCCGGCGCGTTCGCGCCAATCGGCCTGGGGCTCGGGCTGGCGCTCGCGACCCGGCCGCAACTGGCCCCGCTGGTGGGAGTGCTGCTGCTCGGCACCTGGCGCCGCAGGAGCTTGGGCGGAGCTGCCGCGGCCACGGCGATTGTTGGCGTCTTGGGTGCGGCGCTGGCGATCCAGAACATGCGCTGGTTCGGCCATCCGCTCGGCGCCCTGCCGCTGCTGCAGGACCGCAACGCACTGGTCCACGCCTCAGGCGCGTCGTTCCGTCTGAGCCTCGAGGGATTGGTCGGCCTCCTCGTGTCGCCGAGCCGGGGGTTGTTGATCTTCAGCCCCGTCGTGCTCGTCGCCGCCGCCGGTGTCCGGCAAGCGCTGAGCGAGACATGGGACGGTCCGCTGCGCTGGTGCGCCATGGCGATCGTCGCCCAGTACCTCCTGTATGGCAGTTACTCCGTCTGGTGGGGCGGCCACACTTACGGGCCCCGCTATCTGCTCGATCTGTTGCCGGTCGCCGTACCGCTCGCCGCCGCGGCCATGGCCCGGCCGTCCTGGCCCCCGGTTGCGACAGCGGCCGCCGCAACCGCCCTCGCCTGGTCACTCGTCATCTCGGGAACGGGCGCGTTCTATTATCCGAACGATCAATGGAACTCCAACCCGACGGACATCGACCGCGATCATGCGCGCCTGTGGGACTGGTCCGACAACCAGATCCGGCGGTGCTGGAAAGCCGGCCCGAGCCCCCAGAATTTCGCCCTGTTCGATCGGAATGCGCTCCGCGTGAGGCCGCAGTAGCCGTGGCGTCGGTGCTTTCCCGTCGCCGCCCCGCGCCTGGCCGGTCGCCCCGACACAAATCCTGCCACCGTCTTTCTGAATGAAGCTCTCAATCATCATGCCGGCGTTCAACGAACGCCGTACGATCGCCGAAATCGTCTCGCGCGTCCTCGCGGTGGACCTGGGGCCCATCACCAGGGAGCTCATCATCGTCGACGACGCGTCGACGGATGGAACGCGGGAGGTGCTGCGAGGTCTCGACGGCCGCGACGGTGTCCGTGTCGTCTATTTCGAGCGCAACCTCGGCAAGGGAGCGGCGGTCGCTCGCGGCCTTCGGGAAATGACCGGCGACGTCGTGCTGGTGCAGGACGCGGACCTCGAGTACGACCCGGCGGAGTACTCCATCCTCCTGCGGCCGATCCTCGAAGGGGATGCCGACGTCGTCTACGGTTCCCGCTTCCTCGGATCGCCGCGCGGACATCGCGTGCTCTACTTCTGGCACGCCGTCGGGAACAAGGCGCTGACCGTGCTCTCGAACGCGATCACCGACCTGAACCTGACCGATATGGAGACCGGCTACAAGATCATGCGGCGGGAGGTGGCGGAGCGCCTCGACCTGCGTTCGCAGCGGTTCGGAATCGAGCCGGAAATCACCTGCAAGGTCGCCCGGCTGCGCGTGCGGGTTTACGAAGTGCCGATCTCGTATCGCGGCCGGACCTATGCCGAGGGAAAGAAAATCGGCTTCGTGGACGCCCTCCAGGCGCTCTGGACCCTCTTCCGCTTCGCGCGATGGGAGGCGCCGGCCCACGACGTCGGGGCGATCACCCTGCGCCGTATGGCGCGGCTGGCCTCCTACAACGCGTGGCTCGACGCACGCTTCACGGACTTCCTCGGAGAGCGGGTGCTCGAGGTCGGTGCGGGGGTCGGTAACCAGACGCGGTATTTCGCCCACAAGGAGCGGGTCGTCGCCTCGGACATCGAGCCGCATTACGTCCGAGAGCTCCACGCCAATCTCGGGGGGCGCGCGAACGTCCGCGTCGCCTCGTTCCGCTTTCCGCTCGACAGCGCGTCGCGCGACGACCTGCGCGCCGAGCGGCTCGACTCCATCGTCTGCATGAACGTGCTGGAGCACATCGACGAAGACGCGACGACGCTCGAGGACTTCGCCGCCGTGCTGGAGCCGGGTGGACGGCTGGTGCTGCTCGTCCCCGCGATGCCGGCTCTTTACGGAACGCTCGACGTCCATCTCAACCACTACCGCCGGTACGAGCGCGATGCCCTGCAGGCACTGGTCACTCGGGCAGGGTTCGAGGTGCAGACGCTCAGATATCTGAACCGCCCGGGCGTCTTCGGCTGGTATCTCAATTCCCGGATACTGAAACGCCGGGTGCTGCCTCGCGGTCAGCTGGCGGCCTTCGCCTGGGTGCAGCCGCTGCTCAAGCTGGAGGAGAATCGCGCTCCGTCGTTCGGACTGTCGCTGCTCGTGCTCGCGACGAAGCGGGCGTGAGCGTGCGGCACCATGCGGCCCGGCAGCCGCTCTGCCTGTCGTGCCGGCTCCGGGGGTGTCACCAGACGTATCGTCCTGATTGCCGGCAAGCCGAGTCACCCGCCGGGTATGCACGAGTGCCGCGCCGGTCGATGCTGCGGCAGAAAGTTCTCGAGTGCGTGAAGGGTGTGCGCGTCGAGGTGTAGACGAACGGCTGGCCGAGCGAACTCGTCGCCGGCGCCGTCGTGGCGACAACGCCGCGCTCGACAACGCCGGCGCGGTGTTGATTCATGCCGACTGCGGCAGCGGAGATCCTGACATCCAGAGTGATCATGTAGAGGTCATGACGCTCTGGCTGATCGAGGTATTGGGTTGGGTTTGCGCACTACGCGGTCGAGTAGCGGCGAGCAGCCCATCCTCTGGACGAATGGCTGCGTGTTCGCGCTCATGCTCTCGGTGCTCGCCCCGAAGCGGCGACACGGCTGACGCGCCGCTCGGCGGGGCGCATCGGTGACGTGTCCCGGGGACGTCTGCGCGGGTTATCCGATGACTTCGCGAATCGGCGTCCACCTCAGCTCCGGAGCCCGCGCGTTGTCGAGGGGGCGGAGCTTCGGCCGTCCATCGTACATATTGTGCATGTACTGCATCCCCTGCCAGGGGGGATAGAGCTCGTCGCCGCCGCGGGCGACGAAGCGCGTCAGCGCGATCAGCTTCTCCAGCCGGCTCACCGGCCCGGCGCGGAAGAGCCGGAACGGCGCGCCGAACGCCTCCTCGGCGATCCGCGCCAGGTCGCGCGCGGACGCCACCTCGCCGGCGATGCGGAGGAAGCGCGGCGTGTAGGGGTCCAGCGCGGCCGCGGCGGTGTAGGTCGCGACGTCGCCGATGGTCGTGAAGTCCATTGGCTGGTCGGCGCTGCCCCAATACACCACGCGGTGGAAGCGCCGGATGACGAACGGCGCCTCGCCGCCGAGCAGTTCCATGAACATCCCGTTGAGGATGGAGGTCGCGGCGATCGGCGCGGCGTCGAGGCGCACGGCGAACTCGCGCCGCCAGTCGAGGTTGCGGTTGTAGTCGTCGGGCATCTTGTAGAAATCGATGGCGAAGTCCGAGGGGATGAACCGCGGCACACCGGCCGCCACGGCCGCCTCGAGGAGCGCCGTCTGCGCGCCGACGATTGTGTCGCGCAGGCCGGCGACCGCCGACACCACGCAGGCGCCCCCCGCGCACGCGGCGGCGAGCGGCGCGGGATCGTCGTAGCTCGCCGCCACCACGTCGACGCCGAACTGCCGGAGCTGCGTCGTCTTGCCGGCCGGCGTGCCCGGACGGACGATCGCGCGCACGCGCGCGCCGCGATCACGGAGCGCACGGCCGATCAGTCCGCCGAGGTGGCCCGTTGCGCCGGCGAGGACAATGACCGTGTCGCTCATCGCTCTCCCAGGAATTCGGGCAGATCGCTCGAGACTCGTTCCGGCTGGTCCGCCGCCACGAAATGAGAGGCGCCGTGAATGCGCACGAGCGCCCTGTGGGGCGCCGTCGCGCAGAAGCCGATTATCGCCAAGTCGGGCCGGAATACCAGAGTGAAAGATCCATGAGGAACAGAATCGTGGTGAGGACAGGGTCGACCGGCCCGAGCGGTCGGGACACCGCACGGCTCTCCCGCGGCGCGCCGACGCTGGCGGGTCATCGCTCCCCATCAGCCGAATGGCGGCAACAGGCCCCACGTCCGCCTGCGATACTCCGCGTAATCCGAATATCGTGCCAGCAGGAGCGTCTCTTCGTATCCGACTTTGAAGAACAGGAAGACGATCACCACGACTCCTGTGGCGGCGATCGCGGCGGTGGGCCGTCGCAGAAAGAGGCCCACGATAACAAGCAGCATACCGGTATAAATCGGGTGCCGGAGGTGCCCGTAGATACCGCCGGTGACGAGCTGCCCATCGGGCCGCGGTTCCGGAGCAATCTGAACGACATGACGGATGGCGAGGAATGCCGCCGCCATCACGGTCAGACCGCCGGCGCTGAGCATGAGTCCAAGCATTCGAGCCGTATACCCGCCGAACAGCACCGCCGACCGATCGAACACGACGACGAGCGCAAAGACACAGAGCAGCGTCGTCTGTGCGACGCCATAAGCCGCGCTGCGGGTCATGATCCCACCACTCCTTGAAGAACTGCGCGGAGCATCCTCTTCCCTGACAGCTTCCTCTCTACTCGAGATCGAGCGTCCGCTTCAGCCATGCGATCATGTCGGCCTGGTAGTGCTGCTGATCGGCGTCTGTCCACGTGCCCATCCCGTGGCCGCCGCCCTCGACGGTGATGATGTCGCAGCGAACGCCGGCCCGGTGCATCGCCTCGCACAGGATCGGCGACTGTTCGTAGGGGACCTGGTCGTCGCGCGTCCCGTGGATCGCCAGCAGGCGGCATGCCCTTGTGTACCGCGTGCACAGGCGAGACCGCTTTCAGCTTGGCGAAGCTCACCCCGTCGTAGCCCTCGGCGCCGAAGAACCACATACCGCCGCCGTTCTGCTGTTCGCCGTTTATGGATGCCATGTTGAAGCGGCCGGGACAGGCCTGGCGCTGGCGCGCGACCCTCTCGTAGTCCGCCGGACCATAGATGTCGACCACGGCAGCGACTCCGGTGGCCGGCGTCTCGTGGGTCGCGGCGTAGTTCACCAGGAAGCCGCCCGCCGACTCGCCGGCGAGGACAATCTTCGCGGGGTCGATCTTGTAGGTGCGCGCGTTGGCCCCCACTCACCTGATCGCCGGCAGCTACCGGTTCAGGGCGTCGGCGACGAACGCGAACACCTGCATTGACACGGGATCCGTGGCGACGCCAATGTTGTCGTTGAGGCTTGCGTGCGTGGTCTCGCGCCCGGTGACGATCTTCGCGGAAATCCCCGCGGCTGTGAGCACGGCGGCCAGGCGCTGCGCCTGCGCGCCCGTGTCCGGGTTGGCCTCGATGTGCAGGATCAGGAACGGCGGAATGCCCTTGTTCGGGGCGACGTGCGTGACGGCGGAAAAGTCGCGGTGCTTCGCGGGGTCGCCACCGAACTTCTGGCGGTGTCCGTTGGTCGGCATCGGCAGGTGGTGCACCCTGGCGCGCGTTTCGGCCACCTCGATGATGGCCGGGATGTCGAATGTGTCGGCGTCCACCGGGACGCACCCCTTGATCATCGTCAGCGAGTAGCCCTCCGCTTTCGCGAAGCGATCGTCCGTGCACATCAAGGCGGCGAGCTGTCCGCCAGACGAGTGGCCCATCACGAACAGCCGGTCCGGATCGCCACCGTAGGCCGCGATGTTCTTGTGGACCCAGCCGAGCGCGCTCGCGACATCGTGTGTGATCGCCTCCATGTCGGCCGCCGGCAGCAGGCGGTGATTGATCGACACGAAGACGAAGCCGGCGTCCATGAAGGCCTTCGGCTTGAGCGCGACCAGGCTCTTGTTGCCGGCCTGCCACCCGCCGCCGTGAATCCAGAACACGACCGGCAGGTTCTTCGCGTTTTCGGGCGCGTAGACGTCGAGCACCTGCCGTTCGTGCGCGGTGGCGTAGGCGATATCGCGCGTCACACGCTGCGCGTCGGCCGCGGACACAGACGCGAGGGTCACGAGGATGAGGCAGGCGAATTGTTTCATTGCGCGCATCCTATCAAAGATAGGCACGCAATCGCCGCGCGCGGAGCAGGGCAGGCGTGGTTCAGGACACACGTATCGAAGGAAGACCCGACCGGGCTCGAGCTCTGCTGCGTGACGCCGCAGCGTTCCTGGTCAGCCCGGCCGTTGCCCTACTACTCAACCGGTACCAGCCGCACCTCGCGCAGGTCCATGACCGCCGCTCCAGGCTTCGTGCGCGGACGGACCGTCAGCCGCTGCGGCCCGGCGGGCAGCCGCAGCTCGCCGAGTTCGCGACGGACGAAGTTCTGGAAGCCGCCGGTGTCCGCGACGGTCATCGTCAGCCGCTGGTCTCCGACCGCGATCTCCACCTCCGCCCCGCCGCTGCCCGGGCCGCATCCCTGCAGCGCCTCGAGGCGATACCGTCCCGCGCGCGGCAGCACGAAGTCCCAGTGCACCCAGTCCTCGGCTTGCGTCCAGAAGCCGAGCGTGTTCTTCACCGGCGACGGCTCGTAGCGCAGGCGTTCGCCGTGGACGACCGCAGCATGGGCCGGCAGCAGGATCGTCCCGTCGGCCGACGGCTCGACGGCCGGGTTCTGGTACTCGGGATTGGACCGCATCCACTGCGCGCCGACCTTGCCCTGCCACGCCAGCAACTGGCGCCCGAGGTCGAGCACGCGCTCGGGCTGCGCCGCGGCGAGGTCGTTCGCCTCCCCCGGGTCGGCGGCCAGGTCGTAAAGCTCGTGCCGGCCGGTTTCAAAGTGCTCGATTAACTTCCAGCGTTCGAGCCGGATCGCCGCGCCGGGGCCGCCGCCGGCCGGCGCCTGCGGCGAGCGCGCCTGGTTCGAGTAGTGCGGGTAATGCCAGAACAGCGGTCGCGGCGCCAGTTCGCCGGTGCCGCGCAGCACCGGCTCCAGACTGACCCCGTCGACGCCGGGCAGGGCGGGGGCGCCGGTCAGCGCCAGGAGCGTCGGCAGCAGGTCGATGCTGCTGACCGGCGTGCGGCTGACCACGCCCGCGGGGAGCTGTCCCGGCCAGCGGACCATCAGCGGCACGCGGATGCCCCCCTCTTGCAGATAGCCCTTGCCGTTGCGCAACGGCGCGTTCGAAGTCGCGGGTGTGTTCGGCCCTTCCCGTGTCGCCAGGCCGCCATTGTCGGAGGTGAAGACGACGATCGTCCGCCCGGTCAGGGCCAGCGCGTCCAGCCTGGCCAGGATCCGTCCGACGCCGGTGTCGATGCTCTCGATCATCGCCGCGTAGATCGGGTTGGCCTGGGGAGCAGCGGACGCCCGCGCCTTGTGCCGCTCGATCAACGCGGCCTGGGCCTGCAGCGGAATGTGCGGCGCGTAGTGCGACAGGTAGAGGAAGAACGGACGATCGCGGTTGCCGTCGATGAAGCGCAGCGCCTCGTCTGTCAGCCGGTCGGTGAGGTACTGCCCGTCCGGCGCCTGCTCCAGCCCCGGCATGACGCGGCCGTCGCGCTCGAACGGCGCGAAGTAGCTGCGGGGACTGCCCGCCTCGTCGCCGGCGACGTTCACCGCGAATCCCTGGTCGGTCGGCCCGAAGCCGGCGCCGCCCAGGTGCCACTTGCCAATGTGGGCCGAGACGTAGCCGCGGGTGCGGAGCGCCTCGGCGAGGGTCACCTCCCCCAGCGGTAACTGCATCTCGATCGCCGGCCGCGCCAGCTTCTGGTCGGGGCGGTCGGGTCGGCCGGGCAGCCAGTCGGTGATGTGCAGCCGCGCCGGGTACTTGCCCGTGAGCAGGGCAGCCCGGCTCGGCGAGCAGACCGGGGCGGCGGCGTAGGCGTCGGTGAAGCGGACGCCGTCGCGGGCCAGCGAGTCGATGTGCGGCGTCAGGTTGAACGACGCCGCGTCGGCGCCGACGTCGGCCCAGCCGAGATCGTCGGCGAGGATCACCACGACGTTCGGCGGGCGTTCCGTCTGCGCCCATGCTGCCGCCGCCGGCAGCAGGCAGGCGGCGATCATGGTTACGGATCCGACAAGAGACCGGCAGCACCTGAACATGACCCGGCAGGATATCGGAGTCGGCGAGGGCAGCGGTGACCTTTTTCGAGAACGGGACAGGGTCCCGTGCCACCCCGATGACTCGTCATTCCGTCGGCACCGCTGGCCCCCGTGGCGTTCGCCGCCTGCCTGCGGCCCGCGCTGCGCGCGGCCGGCGCCGATCCGGCCGAGGTATTGCGATCGGAGTCACGCTGGCTGCTTCACGTACCGGCTCGTCGCGTCGCCGCGCGCGGCGGCGTGCACGAGCGCCAGGAATAGATGCTGTCATCCCGCCCGACCGCGCCCCCGCATCGCGAGATGCGACCAGAGGAGTGCACGGCGCCCGCTCTCGGGTCGCTTCTTCATAGCTCAGCCATAATCGTGTAGTCTCTAACCCTCTCAGACAACTCAAGGGGGCTGGATGAAAAAGATCGGGTTGACCCCGGCGCTTGGCTGGGTAGTCTTGTTTCTGATGTCCGCTCCGCTCAGGGCACAGCAGAATCCAGCGAAGCCCCCGGACGCCGCACCCGCCCGCCCTCCATCGGAACCCATGACAAAGGATGACGACCAGGCTGGGATCGCGATTACCGACTCGAAGAAGTTCCGGATCCGAGTGAAGTTCATGGGTGGATATACCCACGACTCCGCGCAGGCCAGCCTCGGGTTTGAGAAACAGGGCCGGGTCGGCTACGCGACGGTGGGTTTGAGCGGCCAGCTCAACGACCGCTTCCGCTACCTGATCGAAATCAACCCGATCAACGAAACCCAGCCAGGGGTTTCCTGCGGCGAGGACGACTACTTCTACCCGAACGCGGCCCAGTCGTTCGGGCCGAGAGTGGCGTGCGACAACGACGGGCGAAACCGTGTGGACGACTACCGGTTCGTGGCGCTGGATTCGCTGTTGCAGCAGGGACCGATCCGTCAGGCGTACGGCGAAGCTACGACGGGGCCGTTCGCGCTCAAGTTCGGCCGCTTCATCCTGCCGATCGGATTTGCCCCCGAAGAAGTCGGGTCGATGAGCGCTAAGGACGCGACCCACATTCAACGAATCAACAGCGAAGCCAACTTCGGCGTGATGTTCTCACTGACCCGGCACGGGCGCGGCCGCCGGCTCGCCACCGCGTCTCTGGCCGCCACCCTCGGCGACGGCAACAAGTATCGGGACTACGATTACTTCTACGGCATCGACGGGTCGATGGCCTCGAACTCCTGGCCGGCGCTGCTGGCGACGGGCGTCATCGAGCCGATCGACGGACTCGAAGTACGCGCGGCATTGAAGCGGGGCGACACCGGCTCGAAGGTTGAGAGACTGCCGAACTTCTACGCGTCGAAACGGAACGACAACGCGCTGATCGCGTCGGCCCGCTACCGGCCGTTCCGCCACGTCAGCGTTTTCGGTGAGACCGCCCGATACACGTGGGGACCGATGTCGTCCTCGGCGACGATGCTCGGGCTCGATCCGAAGCCGGTTTACAAGACCGGCTCTTACGTCGGTGGGGACGTCGAGTACCCGATCACCCGTACGATCCATGTCGGTTCCACGTTCACCCGCGAAGATCTCTCGCGAGATGATGCCCTGGTGAAGATGTGCGCGGAGCACAACCTGCACCGCATCCGGCGTGGGCGTCGGGAGCGCTCCACCGTGATGCGCTTCTACGCCGACTTCGCCAGCGGGATTCGCATCGGAGCGTTCCGGAACTCGCTCTTGAACCCTTACCCGTGGCTCTCGGGAATTACGCCGGTGGCGGGACCGAGGGCCTTCACCAAGGGCCGCGGATCGGACAAGTGGGGGTTAATCGTCAACTTCACGCTGCAATAGCGGGACAGTCGGGGCGGAGGCCCCTTGCTGAGACGGGGACGATTGAGAGGGGCCGTCCGGGAGTGCGCATCACGACCGTTCTCTGCCCACCCCTCACCACGGAACGTTGGGGTGGCGGCTGTTCCCGTCAGCGCGGCAGCCGATTCACGGGCGTGGTCTGCCACGCCCAGCCGAGCCAGGTCGGCAGCTCGCACCTGAACTTGACCGCGCGAAGGGTCAGCGTCGCGGCCAGGAAGGTGTTGAAGTCGACAATCTCGTTGGTGCCGTCGAAGCTCCTCGATGCGGCCACCACCCGTCCTTGCGGATCGACAATCTCCAAATCGATGTCGGCGCTGGGCTGACTCGGATAGTTCGAGGAGGTTGGGTCGGTGTCCCAGGAAATGACGACTCGCTGTCGAGTCCGCGGGCCGACACTCAGGGTCGCAAGCGGAAGCTGCATCGGGGTCGAGCCGTCGCACGTGTACCACAACCCGCCGGTGCGCTGCGGATCCCCGGCGACGCTCACCGCATCGCCGGCGTTGAGGCCTCCCGCGCCGTCGACGTCCGACAATCGGCTGCTGCCCTCGATGTTGTGGATGGCCGTCGCCATCAAAATGGCGCGCGTGATCTCCGGCCAGAACGAAAGCCGGCCGTTGCGCTCGATCATCAGAGCGGCCGAAGCCGCGACCAGGGGCGAAGCGCCACTGGTCCCTGACACCGTGGTCAGGTTCGCCGGGCCGAGGGTCGTCACCGTGAGATTGACGGCCGGGGCAGACAACTCGGGCTTCTCCCGATCGCCGTGAGTCGAGATCGGGTTGGCGAAGCTCGAACAGACATAGATGGAGTCGTCTGCCCACGCCGGCGTGTCATGGTCATCGAAGCCGCCGACGGTGATCACGTTGAAGCCGAGCCCCGGAGTCGTCGTCAACCCGCTGCCGGGCCCGCTCGCCTCGTTCCCCGGCGTCATGCAGGCGCGGTTGCCGGCCGACTTGACGACCGTGCGCCAGCGGTTGAACGTCATGTCGTCATAGAAACGATCGACGCCGCCGGTCATCAGCTGCGTGTCGAGTCCCCAGCTCATGCTGATCACACGCGCGCCCCAGAGCGCGGCGCGGCTCGACGCGTCCATCAGCTCGGTGCTGTCGGTCGCGCACGACCCGCCGACGCGCAGCATCACCTGCGGGGCCGCACCCTCGACTCCGGTCGTGGCGCCGAAGACCGAGACCCGTCGACCCTTGATGATGCTCGCCACCTCCGTCGTGTGATCGCTCGGCGTCGGACAGACATTGGCGGCATCCTGGACAATCGTATTGAGGAGCAGGCTCGCCGGTTCGACGCGCCCCTCTGCTTCGGTCAGCGCGACCCGCACGCCGCCGCCCTTCGCACCTCCAGCCTGCAGACCCGAGATGCCCGTCGTCGCCTTGGCGGCTTCCCCGGTTTCAGGCGCGCCGCGGAGACGCAGATAAATCCGCTCGATGTCGGGATCGCGGGCGAGGGCCCTCAAGGCCTCGGCGCCGGCGGTCATCGTAACGGCGGGGCTGGAGCTGTCGGCCCGGGCAGCCGGGTCGACGCGGCGCAGCCGCTCCAGGATGGGCGCGATCTGCCCGGCGAGGGCGGTGCCGCGGGCGTCCTCGACGCCTTTGTAAGTGGCGTCGATTTGCGCGGGCCTCAGGGGCTCGCCGTGGCTCGGCGGGCGAGAGTCGCGAACGCGCGAGCGGTCGACGATCCACACGATGACCTGCTGGCTGGCGTCCGGAACTTGGTCAAGCCGCGTCGCCAGGGCTTCATCGAGCGCGCCAATCCGCGCCGTTCGTGCGGCGCGCTCCCGCTCGACGAACTGCGCTACCGCAACCGGCTGCAACGCATCGTCGAGCGCGATGGAATGGAGCGCCCCGGCGGCGTCGCGAATCTTGAACTCGGCGATCGTCCGCTGCAGCTCCGGAAACACAGCGCGGCCGGTAGCAACGACCTGCACTTCCGCCGTCGGAGTACCCAGCCGGTCACGAACGGCCTGAAGCGCGATCTGCTCCGCACTCCGCGGCGGCCGAGAGGCCTCGGACGTTCGGCGATCGCCGCATGCCGCCGACGTCCCGAGCAGCAGCGCCAGCAGCCCCGGCAGGCACGCCGTGCGGTCCGTCCAGGTCTTGGCGATCATCGGCGCGCCCGGGGCGCGGCCTGCTGACCGGCCCGGCCCTCCTCGTCGACGACCACCGGCGGCAGGTAATCGAGTCGCAGCGAGTTCTTGCCGACCACGACGCGAGGCAGGGACGGGCCGCACATCGGGCGAAGGGTCAGCTCACCCGAGAGTCCAGCCGCGGCCCGCACGCGCAGCCGCTGGAGCACGTCAGGCAAGGTCGTGACCGTGAAGAATCCCTGGGCGTCGCTGACGGTCCGCCCCGATACTCCGGCATGATCGGGCTCGACCGCGGCGAGGTCGATCCGGGCTCGAGGCAGCGGTCGGCCGGAGGCATCGACGACCTGCCCGCGCACGAGACAGGCCCGCGGCACGTAACTCTCGACCGTCACCCCTCCAAGCGGCCGCCGTTCGCCGTGGTCCGGTGTCGCATAGACGGCGACCTGGCACTGTGCCCGCTGCCCGACGGCGGCCGTCCGCGGCGCGCGCAGCGAAATAGTCACGGTGCGCGGACAGTCCGTGAACGGCTCCAAATCGAAGGCTGGCTGGTCGACGCTGCACACCCACCCCGGACGGGCCGAGGTCGCGACGACCTCGAAGTGGGCGGGCACGAACAACGGGTTGTTGACTTCCATCTGAAACGTCGACGGGGCAATCTGAAGATTGCGCTGGGTCATGTTGTTGGTGTAATCGGAGTCCTGCCCGAACGCGATCGACACCTGAGCGCAGGTGTGATCGGTCGAGGTCGGCGTCCAGGCTTGCGAAACCGGCACCGTCTGGCCGGCCGCGACCATGACCTGTTGTGAGCCGATGTAGTGAAACACGCTGTTGCCGGCGCTGAAGCGGATGACGCCGAAGCTCACCGTCGCGATGCCGGCAACGGCGCCGCGGTTGGTCACGCTGACGGCGATTGTGTTGGCGACATTCAGCCGCGGAGCGGTCGCCGTCGTGATATCCGCGTTGTTCCAGCTCGGCTGGCCGTTGGCGAGCGCGCACGGCTGACCCGACGTCGAACCCGTCGCCGCGCAGTTCGGGAACGTGAGATCCGTCGCCTGTCCGGCCGCCAGGGCGAGCGCCCTGCCGACGCGAACCAGTCCCCAGCCGAGATCGCTCGACCAGTTACCGGTCGCGGCGTTGAATGCCGTGTTGCGGGTCTGGTCCGTCGAATCGATCAGCAGCCGCTTCACGCTCTCGGCCGTCATGAGTGGATACTTCTCGAGGATCAGCGCCGCCAGCCCCGCGACGACGCCGGTCGCCGGTGACGTGCCGGCGATACCGGTGAGATGGGTCGTCCCCGACTGAATGATGTCGATGCCGCCGCCACCAGGCGTCATGGCCAGCTGCTGTCCCGGTGCCGCCAGGTCCGGCTTCAGCGCCGACAGGTTGGGATTGAGGAACGTGAAGTCCTTGCGCGGTCCGCGGGTGAAGTTCGACCAGACCACATCGTCGCTGCGATTGACGGTGCCCTGGTCCGCGCTCGCGGTAACCATCAGCGTCAACGATCCGGAGCCCGGTGCGCGGACGATGTTGTCGCCGATCGCCCCCGCCGGCGTGCAGTTGGCGGGGTTTCGCGACGATGACGCGATCACCACCAGGCCAAGTCCGACCAGAAAGTTGGCCTGCTCCGCCTGAGCGCTCGTCCCGTCGTCGTCCGGACAGCTGCTGAACGCCATGTTGACGACGCGGATCCCGAACTTCTTCGCATTGATCCCGACCCAGTCCGCGGCCTTGACGAAGCCGTCACAAGCGGTGGCACCATTTACCTTGTGGCACTGGCGCACATTGACGTACCTGGTGCCGGGCGCGATGCCGGCGCAATTCGCCGTCGCGCCGACGCCCGGGTTGCGACAGGTCTGTCCCGTGACGCCGGCGCCGACGGCAATCGTCGCCATCACCGACTCGTGAAAAGACAAAACATCCGGTGGATTCGTCGTCCCGTCGCCAGGGTCGTTGGGGTCGGTGGCATCAAAACCGGCGACTCGCTTGCCGGCGAGCGTCGTGAAGGTCCCGTCGCTGATGCCGGTACCAATGAAAGCGATCACCACCCCGGTGCCGGTCAGCCCGAGGTCCTCCGCCGTCCCTGAGTACTGACTCGACCGGTGGGCTTCGACCGCTCGTGAGACGACGTCGATCTCGGGATTCATCAGTGGGCGCGCTTCGATCATCGCCACCTCCGGCCGGGCCGCGAGTCTCGGCAGATCCGCCGGCGTCACATTGTCGACGAGCACCGTCGTGATCAGTCGGCCGACGTATTCGATGCGTCCGAAGGGAGAGAGGGCCTGCTCGATCTCGGCCGGCGTGAGACATCGATTGAGATCGACGATGACGTCGAGGGTGGTCGCGGAGCGCGCCGTGATTTCCAGACGATCGTCGATGAAGTTGCGATTCTGGTCGCCAATCCAGGTGAGATGCTTTCGCTGACCGACGAACACCGGCTGGGCATGCTGCTCGACGCGTGTCTGCCACGCGAGGGGCGTGTAGGGAGCCGCTGCCGCCTCCGGGCAGATGAAGACACCGAGCAGCAACACCACCACGGATGCGGCGCTGACCGTGCAACATTTCATAGGTCACCTCACTCTGTTCGGCGCCTCGCAGAGGTCTGGATCGACGCCGGGTGTGGACTGTGCCCGCCCAGGGAGGTCGTGGCAAGTATCGCAGCGAATGCCGAGATCCGGAAGCGTCTTCTGACATGTTTTAGGAGTGTCGATTCGTACCGGGAACTTGGTTCCCCTGATCCGGCGCGGGAGCGGGCACGACGGAGTCGCCCGCGCAAGTGACTCTTGTCTTTCATCGAAAAACACTGCGGTCCACCGAGCACCTGAAATCCAGACTCGACACGCGGATGAGCAAACCGTGCGACCGTGACCGTTGTCACGGTTGCCCCAGCGATTCCGGTGCAGCAGCAATCAGTCGTCATCCCGTGCACGCCGGGGAAATCCCCAGTGCCGTGCTGGGCGACCTGCGAGCCCCCTGTGAGCTAAGCTGGTCAAAGCGGCTGGGGACGACCCAACCCTGGGAGCAGGCGTCGGATGGGATTCGAGTCCCGTCGGCGGTACGAGCCACTTGTCGCCCCGCGGTTCGCTCCGCGCACCGACATGCACAGCACTCTCTGCAGACTCACGCACGGCGTCGCCGTCTGTGTCCTGACCGTGGCGACGCTGTCCGGGGGTTCCGCCGCGGCGCCGGCCTCACCGCGCCGGTCGATTGAACCGATCCGCACCGACGGACGGTTATTCGTCGCCGGCGGCGCCACCTTCCGGCCGGTGTTCGCTTCAGCGCTGTCAATCCTGACCAAGCCTCCGGCCGAGCGGACCCGCGTGCTCGACGAACTGCGCACGCTCGGCTTCAACGGCGTCCGCGTCTTCGCCGGCGCGCTGACGTGGGCGCACCAGACGCCGGCCACAGCCATCGCGGCATTACCCACCCTCCTGGACGAGGCCGCGGCGCGCGGCCTGTACGTCTACGTTGTCGCCATCACCGACAGCGGCACGGGCTACGACGTCGAAACGCACCTCCGCCGCGTCGCCGCCATCGTCTCGCGCCACGACAATGCGCTGCTCGAGGTCGCCAACGAGATCGGTCACCCGACGCAGAGCGCGCGCGTCAACGACGCGGCGGCGCTGCTCGCCCTGGCTCGCCGGACGGTGCCAGACGGCACTCTGTGGTCGCTCGGCGCCTCGCTGGGCGTCGACGCGGTCGGCAGCAGCGGCCGATACCCCACCGCCGGGGGCATGTTCAACGACGCGCACCTCGACCGCGGCGGCGGGAAGTGGCGGCAGGTCGGCCGCCTGCGTGAGATCTCCGGAATCAGCGCGGCGACCGGTCAACCGGTCATAAGCGGCGAGCCGATTGGCGCCGCCGAGATCGCGGTTCGTGGCCGCCGCGAATCGGACCCGTCGTTCTTCTTCGCCATGGGCGCGCTCTGCCGCGGCTTCGAGATGGGCTGCGTCTGGCACTCGGACGCCGGTCTGCACGCCGAGCGGCCCGGCCCGGTCCAGCGCCGCGGCGCCGAGGCGTTCATCGCCGGCTGGCGCGCGCTCGACACCGACGCGCGGCTCTCGTTCGTCGATGCTGCCGCCGACCGGGCGCCGATTGCCGGCGCCACTCACGTCGCTCACGCCTATGCGTTCGTCGCCGGCGATCGCGGCTTCCTCGTGCTGTTGGGAGTGACGGGAGATCCGGCCCTGCGATTCGGCAACGGATGGACGGACCGCGGCACGCTCGCGGAGCGGCCGGGGGTTCAGGTGCGGCGGATTGGACGAAGCAACTCGTAGCTTCCCGCTCCCTGCTTCCCGCTCTCAGCCGGTAGCCAGTCACCAGTCGCCAGCCACCCGTATCCACTACACCGGGAAACCTGGCCTGGCGACTGGGAACTGGAACTCGTGACTGAAGCGGGGAGCTGGAAGCGGGAAGCTGTCAGCCTTCCCTCTCCACCCGCGTTCCCCCCGAATAGATATTGAACCGGCCGTCGCGGACGAAGCCGAGCAGCGTCAGATCGAAGCGCTGCGCCAGTTCGACCGCCAGGCTCGACGGCGCGCCGACCGCCGCGAGGACGGCGATGCCACCCATCAGCGCCTTCTGGACGAGCTCGAAGCTGGCCCGTCCGCTGACCAGCATGACGACATCGTGCCGAGGCAGAAGGCCGGCGAGGAACTGCGAGCCGATGACCTTGTCGACGGCGTTGTGACGGCCGACGTCCTCGCGGAGCGCCACCAGCCGGCCGTCCGGCGTGAACAGCGCGGCGGCGTGCAGGCCGCCAGTCGACTCGAAGACGCGCTGCGCATCGCGCAGCACCGCCGGCAGACGGCCGACCACGCCCGGGTCGATGGCCGGCTGTCCGGAGGGCAGGGGCCGGGTGCAGGAGAACTCGAGCGCCTCGATGGACGTCTTGCCGCAGACTCCGCAGCTTGACGAGGTGTACGAGTGACGCTCGATACGCGGCAGGTCGAGCCTGACCGACGGATGGAGCTCGACGCGGATGACGTTCCGCAGCCCCGGCGCGGCCGGCCGGCCACAGGGGGCGATCGACAGGATGTCGGCCGGATCGCGGACGATCCCTTCGGCAAGGAGAAATCCCGCGGCGAGATCGCCGTCGTCTCCCGGCGTCCGCATCGTGATGGCCAGGCTGCGCCGCGCCCGCTGGCCGTCCAGCTCGTAGTCGAGGCGAATCTCGAGCGGCTCCTCGATCGCGACCGCGTCGAGCGCATCGGTGCGTGCGGCGGCGCTGACCCGCTCTACCGCCAGTCGCGCGATTCCTTCGCCGCGCGATTCAGCGAGAGGGGCGCTCCCGGCGTTCGCATCCCCCGCCCGCGCACTGACGATCGGGATGAGCCGCGGCTCGCTCACGCGGACGGCGCCCACCCCGCGCCCGGTTCCGTCGCCCGCGCCGCGTCGTGCCCCGCGACCGGATTCCTCGCCGAGATCGGCCCGGCGTGCACCAGCGCCCACTTGAGCGCCAATCCACCCGCGACAGTACACACCGCTCCCGCCATCGTCGCGGCCCGCCGCGGGCCATGGCGCCTGGATGCGAGCGCCCGTGCGATCGTTCCGCCGGCCAGCCCGATCGCGACCGCGCCGCCCCAGAAGACGCGCGCGTACTTGCCGGTCGTGACTGGTTCGGCGGCGTCCCCGGCCGACACCAGGTACGCCGCCAGCGCCGCGGTCTCGGCGCCCGCCGCCAGCTGCTCGATGCGATGCATCCGCCGCAGGCCGCGCCCGCCTCGTCTCCCGCCCGCCGCGAGCACGAACGACACGACCGCCGCCGCTGCGCTCATCGAGCTGCAGGCGAGCAGCGCCCCGAGCATGCGCGTCCTCGACCACACGGGTGTGCTGGTGGTCGAGAGCAGCACGCCCGGATAACTGAGCATCGTCAGTGCCGCCGGAAGCCCAACCAGGGCGAGCGGCGTGACGGGGAGCAGGCGGGTGGCGCGCGCCATGGACGACGACTCCGCGGTTGGCGCCGCCCATTGCTTCAGTGCCAGCAGCCCGACCGGGACCGAGTAGGCGCTCAGTGCCCACGCGCCGGTGTTCATCGGCGAGGACGGCTTGAAGACGCGGAGCATGTGGTGGAACCGCTCCGGACGACCGAGGTCCGCGACGAGCAGCGGCGGACAGGGGATCAGCGCCGCGAGCGCGATGTAGTCGGCCGCCGCGATCGTCTCGGCGTCGCGCTCATCGCCGGTCAGCCGCGCCATCGCGCCGAGAATGAACGCGCCGGCGCTGATGCCCTCGAGGAGGAAGTACCAGGCGATCTCCCAACCCCAGACCGGCTCCTTCAGCAGCGGCAGGCCGTAGTAGCCCGGTCCGCCGGCCGGCGGCGACGAGGGCATCACTTCGTCCACGTTACCGTCCTTTCCTGAAGATCAATGCCGAGGCGACGGTGAGCGCAATCGAAGCCCCGAAACTCAGCAGGTAGTTAGTACGCAGATGGGCGCCGGGACGCTGCGGCGCCTCCGGCAGGTTGTAGACGCCGGGCGCGTCCTTGAGCAGGAAGAACGCGTTCAGCGCGCTGTACTCCGTCGTCGGCTCGGCACCGTAGAGGTACGCGTCGGTCTCGCCGCGGCCGTGGAGCTGCTCGACGCGGGCTCGCGCCGTCTCGCGGAGCTGGCTGATCGGACCGAACTGAATGGATTCGGTCGGACACGCCTTGGCGCATGCCGGCGTCATGCCGTCCTTCTGCCGGTCGTAACAGAGCGTGCACTTGTGGGCGCGGCCGTCCTCTTTATCGCGGCCGATGACGCCGAACGGACAAGCGGCGACGCAGTAGCCGCAGCCGTTGCAGACCTCTTCCTGGACGTAGACGTTGCCGAACTCGTTGTAGATCAGCGATCCGGTCGGACAGGCTTCCTGGCAGGGCGCCTCGACGCAGTGCTTGCAGACGTCGCTCATCATCAGCCAGCGCGGCGGCGCGCCGGCGTCGCGGTCCATCTGCTCGACGAAGGCGACATGGCGCCAGGTCGTGCCCGACAGCGCCGAGGTGTTGTCGTAGCTGTGCCCGGTCCACTTGAAGCCGTCCGACGGCAGCTGATTCCACTGCTTGCAGGCGACCTCGCAGGCCTTGCAGCCGATGCACACGGTCGTGTCGGTGAAGAAGCCCATCTCCTCCTGCGCCGCCGGCGGCTCGGGGAGCTTCCACACGTCAGCGAGCTTGCCGAGCTGGTCGATCATCTGAACTGTCCCTCGGGCTGGTCGGACTCGGGCGTCTCGGGCGCCCGCTCGCGCGTCGGCCGCGGCGCCACCGCGACCGGCTGCGACGGCGCTGACGCCGGCAGCCGCCCGGCCCGGACGTTGCAGGTGAACGCTTTCGCCTCGTGCATGCTGACGTTCGGATCGGCGACGATCAGCGTCAGGTCGTTGGCGATCGAGCCGACGGTTTCGCCGGCGAATCCCCAGTGGAACGGGATGCCGATCTGGTGCAGCGTCCGGCCGGCGACGGTCAGCGGCCGCATCCGGCGCGTCACCATCGCGCGCGCTTCGATTGCGCCGCGCCGGTTGACGACCACCAGCCAGCCGCCATGGACGATGCCGCGATCGGCGGCGAGCTCGGGGCTGATCTCGACGAACATTTCCGGCTGCAGTTCGTTCAGCCACGAGTTGAAACGGCTCATCGGCCCGCTCAGGTAATGCTCGGTGAGCCGGTAGGTGGTCGCGACGATCGGGTACGCCGGGTCGAGCGGCGGGGCGCACTCGTTCAGCGCGGTGTCGTAGCGTTCGACCACCGGGTTGGCCTGCTGCCGGTAGAGCGGATTGGCAACCGGCGATTCGACCGGCTCGTAGTGCGTCGGCAGCGGGCCGTCCTTGGTGCCGGCCGGTGCGTACAGCCAGCCCTTGCCATCCGGCTTCATGATAAACGGGGAGTTCCCGGCAATCGACGCCATGCCGTGCGCACCCTTGGCGGGGCGGTAGGTTGGCGCCTTGTCCGGCTCGAAGTCAGGTTCGTCGAAGCCGGTCCAAGTGCTCCGCGCCTCGTCCCACCAGACATATTTCTTACGATCCGACCATGGCCGGCCGTCGGGATCGGCAGAGGCCCGGTTGTAGAGCATCCGGCGATTGTGCGGCCAGGCGAAGCCCCAGTTCGGGTCGACATAGTTCCCGGGTGTGCGCCGGCGATCGGCGGCGCGGTTGTGATCGACTGAAGGAAACACGCCGCTGTAGATCCAGCAGCCGCACGCGGTCGAGCCGTCGGCTTCGAGATCGGAGAAGCCACTGACCTGCGTGCGATCGGCAACGCGATAGCCGTTGATCTCCATCAGGACCTTGCGGGTATCGGGCTCGTCCGTGATCCGACTGGTCTGGCCGTCGGCGAGCACGAACGGTCCGTCCGGGTCGTAGTTCCACGTCAGATTCAGCAGTCCCTGGTCGCGCGTCTCGGTCGAGCCGGCGTAGAGCGCCTTCAGGCGCTTGCCGAGGTGATACACGAACCACAGGTCCGAGCGGCAGTCGCCCTGCGGATCGACGGCGCGGTCGTGCCACTGCAGCAGCCGCTGGGTATTCGTGAAGCAGCCTTCCTTCTCGGGCGACGAGGCTGCCGGCATGAAGAACACCTCGGTGCCGATGGTTGCTGGATCGGGGTGCTCGGGGCCGTCCTTCCAGAACGACGCGCTCTCGATCTCGAACCAGTCGCGCACCACCAGCCAGTCGAGCCGCCGCAGCGCCGCGCGGTTGAGCGCGCCATTGGGCGCGCCGGCAGCAGGGTTCTGTCCGAACAGGAAGAAGCCCTTGACCTTGCCGTCGGCCATCCGCATCGCCGTCGCCAGCTGCGAGTAGTTGTCGTCGATGCGCGGAATCCAGCCGAAGCCGAAGTCGTTGTCTTTCGTGGCCGCGTCGCCGTACCACGCCTTGAGCAGGCTGATCATGAACTTCGGGAAGTTCGACCAGTAGCCGTGCGGGACGTGTTCCTGATCGAGATAGCTGTGCAGCGAGGTGTGGTTGCGCAGGCTGGACGGCTGCGGGAGGTAGCCGGGGAGCAGGTCGTAGAGCGTCGGGATGTCGGTCGAACCCTGGATGCTGGCGTGGCCGCGCATCGCCATGATGCCGCCGCCGGGGCGGCCCATGTTGCCGAGCAGCAGCTGCAGGATGCCGGCGGCCCGGATCGTCTGCACCCCGGTGGTGTGCTGCGTCCAGCCGACCGCATAGACGATGGCGGACGTGCGTTCGCGGCCCGAGTTCTCGCACAGCGATTCGGCGACCTGGAGGAAATCCGCAGCGCTGCAGCCGGTCACCGAGGCGACCATCTCCGGCGTGTATCGGGCGTAGTGGCGGCGCAGGATGTTCAGGACGCAGCGCGGATGCTGCAGTGTCGGGTCGGTCGGCGGCGGGACGTTTTCGATGAAGCCCAACCGCTCGCTGAACGATTCCGCCTTTACCTCCTTCGGGGTGTGGGTTTTCGAGGTCTCGGGCTCGCCGGCATAGTTCCACGCCGCCAGGCCCGGCTCGTAGCTCTTGGTGTCCGGATGGAAGCCGTTGAAGACGCCGTCGTTGTCCTCGGCGTCTACGAACGTGTCCGCGACGATCGTCGCGGCGTTGGTGTAGGCGAGGACGTAGTCGCGGAACCAGCGGTCGTGGGTCAGCACGTAGTTGATGAGGCCGCCGAGGAAGGCGATATCCGTCCCGGTCCGGACGGCGACGTACTGTGTGGACATCGCCGACGTGCGCGAGAAATGCGGATCGACGTGGATGAGCTTGGCGCCGCGCTCCTTGGCGAGCATCGGGAAGCGGAAGCCCACGGGATGCGCCTCCGCCATGTTCGACCCCATGATCAGGATGCAGTCGCTGTGCTGCAGATCCTGCTGGAAGCCGGTCGCCGCGCCCCGCCCGAACGAGGTGCCCAGACCGGGCACCGACGCGCTGTGTCATATGCGGGCCTGGTTTTCGATCGAGACGACGCCGAGGCCACCGTTGAGGAGCTTCTTGATGAGGTAATTCTCCTCATTGTCGAGCGTCGCACCGCCGAGCGCCGCGATGTTCGTGACGTGGTTGAGCACCGTCTCGCCGCGCCGCTCGACGAAGCCCGCGTCGCGCGTCTCCTTGACCCGCTCGGCGATCCGCGCCATCGCCCAGTCCAGGGAGCGGTCCTCCCAGTGATCGGAGTAGGGCGGCCGGTATCTGACGGTCGTCACGCGGTGAGGATTCACCGACAGCTGGAAGGTGTTCGCCCCCTTCGGGCAGAGCGTGCCGGCATTGATCGGGCTGTCGGGGTTGCCCTCGATGTCGATGATCTTTCCGGCCTTGGTGTAGATCAGCTGGCCGCAGCCGACCGCGCAATAGGGGCAGACGCTGGGCGTCACGTGCGCCCCGCGCAGCCTCGACCCTTTGCCGGCGGTCGCCGGGGTGAAGGGCTGCCGATCGACCTCCCGCGCCGCCGCCGAGGGCTCGATCTCCGTGGACGTTCGCTGCCGGCTGAATCGATGTTGATCGCTCATGCGCCTCCCGGTCTCGTGGACAGTACACCAACCTTCAGCAAGCCGCGGGCCAGCAGCGGCGAAGCCTCGGTCAGGCCGGTTTACCTTTCGTCACGATAGTCGCGAGCAAGTACCCGTGCCGGCGAACCGACGGGACGTGGCGATCGAGCCAGACGAATGGCCGGACCGCCGCCCCGGTGACGACCGACAGCGGCCGGCACCACGCGTGGCACGCCAGGTCGAGCATCCGGAGCCAGCCGGGAATGAACAGAATCGCGGTCTCGGAGACGACCGTGAGGCCCGATCGCTGCAGCATCGCCCGCAGCGCCGGCCGGCTATACGACTTCTCGAAGCCGTAGGCATACAGCCCGAGCGCCTGGAGCGCCGCGGCGAGCAGCGGCCTGAGGAACGGGTCGCGGCGGTTCGGCACGCCGACGATCGCCCGCCCGCCCGGCTTCAGGACGCGCGCGATTTCCCGCACCGCCTGTTCCGTTTCGTCGAAGTGTTCGATCGTCCCCATCGAATAGACGATGTCGAAGGCGTCGTCGAGAAAGGGAATGTCGCGCACGTCGGCGACGGCGCCGTGCAGCGGGGTGGTGCGGCTGAACGCGCCGCGCGCCTGACGGACCGTCGGTGGTGAGATGTCGATCCCGTAGACCGTGGCGCCGCGCTCGCCCGCCCACGCGAGAATACGGGTGTTGCGCGCTTCATCCCAGAGGTCGGTTTTGAAGACGCGCAATCCGGAAAGGGCCGGGCAGTGGTCCGTGAAGAGGCGGCGCTCGTTCTCGGCGTAGTAGCGGGTCGAGGCCGCGCCGCCGAGGTCCGGGAACGTCGCCCCGACGCGGGCCCAGAACCGCCGGTAGGCGGATCCTTCGGCGTCGGGCGGCGCGGCGGACGTCGCGGCCGGATTCATGGATGCGCGCCCTCGACGCTCCAGTGCCATTCGCCGATCCGGAACGAGAGCGCCCGCGGATCGCCGTTGTGCAGCAGGGCGCCGGCCGATTCCGCCGGAGCCCCCGGGGCGAAGGCCAGCTCGTGGTCGCCTGGCAGCAGGAGGAACGGCCCCACCTGTTCGATGTGGCGGGCCTCGGCAACTGCGAGCGTTTGCAGATCGCGGCCGTCGAGCGTCAGCCGCAACCGACGAGTGCCGCGGAGCGTCGCCATCTCGATGCTGACGGCCGCGGCCACTGTCCGCCGGCTGGTGTTGCGGACGCGCCACGACGCTGTCTCCGTCATCCATCGCCACGTCCACGCCTGGTCGTATTCGCGCGGATAGAAACCGTTCATCTGCAGCGTATAAACCACCGGACGCGCCGCGATGACGGGAAAGATGTCGGCCGTCGCAAATCGTACCGCAGGGCTGAAGCCGGCGATGGCGGACTGTCGGGCCAGCCAGCGCCCTTCCGGCGAGGTCCGCCGCATCAGCAGGTGCGTGTAACCGGCCGCCGCCAGTTTGCCGGCCAGCTCAGGCTCTGCGCAATCCTCGATTTGCGCCGCGACGAGCGACACGCGGCCGCCGCTCAGCCAGGGAACCGAGGCGGACTCCGGAGTAATCGGCGAGCAGTCAGCGGCCTGTACGGAACCCGGCTGCCGCACGACCCAGCGATGCGCCTCGGTCGGAAGAACGTCGCGCCACAGGTTTGATGGCCAGACCGCGTACTCCGCCGCCGCCAGCGCCACGAGCATCAGGCACGCCACCTGCCCGCGCCGTCCGCCTGACCGCCAGAGCAGCTCGGCGCCCATGCCCGCCAGCAGCGCCGCCATCAGCTGCACGACAATGCCAAACCGGGCGTAGGAACGGAACATTGGCACGAGCGCGAAGAGCGCGGCGGAGGGGCGGACCATCCTGATCGGCCCGATGCTGCGCTCCGGCGAGAGGGAGCAGAGGAGCGCCACAAGCGCGACCGCTGCGAGGACCGGCGCGGCGAGCAGGATTGGATCGCGGCGGCGACGCGCCGCTCCGGCCAGGGACACGAGGCCGAGCGCCACGATGCTCCAGCCGAGGCTGACCTGCTGCTCGAGCAGTCCGTCCTGCACGCCGGCCGACCGCCATAAATCCTGGACCCGTGACCCAATCCACGGGTGCGCGGCCGGCGGCATGAGGTAGCTCCACCACTTGGCGCTGTACAGGAACAGCTCCTCGCGCGCGATGGCGTAGCCGCCCGGCGGAAGCGCGCCGACGTGCGTCGCGTGCCACGCCCAGGCGCCGCCCAGCCCGGCGACCGCGACGAGGCAGGCCACAGTGATCAGCAACCGCCCGACGGGGCGCGGGCGGGTGGCTCGCGTACACCACCAGTAGCCGCCAAGCGCCCACGGCGTGATGACCGCCGCCATCAGCCCGCCGTAGAAATTCGACAGCGCGACCGCCGCTGCCGCGCCGGCGAGCAGCGCGAGCGCCCGCGCTGTCGGATTGTCCGCCGCTCGGAACAGGGCGAGCAGATAGAGCGGCAGCCACTGTGTCTGCGCGATGTGCGGATGATAGGCGGCCTGCGCGAGATGAAACGGGCAGAAGGCGAACGCCAGGGCGGCCAGCGCCGAGCCGGCCCGTGGCACGCCCAGATGACGTCCGAGCAGGAAAGCGGCGCCGGCCGCAAGCGGGAACGTCAGGAGGACGATCGCGTTGTAGGCGGCCACCGGACCGGCGACCCGTGCGATGAGCGCACCGGGCACGTCCGTGACCGGCTGGAAATATGGACCCGGGGTCAGCGGCCGTGCGAACTGCGCGATGACGGTAAAGGGATCGTGGTGCCGGCCCACCAGCTCCCCGCCGAAGATGCGCTCCGCCGGCGCGCGCAGCACCGGTACGGCCAGGACGACGGTAATCGCGAGCGCGATCGCGACGATGCCGGCGGTCTCAGCGGCGCGCGCGGGCATACGTCATCATCGCGGCGACGAGCAGGATCGGCGCCGTCACGGCCCACGCCCGCACGTCCCGGACCTGCGGCGCGAAGACGACAGCGCGCGCCGCGATTCCCAGTCCCTGGAATACCGCGATCTGAGTGAGCGCGAGCACGGCGGTGCCCGCCGCAACCACTGCCCAGCAGTCGATCGTGAAGAGCACGACGCACAGCGCGAAGTACAACCCGATCTGGAAACCCGGCAGGAGGGCGAGGGCCCCCTGCGGGTCCGGGAGCGCCGGACTGGCGCCAGCAGCGGCGGCAATCGCCTCGCCGTACGGAAATCCGAACAGGTAGACGAACGCTCCGCCGAGCGCCATGCCGGCGACGGCGCGGCGAACGGCGTTCGCCGATCGGCCGTGACGCCACAGAGCGGCAGCCGTCACGACGACCGCTGCCAGCAGCAGCTGGTAGAACGCGTGAATCAGAAAGAGCGGGGAGGCGACGATGGTCGCGGGCAGCGCGACGACGAGCAGCCGCAGGGCGCCGAGTGCGATGAAGAGCGGCAGCGCCGCGGCGAGGGCGGCGGCTCGCAGCTTCCAGGTTCCCGCGTAGCCGAGCGCCGTCGCTACGTAGACAGGAATGAGCGGCGTCGTCAGGCACTCCTGGGTGACGACGAATGCCCCCCGGCTCGTCGACAGCACGTTGCCGGTTGCGGTCGCGGCGACGCCGACGAGCGCCAGCGACCCTGCCGCCAGCCGCGCCGCCAGCCCCGCCGCGGCGAGGACGCCGGCGCTGTCGCCGTACAGCGGAACGGCGATGCTGAAGAGCACGACGCACAGCGCCGTCAGCAGCACGAAGCGGGTCGTGATGCCACGGGGCTCGAACCGGCGGGCGCGCCGCGATGGTCGCGCCGCCGCGGGCGGGGCGAAGTCGCTGTTCGCGGCGTGCATCCATCCGAAGACATAGGCGGAAACCACGAGCGCGAGCAGAGCCGGCCAGGCGTAAAGGTGAAGGATGTCGAACCAATACGGGGACCCGGCGGCGCGCCCGAGCGTGCCAATCCGAATCGTGTTCAGCGCGAGGATGAGGAGGATGCCGCCGGCGGCTCCCTGGAGCCGTCTGCGCCAGGCGGCCGGGTAGGCCAGAATCGCCGCGGCGCAGAGGGCGAGGACGTCGGCGCCGCTGCACGCCAGGGTGACCTCGACCGGCAGCGCCGCCGCGCCGAACAGGCCGCGCGCGAGGCGTCCCTGTGCCTCTGTCAGCGGGAGGATGACGTGGCTCTCGACCCAGCCGAGGCGCAGCAGCCCGAACAGGCACAGGCTCCAGGCGACGCCCCGGAGCACGAAGTCACGCGCTGATCTGAGCGCGGCTCCGTCCGTCGGCACGAGGGATCTCCTGTACCGCAACCTTGCGCGCCCCGAGCAGCCGGCCGAGCTCCGCAATCGCGGCCAGGCTCTTCAGCCTGGTCGAGCAGGAGAAAATGTCGATGTTGACGGTGTTGGTCTCCGGCCACGTATGAAGCACGGCATGTGACTCGCGCAGCACGAGCACGCAGGTCAGGCCGTGACCCGGGTAGGCATGCGTGACCTCGTGGACGATGGTGGCGCCGGCCGCGCGCAGCGCCGCCGCGAACCCGGCCGCCAGCGCCGCGCCGTCGAATCCTGCCAGCGCCTCACAGTTCCCGAAATCGGCCGAGTACAGCACCGGCTGCTCTTGCTGCTGAGCGATCACGTCACGCGTACTATACGCCCTGCCGGGAGCATGCCCGTGTGCAATAGAGAACAGCGGCCGGCCATTCTTCTCGATTAAAGTGCCCCGGACCGTCATCTAGGAGAGAAGAGTGCTCATGCCCAGGAGAAGTCTCAGCAGCGTTGCAGCGGCTGTATGCGTCGCGGTCTGTCTCGCGCCGGCTGCCGCCGTGGCCCAGACGGCTCCGTCCCTCGGCACCGCCCAGAGCTTCGCGGTGCTTGGCGGCTCGACCGTGACCAACACGGGGGCCAGCCTGGTGACCGGAGACCTCGGTGTCAGTCCGGGGTCGGCGGTCACCGGCTTTCCGCCCGGCCTGGTGGCCGGCGGCGCGATCCATGCCGCCGATGCCGTCGCGCTGCAGGCGCAGAACGACGTCACGACGGCGTACAACGCCCTCGTCTCGCAGGCCTGCACCGCAGATCTGACCGGGCAGGATCTCGGCGGAAAAACCCTGACGCCCGGTGTCTACTGCTTCACATCGTCCGCGCAGCTGACCGGCACCCTCACGCTCAACGCGCTGGGCAACGCCAATGCCGTGTTCATCTTCAAAATCGGCAGCACGCTGACGACGGCGAGCAATGCCTCGGTGGTCGTCACCAACGGCGGCCTCAACTGCAATACCTACTGGCAGGTGGGCTCGTCGGCGACGATCGGCACCGGGACGACATTCGCCGGCAACATTCTGGCGCTGACCAGCATCAGCCTGACGACCGGCGCGCGGGTGTTCGGCCGGACGCTGGCCCGCAACGGCGCCGTGACGCTCGACACCAACACCGTCGACCGCTCCGCCTGTGTGACGCTGGCGGGTCCCGGTGCCTGCCCGGCGATCACGATCGCGCCCGCGACGCTGCCGGCCGCGACGGTCGGACTGGCCTTCTCGCAGACCTTCACCGCGTCCGGCGGCACCGGGCCCTACACGTTCGCGGTTGTGGCCGGCGCACCGCCGACCGGCCTGACGCTCAGCCCGGCCGGCGTGCTGGCGGGAACGCCGGCGGCTGCGGGCACGCCGACGTTCTCCATCCGTGCGCTGGATGCGGCGGGATGCTCCCAGACGTCCGCCTTCACCGCCACGGTCGCCTCGCCGGTGCCGACGCTCCCGGAGTGGGCGATGATGACGCTGTCGCTGCTGGTCGTGGCGGCGGGTGTGCTCGCCTTGCGGGGCCGCCGCCGCGGGACGGCTCGTTAGGGGTCAGTGGCGTGGGGCGGCGGGCGCGTCACGCGCCTGCCGGGTCGGCCTCAGTCGTGGACAACGACCGTCAGCAGTGACGGATTGATCGTCAGCCCGTCCGCGTCGTACTCGATGAAGCCCATCTTCCTGAACTTGTTCAGGAAGAAGTTGACCCGCGAGCGGGTGGTGCCGATCATCTCCGCCAGGGTCTCCTGCGAGACGGCCGGAACGACGCGCTGCGGCTTGTTGCCGCGGCCGTAGTGCCCGAGCAGCAGCAGCGTCCGCGCCAGGCGCTTCTCGCTCGAGTTGAACAGCTGATCGACCAGATCCGCTTCCAGCCGCGCGTTCCTGACCAGCATGTAGGTGCGGAAGTAATCCGAGAATTCGAGATCGCTGCGCAGCAGGCGGACCATCTGCCGCTTGCGAATGCTCAGCAGCGTCGTCGCCATCGTCGCGCAGGCCGTGGCCAACCGCACCGATTGGCCCGCGAGCGCGCCTTCGCCGACGAAGTCCCGCGGACCCAGCATCGCGATGACCGCTTCCTTGCCGGCATGCGAAATCACCGACAGCTGTACACCCCCCTCGCGCAGGTACATGACGCTGTCGCACGCATCCCCCTGCACGAAGACCGTGGCGCCGCGATCGTACTCGCGCCGCTGCCCGAGCCCCGCGCCCTCGAGGAACGCCTGGACGTCGAACGCCGCAGTCTTTTTCGCTGGCATGGGGAAAGGAACACTTCCACCCTACCGCAGTCGGCAGCCCTGAGTAAGCGACTGTAAATGACATAGGCTGACATAGGAGAGCATTTCTGGTATGTCTTTGATTCAGAACGCCGATAAGACGTCCCAGCGCACTACGCGCTACGGAGGAGCCCACCGCACTTTGGCACCCCGGCACCTTGAACTTTGGCACCCCGGCATCTTGGCACCCCGGCACCTTTACACCTTGGCACCCCGGCACCTTTGACTTTGGCACCCCCGGTACCTTGGCACCCCGGCACCCTAAGTAATCTTCCGACACATGATGTCGCACAGCTTGAAGACGCTGTCGTCGGCGAGCTGGTAGTAGACGAACAGCCCGTGCTTGCGCCGCGACACGAACCCTAAGCTGTGGAGCAGTTGCAGGTGCTTCGAGAGGTTGGCCTGGTTGAGTCCGCTCTTCTGGACGAGATCGCCGACCGTCAGTTCGCCGTCGCGCAACGCATCGAGGATGCGGAGTCGCCCCGACTCGCCAAGCACCTTGAATCGTTCGGCGACGCCGTCGAACAGCTTCTCGTTCATCTTCATCTTGGCGACTGCACTTTCCCGGCGGCGGTGGCGGACTCGGCGGGATGTCCCCCCGAGGTCCACTCGCCGAATCCTCCCGCGAGGTTGATCACCATCGCGTCGGACGAAGTCTGCAGCAGGCTGGCCGCGATCGCCGAGCGGGTGCCCCCCTGACAATGGACCACCACCGGGCGATCGGTCGGAATCTCCGCCAGGCGCTCCGGCAGCGCGCCGAGCGGGATGTTCATCGCGCCGGCGATGTGTCCGGCTTCCCATTCCCCTGCCGAGCGGACGTCGAGGACGGCAAGCGCGCCGCTCTCGATGCCGGCGGCCAGCGAGTCGGCGTCGATGCGTGGAACCCGCGCGACGGCTCGGCCAGCTGCCTCCCAGGCGTCGACGATCTCCGGAGGGAAGGACGCGACGATGTGGTCGAGTCCGATCAGGGACAGGTCGCGTCTCGCTTGCGCGGCGGCGGCCTCGTCGCTGGCAATCAGCGCGAGGTCGTGGTCGTAAGGCAGAAGAGAGCCCGCCCAGGTCGGAAAGCTCTGGTTGAGCGGGATGTTGAGCGTCCCGGGGATGTGTCCGGCCGCGTAGGCCTCCGCTGGACGCGTGTCGACGACGACCGCGCCCGCGGCGACGGTCGCATCGAAGCGGGTAATCGGCAGCGGCGGTCCCACTTTGTTGACGCGTTTCATCACGGCAAAATACCGCGGCGCATCCGGCTGCCCGGCGAGCACGCGCCGCACGAACTCGTTTTCGTCGGCGATCAGGAAGGCCCAGCTGGTCCGGCGCTCGTATCCGAGCGTGCTCTGCGGCACCGCGCCGATGTTCTTGCCGCAGGCGGAACCGGCACCGTGGCCTGGCCAGATCTGGAGCGAGTCCGGAAAATGGCGAAACTGCTGCAGGCTGCGGAAGAGCGCTCTCGCCGAACTCTCCATTGTCCCTTCGAGGCGTGCGGCGCGTTCGAGCAGGTCCGGCCGGCCGACGTCGCCGACGAAAATGAAGTCGCCAGTGACGGCGCCGATCGGCTCAGCGGTCGCCGCAGTGTCGGTGACCAGGAACGTCAGGTGCTCGGGTGTATGGCCGGGGGTATGGACCGCGTCGATCCGCAGGCTGCCGACGTCGAAGCCGTCGCCGTCCTTCAGCAGTACCGCGCCCGCGTCCGCAGCGAACGCGTACTTCCAGTTCGCGTCTCCCTCGTCGCTGAGATACAGCGCCGCGCCGGTGCGGGCCGCCAGTTCGCGGCTTCCCGAGACGAAGTCGGCGTGGATGTGCGTTTCGGTGACATGGGTGATCGACAGGCCCTCGTGCGCCGCCGCTTCGAGATACTGATCGATGTCGCGGTTCGGGTCGATGACGACCGCCTGCTTCGTCTCGGCCGATCCAATCAGGTAGCTGGCCTGGGCGAGCTTGGCGTCGTAGAGCCGTCTGAAAACCATCATGCGCGGATCTCCTCGATGCCGGCGCGCCCCGAACGGTGCGGCGCCGGTCGTAATGCCGGCAGGTTCTGATAGAGCATCCACGCCGCTACGATCAGCAGGAACACGCCGAACGCCCGCTGCAGCGCGCGGTGCGGCACGAATCGAACCACGTAGACGCCGGCGACGATGCCGCCGATCGCGGCGGCCGTGAAGCGGATGACGATGCCCCAGTCAATCGCCACGCGGCCGAGGTAGCCGAGCGAACCGGCCGCGGCGCTCATCGCGATGACCAGCAGCGACGTGCCGATCGCCTGCTTCATCGGCAGTCCGCCGAACAGGACCAGCGCTGGCACGAACAGGAAGCCGCCGCCGACGCCGAGCAGTCCGGTCAAAATGCCGATGCCGACGCCGGTGACGATGCTGATGATGCGGGTTCGCGTCACGGAGGCGGCGTCCGCCGTGAGCACCGGACGCTTCCTCCGCAGCATCGACACGGCGGCCGCGGCCATCACGATCGCGAGCGCCGTCAACTGCACGCCGCCCGGCACCCATGAGGCGATGCGCGCCCCGAGGTAGGCGCCGGCCATCGCGGCGGCGCCGAACAGCAGCGCCGGCTTGAGCTCGAGGTGGCCTTCGCGCCAATGGCCTGCGGCGCCGGCCAGACTGGTCATGCCGACGACCGGCAGGCTCATCGCGATCGCCGCCTTCGGATCGGCGCCGAGCGCGTACACGAACACCGGCACCGCGAGGATTGACCCGCCGCCGCCGAGCGCGCCGAGGACGATGCCGATGCCGACGGCGAGGACGTAGGCGAGCGGCGTCATGCGGTCACGCCGTCGCACAGCGCGAGCCGGCACCCGACGCTGGCCATGGCGCACGTTTCGGCGAGCGGCGGCGGCGTCAACACGGCGGATCTCGCGGGCATCGCGTCCATTCAGCGGGCTCCTTTAATCAACTAATCAACTATACGGTGATATAAAGATGACGTCAACCCTGTGGTACCCTGCTGGCCCCGAGGCGCCGCCGCGGCCGCGCGCGTCGCACGGTGTGTGCAGTGGTGGGATCATGGCCTCGGCCGAGGAGATCGTGGGTGTCCGACAGGCAACCGGTGGATGAAGAGCGGGCCGCACGGGTGCCGGGCGGACCGGTTGCGCCGCTGAACGTCGTGCTGGTGGGATTGCCGGGCTCGGGCAAGGGGACGCAGGGGTCGCAGTTTGCGCGGCGGCATCGGATCCCGAAGATTTCAACCGGCGACATGCTGCGCGATGCGGTCGCGCGCGGCTCGGCGCTCGGGCGTGAAGTCGCATCCATCCTGGCCTCCGGCGGGCTCGTCTCCGACGCGCTGATCATCCGCGTCGTCGAGGCGCGGTTGGCGGAGGCGGATACCCGGCATGGCTTCGTCCTCGACGGCTTCCCGCGGACGCTGCCGCAGGCGGCGGCGCTCGACAGCCTGGTCGAAGGGCGAGGGCCGCTCGTGATCGTCTACCTCGACGTCAATCCGGAGGTCATCCTCCGGCGGATTCTTTCCCGGCGCATCTGCGAGAGCTGCGGCCAGCCCGACACCGGTGCGCCGACGACCGAATACTGCGCGTCGTGCGGCGGCGCATTCGTTACCAGAGCGGACGACCACGAAGATGTCGTCCGGCGCCGGGTGGCGGCGTATGCGGAGCATACCGCGCCGCTCATCGAGTGGTACCGCCAGCGTCCGACTTTCCGGGTGATTGACGGGGATCGGCCCCTCGCCGAGGTCGCTCAGGCCTTCGACGGTGTCGTCCTCGCCATCCCTCAGGGCCCCGATGGGGACACTCACCTTTAGCGTAAGTTGTTGCATCTACTGGTCGATCGCGATTTGACCCCCTGATCGAAAATCAGGGACAGAATCGGCTGGCGGCTCGTCCTATGACCATGCCCGACACCGTGCCGTTTTCCGTCCTCGACCTGTCGCCCATCGTTGAGGGGGGATCCGCGGCCGAGGCCCTGGCGCACTCGCTCGATCTGGCGCAGCACGCCGAGCGCTGGGGCTTCCATCGCTTCTGGCTGGCCGAGCATCACAACATGCCGGGCATCGCCAGCGCCGCCACCGCCGTCGTCATTGGCCACGTCGCCGCGGGGACCCGGACGATCCGCGTCGGCTCGGGCGGCGTGATGCTGCCGAATCATGCCCCGCTCGTCATTGCCGAGCAGTTCGGCACGCTCGAGTCGCTGTTCCCCGGCCGGATTGACCTCGGCATCGGCCGCGCGCCCGGGACCGACCCCGCGACCGCGCGAGCGCTGCGGCGCGATCCATCCGGCACCGAGGACGGCTTCGTCCGCGACGTCCAGGAACTGCAGGCCTACCTCGCCCCCCTCCAGGCCGGTCAGACCATCCGCGCCATCCCAGGCATGGGACTCGAGGTGCCGATCTGGCTCCTCGGGTCCAGTCTCTTCAGCGCGCAGCTGGCTGCCGCGCTGGGGATGCCGTTCGCGTTTGCCTCGCACTTCGCCCCGGACTATCTGATTCAGGCGCTCGACGTCTATCGGCGGCAGTTCAGGCCGTCGCCGCGCCTCGCCCGCCCGCATGTGATGGTGGGCGTCAGCACGGTGGCGGCGGACACCGACGCCGAGGCGCAGCGGCTCGCCACGTCGCTGCAGCAGCAGTGGGTCAGCCTCCGTCGCGGCACGCCCGGGCCCCTGCAGCCGCCGGTCGATTCGATGGATGGACGCTGGACGGCGTTCGAGGAGGCCGGGGTCGATCATGCGCTGGCGTACGCGGCGATTGGGTCGCCGCAGACGGTGGCGGCACGACTGACGGCGATCGTCGAGCTCACCCAGGCCGACGAAGTCATCCTGACCGCCCAGGTCTTCGACCACGCGGCACGGTTGAGGACGTTCGAAATCGTCGCGGATATCCGCCGTGGAACCGCCGCCTGACCGGTTGACGGCCAGGCGGCGCGGCGATCGGGGGGTTCTTCGACAGTCGGCCTTTAGAGTCAACGACTTACGCTAAAGGTGAGTGTCCCCATCGGGGTTAGTCGAGCGGCTTGATCCGGATGTTCTTGTAGTACACCGTGGACCCGGGGTCATGCGCCTGGAGCGCGATCGTGCCGGGGCCGCCGATCGCCCGGCCGGCGCCTTCTCGTCCGCCGTTCCAGTCACCCGGCTGGCTCCAGTCGACCAACTGCTTGTCGTTCACCTTCACGGTGATGGTGTTGCCCTTGACGATGATGTGCTCGGTGAACCACTCGTCGTCTTTTGCCGGGGCTTCGGTGACGTCCTGGACGTGATACAGGCTGCCGGTCTTGACAGGGTCCTTCACGTAGGTGTTGTTGACCTGGATCTCGAAGCCCTTCTTCGGGAACCCGGCCTCCTGATATTCCGTCAGGACGTAGACGCCGCCGTTGGAATTGGCGCGCGCCATCACGTCGACCTTGAGCTCGAAGTTGCGGAACATGTGGTTCCGGAACTCGCCGTCGTAGTAGACGTGGCCGGCGGTGCCATTGGCGACGATGGCGCCGTCCTTGACGCTCCAGGACGCCGGATTGACGACTTTCCAGCCGGTCAGATCCTTCCCGTTGAACAGGCTCGTCCAGCCCGGTTCGATGGCGCCGGACTGGAAGGTGAGGGCAAGCAGCAGCGGCGCGAGGCGCAAAAGGGTGCTCATAATGCGCCGGAGTGTAGCAGACCTTCAACGCGGCGGCGGGGCTCTTTCGCCACGCCCGCGGACCGAAACGGTGTTTTTCGGCGCGGTTCCGGCCGGAATCCTGCGACTTTGGACTCGGGCCCGCCGGTGGCGGGCATGCTCGGCCGCAGGCCTTTCTTTTGCGTGTGACAGACCCTGATGCGACTCCGCGTTCCGCGCCTCCAGTTCATCCATACGGCATTGGCCGGCCGCCCACGCCGCGTCACGGCGGTCGTCGCCGCGATGGCCATTCTGCTGTTCTTCACGGCGGGCTGGACGGTCTGGTTCAGCCACGACCTGACCGCGGGGCTCCCGGATCGCACGGCGCTGCGCGGCATCGGCGATATGGCGCAGTCGACCACCCTCCTCGATGCCGCCGACAGCCCGGTCTTCACCATCTACAAAGAGCAGCGCATCGACGTGCCGCTCGAGCGGATTTCTCCGAACCTGATCAAGGCGGTGATCTCGGTCGAGGACCAGCGCTTCTACGAGCATGGCGGCGTCGACGCCATCCGCGTGATCGCGGCGGCGGTCAAGAACCTCGAGACCGGCCGCCGCTCCGAGGGGGGCAGCACCATCACGCAGCAGCTCGCGCGGCAGAGCTTCCTGAACCGCGACAAGACCTACCGCCGCAAGCTCAAGGAAGTGATCCTCGCGGCGTACATCGAGAAGATGTACAGCAAGAACGAGATTCTCGAGCTGTATCTCAACAAGGTGTATCTCGGCGACGGCCTCTACGGGTTCGAAGCGGCGGCCCGCGGATATTTCGGCAAGTCGGCCAAGGACCTGACGGTCGACGAGGCGGCGCTGCTCGCCGGGCTGATTCAATCGCCGTCGAGCTATGCGCCGACCGTGAATCTCGACCGCGCGGTGGCGCGGCGAAGCGTCGTGCTGCAGACGATGGTCGGCTCCGGCGCCGTTGACCAGGCGACCGCGGATCGCGCGAAGCGCGCCCCGGTCCGGCTCAAGAACGCCCTCGAAATCAAGGAGACCTTCGGCCTTTACTTCAAGGAGCAGGTGCGGCGCGAACTGGTCGAGCGCTTCGGCTGGCAGCGTGTCTACCGCGGCGGACTGCGGGTCTACACCACGCTTGACGCCGGCATGCAGCAGGCGGCGGAAAAGCTCGTCGAGAAGGCGCTCGTCGAGATCGAGGCCCGGCCGCGCTACCCGCACGTCGCCCGGGCGAAGCAGCCGGCGCAGAAAGAAGGCGAGCTCGCCACCTACCTGCAGGGGGCGCTGGTCGCGATCGACCCCGGCAGCGGCGAAGTCCGGGCGATGGTGGGCGGCCGCGACTTCGACGAGAGCCACTTCAACCGCGCGGTCCAGGCGAAACGGCAGGCGGGCTCCGCCTTCAAGCCGTTCGTCTACGCCGCCGCGCTCGAAGCGGGCTACTCGCCGGCGTCGGTCATCTCGAATCTCAACGATCCGATCCCGACGCCTCAGGGGGGATGGATTCCCGAGGATGAACACTCGACCGCCAGTTCGATGACCGTCCGGACGGCGCTCCGGACGTCGAGCAACCGCGCTGCCGTGCAGATGCTCAACACCGTCGGGATCAAGAACGCGGTGTTCTACGCGCAGAAGCTCAACGTCGGTACACCGCCGAGCGTGCCGTCGCTGGCGCTCGGCGCGAGCGAAGTGACGCTGGTGTCGATGACCGCCGCCTACGGCGCCTTTGCGGACGGTGGGATCGTCCGGCAGCCGGTGCTCATCCGCAAGGTCGAGGACAGCGACGGCAAGGTCCTCTACACGGACGAAGGCACGTCGCACCGCGCCGTCAGCGAAGCCACCGCCTTCCTGATGTCGAGCATGCTCGCCGATGTCGTCAACGCCGGCACCGCTTACCGCGCGCGCCAGGTCGGCTTCACGCTGCCGGCGGCCGGCAAGACCGGCACGACCAACGACTACGTCGATGCCTGGTTCATCGGCTACACGCCGCATCTCGTCACCGGCGTGTGGGTGGGCTTCGACCAGCCGGCGACGATCACCTCGAATGGCTATGCCGGCGACCTCGCCGTGCCGCTGTGGGCGAACTTCATGAAGGTCGCCACCAAGGGGGACAAGCCGGACTGGTTCGATCGGCCGTCGAACGTCATCGGCGTCAACGTCTGCCGCGTCTCCGGCAAGCTGCCGAACGACGGCTGCGCCAGCGTCGAGGTCGTCAACCGCGACGGCGGCACCGAGTCCCGCTCGATGATCTACACCGAGTACTTCGTCGGCGGCACCCAGCCGACGACGGTGTGCCCGCTGCATCCGGCGCCGTCGCTGATGGACCGGCTGGCGGGCCTGTTCGGCGGCGGCAAGCCGGAGGTCCCGCTGCCACCCGAGCAGGCCGGGCTGCCGCCGGGGCGTGCCGGCACGAGCGGGGTGTCGCCGCGGTCACCCGACTCCGGCCGACCGGCCACGGAGGTGCACGGCGGCACGGTCGAAGAGGCGCCCGCCAAAAAGCGGGGCTTCTGGTCCAAAGTCTTCGGACGGAAAGACAAGGACGAGGACAGGAAGAAAGACGACGAGAAGAACAATTCCGACCGGTAGCCGAACGGCAGAGCCGGTGCGGCTCAGCCGCGCGTGATAGGCTCTGGTCGATCGCCCCTCATGCCTTTCACAGCGATAACGGGCCACCCTCACATTCACGAACTCCTGGCTCGCGCCGCCTCCCGGGGGACGCTGCCGCCCAGTCTGATTTTCGCGGGACCGGAGGGGGTCGGGAAGCGCAAGACCGCGATCGCGCTCGCGCAGCTGTTGAACTGCCTCGCGCTGCCGCAGGACGGGACGCCCGCTGCCGATGCCTGCGGGGCCTGCGCCTCGTGCCGCCGGATCGAGCGCGGCGTGCACGCCGACGTCCTGGTCGTCGCGCCGGGCGAGACCGGCGCAATCAAGCTCGAACAGGTCCGTGAGGCGATCGACAGGACCGCTTACCGCCCGTTTGAAGGCCGCCGCCGCGTCGTCATCATCGACGATGCCGACGCGCTGGCCTCTCCGGCGCAGGACGCGCTGCTGAAGACGCTCGAGGAGCCGCCGCCGGCGTCGGTCTTCGTGCTGGTCACGGCGCGCCCCGACGTGCTGCTGCCGACGGTGCGTTCCCGCTGCCAGCGGCTGCGGTTCGGCCGGCTCTCGCCGGCGGAGGTCGCGGCGGTGTTGATCGCCGACCATGACTACAGCGAGGCGGACGCCTTCGCCGCGGCGTCGTTGTCGGATGGCAGCGTCGGCGCCGCCCTCGAGGGCAGCGCCGACGGCTTCGTCGATGCGCGCGACGCGGCGGTCGGGCTCCTCCAGACCGTGGCGGCGTCGAGCGACCCGCGGCGCCGCCTGCAGGGCGCCAAGGCGCTCGGCGGCACGGCCGGCGGCAGCAGCGAGCGCGAGGCGCTGGCGCGCCGGCTGCAGGCGCTGTCGTCGATCCTGCGTGATCTTGGAGTTCTGCTTTCCCGTGCGGACGACCGTGCGCTGGCCAATGCCGATCTCAGGACCGTCCTCGACGGGCTCTCGGGATCGTTCGATGGCGAGCGGACGATCCGTGCGTTTTCAGCGGTCGACCGGGCGCAGAACGCGCTCGAGCGCAATGCCAGTCCCAAAATCGTCGCGGACTGGCTCGCGTTTCAGATCTAGCGGCGCCGCCGCCCGGGTCACCGCGATATTAGAGGCCGAGAGATGAGTTCCGGGGCCGAGCGCCCGTTCGTCAGCGTCAAGTTCTCTCCGGTGGGGAGGACCCATTCCTTCCTGCTGCCGGAGCTGGCGCTCGATGACCCGGCGCCGGCGGCGCCGGACGGCGCGGCTTCGCGGCTGCTGCCCGGAGACGCGGTCGTCGTCAATACCGCCGAAGGACCGGCGCTCGCCACGGTCACGCGCCGGGTGCCGGCGCTCGACGCGCGGCGGACCCCGGCCGCCGACTCGGCCCTCCGCGTCGTGCGGCGCGCCAGCCACGACGACATCGTCACGCGGTTGAAGCACCGGCAGCGCGAGCAGCAGGCGCAGCAGATCTGCCTGATGAAGATCCGCGAGCGCGGTCTGGGGATGAAGCTCGCCCGGGTCGAGCAGCTGTTCGACGGGTCGCGGTTGATTTTCTACTACACCGCTGAGGGGCGCGTCGACTTCCGCGAGCTGGTCCGCGATCTGGCGGCGCATTTCCGGATCCGGATCGAGATGCGCCAGATCGGCGTGCGCGACGAGGCCAAGATGCTCGGCGGCTACGGGTCGTGCGGCCGGCCGCTGTGCTGCACGACCTTCCTGACGACTTTTGAGCCGGTTTCGATCCGGATGGCCAAGCAGCAGAACCTCAGCCTGAACCCGTCGAAGCTGTCGGGAATGTGCGGACGGCTGAAGTGCTGCCTGCGCTACGAGCTGCCGAATGGCAAGGGAGTCACGCACGGCGGCTGCGCCGACGAAGGGGGCTGCGGGTCGTGCAGCAACCCGACCGGTCCGGGCGGCGCCAGCGCCGCCAGCGGCGGCTGCGGCTCATGCGCCTCGGGCAGCTGCGGGACATGCCGGTGATTCCGCGGATTGGCGTGACGGTGGGGGATCCGGCCGGCATCGGCCCCGAGATCGCGCTCAAGGCTGCCGCTGATCCCCGGCTCGCCGGTGTCTGCGAGCTGGTCCTCTACGGGCCCCGCGGCGACGGGGAGATCGCGGCGTTCCGCCGCGGCGAGGTGTCGGCCGCCGCCGGCCAGGCCGCCTACGAGGCGGTGGTCGAGGCCGTCCGCGATGCCCAGGCCGGGCGGATCGACGCGATCGCGACGGCGCCAATCAACAAGGAAGCCTTTGCCGCCGCGGGCCTGCCGTGGCGCGGGCACACCGACCTGCTCGCCCATCTCACCGGTGCCGCACGCGTGGCGATGATGTTTCACGCCGAGGCGCTGAAAGTGATTCTGGCGACGGTCCACATTCCGCTCGCCGCCGTGCCGGCGGCGTTGACGCGCGGCACCCTGGACGATGTCATCGATCTCGCGGCAACCGAGTTGCCGCGCTTCGGCATTCCGGCCCCGCGTCTGGCGCTGGCGGCCCTCAACCCGCACGCCGGAGAGCACGGGCTGATGGGCAGCGAGGAGGAGGCGGTGCTCGGCCCGGCGGTGGCGGCGGCCCGGGCCCGCGGGGTGACGATCAGCGGTCCGCACCCGGCCGACACGGTGTTCGTCCGCGCCGTCCGCGGCGAGTTCGACGCCGTCATCGCCTGCTACCACGACCAGGGATTGATACCGGTCAAGCTGGTGGCGTTCGGCACGGCGGTGAACGTCACCCTCGGCCTGCCGATCGTCAGGACCTCGGTCGACCACGGCACCGCGTTCGACATTGCCGGCCGCGGCACGGCCGATCCGTCGAGCCTGATCGCCGCGATCCGGCTCGCCGCGCGATTGGCCGGCGGCGCGCCGTATGATGACGCCATTCCGGGAGCCGCACGAGCGTGAAGAGCGAACGCGAGCAGGCACAGAAGAGCATTGCGGAGAACCGCAAGGCCTTCCACGATTACCACATCCTCGAGACCTACGAAGCGGGCCTGGCGCTGCTCGGCACCGAGGTGAAGGCGATCCGCGAGGGCAGCGTCAACCTCCGGGACAGCTACGCCTCGCTCGAGGATGGAGAGGTCTGGCTGTTCAACGTCCACATCAATCCCTACAGCCACCGCGGTTACGCCGACCATGAACCGACGCGGCGGCGCAAGCTGCTGCTGCACCGCCAGGAGATCCGCAAGCTGATCGGCCGGACCGTCGAGCGCGGGCTGACGCTGGTGCCGACGCGGCTCTATTTCAAGAACGGCCACGTCAAGGTCTCGCTCGCGCTGGCGCGCGGCAAGCAGGCGCACGACAAGCGCGAAACGGTCAAGAAGCGCGATGCCGACCGCGAGACCCGGGCCGCGGTCAAGGAGCGCGTCCGCTGACGGCGGCGTGGTAAATTTAGTCGTTTGGTCCCCGGAGGCAGGTCAGTCATGAAAGCCAATCGCACCGCCCTCACGATCGTCGTCCTCGTTGTCCTGGTTGTCGCGGGGGTGTGGCTGTTCCGGCGCGGCGGCGGCGGTCAGACGATCGATCTCGTCGCCCAGTTCGCCGCCGCCAAGAAGCAGCCGAACGCCGAAATCTTCACCGTCGGCGACGTCGAGCTGAAGGGGGAGAAGAAGCGCGCCATCGCGGTCGCGCCGACAAGCGGCACCCGGCTCACCTGGAACGTCACGGTGCCGGAAGACGGCTGGCTGTGGGTGTCGGTCGGCCTCAAGCCGGAGGCGTGGGAAAAACCGGGCGACGGCGTCAAGTTCCATGTCGGCGTCTCGGACGGCCGGGCCTACGAACAGCTGTTCACGCAGCACGTCGATCCCTACGGCAACCAATCGGATCGGCGCTGGATCCCGGTCAAGATCGACCTGTCGGCCTACGCCGGCGAGCAGGTCGCGCTGATCTTCAACACCAACAGCAGCGAACCGGGCAAGGGCGACAACCAGGACAACGACCTGGCGGTCTGGGGCGCACCGGAGATCGTGGTCCGATGACCGGCGCCACCCGCGCCGCGGTTCCGCTCCTCGATCTCGAGGCGCAGTACCGCCCGCTGCGGGAGGAGATCCTGGCGGCCGTGACCCGGGTGTGCGACAGCCAGCGCTACATCATGGGGCCGGACGTCGAGGCGCTCGAGCACGAGCTGGCCGGGCAGCTCGAGGTCGAGCACGCGATCGCGGTGTCGTCGGGGACCGACGCGCTGCTGGCGGTGCTGATGGCGCTCGGCATCGGCGCCGGCGACGAGGTCATCACCAGCACCTACTCCTTCTTCGCCACCGCCGGCTGCATCGTCCGGGTCGGCGCGACTCCGGTGCTGGTCGATATCGATCCCGAGACCTGCAATCTCGACCCCGCGCTGGTGGAGGCGGCGGTGACGCCGCGGACTCGGGCGATCATGCCGGTGCACCTCTACGGACTGTGCGCGGAGATGGACCCGCTGCGGGCGACCGCCGCGCGCGCCGGCGCGGCGCTGATCGAGGATGCCTGCCAGGCGATCGGCGCGACTTATCACGGACGGCAGGCCGGTTCGATCGGGACGGCGGGATGTTTCTCCTTCTTCCCGAGCAAGAACCTGGGCGCGTTCGGCGACGCCGGGATGGTCACGACCGGCGACGCGGCGCTGGCGCGGGAAGTGCGCCTGCTGCGCAACCACGGCGCCGATCCGAAATACATCCATAGCCGGATTGGCGGCAACTTCCGGATGGATACGCTGCAGGCGGCGGTGCTGCGCGTCAAGCGCCCGCACCTCGACACCTGGACCGCGCGTCGCCGGGAGAATGCGGCGCGTTACCAGTCGCTCTTCGCGGCGGCCGGCCTGGTTGGCCGCGTCGGTCTTCCGGTCGTCCCGACCGGACGCCGCCACGTCTTCAACCAGTACGTCGTCCGGGTGCCCGAGCGCGACCGCGTGCGCGCGTATCTGACGGCGCACGGCATCGGCACCGAGATCTATTATCCGGTCCCGTTCCACCTCCAGGCCTGCTTCGCGGACCTCGGCCACACGCGCGGTGACTTTCCCCAGGCCGAAGCCGCCGCCGACGCCAGCCTCGCGCTGCCCATCTACGGAGAGCTGACCGCCGGTCAGCAGGAGGCGGTCGTGGCGGTGCTGCGCGACGCGCTCGCGGTGTGACGCGCATCCTGGTGGCCGGCGCCGCCGGTCAGCTCGGCGGGACGATCCTGCGGCATTTCGCCGGCGCCGCCGAGGTGATCGGGCTGACCCGCCGCGACCTCGACATCAGCGTCGAGGCGGATGTCCGGCGCGCCGTGCGGGAGGCGTCGCCCGACGTCATCGTCAACTGTTCCGCCTATAACGCCGTCGACCAGGCCGAGGTCGAGCCGCTCGCGGCGCTCGAGGCCAACGCCTTCGGTGTGCTCGCGCTGGCGCGTGCGGCCAGGGATACCGGCGCGCTGCTCGTCCACTACGGCACCGACTTCGTCTTCGACGGCGCCGCCGCAACCCCGTACCGCGAGAGCGACGAGCCGTTGCCGGCCAGCAACTACGGCCTGTCCAAGCTGCTCGGGGAATGGTTCGCCGCCGACGCTCCGGCGCACTACGTGCTGCGGGTCGAGAGCCTGTTCGGCGGCGAGCGCGCCAAGAGCAGCGTCGATCGCATCCTCGAGGCCATCCGCCGCGGCGAGGCCGTGCGGGTCTTCGTCGACCGCACCGTGACGCCGAGCTACGTCGACGACGTCGCGGACGCGACGCGGCGGCTGATCGAGCAGCGGCCGGCCTACGGCCTGTATCACTGCGTCAACAGCGGCGTCACGACCTGGCTGGGCATCGCGGAGGAGGCGGCGCGGCTGCTGGGGCGTGAGCCGTCGTTCGAGCGGGTCAGCGTCGATGCGGTGCAGCTGCGCGCGCGGCGGCCGAAATACTGCGCGCTGTCGAACGACAAGCTAAGGGACGCCGGAGTCGACATGCCGCCGTGGCAGGAGGCCCTGGCGCGGTACATCGCGCGCGTCGGCTGAACGCTCGATCCGCGACCGCTAGCGGCCGAAGGCGCGGTGGTTCTGGTGAAGGCGGATCCAGTTTTCGAGGTCGGCCTTCTTGAACCGCCAGGTCGAACCCCAACGGACGGCCGGCAGGACGCACGTCGCCGCGGCGCGACGCAGCTCGGCGTCGACGAGCAGCGCGTTGATCACCTGCTCCGCCGTCAGGAACTCGGACGGCGCGTCTGCGACAGCCTCGGAGTTGTCTGCCATTGCCTGAGTCGATCGTAGGACGAACCCGCCGGCAATGGAATATGCGCGCCGGTAGCTTGTCGCTACCCCTTTCGGTATACGGACGGCCAGCCGCCGCAGATCGACGCGGCAGAGAAGGGGGATCTGACCGTGATGAGAGCTGAGAGCTGTGAGCTGAGAGCTGTGAGCTGTAAGCTATGGCACTATGCCGATTCGCCTTGTTCTTGCCGACGACCACCAGATTGTGCTTCACGGGCTGCAGCAGCTGTTCGACCGGCAGGAGGACTGCGAGGTCGTCCGCTGCTGCCACGACGCCGCTTCCGCGATTGAGGCGGTCGAGACGCTCTCTCCGGACGTCCTGGTACTGGACCTGCGGATGCCGCAGCAGGGGGGGCTCGACATCCTCAAGGCGCTTGCCGGCCGGCACGAGCAGTGCCGGCGGGTGCTGCTGACCGCCGCGATTCGCGATGAGGAGGTCATGGAGGCGGTCAAGCTGGGCGCCACCGGGCTGGTGCTGAAGGAATCGCCGCCGGAGGCGCTGCTCGAATGCGTCCGCACGGTCCACGCCGGGCGGCAGTGGATCGAGCGCGACACGCTGGCCCGGGCGTTCCGCGCCGCCGTCGACCGCGAGTCGGCGCTCAAGGCCGGCGACGCGCTGACACCGCGTGAGGCGGAGATCGTCAAGATGGTCTCCCAGGGACTGCGCAACAAGGTCATCGCCGAGCGGCTGTCGATTTCGGAAGGCACCGTCAAGGTGCACCTGCACAATACCTACGAGAAGCTTGGCGTCGACGGACGACTCGAGCTCGTGCTCATCGCCCAGCAGAAGGGGTTGATCTAGATCGGCACGATCAGTTCGATGCGCGAGCCGATGGCCGCCGATTCGACCGCCATCGAGCCGCCGATCGACATGATCCGCTCCCGCAGGCTGACCGGCCCGACGCCGGCGGCGAGCAAGTCATGGTGGCTGAGACGGCCGCTGAATGGAAACCCGCGCCCGTCATTCGTCACCACCAGACGGAGTGTCCCTGGAGCGGGCTGATCCGCCTCCACCGAGACCCTCGACGGCTGTGCGTGTTTGAGCGCGTTGATGACCGCCTCCTGGACGAGCAGCCGGATGGTCAACTCGGCCTCCGGCGGCGCCCTGAGGTCGTCCGGAGTCACCCGTACCAGGATTGGCGTCTTCCACTCCGGAGCGAGCCGGTCGCTCAGCTGCCGCAGCAGGTGCAGCACCGAATCGCTTGCTCCCGACCGCCGCGAGGTGGGCTTCAGGTCGTCGATGAACAGACGTAGTTCCCGCTGTTCAATGGCGATCGCGCGCTCGATCGCCAGCAGCCCGTCCCGGGCGGCCGCGGTCGCGTCCGCCGCGTCCGCGAGAATCTGCAGCCGCAGCCGGATCCCGGTGAGCGACTGGAGCACGCCGTCATGGAGATCGCGCGCCAGGCGGATCCGCTCCTCACGCACCGCCACCTGCTGCAGGCGGTCGTGCAGGTAGAGCCGCTCGAGCGACGTCCCCACTTCGTGAGCAACGACGTTGACGAGCGGCATGATCTCCTGGGCCTGGCCGGGGGCGCTCCCGCTGCAGTACAACCGCCCGACGAGGTGTTCGAGCTCGAAGGGCGCCGACGCGATCCCCTGACCCGTCAGCCGCGCCGAGATTTCCGCCGCCAGCCGCGCGTCCTGCCAGTCGCTGAGCGGAGCGGCGCCGCCCGCGGCGGTGCCATGCCGGTCGCCGGCCGCGTCGCCCGGCACGAACCAGCTCCGGCCGAGTCTCTTGGGTGATCCGCTGGCGGCGACCGACGGCGGCAGCTTGACGATGCCCTCCCGCTCGCCTGCAGACGAGGCCACGTAAATCCACGGTTCATCGTCCGACTCCCAGGCGGCAATGACCCGCTCGCAGCCGACCACTGAAGCGGCGTGTGCCAACAGTTGACAGGCCGCCCCGGCAAAGCTGACGTCGACGAACACCGGCCAGCCGCTGACCTTCTGCAGCGTGCCGAGCGCGCCGCGCAGCTCGATCACGGCCTGCCGCTGCGCCGCGTCCGCCTCCTTCCGGGCGGCGCTGATCGAGGCCGCGACGATCGCGATGACCGCAAATACCGCCAGCCGGATGCCGTCGTCCGCGCCGATGTTGAACGAGTAATAGGGGGGAATGAAGAAGTAGCTGAGCGCCACGGTCGACAGGATCGTCGCGACGATCGCCGGACCGTAGCCGAAGTAGACCGCGGTGAACAGGACCGCCGGGAAGAAAAGAATCGAGACGCTCGTGCCCATGATGCCGTGGAGCGCCGCGGTGCCGGCGATCGCGAGCACCACCGCCGCGACCGCCGCCGCGTAGGGCAGTGCGCTCTCGACCGCGCGCGGAACGCGGCCGGGCGGTGGCACGTCGAAGGGGTCCGGGCCCATCGTCACCACGTTACGACGTGGACCCTTGGACGGCATGGGTTGGGACGCGGCGCCAGCGCGGAGCGTGAGCAAAGCTCTGCCGGAAAGTCTCCTGGCGGCGCCAGCCTTTGACCTGAGCCGTTCCTATTCCCTTTGATAGATGCATTCTTCCTCCGCCAGAATCTCACAGTTTGTTCAGCAAAAATCAGCTTTCTAAGCGTCCGCGCGACGGTCCGGCTGGCATGATGACCGCAGTATGGCTCAGTACGAAACGGAGCGTTTCCCGGAGTCGAGGGGATTATGGCAGGGCGAATCAGATTCAACGCGGCGTTGGCGGCCCTGGTGGCCGGACTGGTCACGGCGGCCCCGGCGCGCGCCCAGGAGTGGCTATGCGATGCGTCGTTCGAGAACTGCCGCACGCCGCTCATCAATCTGATCCGGCAGGAGACGGTCGGCCTCGACGTCGCCTTCTGGTTCATGGAAGACGGCCGCATCTCGGCGGAAATCGTCAAGCGCTGGCAGGCCGGCGTGCCGGTGCGCGTGATCATGGATCAGCGGGCGCTCCCGGCTTTCGGCGGCACCCACCCGGCCCAGGTGCCGATCCTTCAGCAGCTCGCCGATGCCGGCATCCCGATCAGGCAGCGGGCGCTCACCGCCTCGGACATCCTGCACTGGAAGATGATGCTCTTCTCGGGGCAGAACATCGTCGAGTTCAGCGGCGCCAACTACAGTCCGACCGCGTTCGTGCCCGAAGCGCCGTACGTCAACTTCGAAGACGAGGCGATCTTCTTCACCGACGACGCGAAAGTGGTGAACAGCTTCCGGACCAAGTACGACGACCTGTGGGTCGATACGGCCATTTACAAGGACTACGCGAACATCCTCAATCCGCCGGCCCGCGTCTACCCGATCTTTCCGAAGGACCCGGAGCTGAACTTTCCGCAGCAGGAGAGCTACGCCAACCGCCTGCTCGGCAAGTATCCCAGGGAGACCAAGGGTATCGACGTCATCATGTTCCGGCTCACCGACGAGCGCGAGACCAACGCCGTCCTCGCCGCCATCCAGCGTGGCATACCGGTGCGGCTGATCACCGATCTCGACGAATACCGCGTCCCGAAGCGCCAATGGGTGTCGTATAACCTCGACCGGCTCTGGGCCGCCGGCGTCAAGTTCCGGGTCCGGGCTCACCTCGGATTGAATCACCAGAAGCTCGTCCTCTTCCAGAGCCAGCGCCTGTCGGTGTTCGGCTCGTCGAACTGGACGACGCCCTCGGACAACAAGCAGCAGGAGCACAACTACTTCACGCTCAAGCCGTGGATCTTCGACTACTTCTCGAACCAGTTCCAGCGGAAGTGGTGCTCGGGTTCGTGGACCGCCGGAGTGCCGGATGATTGTGTCGGGCGTCAGAACCCTGTCGGCTCGGTCGAGACTGCCGATTTCACGCCGCTGCCGGCCGACAAACCGACCAACACCAGTCCCGCGAACCTGGCGGCGACGATCGCGACCACCGGGATCAAGCTGAAGTGGGACGGCGGCTACTACGCGCACTACTACGACGTCTACTTCGGGCTCGACCCGAATCCGCCGCTCTATAAACCCAACCTCCGCCTCGGACCGAAGGATTTCGGCACGGGGGCAACGCAGTCGCTGGTGCTGCCGACGCTGCAGCCTGGCACGACCTACTACTGGCGCGTGGCGTCGAGAACCATGGCCGGGCTGCAGACAGTCGGCCCGATCTGGTCCTTCACGACCAAGGGGGTGCCGCCGCCTCCGCCGCCGCCGCCCGCTGGCGCGGTGACGCAGGTCATCTGGGCCTCCGACGTCCAGCCCGCCAACATCGTCGGGCGATGGAGCGCGATCGCGGATCCAACCGCCGCGGGTGGCATCGGGCTGTGGAACCCGGACAAGGCCAACGCGAAGATCGCCCCAGCGCTGGCCGCGCCGGCCACTTATTTCGAGGCGACGTTCGATGCGATGAGCGGCGTGCCGTATCACATCTGGATCCGGCTGCGCGCGCAGGCCAACTCGCTGTCGAACAACTCCGTCCACGTCCAGTTCAGCGACTCGGTGGATCCGTTCGGGACACTGAGCTACCGCATCGGGACGACGGCGAGCCAGGAAATCGTGCTCCAGGGGGCGACAATTGCCGGGTGGGGCTGGGCCGACAACTCGACGGCCACCAGGTTTGGCTCGGATCTCTATTTCGCCTCCACCGGACCGCACACCATCCGCGTCCAGCAGCGCACCGACGGTCCGGTGATTGACCAGATCGTGCTCAGCCCAGACACCTATATCCGGAGCGCGCCGGGCACGGCCTGGCTGGATGCAACCGTTCTGGCGAGCACGGTCAGCGGCGCCCCGGGGCCGCCCCGTCCGACGCTGTCGGATCCATGGCGCGGATCGGACATCGGCGTGGTCGGGATCAACGGCCTGGCGGGGAACGATCCTGTCTCCGGCAGCGTGACGGTCGTGGCCGGCGGCGGGGATGTGTGGGGCACGGCCGACGGGATGTACTTCGCCTGGCAGCCGCTCTCCGGCGACGGCTCGATCGTCGCACGGCTGTCGGGCGTGCAGAAGGCGGTCAGCTGGTCGCGCGCCGGCGTCATGATCCGCGAGACGCTCGCGCCCGGCTCGCCGAACGCGTTCATGTATCTGTCGGCCGGCACGGTGACCGGTTTCCAGCGGCGGCGGACCGGGGGGGGCGCAACGTTCGCGACGATCGTGTCCTCGACCTCATCGGCGCCTGGCTGGGTCCGGCTCGACCGCGCCGGCGACACAGTCACCGGCTACACGTCGCCTGACGGTTTCGCATGGCGATTCATCGGCACCGACACCGTGCCGATGACCGGCCCGGTCTACGTCGGTCTGGCCGGAACGAGCGCGAGCGTGACGGCGACGTCAACCAGCGCCTTCGACAACGTCGTGCTGACGCCCGGAACACCGGTGGGCCCGGTGCCGCCGCCGACGCCGTCCTTGCTTCCCGACGGCTGGTCGCGCGGGGATGTCGGCAATGTCGGCATTACCGGCGACGTCTCCTTCGACGTCCCCACCGCCGCGTTCACCATGAAGGGGGCGGGGAGCGATACCTGGGGCAGCGCGGACTCATTCGCGTTCGCCTGGCGGACGATGACGGGCGACGGCGTCGTCACAGCGCGGGTGATCAAAATCCAGAACATCAATGTCGGGTCAAAGGCCGGCGTGATGATCCGTCAGTCGCTCGACCCCGCCGCGCCGAACGTCTTCATGGGAGTGACGGCCGCTAAAGGGTCGATCTTCCAGCGCCGCCTGTCGGCCGGCGCGGCGACGGTGGCCGCCATGGATGCGGTCGTGAAGGCTCCCTACTGGATCAAGCTGGAACGGATTGGGGACCTCTTCAACGCCTACGAGTCGGTCGACGGGTTGAACTGGGTGCTCGTCGGCTCGGACACGGTGGCCATGGACGCCACGGTCTTCGTCGGCCTCGCCACGGTCAGCAAAGACCCGATGAATACGACGACGGCGGTGTTCGACGACGTGCACGTTCCCTGAGCGGTACAAACGAAAGTCCGGGAGGCGCGGAGCCTCCCGGACTGCTTGCATCGAATCCGCGTCTAGCGGACCGAGACCGGCGCGGTCGCGGCGGCGGCGAAGTCCTGGAGCACCGTGCTCCAGGCGAAGACGTTCAGGTCGTAGTCGCCGGCCGCGAGGCCGCCGGCGGTCAGCCCGTAACCGCTGGCCTTGAAGCGATCGCCGTAGACCGCCGCGACATCGGAGCGTGAGCCGCCGAGCGTCGCCTGGCCGAGGAAGATGGGCTCGCCGCCGTCGCGCGGCCGTGCCCAGACATGCACGGCTTCGACGCCGGTGCCGCCCCACTGGTCGTCGAGATCCGCCGCCCAGCCGGCGACCGTGAAGGCCTGACCGGCGGCGAGCGTGACCCCGTCGGCGGTGCGCGCCGGCGTGTCGACGACGACCTGCGGTCCGACCCGGCCGCTGCCCTTCGGATTCAGCACGATGCGGACCATGCGGTCGCCCGCCGGGCCGTTGAAGACGAGGTCGTAGGTGCCGGCGTAAGCGACGCCGGGCTGCCAGGTGAAGACCCCGCCGTCGAGGCCGGCGCCGGCCGGCAGCGGCGCCAGCCCGTTCGCCGAGACCATGCCGGCGCTGGTCGCGCCGGTGTTGAGCTCGATGCGGTCCAGTTCCTCAGCCTGCACCACGAACAAGCCTGAGCGGTTGATGCGCCACGTCCGGGTCGGCGCGTTGAGGTCGTAGCCACGGCGTCCGACCAGCGGGGTGACGTCGTGCGCCGGCTCCGCGACCGTGGCCGCCGCCATTGCGGTTGCCGTCGATGCGGCGGTCGCGCTCGACGCTGACGTCGAGGCCGCGGTCGAGGCCGAGCCGTTCGCGACCGTGAAGTAGCGGCTGCCGACGCCCGCTGTGCCACCCATGTTGTCGGTGACCGCCCAGGCGATCGTATGGACGCCGTTGGTCAGCGTGCGCGTGTCGAAGGTGAAAACGCCCAGGGCGGTATTGATGCCCGTGTACTGCGCGACCGGGAAGTAGCCGGTCAGGTCGGACCGTGACGTCCAGCCGCCCGGGCTGCCGACCGGCACGCCGTCGATGACGACCCGGACGGTGCCGCCGCCGGTCGGATCCGCGCGGCGCGTCCCCGGGGCGAGCACCCAGCCGAAATTGTTGATGACGCCGGTGACGGTCTGGCCCTGCGTCGGCGTGTCGATGGCGCCGAACGGGGTGATCGAGCTGGCGTTGGCGCAGGTGATCGTCTTCGTCCCGAGCAGGGTCGAATGGCCGTCCCCGTCGTCTGCATACGCGTAGAGCGTGACAGTGCCGTTGCCCAGATTCGGCAGGAAGTTCGTCAGCAACAGGTAACCCCAGCCAGCGCGATCGCGCCCGGGAGTCGTGGGGAAAATCGCGGCGATATCCGGACGCGCGCCGCTCACCAGGGTGGCGTCGCCGATCGGCACGAGCACGCCCGGCGTCTCGCCGGCGACTGGCGCGCGCAGGACGCGCACCTTGGTGATGCCATTGTCGTCGAGCGCCCAGCCGGTCACCGCGACCGAGCCGGTCAGGCCCGCCGAGTTGTCGGACGGCGTGTCGAAGCTGCCGAAGGGCGGCACTGTCGTTGCCGCCGGCGCGATGCCGGAGACCTCGTTCGAAGGCAGGCTCTTGACGCCCGCCGCGGTATAGGCCTGGACCCGGAAGTAATAGGTCTTGCCGGGGGTCGCTGTCGAGAAGGTGAAAGACGTCTGCGCGCCGACGTCGAACGTCTGGTCGGTACCCCCTGGCGCGCTGCCGACCAGCACCAGGTAGCCGCTGACCTCGGGCTCGACGTTCGGGTCCCAGGCTATCGTGATCGAGGCGGCCGAAGCGACCGTCCCGAACAGCAACAGCATCAGCACGGCGGTGACGAACAGGCGTAATCTCGACATAAAGCTCCTTGAACCCGATGGGTATCGGAGCAGGGGCAACAGCCGTGCCGGCCCGGACGAGCCTAAAAGGGCCAAGAACAGGCCAGATTTTATTGAATTGTGCCGGCGCTCGGTGGCTGGGCGGGCAGAAGGCCTTACAGAACTGAGGTCTGGATCTCAGATGCAGCCTGGCTCGACAGTACAAGGAAAAGGGGCCGCTTGGAGGCGGCCCCCTCTTGAGTAGGAAGCAGCGGGACAGCCGATTTAGCGCACCGGTTTACAGCACCCGGATCCGGACCAGGACGGAGTTGTTGAACGAACCAATCACGCTGCTCCTGGCGAAGACGACCAGGTTGTAGTCTCCCCGCGGCAGGGCGCCGTTGACGTTCAGGTCGAAGCCGCTGCTCGAATACCTGGCCGAGCCGAACGCGGCGCCGACGTCCGGACGATAGACCCCGATAGTCGCCGAACCAACCCAGAGCGGATCGCCGCCTGCCACCGGGTACGCCCACACGTCTACAGCGTCCACCCCGGTCCCAGCGGAGGAAGCGGCGTCCAGCGCCCAGCCGGCTACGCGAAAGTTCTGCGAAATCGCCTGGCCGGGGCCTGGCAGGTCGACCGCCATCTGCGGCAGCGACTGCGGCGCCAGCACCGTGATTCGCACCGACTGCGAGTTATTGAATGAGTAGGTGACGGTGCTGTGGGCATAGACAATCAGATCGTAGGTGCCGCCCGGCAGCGTACCGGCGAGCGAGTAGCCGCTGACCCCGAACCGGCTGCTGCCGAACGCCGCCCCGACGTCGGGACGCGATACCCCCAGCGCCGCCACGCCGACGAAGGTCGGGGCCGCGCCCGTCGTCGGATACGCCCACACCTGCACCGAATCGATGCCGGTGCCCGACGGCGAGCCGAGATCGAGTGCCCAGCCCGCGACTGAAAAGGTGTTCGCGACGGTCGAACCGGTCCGCGGCACGTCGATCGACATCCGCGGCGCCGAGACCGGGGCGGTCGGCGGCGGCGCTGTCGTGCCGCCCCCGGCGGCACCACCGCCCGCACCCGCGCCGCCGCTGCCGGCGAACTGCGCCGCCGTTGACGCAAATCCGCTCGAGGTCACGGCCAGCCATTTCTTCTCGCTCTTGCTGGCGGCCATGCGCGGGTTGAAATTCCCGTCGCCGTTCTTGACGGCGCGGAAGTCGGGCGTGTTGGTCAGCACGAAGCCGTTGTCCATCGGATCGCCGGTGCTTCGCAGGCTGACCGCGGCATCTTCCCAGTTGCGGCCGTGGGTGACGAGGAGGAATTCGCCGGAGGGCTCGTTGTAATCGACATCGAGCGCGTCGTAGGCCACGTAGTAGGAAGAAATGACCTTCACGCCGCCGACCGGCGAGGCGTCGGGCCCGTTGAGCACCTGTCCGTAGAAGGCCACACCCCCGCTGGACTGATGCCACCAGACCAGCAGGTATTGCGCGGTGGCGGTGTTGTAGCTGATCGACGGAATGCGTGACGCGATGTTGGTCGCGAACTGCTGGATGCCGCCGACGAACGCGCCGGTACCGGCCTGGATGCGCCGGCCCGAGACGTAGCCGTAATTGCTCCGGCTGTACGAAGCGTAAGCAACGTAGTACTGGTCGGTGTCGGGGTTGTAGGCGATCGCCGGCTCGCGGTCCCAGTCGGCTGAACCGCTTGAGATCAGAATCAGGCCGCCCACCAATGTCCCTGTCGAGCTCAGCCGCTGCGCGTGGATGTCGTCGGTCACGCCGAAATTTCCAACCCACGCGACGATGAATTCCCGGCTCGCCGTCGAATAGCCGATCGCCACGCCTGCCAGCCACGAACTGCCGCCGCCGCTGATCGCGATGTCGCCCCCCTGCGGGACGCCGTCGGTGCTGACAATCCGGCCCCGGACGTAGGCCAGATTGCCAATCGTCTCGTGCCAGGTCACGAGGTAACCGTCGCCGCCATACTCGACTCGCGGATTCTGCACGTAGCCGGCCGTGGCATTGATGCGAAACGCCCCGACCGTGCCTCCGGTCGAGTTCAGCAGGTGCCCCTCGATGAACCCGTTACCTGAGACCTGCAGCCACCGGTTGTTCACGGGGTCGTGCGCGACGTCAGGCAGGAGAGCCGGGTTGGTCGTGCCGCCGAGATTGAACGTCGGGCCCAGCCGGCTCGCCTGGGCGGCCGCCGGTGCGGGGGCAAGAAGGGCACAGGCGCACGCCACCCCGAGCACAAAGAGCTTCGTCTTCATATTTTGTATATCGACACGAGGGGAGCGGACATTAGAGTACGGCCTGCGCGACTGGCAGACAAGCGAATTTTTGACGACTGACTATACCCCGCCAGCGAGCGTCAGTAAAGCCCCCGCCGCCAGAATCCGTACCCGCGGGTCGGGATCGCGCAGCAGCCGGCGCAGAGTCGGGACGTCATTCCCGAGGATTTCCCTCGGAAATGTCTCGACCGCGCGCACCGCCGCCAGCCGCAGCGCCGGATTCGGATCCGCCAGGGCCGCATTCAGCACCGCCAGCCCCGCCGCGGGGTCCGCGGCGTGCGCGACCAGCAGCCGGGCCGCACTGAGCCGGGCGAGGGGATCAACGTCGTTCAGCACCCCGGTCGCGGTCCCGACCCATGCGCCCGCCGGATTTCCCGGCGCGGCGACCTCCGCCGCCATCAGCCGGATGTCGGCAACCGGGCTGTTCTCCATCTCGCGGACGAGGTCGGCGCCGCTCGCGTCCCCGAGCCGGGCCAGCGCCGCCGCCGCCGTCATGCGCACCGGCGGATCGGGATCCTGCAGCGCGCGCCTGAGCTGGGGGATCGCGTCGGTCGCCCCGATCTTCGCCAGCGCCCGCGCCGCCGCCATCTTCGTCGGCATCGCCCGCGCCGGATCGAGCGCGGCCGCAAACGTTGCCGCCGCTCCCGGGGCATTGACCGCGGCCAGCGTGTCGATCGCCCCGCTCATGTCGGCGCGCGGATTCGGCGCGGCGACGCGCCGCGACAGCCGCGCGATCGCCTCGGGATTATTGGCGCGGGCGAGCGCCTCGTCTGCGATCCCGGGACGCTCGGCCGCGATGCTGCCGAGCCGTGCCGCGGCCGTCGCATCCCCCGCCTCGGCCAGTGCCTGCAGCGCATCGACCCGCACCCCGACATCGGCGGCCCTCGTCAGCGCCTCGACCACGCCGACGGCAATCGGCTGCAGCAGGAAGACATCCTCATGCGGCGCCCCCTTCACCCACTGCTCGTAGTCATCGAGCGCCGTGTCGGGATGCCCGGCCTGCACGCGGGCGGCAATCTTCAGGGACAACGCCTCGTGGCGCCGCGGTCCGGCCTGCAGCAGCCGATCGGCGACCGCTTCCGCCGCCTCCGTGTGTCCGGCGGCCAGCGCCCCCCATCCGGCCGACAGTTCCTGCGCCGCGGCGGCTGCCGGCGCTACCGTCGCGGGGCGCGCCCGCTGCGCGCCCGCCGGTGCCGTCAACGCCGCCAGCAGCACGATCGTCAGCCCCGCGGATTTCATGCGCAACGCTTCCTCCATTCGTATTCAGTATCATGAACACCCTGTGACACCAGAACACCTCCCGGCCCGCGGCACGTACATCGGCCTCTTCATGGTCGCGCTCGCCACCCTGATGTACGAGATCCTCCTCACCCGCATCTTCAGCGTGACGATGCTGTATCACTTCGCGTTCGTCGCCTTGTCGGTGGCGATGTTCGGGATGACGGTCGGCGCGCTCATCGTCTACCTGTCGCCGCGCGTCTTCACCGCGGCCCGGCTGGACCGGTGGCTGGCACTCGCGGCGCTGCTGTTTCCGATCGCCATGGTGTTCAGCTTCCTCACCCAGCTGAGCGTGCCGTTCCGGGTCCATCCCTCGATCGTCGCGCTCTACGCCATCGGCTTCACCTACGCGGTGATCGCCATCCCCTTCGTCGTCAGCGGCATCGTCGTCTGCCTGTCGCTGACCGGGTTTCCGGCGCGGGTCAGCCGGCTCTACGCCGCCGACCTGGCCGGGGCCGCTGTCGGATGCGTGCTGCTCATCCCTGTATTGGACTACTCGGACGGCCCGACGGCCGTGCTCTGGGTGTGCGTTCTCGCCAGCCTCGGTGCGATTGCATTCGCCGGGCCCGCCGGCGGCGGGCTGCGGCGTGCCGCGGTGGCGGTCTCGGTCGTGCTTGCGGTGGCGGCGGGGGTGAACACGGCGCTGGTCTGGAAGCACTTCCCGGTGTTCCGCATTCTCTATATCAAGGGCAGCTTCGAGGCGCGGCCGCTCTACGAGAAATGGAACTCCTACTCGCGCGTCCGGGTCAATGGCAACCGCGAGACCCTGGTCGAGCCCCAGGGCTGGGGGCTCAGCCGCGCGCTGCCGCCGGACATCCGCGTTCGCCAACTCCAGATGGACATCGACGTCGTCGCCGGAACCGTCATGACCGGCTACGATGGCCGCGCCGCCTCCGTGCCGCACCTCGCCTACGACGTCACGAATCTCGGCTACCGCGTCCGTCCGCCGGACAAAGCATTGGTCATCGGCGCCGGCGGCGGCCGGGACGTCCTGTCGGCGCTGACCCTCGGCGCCCGTTCGGTCGTGGCGGTCGAGATCAACAAGGACATCCTGCGCACCGTCAACGGCCGCTTCGGTGATTTCACCGGCCACCTCGACCGCGACCCGCGCGTCACGTTCGTGAACGACGAAGCGCGGAGCTACGTGGCGCGCAGCCGCGACCACTACGGCCTGATCCAGATCTCGCTGATCGATACCTGGGCCGCCACCGCCGCCGGGGCGTTCGTGCTCAGCGAGAACGCGATTTACACGACCGAGGCGTGGACTACTTTTCTCGAACACCTGACGCCGGATGGCCTGCTGAGCGTCTCGCGCTGGTACTACGGCGAGCGTCCCGACGAGATGTACCGGACGACGACGCTGGCGGTCGAGGCGCTGCGCCGGGTCGGCGTCACCAATCCCCGCTCGCACCTGCTGATCGTCCGGAACATGACAATGGCGAACCGGCCGGAGACGCCCGACGGCGTCGGCACGCTGCTGGTCAGCCGGCGGCCGTTCACCGACGCTGAGCTGGCGGCCGCCGAGCGAGCCAGCGCCGACCTCGGCTTCGAAGTGATGTTCAGCCCGCGGGTGGCGCGCGACGATGTCTTCGCGCGACTGACCGCCGCCGATGCGGACGCCTTCGTCGCGGCCTACCCGCTGCGGATCAACGCGCCGACCGACAACAGCCCGTTCTTCTTCAACATGCTGCGGCTGCGCGACATCTTCCGCCTCGATCGGCTCGAGTCCGGGAAGCAGAGCAACAACCTGAAAGCGGTAGCGACGCTCGCGGTGCTCCTCGGCGTCGTCTCGATCCTCACGGCCCTCTGTATCGTCCTGCCGCTCTGGACGTCGCGGGCCGACCTTACCGGCAGTCACGCGCTGCTGGTGTTCTTCGGCGCGATCGGGATCGGCTTCATGCTGGTCGAAACGTCGCAGATGCAGCGGCTGATCATCACCCTCGGCCATCCGACCTACGCGCTGAGCGTCGTCCTGTTCGCGTTGCTGCTGTCGAGCGGGATCGGCAGTTACCTGACGTCCGGTGTGGCAGGGGAGACGGTCGCGACCGGCGGCGAGCGGCGGATTGTGGCGCTGGTCATCGTCCTCGTCGTGACCGGCCTCGTCACGCCGGCGGCGGTGCGGGCGACGATGGCGGCGTCGACGCCGATCCGGATCGCCACCGCGGTGGCGCTGCTGTTTCCGGCCGGGCTGATGATGGGCATGGCCTTTCCGCTCGGCATGAAGGTGGCGTCGCGACGGTCGGCGGCGCTGACGCCGTGGCTGTGGGGCGTCAACGGCGCGGCGTCGGTACTGGCGTCGGTGCTGAGCGTCTGCATCGCGCTGGCGTGGTCGATTTCGGCGGCGTTCTACACCGGCTGCGCCGCCTACGCGGTCGCCGCGATCGCCTTTCGGCGGGCATCGCGTAGGGCGGACTGAGCCGTTGCAGAAGTGGTCGCCTCAGGGTACAAGTGCAGCATGACGGCAAAGGGCATCATTCTGGCGGGCGGGTCGGGGTCGCGGCTTCATCCCGTAACGCGCGGGGTCAGCAAACAATTGATCCCGATCTATAACAAGCCGCTCGTTTACTATCCATTATCGACGCTGATGCTGGCCGGTATCCGGGAAGTGCTGGTGATTACAACTCCGCACGAGCAGGACGGATTCAAGCGTCTGCTGGGCGACGGCCAGGACTTTGGAATTTCGATCCAGTACGCGGTCCAACCGACTCCCGACGGCCTTGCCCAGGCGTTTCTGATAGGGCGCGACTTCATCGGTTCGGACGGCGTCGCGCTGGCGCTCGGCGATAACATCTTCTACGGCGCCCATCTCAGCGACTATCTCCGCAACGCTGCGGCGCGGGAGCAGGGTGCGACGGTCTTTGGTTACCGTGTCCGCGACCCGGAACGATATGGTGTCGTCGAGTTCGATAAAGCCGGACGTGCGGTGGGGCTGGAGGAAAAACCGGCCCGAGCGAAGTCATCCTTCGCTGTCACGGGTCTTTATTTCTACGACAACCAGGTGGTGGATATTGCGGCGGCGCTGCGCCCGTCGGCGCGAGGCGAGCTTGAGATTACCGATCTCAATCGCGTCTACCTGACGCGACAGCAGCTGTGTGTCGAGCGGCTGCCGCGCGGGGTGGCTTGGCTGGATACCGGCACTCATGAGGCGCTCGCACAGGCGACGAATTTCGTCCAGGCAGTTGAAGAGCGGCAGGGCCAGATGATCGGCTGCCCTGAGGAGGTCGCCTACCGCCTGCGCTATATCACGAGCGCCGACCTCGGTCGTCTGTCGCACGCGATGAGGGGCAGCCCGTACGGACAGTATCTCGCGAGCCTGCTGGAAGACGAACTGTAACGCAATGCCGTTCCTATTCAGCCCGACCGAACTGCCGGGCGTCGTCGTCGTCGAGCCATGTGCGTTCACCGACGAGCGAGGCTTTTTCGTCGAGACCTATAAAAGATCGGAATTCATCGCGGCGGGTCTGCCGGGGGAGTTCGTTCAGGAGAACCATTCCAGATCCACGCAGGGCACGCTGCGCGGCCTGCACCTACAGCGCCCGCCAAGGGCTCAGGCGAAACTGGTCAGGGTAGTGAGCGGCGAAATCTTCGACGTCGCCGTCGATATCCGCCCTGATTCCAAGACCTTTCGGCAATGGGTGGGCGTCACCCTGTCCGCAGAAAATCGCCGTTCGGTCTTCGTCCCGGCCGGCTACGCCCATGGGTTCTGTGTCGTCAGCGCGGAAGCGGAAGTCATTTACAAGACCACCGAGGAGTATGCGCCGGACTTCGAGTGGGGCGCGCGGTGGGACGATCCACTTCTGAACATCTCCTGGCCGACGACCGCGCCCAGGTTGTCACGCCGCGACACTCTCTGGCCGCCGCTGTCAGCTCAGACCTAGCCACCCGTACGTTATACTTTCCGACCCGATGACCAGACGCGCGCTCATCACCGGTATCACCGGCCAGGACGGCTCTTATCTCGCCGAACTGCTGCTCAACAAGGGCTACGAGGTCCACGGTCTGGTGCGACGCGCCAGCACCACGAATTTCTGGCGCATCGAGCACCTGCTGGACCGCATCCATCTGAAGCCGGGCGACCTCCTCGATCAGCTGTCGCTCATCCGCGTCATCGACGAGGTGCGGCCCCACGAGATCTACAACCTCGCTGCGATGTCGTTCGTGCCGGCATCGTGGGATCAGCCGCTGCTGACCGGCGAATTCAATTCGCAGGGGGTGACGCGGATCCTCGAGGCCGTCCGGCAGGTCGACTCGTCGATCCGGCTCTACCAGGCTTCGTCGAGCGAGATGTACGGCAAGGTGCGGGAAGTGCCGCAGACCGAGCTGACGCCGTTCTATCCGCGCAGCCCGTACGGCGTTTCCAAGGTCTTCGCGCACTACATCACCGTCAACTATCGTGAGAGCTACGACCTGTTTGCGGTCTCGGGCATTCTGTTCAATCACGAGTCGCCGCGGCGCGGGCTGGAATTCGTCACCCGCAAGGTGACCGACGGCGTTGCCCGCATCAAGCTTGGCGTCGCCGACTCGCTGGCGCTCGGTAACCTCGACGCTAAGCGGGACTGGGGCTTCTCCGGCGACTACGTCCGGGCGATGTGGCTGATGCTCCAGCAGGACAAGGCGGACGACTTCGTGATTGCGACCGGCGAGAGCCACTCGGTCCAGCAGCTCGTCGAGCTGGCGTTCGGCCATGTCGGACTCGAGTGGCAGAAATACGTCAAGCTCGATCCGAAGTTCCTGCGCCCGGCGGAAGTCGATCACCTCATCGGCGATCCTGCCAAGGCCAAAGCGGCCCTCGGCTGGGAGCCGGCCGTCGACTTCGCCGGCCTGGTCAGGATGATGGTGGACGCCGACGTCGAGCGTCTGTCGCGCGCGCCGGGCACCCCCGCCGGCGTAGAATCCCGCTGAACTGGAGTCCGCCGGCCGCCGCCGGATCCGCGGCGTGACCTGCCCGGTTCCCGCAAACAGCATCTCCGTACAGACGAAGGGGCCGCCCAGTGGACGGCCCCTTCGCGTTGTACCCGTGTCTCCGCCGCCCGCTAACGGGCGGTGATTCGGACCTCGACCGGGATGCGTTCCCGCGTCTCGCCGGAGACCTTCACGAACACCAGCTCGTAGGTGCCCATGAACCCGACCCCTGGCTGCCAGAAGAACTCGCCCGCCTGGCCGTCGAGGAACGCGCCGGACGGCAGCGCTTCGAGGCGGCCGTTCGCCACTACATACCCTTCGTAGTGGTCGCCTTCGCCGCTGGCCGGCGAGCCGAGCGTCAGCTGGAACCGGGTGAGCTCGGCGACGTTCACCGTGCTCACGCCGTCGGCCGTCCGGTCGATGACGTCGAGCGGCGCGGTCTGGTCGAATCCGGTCCGCAGGTAGACCGGCGTCTCGCTGAGCGGCAGCGCGCCGACCGCCGTCGCCGGCTGGCCGGTGGCGCCGCCGGCGGCGGCCGCGACCCGGACCTCGAGTGCCTGGCCCATCGCCGACTGCGTGCTCGAGCTGCGCTCGACGGTGATGGCCGACGCCGCGGAGCCGTTCAGGACGGTGAAGTAACGGCTGCCGATGCCCTCGGCATTGGCGGCGTTGTCGGTGACGCCCCACGCGATCGTGTGGACGCCGTTCGACAGCGTCGTCGTGTTGATGGTGTAGAAGCCGACCGCGCCGTTGCTGTTGTTGCGGCCGGGGAACAGCGTCGCGATGTCGCTGCGGTACTGGTTGTAGGTCGGATGGCCGACCGGCACGCCGTCGATGTAGACCATGATCGTCGAGCCGTCGAACGGCACGGTGTTCGGCTGCGGCGTCAGCACCCAGCCGAAGTTCACATAGGCCGTGCCCGAGACCGTGCCGCCCTGGGTCGGCGTGTCGATCGCCCCGAACGGCTTGGTCGCGTGGGCGTTGTCGACGGTGATCGTCCGTGCGCCGAGCAGCACGCGGTGCCCTTCAACATCGTCCGCATACGCGAAGATCTTGAAGGTGCCGTTGCCCTGGTTCGGCAGCATGTTGGTCAGCATCAGGTAGCCCCAGCCGGCCTGGTAGTCGAACGGCTGCGAATAGGCGGCGTCGACGTCCGGCCGCGCGCCGTCGACCTGGACGGCGTTGCCGATGAAGACCTTGCCGTTTGACGACGCGGTTTCACCCGGCATCGGATCGCGCCAGATGGTGACCTGCGAGACGGCGATGTCGTCGAGCGCCCAGCCGGTGACGCCGATCGAGCCGACGATGCCGGTGGCGTTGTCGGCCGGCGTATCGACCGCGCCGAACGGATCGAGCGTCGTGGCGTAGGCGCGCAACTGCAGCGGAATCGTGATTGGCGAGTTCGCCACGCCCGGCGCGGTGACGGTGAGCGTGTTCGAGAAGAACGTGCCCGCCGGGTAGGTCCCGGGCTTGACCGAGACCGTGAAGGTGCCGGGACCGGAACCGGAGGGGGTCGTGATATCGACCCAGGTCGCGGTCGTGCTGACCGACCAGGAGCCGCACCCGGCCGTGAAGGTCACGGTCGCGGACTGCGCGCCGGACTTCAGCGCGCCGTTGTTGGTCGCGCCGAAGAACAGGCCGGTCCGGTTGAGTGCCACGTTGGTGCTGGGACCGGGCACCGAGCCGGCGCTGCACGTGCCGCCACCGTTAGGATTGGGCGGCGGTGTGGGGTTCGGGTCGGTCGGCGTCGGGCCGGGTGCGGGACTCGTGCTCGCTACCGTGACGTCGAACGACTTTGAGGTTGCGAAGGTGCCGGTGACGGTGCTCTTCGCGAACACCGAAATCTGGTAGCTGGCGCCGGGTGTCAGGTTGCCGACCGTCATCGAAAACCCGGAGTTCGTGAACCGCGAGCCGTAGCTCGCGCCAACGTCGGAGCGGGCGCTGCCGTAGGCGGCGGTGCCGAGGAAGATCGGCGAGCCGGTCGCCGGGTAGGCGTAGGCCTGGACCTGGCTGACGCCGGTACCGGTTGGCGCCGCGGTGTCGATCGCCCAGCCGGCGATGGTGAAGCCGTTGTTAACGGTCGCACCGGCGGCCGGCGTGTCGACCGCGACGGTCGCGCCCGTCACCGTCAGCGTGACCGTGATCGGCAGCGTCATCGTCAGATCCGCGGTCGTCGACGTGACGTTGAGCGTCGCGGTGTGCACACCGGGCGTCAGCCCGGCGCCTGACGCCACCACGTAGAAGCTGTTCGAGTGCGTCGCGTCGACCGTGCCGGCCGACGGGCTCGCCGACACCCAGCGTTCGTCCGCCGGCGCGCTGGACGGATACGCGGCGCTCCACCCAATCGAGACGATGCTCGGGTTGGTGACGTTGATCGGCGCCGAGGACGATGCGGTGCTGCCCTGGTTGACGGTCATCGACACGCTCGACGACGAGATGCGCAGCTTCGGCGAGATCGTGAAGTAGAGCTTGCCGGTGTTGCTGTCGAAGGCCGGCACGCCGACGATGATGTCGCGGGCGCCCTCACCGGTGACCTCGAAGACCTGGACGGCGCGGATGCCGCCGGTGGCGGGGTCGCCGAAGATCCGGCGGTTGGCCTGACCGGTGACCGCGAAGTCGACGACGCGCTGGCCGCCCGACAAGGTGCCGATCGTGCTGCGGCTGCGGCCGTAGTAAATCTCGAGGACGCCCGCGCCGCTGGCCGCCTCTGACTCGTTGATGACGAGGTCGTTCGGCGTGTCGCGGTTGATGTCACCAGTGGCCATGCGCGCGCCGGCACGGTAGCCGGCGGAAGAGCCGTAGAAGACGACGTTAGCGGAGGAAAGCGGAATCGCTCCGGCAGTCGTGATCGGTCCGAGGAACAGGAAGACCTCGCCGGCAGCGGACCGCCCGGCCGGGTTCGCGCCGGGGGCACCAATCGCCAGGTCACTCTTGCCGTCGTCGTCGATATCCAGGATTCGGATGGAGGTGCCCGCCTGGTCCCCGGCGCTGACGCCGCTGAACGAAGTGGTCGCCGCTGGCGGCATCTTGCCGCTGACGCCCGGGAACAGGAAGACGACGTTGTTCGAAGGGGACCCGATCAGCAGGTCGTAGATGCCGTCGCCGGTAACGTCGCCGGCGATCAGCGCCCCCGGCAGGCCGATGCCGCCAGCCTGGATGTAGCAGTTGACGTCGGCATTCGCCGAACAGGCGGGGAGCGAGGTGGTGCTCAGGTCAAGCGTGCCGCTGAGCGAGGGGCCGCCCTTGATGACATACACCTTGTTGCTGCCCGGAGCTCCGATGATCAGCTCGCGGTAGGTATCGTTATCGAGGTCACCGGTCGCGAGCGCTGATCCGAGCTGGTCGCCCGCCGCCCCAAGGACGGTAAAGGCCGCCGACGTGTGCGCGACGGTGGCGCCGTTGGCGAAGCCGGCATTGAAGAGGTAGACAGCGCCGCGGTTGGAGAGCGCGCCGGGGGCGCCGACCGCGAGATTCCGCGGCGTCGTGCCCTCGACGTTGCGGATGTTGCCCGCCGCTGTCGTGGCCCCGAAGCGGTTGCCGGCTTCCGTGCTCGAAATAATGGCGTCGGCGTTCGCCAGACTGAGGTCGCCGCTGCGGTCGGGACCTCCGAAGATGACATACACTGTGCCGGCGGTCCCGCTGGTGCCGGGCGCCCCGACGACGAGATCGCGGCGGGTGTCATTGCTGACGGCGCCGATGTCCATCCAGACGCCCGCCTGCTGTCCGGTCGCCGTCCCGTGCCAGGTGAGGTCGGCACCGCCGGATGCGAGATAAATGTCCTGGGCACTGCCCAATGTAGGTATTGCCAGTAACACGGCCATCGCCAGTGTTGAGGGCTTGAGGAAATTCTTTACCATTTTTTGCCGAGCCTCCTGCATGACCCAGCTCCTCAGGCAAGGGTTGTGCCTGAGGTGGTGCCAGCTGGTCAGTGAGGCTGCAAGTTGACTTGCCCGCCGCCGGCGTCGAGAATCGGCAATCGAGGCGCCCGCCCGCGGTCGCTTCCGTCGCATTCCCAGGAATTCAGGAAGGCTTGATGCTGCGCAACCGTTACGTCCTCGCAGCCGACGTCCCGCTGATTGGGGCGGCGGCCTTTGGCGCGTTCGCGTTGCGGTTCGACTGGATCGCGTGGAGCTACCGCGGCGAGATGGTGCCGTTCCTCCTCACGGCGCTTTTCCTGAAGCCCGTCATCTTTCACGCCTTTGGGATGTACCGGCGGTTCTGGGCGTATGCCAGCGTCCAGGACATGCTGGCGCTGTTTTTCGCGACCAGCGCCGCGTCGGTCGCCATGGCGTCGCTCGTCACGCTCGGGCTCCTCACTCACCAGCTGCCGGAATTCTCACGCTCGGTGCTGGTCATCGACTGGAGCCTGACGCTGCTGATGGTCGGCGGCTTCCGGATGTCGATCCGGATCATCTTCGACGCGAACACCTCGAACCGCGGCGGCGGCGCGCCGACGACCCGGCCGGCGCGGCGGATCCTGGTTCTCGGCGCCGGGCAGGCGGGCGCGATCGTCGTCCGCGAGATGCAGAAGAACGCGCATCTCGGCATGACGCCGGTCGGATTTCTGGACGATGACCGCCGCAAGGTCGGCAAGCGCATCTACGGCGTCCCGGTCCTGGCCCGCGTCGACGGACTCGAGGAGGTGGTAGGGACGATCAACGCCGACGAGGTCATCATCGCGAGGCCGCGCGCCGGCGGCGCCGTGCTGCGGGCGCTTGCCGAGCGGTGCCGGATGCTCGACGTCACCTCACGGATCGTCCCGGGCATGTTCGAGCTGATCGACGGCAAGCTCAGCGTCTCCAGGCTCCGCAACGTCGAGATTGTCGACCTGCTGCAGCGGCCGCATCTCGTCGGCGGGGTCGGCTCGGCCGGGTATCTGGCCGGCCAGACCGTGCTGGTGACCGGCGCCGGCGGGTCGATCGGGCTGGAGCTGTGCCGGCAGGTGGCCCATGCCGCCCCGTCGCTCCTCGTCATCGCCGGGCACGGCGAGAACAGCATCTACGAAGCCAACCAGCAGCTGCGTGCCGCGTTTCCCGGCGTGCGGGTCCAGCCGGTCATCGTCGATGTCCGCGACGCCGATCGGCTGCGGCGGATCTTCATGCGGTTCCGCCCCGGCGTGGTCTTCCACGCCGCGGCGCACAAGCATGTACCGCTGATGGAGGAGAATCCTGAGGAGGCGGTCTCGAACAATGTCGTCGGCACGCGCAACGTCGTCGACGCGGCGATTGCCTGCGGGACGCCGCGGCTGGTCCTGATCTCCACCGATAAAGCCGTCTCACCGAGCAGCGTGATGGGGGCGTCGAAGCGCGTCGCCGAGGAGATTGTCAGGAAAGCGGCGGCCGGCCACGGCCGCGCTTTCGTGGTGGTCCGGTTCGGCAACGTGCTCGGCAGCCGCGGCAGCGTGGTGCCGCTCTTCAAGCAGCAGATCGAGCGCGGCGGGCCGATTACGATCACGCACCCCGAGATGAAGCGGTTCTTCATGACCATTCCTGAGGCGGTCGACCTGGTGCTTCAGGCGGGTGGGATGGGCAGCGGCGGCGAGCTGTTCGTACTGAACATGGGAGAGCCGGTGCGGATCGTCGACCTCGCGACTGACCTGATCAAATTGTCCGGACTGTCGCCCGACGAGGTGCGCATCGAGTTCAGCGGCCTGCGGCCGGGCGAGAAGCTGTCCGAGTCGCTATGGGAGGACGGCGCGGTCGTCGAGCAGACGGCGAATCCCGACGTCCTTCAAGTCACCGAGCCCGGGGCGTCGGCCGAGGATCTGGCACTGGCGATCGACTTCCTGATCAATGCATCCCACGTGGACGACCCCGCGCTGCTGGCGCGAGCGTTCGGCCGCTGGATGCCCGGCCTCGGCCACGCGCCGGACGCGCCGCCGCTGACCGCCCGCCTGCCGTCCGCCTAGCCGCTGCCGCTGGAGTGTGGGGGTGAAGGATGTGCTGGTCACGGGCGGCTCCGGTTTCCTCGGCCGGCCGATCGTCGACGAGCTGGTGGCGGCCGGCAACCATGTCCGGACGCTGCAGCGCGGCCCGTCGCAGGCCGGCCCGGCCACGGCACGGTCAGGGGATGTCCGCGACGCCGCGGCGGTGGCGGCCGCGATGGACGGAGTGGATGTGGTCATCCACGCGGCCGGACTGGCCCACGTGTTCGATGGCGCCGCCACCGCCCCGTTCGAAGACATCAATGCCCGCGGCGCGGCGGTGGTGGCCGGCGCGGCGGTGACGGCTGGTGTCCGCCACTTCGTGCACGTCAGTTCGGTGGCCGTCTACGGTGCCGGATCGGATGGCCGCGAGGAGGCGATCTGTCGCCCGAATGGACCGTACGCCGCCAGCAAAGCGGCGGCGGAGACCCGCGTCATCGCGGCGGCCGCGAACTCCGCGATGCGCGTGACGATCCTGCGCCTGGCGACGCTCTACGGCGAAGGGGATCGCGGCAACGTCCAGCGGCTGCTGCGGCTCATCGCCGCCGGCCGCTTCATCTGGCTGGGCAGCGGCTCGAACCGCAAGAGCCTGATTCACGTGCGTGATGCGGCCCGGGCGTGTGCGATCGTCGCCGCGGCCGATGACCGCGGCGAACGCGTCGAAACCTACAACGTCAGCGCCCCTGCCGTGTCGATGCGGGAAGTCGTCGACGAGCTCGCGCGGGCGGTCGCGAGACCGGTGCCGCGCTGGCACGTGCCGGACGCCGCCGCGAGGGCGCTCGCCGCCGCCGCTGGCTGGGTGCTGCCGTCGAGGGCCCAGTCCATCGCCAAGTGGCTTGGCGACGACGTCTACCCCGGCGAACGGTTTGCGCGGCGGTTCCGCTTTGAGACGCGGATCCTCCTGCGGGAAGGCATCGAGCGTCAGGTCGCGGAGTGGCGGGCGAGCGGCGGTGTGGTGTCGTGACCGCCGGCTTCCTGGTGTCGTTCCTGACGACGTTGATCGCGATCCCGGTGCTGGCGCGATGGGCCAGGTCGCGCAACCTGCTCGACGTGCCGAACGCCCGCAGCTCGCACACCCGGCCGACGCCGCGGGTCGGCGGTGTCGGGCTGGTCGCCGGCGTCGCCGCCGGTCAGGCGGCCGCCTCGGCCCTCGGATCGCCGACGCTCGAGCATGCCGTCGTGCTCGCCTCTGGCGCGCTGATCCTGGTCGCGACCAGTGTCGTGGACGATCTGCGGTCGCTGCCGGCGCTGGTCAGGCTGGCGGCGCAAACCGGGATCGCCGGGGTCGTGGTCTGGCAGGCGGCGCCGGCGGCCGGCGCCGGCGGACAGTGGCCGATCTGGATCGCGCTGCTGACCGGCGGATGGATTGTCGGGCTCGTCAACGCCTACAACTTCATGGACGGGATCGACGGCATCGCCGGCGGCCAGGCGATCGTTGCGGCGGCGGCGTGGTCGGCCGTCGGCGTCGCGACCGGCGACGCGGCTGTTGCCGTCGCGGCGTTGACGATCGGCGCGGGGTGCGCGGCGTTCCTGGTCTTCAACGCCCCCCCCGCCACGGTGTTCATGGGCGACGGTGGCAGCGCTTTCCTCGGCTTCGTGTTCGCTGTCCTGCCGCTGGGCGGCTCGCGACCGTTCTGGTCGATCGCGGCGGCCGCCTGCTTCGTGTGGCCGTTCCTGTTCGATACCGCGGTCACCCTGCTGCGGCGGCTCGGCCGGGGCGAGAACGTGCTGCAGGCGCACCGCTCGCATCTCTATCAGCGGCTGACATCGACCGGCCTCAGTCACGCGCGCGTAACCTGGCTCTATGTCGGGCTCGCGGTGCTGGGACTGCCGGCCGGGATCCCGCTGGCGCTGGGGCGCGGCATGCCGGCGCCGAACGGTCTGCTCATCGCGGCGGCTGCGGCCGGGCTGTGGTGGTGGGTGGCGCGCCGCGAGCGCCGGAGCGCAGCCACCACCTGACCGCCAGCGCGGCGGGAGCGAACAGCAGCACGCCGAGCGTCAGGAAGTAGTTGAAGAAGAAGCTGAGGACCAGGGCCGCGAACAGTGGCCCATAGATGACCTGGAAGAATTCGTCGCCGCGCCTTCCCTTGACGTGCACGTATGAAACCGCCAGCTGGATCAGGCAGACCAGCAGTCCCGCCGCCGCGACGCCGAAGTCGGCGACGAACGGCGAGTAGAACGTGGTGGCGTTGTGGCTGTCGCGCCTGAGCGCGATCGGGTATTGGTGGGCGACGTAGATTCGATCCCGCACCACCGTCGGCACGATCAGCTGCGTCGAGAAATACGGGAACCCCAACGGCGTAATGCCGTGTGCCTCCGAGTAATACAGATTGCTGACTGGAGTGGTGAGGTAGAGGTAGACACTGGTCACGCCGTAGGGCAGACCGTTCAGGATCGACGGATATTTCAGGATCGCTTCGCCGCCGGAGCCGCCCGGGCTGCGGTTCTTCTCGGTCCATCCGAACGCCAGGATGAACAGCACGGCGGCGAGCGCCAGCGCGGCGATGGCTTTCGCGCGGATCCGCCGGCGCATCAGATAGACGCCCAGCCCGCAGAGCAGGAGGTAGGTCGTGTTGGCGCGTGCCATCTCCAGCACCGAGGAGACGATGAGCAGGGCGGCGATGACGAGCGCGGTCGCGTTGCGCCGCCGGGTGGCGAGCAGGACGCAGAGCGCAAAAATCAAGGCGCGCAGCATGTTCGCGAAGCCGGAAAGCGTCGCGACACCGAAGTCGACATACGACTTCGGCTGATGGCGGAGCCGCCACCACAGCGGAATCCCGCCGCTGCGGATGACGATGACAATGAAGAGGACAGTCCATCCGGCCAGCAGCCACAGGGTCAGCCGCTGCAGCGCCGCCGACTGTTCGTCGTCGAGCGGCGGGGTGGGCAGGGTGGAGCGGCCGGATCGCCACATCCACGCGTAGATCACGAAGAACGAGACAATGTTGAAGCCAATCAGCAGCGTGATCGGCGTCGATCGGTCAAAGGTCATCAGGTAGAGGTCCTGGTAGGCCAGCCACGTCGTTCCTGCCCAGATCAGCAGGAACAGCAGGTCCGGACGACCGAGGTCGAGGCCTCTTTTCAGCACGCAGCCGCCCCGTTCCGGACTTGAGGCGGTCTGAGCCAGTAAAGAACGATGGCATGGAGGGTGACCGTGACCGGGCTCATCAGCATCGGGTTGCCGAACCCCATGATCAGTCCCGACACCAGCGCCGTGGAGGCGAGCACCCGATGCCGCGTCCGGAATCCTGATGCGAGTCGGACCATCCGTGCCAGCGTCACGGCATAGACGGAGAAGATCACCAGCGCGAAGACCCCGAACTTGTGAAGCAGGTTGAGGTAATTGTGCTCGAAACCGTAGCTGCCGGGGTCCCGCCGGTCACCGCGCACCGGCGCGCCGAGCCCTCTGCCGAGTAGATGTAAGTCGGCGATGATCGCGGCGGCCTGCTCACGTCGTAGGCGCTTCGACTCCACGACGGCGTCGGGAAGCCGGCCGATCAGCGAGGGGCGGCGGCAGCCGTCGACTGCGTACAGCTCGAACGCATAGCGCGACTGCGCCGTGACGGTGATCACATCTGAGCGCACCAGCGGCCGGTCGAAACGGCACGCCGCGAACAAGTGCAGCGGCGGCTGAGCGGTCTGGACGATGAGGTAGCGGATGCCGAGCCGATCGACGGCCGCCTTGATATCGCTTCGGCTGCCCTGCTCAATAGCTACGATGTCACCCGCGTGCCCGTTACTGGCGCCGGGATAGAGCAGCCCGACCACCGATCCTGCGAACAGCGCGGCGTTGTCGGCGCCGATCCAGATGCGGCCGTCGGCTGCCACTGTCGACTGGACGGCGGCGATGAAATCAAGGAGCGCCGCCGGGGCAGCGCGGGTCTGGGGCTTCGCGGCTGCGCCCGCGTCGGCCGCAAACCCCGCCGGCGCTGTGGGACTGGTGGCGGCCGTCGGAGCCTCGGTCGCGGCAGCCATTTCGGAAACGGCCGCCGGCGGCACCGGTTCGGCGACGTAGGCGAGCAGATGGGCCAGCGGATAGAGACTGAGCGCGATGGTGCCGGCGGCCGCGGCGAGCCGCAGGAGGCCGCCGTGCGTCGCCAGTCGGAGGATGCTTCGGTTCATGGCAAGAACCGTGACAGCCGCACCCAGCAGGTAGGCGAGCAAAGTGGCCTTGGAGAGACTGATCTGCAGGAATGCGAACAGGTAGGCGTAGAGCAGCAGCGCGGAGGAGAGGGTGCCGGTGCGCCACGGCCGCCGCGCCGGCGGACTCAGCAGCTGATGGACCAGCAGCGCCGCCGGCGCCAGCAGCAGCATCTGCGTTTCGGAGTAGTAGTCCCGCACCGCGAAGAAGCGGAAGTACGTGGGATGGGCGGCGACGCGGCCCCACGCTTTGTCGAAGAGAAAGAAGCCGAACATGATGACGGCGGTCACGCCGGCTGCGAGGACGACGCAGCGAACCAGGTCGGACCGCCGCACGCCCCTTCCCAGCAACACGTAATAGACCGCGTAGAGCGTCATCCCAAAGAAATTGTGGAGGACGTGGAGCGGCGGGTTCTGGGCGGCGAAGCCGCGCACGATCCCGTAGAGCCACACCGCGATCAGGGCGACGGGCATCAGGTCGTAGGCGAGGAGCGGCCGGGGCAGCCGGAGCAGGTTCGCTTGCCGCCGCACTCCCCGGACGGACGCGAGGACGAGCAGCAGGGCGAACCCCGCGTAACTGACCCGGTTATCGGGCGAGGTGACGCTCGTCGCGCCGACCGTTCCGCCGAGGATCAACAGCAGCGAGAACAGGATTGGCCGCTCTGCGGAATGGCTCAGTCGCGCAAATGTGGAGCGCCTGATCGTGGTCACGTCGGACCGACAGTCTACCTCCAGTCCCGGATGCTATACTCCCCGCCGTGCTGTTGTTTGCCAGCGTTCTGGCGGCGTTGCTCGCCGGTCCCGAGCCCGCCGCGCTACACGTCCGCTTTCAGCAGCGCTGCGTCAGCGTGACGGCCGACAACGCGCCGCTGCGGGCGCTGCTCGCGGAATGGGCCCATGCCGGCCAGCTGAAACTGTCTGGTCTCGATCACGTCGCCGATCGCCCTGTCACCCTGCATCTCGCCTGCGTCGATGAGCGCCAGGCGCTCGAGGCTCTGCTGGTCGATGAGGATCCGCTGCTGGTGCCGCGCGACATCCCCCTCGACGGTGTGTCGTCATTCGTCGCGGTGGCAATCCTCGGCCGGGATGCGTCGCTGCCGCGCCGGACGGCGCTGCCGGATGTCATCCCCGAACACGCCTATCCGGATCCGATGCCCGGGCGGGACTGGTCGGCGGTCCCGCCGGATGCCGATGCGCCGCCGCCGGTGGCTCTTCGCCCGGTGTCCGGCGGGGCCCGGATCGCGCCGCCGACCGCCGAACCGCCGGAGGCGACATTCGACTACGCGCGGCCGGTCTCTTCCGACCGGCCCGGGCCTCCGCTGGATCCGGTCACGCCCGGAATGCCGCTCCCCTGACCACGGCCGCAGCGGTTCGCGCACAAGCTCCGGGCAGCTCATTGTTCAGACGTCACTTAGAAGGAGTAGTCAGTATGACTCGCCATTTCATTTGCGCGCTCGCGGTTGCGGCATCGGCCCTCACACTGGCGGTGCCGGCGCAGGCCCAGGCGACCCGCACCTGGGTGTCGGGCGTCGGGGACGATGTCAACCCGTGCAGCCGCACCGCGCCGTGCAAGACGTTCGCGGGGGCGATTTCGAAAACGGCTGCGAGCGGCGTCATCTCTGTGCTGGATCCTGGCGGGTTCGGCGCGGTCACTATTACCAAGGCCATCACGATTGACGGCGGCGGGGTGGTGGGGGGCATTCTTGCGTCGCTCACCAACGGCGTCACGATCAACGCCGCCTCGGGCGACGAGGTGGTGCTGCGCCATCTCAGCATCGACGGCGCCGGCAACGGTATCAGCGGCATCCGCGTCATCAACAACGGCGTCACGGTCCATATCGAGGACGTGAACATCACAGACTTCACCGGCCGCTGTATCGACGTGCAGGCGGGCTCGTCGATGATTTATGTGACGAGTACCCGCGTGACGGCGTGCGCCGGTGGGGGCCTCTACATGCAGAACGCGCGGGCGACCGTGTTGAACTTCACCGCGGAGAACAGCCAGTACGGCGTCAGGGTGGGGCCGACCGGGCTCGCCACCGTCAAGCACAGTTCGGCAAGCGGCGGGTCGATGGGCTTTGCCGCCGCCAACGACCCCTCGGCGGTGCTCAACCTCGAGGATTCCCTGTCGACCAATAACGATTACGGCATCGTCGCCGGCCAGGGCGCGACGGTGCGCTGCAGCCGCGTCGCCGTTCTCAGCAACCGCGTCGTTGGCGTGTTCAACGACGGCATGAGCACGCTCGTCTCGTTCGGCAACAACATGGTCGTCGGCAACAGCACCAACGGGTCGTTCTCGACCGGCGTCGCGACGCAGTAGCGCCGCCTCAGGCCTCGACAGACGCACCGGCGGCGGCGCTGCCGCGGCCGGTGCGCAACCTTGACAACCGCGCTTCCAGGAAGAACAATCGAACGTTCATCTTCTGAACAATTCTGAAGCGTGACTGCCGTCGCCCCGCTTGGGGTGTGGGTGACGGGCACGGAGTGTCTTTCAGCCCTCGTCCCGAGCGTGCCCTCCACTCAGACCCGCACCAGACCGGCGCACCGCGCGCCGCTGCGGCCCCTCGTCACGTGGCGGCTGCTCGAGTTGCTCACACGCGACGGCGATCGCTCGCAGCGCGAACTGTCGATCGAATTGCGAGCCGCCCTCGGCCACACCAACCATCTCCTCCAGACGGTCGTGACGGCGGGATGGGTGCGCATGGTGCAGGGCCAGGGACACCGTCTCCGCTACGAGCTGACCCGCGACGGTCAGGTGGAGCGGCGGCGTCTCGCCCGCCGCCACCTCCAGCAGTGCGGCGATGCCTACGTCGAACTGCGCGAGCACGTCACGACGCGGCTCGGCGAGCTCATCGTCCATCTGGGTTCAGCTCCGGAGGAGACGAGGCTAGTACTCTACGGCGAGCATGATTTGGCAGAAGTCGGGTACCTGTGCGCCCGGCGGCTGGGCGCGACGGTCGTCGGCACGATCGACGAGCGCGGCGGCGCCACGCGCTGGAACGTCCCGTGTCACGGCCCGGACGCGCTCGACCGCGAACAGCTGGCCGGGGAGCCGTTCGATTGCGTCGTGATCATGTCGTTCGACCGCGTCGAGCGGATCCGGACCGCCCTCAGGGCCCGCCGTGTGCCGCAGGGCAGGATCGCCGCGCTGTGACGGCCGCCGCAGTTCCCGGCGCGCTGTACGCGCGGCTGAAGGAAGCGGCCGGGCACACGCTGGTCTACGGCCTCGGTTCGGTGGCGCAGGCGCTCCTCGGCGTGATCCTGCTCCCGCTCTACGGGCACTACTTCTCGCCAGCGGATTTCGGGGTGCTGTCGCTCATTACGCTGGTCGCGGCGCTGGCCGGCGTGGTGTTTTATCTCGGCAGCTCTTCGGCGCTGGCGCGATCCTACTTCGACTATCACACCGACGCCGAGCGGCGCCGGACGGTGACGACCGCGCTGGCCGTGACGCTGTTCGGCTGTGCGCTGCAGATCGGGCTGGGGCTGGCGTTGGCCTCGGCGCTCTCGACCCGCCTCTTCGGCACGGCGCAGTATCGTCTCCACCTCGTCATCGCCTTGGCCTCCTCCGCGGTGACGTTCGTGAACGGCCTGTTCCTGGTCGTGCTTCGGTTCGAGCGGCGATCGGTTGCCGTCGTCGTTGTCAACATCGCGACGCTGCTGCTGACGACCGGGGCGATCGTGTGGCTGCTGTTTGGGCGGCGGCTCGGCGTGCTGGCTCCCTTCCTGGGCGCCCTCATCGCCCAGACATTCGTCGCGCTCGCGCTGGTGTGGCTGCTGCGCGGCCACCTCGGCGGCGGGCTGTCACGCCGGGAACTCGGCGTTCAGGCGCGCTACGGAATGGGCGCAGTCGGGATCGGGGCGGCATATTACGTGCTGGATTCGGTCGACCGGTTGCTGCTCAACCGGCTGACCTCCCTGACCGACGTCGGCGTCTATTCGCTGGGCTACCGGCTCGGCATGCTGATTCACGTGCTCTTCATCATGCCCTTCTCACAAATCTGGAGCCCGATGCGCCTGGAGTATCGAGCCGAGGAAGGCGCGCCCGAACTGTTCAAGGTCATGCTCACCTACTACTGGATGATCGGGCTGCTCGCCACTGTCGGCGTCGGGATGTTCGCCCGTGAAATGGTCGCCGCGATCGGCTCGCCGGAGTATCGGGCCGCCTACCGGGTGGTGCCGATCATCATGCTGAGCCACCTGGTCTACGGCGTCGTCGGGGTCGTCGACAGCGGCATCATCTTCGCGCGGAAGCTCGGCTACCAGGTGGCGATTTTCGCGGCCGGAATGACACTCAACATCGGGCTCAACCTGCTGCTGATTCCGCGCTGGGGCTATATGGCGGCCGCGTGGGTCACGCTCGTGTCGTATGTGCTGGTGGCGCTCGCGGTCTTCGTCGTCTCGAACCGGCTGTATCGCCTCCAGGTCGAGACGGGTCGTCTCGGTCTCGTCATCGCCTCGGCGGTGGCGGTACTGGTGGCGGGAACGCTCGCCGCCGCGGCAGCGCCGATCCCGGCGCTGGCCGCGCGGGCCGTGCTTCTCAGCGGGTTGGTCGGTTTCTGGTACGTCTATGTCCTGACTGAGCGCGAGCGCCGCCGCCTGCGCCAGCTGACGGGGAGGTTCGTGTGACACCAACCGGCCTGAAGGCGCGCATTCGCGCGGGAGCCCCGACGCTCGGCTCATGGCTGACGCTCGCGCATCCGGCGATTGCCGAGATCATGGCGGGAGCCGGTTTCGACTGGATCGTCATCGACCTCGAACATAGCGTCGTCAGTCTGCGCGAAACCGAGGAGCTGATCCGGGTCATCGAGGCGGCCGGCGTGGCGCCGCTCGTGCGCCTGACGTCGAACGACGCCAACCTGATCAAGCGCGTCATGGACGCCGGAGCCCACGGCGTGGTCGTCCCGATGATCGGCAGCGCCGCCGAGGGCCAGGCGGCGGTGGAGGCCGTCTACTATCCGCCGCGCGGCCGCCGCGGCGTCGGTCTGGGGCGCGCCCAGGCCTACGGCGCGAAATTCGCAGAGTATGTCACGGCCCTCGAGCAGCACGCCATCGTCGTCCTCCAGATCGAGCACGTCGATGCCGTCGCGGTCCTGCCGGAGATTCTCTCGGTCGGCGACGTCGACGCGACGATCATCGGGCCGTACGATCTATCGGCCTCGATGCACAAGCCCGGCCAGTACGACGATGCGGATGTGGCGGTGGTGCTCGAGCGCTACGAGCAGGTCTCGCTGCAGCACGGCGTGCCGATGGGCTACCACGTCGTCGAGCCCGAGCCCGAGCGGGTCAGGGCGCGAATCGCGCGCGGCTACCGCTTCGTCGCCTACAGCGTCGACTTCCTTTTTCTCGGCGCGTCGTGCCGCAGCGGCGTCGCCGAGCTGCGGACGACGATTCCGCGCGCATGAAGGCAGCGCTGCGCTGGTTCGTCACCCGCACTGCACCGCTCGTGCAGCGGATCGCCCGCGCGTATTCGCTGCGCGTCGACCAACGCTTCCGGCCGCTGGGCGAGTGGCCGGTGATTCTCGGCGATCCGGTCGAGATCGCGAGAGAGCGAATCCCGGCCAGCGTGATGTTCAATACCCGCAGCGGTGCGATCACGGTCGGCCCCGAGTGCGTCTTCGGCGAGGAAGTGATGCTGCTGACCGGCAAGCACCTCAGCGCCAGCGAAGCGGCAGCGTCGGGACAGCCGCTGCACAGCGTGCCGGCGTCCGGGCGTGACATCGCGTTCGGCCGTGGCTGCTACGTCGGTAGCCGCGCCATCGTGATCGGACCGGTCACGGTGGGCGACTATGCCGTCATCGGCGCCGGTGCGGTCGTCACCCGCGACGTGCCGGCCCACGCCTTTGTCGCGGGAGTGCCGGCCACGGTCGTCAGCGAGCACCGGCCGGCGCCAGCCCCTTCTCCGGAGAATCAGAGTCGATGAGTGCAGTGACCGTTGCCGGGATCATTCCCGCGCGCATGAAAGCGTCGAGGTTTCCCGGCAAACCGATCGCCCGGATCGCCGGGCTGCCGATGATCGAGCACGTCTTCCGGCGCTCGAGCCTCAACCGCCGCTTCGCGGAAATTTGCGTCGCCACCTGCGATCGCGAGATTGCCGCCGCCGCTGAAGCGTTCGGCTGCCGGGCGATCATGACCAGCGACACCCACCAGCGCGGCACCGATCGCGTCGCCGAGGCGGCGCAGTCGATCGACGCTGACATCATCGTCAACATCCAGGGAGATGAACCGCTGATCCAGCCGGGGATCTTCGACGACCTGCTGGCGCCGTTCGACGACGCCGCGAACGCCGACCTCGGCTGTACCAACCTGATGGCGGCCCTGGAGTCGGACGAGGAGCAGGACAGCCTGAACAACGTCAAGGTGGCGGTCGACGTGCGCGGCCGCGCGATGTATTTTTCGCGCGAGCCGATTCCGTCGCGGCGGATGGGGGTGCGGCCTGCCTACCGCTTCCGCCAGATCGGCATCTACGCCTTTCGCGCCGCGGTCCTGCGCGCTTTCAGCTCGCTGGCGCCGACGCCCTCAGAGATCGCCGAATCGTGCGACATGATGCGCTTCGTCGAGCATGGCTATCCGATCCAGATGGTGCCGACCGCGGTGGCGCTGCAGAGCGTCGATACCACGGCGGATCTCGCGATCGCCGAGCGGCTGATGCAGGCCGACCCGCTGTTCAGAAGCTACGCCGGGGCGGCGCGCGGATGAAGGAGCAGGACATCCGCCCGGCCGAGTTGTTCAACACCTACCTCGAACTGTCGGCACGTGATGCGCACGCCTTCTTTGCCGATCGTTCAGCGTTCCGCGCCGTTCCCTGTCCCGGCTGCGGCGCCGAGGCGGCGGCGCCGGCTTTCGTCAAGGAAGGCTTCGCCTACGTCGAGTGCCGCGACTGCGGGTCGCTCTACGTTTCGCCGCGGCCGGACCCGGCGGCGCTGGATCGCTTCTACGGCGACAGCCCCTCCGCCACTTACTGGGCCGAGACGTTCTTTCCGGCCAGCCTGGCCAACCGCCGAGAACAGATCTTTGCGCCGCGCGTCGCACGGGTGCTGGAAGTGCTGCGCGACCGCGAGCCGCATACCGTGATTGACGTCGGCGCCGGCTACGGGCTGTTCCTCGAGGAGTACCAGCGCGTCCGTCCGGGCGCCCGGCTGCTGGCGATCGAGCCCGGCCGGAAGCTGGCGGCCGCCTGTCGCGCCAGCGGCTTCGAGACGCTCGAGGAGCCGGTCGAAGGCGCCGGCGCCTGGGCCGGGACCGCCGACCTTGCGGTCTGCTTCGAGGTGCTCGAGCACGTCTATTCGCCGCTCGACTTCGTCCAGTCGATGGCGCAGCTGCTGCGCCCCGGCGGGCGGATGCTGGTCAGCAGCCTGGGCGTCGACGGCTTCGACATCCAGGTGCTCTGGGAGCGCTCGCGCAGCGTCTCGCCGCCGCATCACCTGAACTTCCCGAGCGTCGACGGCTTCACGCGGCTGTTCAAGCGTGGCGGCCTGGTTGACGTCGAGGTGCTGACGCCCGGACGGCTCGACGTCGACATCGTCCGGTCGGCGCTGTCGGCCGATCGGGCCCTGCTCGGCGGCAGCCGGTTCCTGCGCCTGCTGCTGGAAAAGCGCTCGAGCGCGGTCCACGACGCGTTCCAGGCCTTCCTCGCCGCCAACCGCCTGAGCTCCCACGTCTGGGTGCTGGCGTCCCGCCCGGAGGCCGGATGAGCGCGCCGTGCCTCCGCGTCGGCATCGCCGGCTACGGCGTCGTCGGCAAGCTGCGCCGGCGCTTCATCGACGAGCACCCCCGGCTGAAGACGGTCGCGGTCTGCGATCAGGCGTTCGCCGAGGCCGGGGTGTTCGCGGACGGCGTCAAGTTCATGCCGGACTACCAGCGCCTGCTGGCCGAACCGCTCGACGTCGTCTTTGTCTGCGTGCCGAATTATCTCGCGCCGGACGTCACCGTCGGCGGCCTCGAGCGCGGCCTGCACGTCTTCTGCGAGAAGCCGCCCGGCCGCGACCTCTCCGACATCGTCCGCGTCATCGAGTGCGAGCGCCGCCATCCCGGCCGCCGGCTGATGTACGGCTTCAACCACCGCTATCACGACTCGGTCGTCGACGCGCTCCGCCTCGTCCGCAGCGGCGAGCTCGGCACGCTGATCAACCTCCGCGGCGTCTACGGCAAGTCGAAAATGATCCGCTTCGACTCGGACTGGCGGACGAAGCGCGACCTGGCCGGCGGCGGCATCCTGCTCGATCAGGGCATCCACATGGTCGACATGATCCGGATGTTCGCCGGCGAGTTCAGCGAGATCCACAGCGTCGTGTCGAACGGCTACTGGCACCACGACGTCGACGACAATGTCTACGCGCTGATGCGCACCGCCGACGGCGTCGTCGCCATGCTCCACTCGTCGGCGACGCAGTGGCGGCATCGCTTCCAGCTCGACCTGACGCTGACCCGCGGCACGATCGCGCTGGCCGGCATCCTGTCGGGCTCGAAGAGCTACGGCGCCGAGACCATCACCGTCGCCTGGGCGGGAGACGACGACGGCGGCGATCCGCGGGAGCAGATGACGCGCTACAACGACGACCATTCGTGGAAGGATGAGATTGCCGCGTTCGCCGACGCGATCGACGGCGGCGCGCCGCTCAGCCACGGCTCGTCGCTCGACGCGCTCAGAACCATGCACCTCGTCTACCGCGTCTACTGCGCCGACCCGGCGTGGCGGGCGCGCTACAACTTGTCGGACCACGTTCCCGAAGGCTTTTTGTGAACAGCATTGACCGCCTCCACGAGGCGCACTCCGCTCCCGCCGACTTCGCACGCGAATACATCCGCTATCTGTCCGGCGTGCTCGCGCAGATCGATACGGCCGCGATCGGCGCGTTCGCCGAGGCGCTGCTCGCCGCCCGCGAGCGCGGCGCGACGGTCTATTTCATCGGCAACGGCGGCAGCGCCGCCACCGCCAGCCACTTCGCCAACGACCTCGCGATCGGCACGCGCAGCTCCGGGCGGCCGTTCCGGGTGATGAGCCTGGCCGACAACGTGCCGGTCCTGACGGCCGTCGCCAACGACTTCGGCTACGCCGAAATCTTTCTGCGCCAGCTGCAGGTCATGCTGCTTCCCGGCGACGTCGTCGTCGCCATTTCAGCGTCCGGTAATTCGCCCAACCTGCTGAATGCGATCGAGTACGCGAATGGTGTGGGTGCCATCACCATCGGCCTGACGGGATTCGATGGCGGCCGGCTGCGCGAGATCGCGCACCTCGCCGTCCACGTGCCGACCCCGGCGGGTGAGTACGGGCCGGTCGAAGACGCTCACATGGTGCTGGACCACCTGGTCGGCAATTTCCTCCGCCTCGCCTGCGCGCGGGAGGCGAATGGGCGCTGAGGCAACGGCCGGGGGCGCCGCGGCGAAGCGGCGCGCGCTCGTGACGGGAGGCACCCGCGGCATCGGCGCCGCGATTGCGGCGCGGTTGGTGCGCGACGGACTGGCGGTCACGGTCACCGGGACCAGGTCCGACGGGCGGGGTCCGGACGGCACGTCGTACCTGGCGGTCGACCTCGGCGATCGGGCCGCCGCGGCGGCGTTCGCCGACGCCGCCGGCGGGGCCGGCTACGACGTCCTGGTCAACAACGCCGGCATCAACCGGATCGCCGGCATCGCCGACGTCAAGCCCGAGGACTTCGATCTCGTGCACGAGGTGAACCTGCGCTCGGTCTTTCTGCTGTGCCGCGCCGTCGTCCCCGGCATGCGGCAGCGCGCCTACGGCCGGATCATCAATATCGCGTCGATCTTCGCGGTCGTCAGCCGGGAACAACGGGCCGCGTATTCGTCGAGCAAGTTCGGCCTCGACGGCCTGACGGCGGCGCTGGCGGCGGAAGTGGCCCGCGACGGCATCCTCGTCAACTCGGTCTCGCCCGGGTTCGTCGACACTGACCTGACCCGAAGGATTCTCGGCGACGCCGGCATCGCCGAGTTGTCCGGCCGCATTCCGATCCGCCGCCTCGCCCAGCCCGACGAGATTGCCGCGCTGGTCGCCTGGCTGGCCGGTCCGGAAAATACTTACCTGAGCGGCCAGAACGTCGTCATCGACGGCGGGTTCACGCGTGTCTGAGTCAATTCGGATCGCGTCGCACCGCGGCCACTACGACGTCGAGTTCGAAGGCGGCGAGCCGTTCTCGTCGCAGGTGCCGGCGTCGCGCCGTGCCGGCATTCACGTCATTCTCGACCGCCAGGTCGGCGTGCTCTACCGCGAGGCGCTGCGGCCGCTGCTCGACGGACGCGCGGTGCTCGAGATCGAGGCGACCGAGGCGGCCAAGTCGCTCGAACGCTGCCCGTCGTACGTCGAGGCACTGGTCGCCGGCGGCCTGCGGCGGGGCCACGTCCTGCTCGCCGTCGGCGGCGGCGTCATCCAGGACATCACCTGCTTCCTCGCCTCGATCGTGATGCGCGGCCTCGACTGGGAGTTCGTCCCGACCACGCTGCTGGCCCAGGCCGACTCGTGCATCGGCTCGAAGAGCTCGATCAACGTCGGAACGCTCAAGAACATCGTCGGCACTTTCACGCCGCCACGGCGAGTCGTGATCAATCCGCGGCTGCTGGCGACGCTCCCGGAAATTGAGGTCCGATCCGGGATCGGCGAGATGCTCAAGGTGCACGCGATTGACGGGCCGGCGTCCTTCGATGCCATCGCCGCCGACTATCCCCGGCTGGCGTCGGACGAAGCGGTCATGCGCTCGAGGATTGACGCGTCGCTGCGGTTCAAGCAGCAGCTCATCGAGGCCGACGAATTCGATCAGGGCGTCCGGCGGGTGATGAATTACGGCCACAGCTTCGGCCACGCGATTGAATCCGCGACCGGCTTTGCCGTGCCGCACGGCGTCGCGATCACGCTGGGCATGGACATGGCCAATTACGTCGCCGCCGGCCTCGGCCTGACCTCGCGCGACCACTTCGAGCGGATGCATGGCCCGCTGGCCGCGAATTACCGCGGCGTCGAGCGGCTGCCGATTCCGCTGCCCGCGCTCCTGACAGCGCTCGGCCAGGACAAGAAGAACACCGACGCGAGGCTGACGTTGATCCTTCCCGACCGCCACGGCCGGATCGGCCTGGTTCAGTGCGCCAACGACGAGGCGTTCCGGACGCTCTGCGCCGAGTTTCTGGATCGCGGCCGCCGGCAGTGAAGGACCAGTTTATCGTCGGTGTCGCGTCGCGGTCGTTTTCCAGACATCCGCAGCTCCGGGCGGAGCTGCGCCAGCGCTATCCGCAGGCCCGGTTCAACGACGCCGGCACGTCGCTCAGGGGGCAGGCGCTGGTCGAATTCCTGGCCGGCTGCGCCAAGGCGATCATCGCGATGGAGCGGGTCGATGAGGCGCTGCTGCGGCAGCTGCCGGACCTGCGCGTGATCAGCAAGTACGGCGTCGGCCTCGACGGGCTCGATCTCGCCGCGCTCGAGGCGCGCGGCGTGGCGCTCGGCTGGAGCGCCGGGGTCAACCGCCGCTCGGTCGCGGAACTGGTGGTCGCCTACGCGATCGCGCTGCTGCACGGCGTGCCGGCGGCGTGCGACGAGGTCCGGCGCGGCGCGTGGCAGCAGCTGCAGGGCCGCCAGCTGTCCGGCCGGACGGTCGGCGTGATCGGCTGCGGCCACGTTGGCAAGGAAGTGTGCGTGCTGCTGCGCGCCTTCCAGTGCCGGCTGCTCGCCCACGACATCGTCGACTATGCGGACTTCTACCGCGAACAAGGGGTCGAGCCGGTGGCCCTCGACGAGCTGCTCGCGCGCGCCGACGTCGTCAGCCTGCACGTGCCGCTGGACGCGACGACGCGGCAGATGCTGTCAGCCGGGCGGATCGCGATCATGCGGCCCGGCGCGGTGCTGATCAACTGCGCCCGCGGCGGGCTGGTCGATGAACCGGCGGTGGCGGACGCCATCCGGGAGCGCCGCCTTGCCGGCGCAGCGTTCGACGTCCTCGAGGTCGAGCCGCCGGTCGCCTGCGAACTGGCGACGCTGCCGAACGTGATTGTCTCGCCCCATATCGGCGGTAGTACGGAAGAGGCGGTCCTGGCGATGGGCCGTGCGGCGATCGACGGGCTGGAGTCGACGCTGCCGCCGTCCATGGTGGTGGCGCCCGGCCGCCGCGAGCCTGCGTGACATGAAAGTTCCGTTCCTCGACCTCGGCGCCGCCTACAGCGAGCTGAAGCCGGAGCTCGATGCCGCCTACCGCCGCGTCATGGACTCCGGGTGGTACATCCTCGGCACCGAGGTTGACGCATTCGAACAGCAGTTCGCCGCCTATTGCGGGACTCGGCAGGCGGTGGCGGTGGCGAACGGGCTGGACGCCCTGCAGCTGATTCTGCGCGCCTATGGCATCGGCCCGGGCGACGAGGTGGTGGTGCCATCGAACACCTACATCGCCACCTGGCTGGCGGTGTCGCAGGTCGGCGCGACCGTGGTCCCGGTCGAACCGGACGAAGGCACCTGCAATATCGATCCGAACCGGGTCGAGGCGGCGGTGACGCCGCGCACGCGAGCGGTGCTGGCGGTGCATCTCTACGGCCAGCCCGCCGACACGGTCGCGCTCGGCACGATTGCCAGGGCGTGCGGTCTCAAGCTGATCGAGGATGCCGCCCAGGCGCACGGTGCGACGCTCGGCGGGGTGCGCGCCGGGGCGCTCGGCGACGCCGCGGGATGGAGCTTCTACCCCGGCAAGAACCTTGGTGCCTACGGTGACGCCGGCGCGGTGACGACCGAAGACGACGACCTCGCCGACCGGATCCGGGTGCTGCGCAATTACGGATCGCGGGTCAAGTACCACAACGAGGTCGCCGGGATGAACTCCCGGCTGGATCCCCTGCAGGCGGCGTTCCTCGCCGTCAAGCTGTCGCGGCTGGACGAGTGGAACCAGCGGCGCGCAGCCCAGGCGTTGCGCTATCTGGACGCGTTGCGCGGGCATGACGGCTTCGATCTGCCGCGGACGCTGCCGCAGGCGCAGTCCGCCTGGCACTTGTTCGTCATCCGCTGCCGCAATCGCGCGTCCCTCGAAGTGCACCTCCAGGGGCGCGGCATCGGCACGCTGATCCATTACCCGATCCCGCCGCACCGCTCGGGAGCCTATGCGGGCACCGCCGTCGCAGCGGCATCTTTCCCGATCGCCGAGCGGCTGGCTGCGACCGTCCTCAGCCTGCCGATCGGACCGCACCTCGAGCCAGCCGATCAGCAGGCAGTGATCGACGCGGTCTGCGACTGGCAGTGCGGCGCGGCGGGCGGCGCCACGGGATGAGCGCCGTCACCCAGTTCGTCGATCTGAGCGGCTACGCGTTTACCGGCAAGCACGCCGTCATCGATCTGATGCGGGAGGTCGAGGGCTATCACGTCCCGCATTTCGAATTCGAGTTCGGGCTGCTGCGGATGCAGGGCGGACTCCACGATCTGCGGCACGCCCTCTGCGACGACTGGTCGCCGATCCGCTCCGACGCGGCGATCCGCCGCTTCAAGCGGCTGGTCCGCCGGCTCGGTGCGAGGAACTCGCTGCGCCACCCGGGCAGCCTGTTCGAAGCGGTCGGCTGGAACTACGACGACTACTATGCCGGCAGGTTTTTCGCGCTCTCGGAGACCTACCTCGGCGAGCTCGTCCGCGCCAGCTGGCGGGCACCCTGGCCGTACGCCCTGGCGGAGCTCAACGGCCCCGAATTGTTCGCGCGCAAGGTCCTCGGCAAGCTGGGTTGGAAGCGGGCGATGGAGTTCGAGCTGTATCTGTCGCGGCCGTCGCGCTTCGACGAGGTCACCCGCGATTACCTCGCGGCCATCCTCTCCTCGAACGTGGCGCCGCAAACGACCACGGTGGTAATGCACAACGCGTTCGAGCCGTACGCGCCGGCCAGGTCGCTCCGCTTCTTCACGCGGGCCAAAGCGATCGTCGTCGATCGCGATCCCCGGGACAATTTCGTGCAGGGGCGCTGGTACAAGCCGTTCGCGACCGGCGTGGACGACTTCATCGCCCGCTACCGGATGCAGCGCGAGGCCACCGACTACACGCCGCACGCCGACGTGCTTCGCCTCCGGTTCGAGGACCTGGTCCTCGACTACGACCGCAGCGTGCCGCGGATCTTCGAGCACCTCGGAGAGCCGGCGTCGCGTCACGTCCGGCCGAGGCAGCACTTCAACCCCGAGCAGTCGAAGAAGAATCTCGGGCTGTGGCGGACCTACGAACACCAGGAAGAGATCGCGCGGATTGCCGCCGCGCTGCCGGAGTTCTGTGACGCCCGTCTCTGAGGCCGCGCCGGTGACCTTCTTCTTCCCGTACCATGAGGTCAGCGGCGTGCCGATGCTGTTCGCCCGCATGGCCGGTTCTCTGGCCGGCGCCGGCACGGCCGTCGACGTCATCGACTACGCCGACGGCTACATGGCGCGGGCGCTGAGTGGCGTGCCCGGCGTGCGGCTGCGGCGGTTCGAAGACGGCGAGCCGGTGACGGTCGGCAGCGACACGCTGCTGGTGATGCAGTCGATCCTGCCGGCGACAATTCGCACCGAACTCCGGCCGGACGACCGGACCAGAGTCCTGTTCTGGACCCTCCATCCGATGAATCTGGTGCAATCGGTGATGCCGTTCGACGCCGTCCGCCACCTCCAGATGCGTTACGCATGGTTTCACGGGCTGTGCCGCGCCACAGTGCTGCGCGGCCTGACGGCCCGGCTGCGCGCGCTGGTCAACGCCATGCACAGCCGGCAGTCGATCGCTTTTATGGACGGGGAGACGCTCGACGTCACCAGCGATCGCCTCGGACTGGCTCTCTCCGATCCGCTGTTCCTGCCGGTCGCTTGTCCGGTGCCGGAGCGCAACCTGTGCGCAGGGCGGGGGCGGCGCGGTCCCTTCAACCTCGGCTGGCTCGGCCGGCTCAGCGACTTCAAGATTCACATCCTGCTGCGAACTCTCGAGCGCGCCTCCGCGCACGCCGCACGCACCCGGCAGCCGATCGTCTTTCACATCATCGGCGACGGACCTGAGGCCGGGCGGATCGCCGCCGGCCGCTTCGAGCACGAGTGGTTCAGCATCGTCCGCCCGGGTGTGCTGATCGGGGACGCGCTCAGCGACTACTTCATCGAGCGGATCGACCTGCTCACGGCGATGGGCACCTCGGCGCTCGAAGGCGCGAGGCTTGGTGTGCCGACCGTCCTGCTGGATTTCTCGTACGGGCCGGTGCCGGCGTCGTACCGCTTCGGGTGGCTTCACGAGACCGACCGGTATACGCTCGGCCGGGTGATCGATCACCGGATGCTCGAACCGGGCAACGATTCGCTGGGGAATCTCATCGAGGCGGTGCGCCGCTCGCCGGCAGCCGGTTCGACGCAGGCCTACGAGTACTGCCGCGATCACCATGCCCTGGCGGCCGTCGGACGACGTTTCGCCGGCCTGCGCGAGTCGGCATCCTTCCGCTGGGCCGAGATCGACCCCGCGCTCCGCCGCAAGGGCGTTATCCGCGCGACCTACGAACAACTGCGCGCCTGGCGGCGCCCGGCGGCGGGAGGCGTTTCATGATCGACCCCGTCATTCGGCTGTCGCGCTCGATCGTCGGGCGCGCCGAGGCCGACGCGGCATCCCGCGTCATTCTCGACGACGGCTATCTCGGTATGGGGGCGGAGGTGGCGCGGTTCGAGGCCGAGCTGGGAGCCTACCTCGGCGTCGATGCCGCGCAGGTCAGCTGCGTCAGCTCCGGAACGGCCGCAGTGCAGCTCGCGGTCCAGGCGGTCGTCGACCCGGGTGACGAGATACTCGTGCAGTCGCTGACGTTCGTTGCGACCTTCCAGGCGATTGCCGCCGCCGGCGCCGTGCCGGTGGCGTGCGATGTCACGCCGGCGACGGTGACGATCGATCTCGCGGATGCGGCCCGGCGCTGCACGCCGCGGACGCGCGCGATCATGCCGGTGCACTATGCCAGCAATCCGGGCGACCTCGACGCGATTTACGCCTTTGCCCGCGATCGGGGCCTCCGCGTCATCGAGGATGCCGCCCACGCCTTCGGCTGCACCTACAATGGGCGGAAGATCGGCAGCGCCGCGGACGTCGCCTGCTTCAGCTTCGACGGCATCAAGAACATCACCAGCGGCGAGGGGGGAGCGGTGGTCACCGCCGACCCCCTGATCGGCGCGCGGGTGCGCGACGCGCGGCTGCTGGGGGTCGAAAAGGATTCGGAGAAGCGGTATCGTGGGCAGCGGAGCTGGGATTTCGACGTCTCCCGCCAGGGCTATCGCTATCACATGAGCAACATTTTCGCCGCCATCGGAAGGACGCAGCTCGCGCGTCTCGATCGGGAGTTCGCGCCGGCGCGCGTCGCTCTCGCCGGCCGCTACCGGGCGGCCCTCGGCGATGCGCCTGGCGTCAGGCTGTTCGACACGGCGCTCGGGCCAGTCGTGCCGCACATCCAGCCGGTGCGAATTCTCGGCGGCCGGCGCGATGCGGTGCGTGAACAGCTCGAGGCGGCGCGTATCCAGACCGGTATCCATTACAAGCCGAACCACCTGCTGACACGGTTCGGCGGCGGGACGCCGTGTCTGCCGGTCACGGAGGCGCTTTACGACGAGCTCCTGTCCCTGCCCCTGCATCCCGGCGTGACGGCGGCCGATGTCGATCGGGTCTGCGGCATTGTCCGGTCGGTGGCGGCCCCGAACGAGGTGGCATGAAGACAGTGATCCTGGCCGGCGGCCGCGGCTCACGCCTGAGCGAGGAGACCTACGTCAAGCCCAAGCCGATGGTGGAGGTCGGCGGCATTCCCATCCTCGTCCACATCATGCGGCTCTACGCCGATGCGGAGCTGCGCGATTTCGTTCTCGCGCTCGGCTACCGCGGCGAGTCGATCAAGGACTATTTCGTCAATTACCATCTGCGCAACAGCGACGTGGTCGTCAACCTCCGGACCGGCGAGACCTCGTACCTGAATCCGGTGGTGCCCGACTGGACGGTCCGGATGATCGACACCGGGCTCGACACCCTCACCGGAGGACGGCTCAAGCGGCTCGAACGGCTGCTCGCACCGGAAGGGACCTTCATGCTGACGTACGGCGACGGCGTCGCCGACATCGACCTTGCCCGGCTGCTGGCGTTTCATCGCGGCCACGGCCGGCTGGCATCGGTCACCGCGGTCCGGCCGCCCGGCCGGTTCGGGACGATGCGCCTCGACGGCGATGAGGTCGGGAGCTTCAAGGAGAAGCCGCAGGCGGGGGAGGGCTGGATCAACGGCGGCTTCTTCGTCTTCGAGCCCGGGGTCTTCGAGTATCTCGCCGGCGACGACACGGTCCTCGAGCAGGATCCGCTCGAGCGGCTGTCGCGCGACGGCCAGCTGATGGCGTGCCGGCACGAAGGATTCTGGCAGCCGATGGACACGGTCCGGGATCGCGATCTGCTGAACGACCTCTGGGCATCAGGGCAGGCGCCGTGGCGGCGTCCCGAGCGATGATGTTCGCCGGGATCTACCGCGGCCGCCGCGTCCTCGTCACCGGCCACACCGGCTTCAAGGGGTCATGGCTGTCGGCGTGGCTGGCCGAACTTGGCGCGACGGTCGGCGGCTACTCGAACGGGGTGCCGACTTCGCCGTCGCATTTCGACGCCGCCGCGCTGCGCGACCGCCTGACCCATTACGACGGCGACGTCCGCGACCGTGCCCGGCTCGCGGCGATGCTGGACGAGTTCGCGCCGGAGATGGTGTTTCACCTCGCCGCCCAGGCGCTGGTCCGGCAGTCGTACGCGGATCCGGTGACGACCTTCGAGACCAACGCGATCGGGACGCTGAATCTTCTGGAGTGCGCGCGGACGCGTCCCGGCATCCGGACGGTCGTCCTGATCACGAGCGACAAGGCCTATCGCAACGTCGAATGGACGTGGGGCTACCGGGAAACCGACGCGCTCGGCGGCGACGATCCATACAGCGGTTCGAAGGCCTGCGCCGAGCTGATTGCCCATTCCTACGTCAAATCGTTCTTTTCGCCGGAAGGATCGCTGGCCGCCGTCGCGACGACGCGCGCCGGCAACGTCATCGGCGGCGGCGACTGGGCCGCCGATCGGATCGTCCCCGACTGCGTCCGCGCCTGGTCGGCGGGTCAAGTGGTGCGGCTGCGCCATCCGCACGCCACGCGCCCCTGGCAGCACGTGCTCGAGCCGCTCAGCGGCTACCTGACGCTCGGCGCGCGGCTGTGGACGCGGACCGGCATCGCGTCCGGCAGCGCCTACAACTTCGGCCCCGACGCGACCGTCAACCAGCCGGTCGAAGCGCTGCTCGCCGCGATGGCCAGGCTCTGGCCGGAGGCGCGCTGGGAGCAGGACCCGGAGGCCGGCGCCGCGGTCAAGGAAGCGACGCTGCTCAAGCTGTGCTGCGATCTCGCGCTGGCCGACCTGCAATGGCGCCCGGTGCTGTCCTTCGACGAGTGCGTCCGCTTCACCACCGAGTGGTATCGCGACTATTACGCCGACCCGGCCGGCGCGCGCGCGCGCACGCTCGCCCAGCTCGACCACTACACCGCGCTCGCCGCCGCCAGGGGGCTGCCGTGGGCGCAATGAGCCTCGCTCCGGCGATTGTTGGTGTCCGCCTCGAGCCGCTGATGGTGCATCAGGACGCACGCGGCGCGCTGCTGCACGTGCTGCGGGCCGACTCCGCGCTGTTCACCCGCTTCGGCGAGGTCTATCTCTCCGAGATCAATCCTGGCGTGATGAAGGGATGGAAGCGGCACCTGCGCATGACCCAGCACATCGCGGTTCCCGCCGGGCGGGTGAAATTCTCGCTGCACGACGATCGGCCCGGCTCGCCGACCGCCGGTGCCATCGCATCCTGCGAGCTCGGGCGCCCCGATGCGTACGCGCTACTGGTCGTGCCGCCGCTCGTCTGGTACGCGTGGGCGTGTCTCGGCGATCGGCCGGCGATGCTCGTCAACTGTGCCGACCTGCCGCACGATCCGGCCGAATCGGAGCTGGGCACGCCGCCTGGCGTCGAGTCCCATGTCTGGTGACGCCGCCCCGCCGCTGGTGACCGTCGTCATCAACTGCTACAACGGCGAGCGCTATCTCCGCGAGGCGATGGACTCGATCGCGTCCCAGACCCATCCCGCCTGGGAGATCGTCTTCTGGGACAACGGCTCGACCGACGGCAGCGCCGCGGTGGCGAAGAGCTACGGCAGCCGGGTGCGCTACTTCCGCGCCGCCGAAACGACACCGCTTGGCGCCGCGCGCAACCTCGCGCTCCGTCAGGCGCAGGGCAGCTACGTTGCGTTCCTCGATTGCGACGACGTCTGGATGCCGGAGACGCTGGCGACGCTGGTGGCGGCGATGGAGGGGAGCCCGTGGGCGGCCTGTTACGGCGGCATCGTCAAGATTGACGCCGCCGGCCGCGAGATCGGTCAGTGGTTGCCGCGGCCACGCCAGGGCGATCTTCTCGAGGCGCTGCTGACGGAGTTCGATATCAACGTCCCGGCGGTGCTGGTGCGGCGCGCGGCGCTCGAGGAAACCGGCCTGTCGTTCGACCCGGCAATTGTCGCGTCGGAGGAATACTGCCTGTTCATGCAGCTGGCCGCGAAACGGCCGTTCAGGTCGCTGCCCGTCGCGGTCGCGCGCTACCGCATTCACGATGCGGCGCTGACCAGCCGCAGCATCGCGACGTGGGCGGAGGAGCGCGAGTACACCCTGCGGCGGATCGAAGAGGGAAACCCGGGCATCGCCGCGCGGCACCGGCAGGCCTTCCGCGAGGCATACGCGCGCGCGTGCTACTACCGGGCGCGCTTCCTGCTGTCGACCGGGGAAAAGCGGCGCGCCATCCGCGAGCTGAGCCGGGTGGCATTCGTCGACCTCCGCTACGCCGGCCTGTTCCTGCTGTCGCTGGCGCCGACGCGGCTGTGGGACGAGGTCCATCGCGCGCGGACCCACCGCGCCCAGGGAGCCGGCTGAGTGGTGCTGACCTCGCCGCCGGCGGTCTACACGGTGCTGTGGCTGACAGCGGTCGGGCTGGCGCAGCTGCAACTGACGAAACAGCTGCTGCCGCTGAACGCCGCGACGCTTGGCCTGGTCGGCGCCAACGTCGTTTCCTTCTGGCTGATTTATGCGGTGACGGCTGGGGCGATGCGCAGCCGGCCGGACGTCGCCGCAGCGCGTGCCGCGGGGCTCGACTTTCCCTGCCTGCGCCGTTTTGCCGGACGGCTGACGCGCTTCTGGATCGCCGGATCGGTCCTTGAGATCATCGTCGCCGGCGGCCTGCCGATCCAGTGGCTGCTCCAAGGCGACACCAGCCGGGACTATCGCGACTTCGGCGTGCCGTCGCTCCACGGACTGCTGACGGCCGTTTACCTGTTCATCCTGACGGCGCGGTTCCTCGACTACTGCTTCAACCGCCGCGCCCGCGACGGCTGGCTGACGCTGGCGCTGCTCGTCTGGCCGCTGCTCCAGATCAATCGCGGCGCGTTCATCTGGTCGCTGCTCGAAATGCTGGGCATCTACCTGCTGGTCCGGCGCATCACGCTGGCCCGTCTCGTCCAGGTTGGCGTCGCGGTGCTGCTCGGCATTCTCGTGTTCGGCATCGTCGGAGACTGGCGGGCGGGCGCCGGCAAAGAGGCGCTGCGCGAGATTACGTCCGAGCGCGGACGATTCCTGGCCGACGATCTACCGCCAGGATTCCTGTGGGTGTATCTCTACGTGTCGTCACCGATCAACAACGTGGTCGGCGGCATCGAGCACCTCGCGCCGCTTAACCGCCCGTACTATTCGACCGCCAGCTTGCTGCCGACCGTCATCCGCGAGCGCATCTACACCGACACCGAGAACCGCTATGCGCTCGGCCTGGTCAACGAAGCGTTCAACGCCTCGACCTGGTACGTCAATTTCCTGGCGGACTTCGGCGTCCGCGGCGCGATCGTGATCATCTGCCTGATTCAGGCGCTGATGTCGTACTTCTACCTGCAGGCGAAGCGCGGCCGCGCCTGGGGAGTGCTGGCCTACGGCGTGCTGTTCCAGGCGCTCGCCCTGTCAATCTTCACGGACACCCTCACCAGCCTGGTGACGATCGCGCAGCTCGCGATCGTGATCGGCTACCGGCAGTCGGTGGCGGCCTGGCTGCAGGCGTGGTCCGCACGTCGGGGCGCGGTCGCCGCGTCTCCGCTTCTGCAGGAGTAATATGCGTGCCCTGGTCACCGGCGGCGCCGGCTTCATCGGTTCGAATCTCGTCATGCGGCTGCTCCAGCACGGGCTGAGCGTCCGGATCCTCGACAACCTGTCGTCCGGCTACCGCACCAACCTCCATCCCGACGCCGAGGTCGTCGAGGGAGACGTCCGCGATCCGCAGGCGGTCGATCGCGCCGTCGCCGGCTGCGAGCTGGTCTTCCACCTCGCGGCGTCGGTCGGCAACACCCGCTCGATCGAGCATCCGATCGAGGACTCGGAGATCAACGCGCTCGGGACGCTGCGGGTGCTCGAGGCGTCGCGCGCCCACGGCGTCAGGCGCATCGTCTACTCGTCGTCGGCCGGCATCTTCGGCGAACTGAAGACGCTGCCGATCGACGAGCTGCACCCGATCGATCCGGATACGCCGTACGGCGCCAGCAAGCTGGCCGGGGAAAAGCTATGCCTCGCCTACGGCAAGCTCTACGAGCTCGAAGCCGTCTGTCTCCGCTACTTCAACGTCTACGGCGTCCATCAGCGCTACGACGCCTATGGCAACGTCATTCCGATTTTCGCGCACCGCGTCCTCGCCGGCGAGCCGGTGCGGATCTTCGGCGACGGCGAGCAGACGCGCGATCTGGTCAACGTCCGGGATGTTGCCGAAGCCAACTTCCTGGCCGGGACCCGGCCGTCGGTCAGCGGGGCGTTCAATGTCGCCAGCGGGACGCGGGTGACGATCAACGCCCTGGCGCGGATGGTGTTCGAGGCCGCCGGCGTCTCGCCGAACATCGAGTACGCGGCGCCGCGAAAGGGCGACGTCCGCCACAGCCTGGCGGACATCAGCAAGGCCAGCCGCGCCTTCGGCTACGCGCCGTCGGTGGACCTCGAGGAAGGCCTCGCCGACTACATGGCCTGGGCCCGGACGGCGGGCGTCTGATGCGGCTGCTGATTCTTGGCGGCGGCGGCATGCTCGGCCACAAGCTGTGGCAGGTCTGCCGGACCGGGTTCGACACCTCGGTGACGGTGCGCGGCCCGGCGGCGGCGTACCGGCGCTACGGGCTGTTCGACGAGAGCCGGCTGATTCCTGGTGTCGACGCCAGCGACTTCGATTCGGTGATTCGCGCGGTTGGCATCGCCCGGCCCGACGCCGTCGTCAACTGCATCGGCATCGTCAAGCAGCTCGCCGCCGCCCGCGACCCGATCCAGTCGGTGGCGGTCAATGCGCTGTTCCCGCACCGGGTGGCGGCGCTCTGCGAGGCGACTGGTGCGCGATTCGTCCACATCAGCACCGATTGTGTCTTCGCCGGGACGACGGGGCACTACCGCGAAGACGACGCCCCGGATGCGACCGATCTCTACGGCCGCTCCAAGGGCCTCGGCGAGGTCGGTGCGCCGGCGCTGACGCTGCGGACGTCGATCATCGGCCGCGAGCTGTCCAGTACGAGCGGGCTGGTCGAGTGGTTCCTGAGCAAGCGCGGCACGACCGTCGACGGCTATACCGGCGCACGCTTCTCGGGGTTGACGACCGCGGCGCTGGCGCGGGTCATCGGCGACCTTCTCGAACGCCATCCCGGCATTTCCGGGCTGTGGCACCTCGCCGCGGATCCGATTTCCAAGCACGACCTGCTGGTGATGATGCGTGATACGCTGGCGGTCCCGATCGACATCCTTCCACGCGACGCGCCGGTGATCGATCGTACGCTCGACGGCAGCCGGCTGGTGGCGGCCGCCGGGCTGCGGATCCCGGGCTGGCCGGCGATGATTCGCGGCCTCGCGGACGATCCCACACCCTACGACGACTGGAGACATTCTGGTGTTGCTTGACGGAAAGCGGATTCTGATCACCGGCGGGACCGGCTCGCTCGGGCGAAAGCTCGTCCATCGGCTGCTCGGCGGCTCGCTCGGGACGCCCCAGAGCATTACCGTCTTCTCGCGCGACGAGGCGAAGCAGCACTACATGCGCGTCGAGTACCACAAGCGTCAGGCGCTGACCGACGACATCATCTACCAGAACTCCCGCGACCTGCTGCGGTTCGTGATCGGCGACATGCGCGACTACTGGTCGGTGCTGCAGGCGGTTCGCGGCGCCGACATCATCGTGCACGGCGCCGCCCTCAAGCAGGTGCCGAGCTGCGAATACTTTCCCGATCAGGCGGTCGCGACCAACGTCCTCGGCGCCGAGAACCTCGCCCGCGCGGTCCGCGAGAGCGGCAGCCGAATCGACACGGTCATCGGCGTCTCGACCGACAAGGCCTGCAAGCCGATCAACGTCATGGGCATGACCAAGGCGTTGATGGAACGGATGCTGATCGAGGCGAACATCCGCGGCGGCGGGACGCGGTTCGCGTGCGTGCGCTACGGCAACGTCATCGCCTCGCGCGGCTCGGTGGTGCCGCTCTTCCAGGAGCAGATCGCCAACGGCGGACCGGTGACGATCACGCTCAAGGAGATGACCCGCTTCCTGCTCAGCCTCGACCGCGCGGTCGACACCGTGGTCGCGGCGATCGACGGCGCCAGGCCCGGCGAGATTTACGTGCCGATCGTCCCGGCCGCCCGCGTCGTCGATCTCGCCGAGGCGCTGATCGACGGCCGGAAGATCGAGCTGCGCTATACCGGGATCCGTCCGGGAGAGAAGATCCACGAGACCCTGGTCTCGGATGAAGAGGCCTACCGGACCGCCCGGCGCGGGGAGTATTACGTCGTCCATCCGATGCTGCCGGAGCTCAATCCGGAAGCTCCTGAAACGCCGGCGCTGACCGGCGAATACTCGTCGGCCCAGACGACGCTCGATTGCGACGGGCTGCGCGAGATGCTCGCGACCCAGGACGAGGCGGACGTCCAGGCATGAACGTCGCGGTGATGTTCGGGACCCGGCCCGAGATCATCCGGCTGAGCCGGATCATTCCCCTGCTCGAGACATTCTGCCGGGTGACGCTGGTCCACACCGGTCAGAACTACGACGACCGGCTGAGCGGCCTGTTCTTCCGCGAGCTCGGCGTCCGGCGTCCGGACGCGCACCTCGACGTCAGGGGCGGCAGCTTCGCCGAGCAGGCGGGACAGATTCTCGCCCGCACCGGCGAGTTGTTCGCGGCCTCCCGCCCGGACCGCGTGCTGATTCTCGGCGACACCAACAGCGGGCTGGCGGCGATCGTCGCCGCCCGGCTGGGCATCCCGGTGTTCCACATGGAGGCCGGCAATCGCTGCTACGACGATCGCGTGCCGGAGGAAATCAACCGCCGCATCATCGACCACTGCAGCAGCGTGCTGCTGCCGTACACTCACCGCAGCAAGGAGAACCTGCTGCGCGAGGGGATCGCGCGGCAACGGATCTTCGTCACCGGGAATCCGATCTTCGAGGTGCTCGAGGCGTACAAGGACGAGGTCGCCGCGTCCGACGTGATGACGCGGCTGGGCCTCTCAGCAGGCCGCTATTTCCTGGTCACGCTGCACCGCGCCGAGAACGTCGACGCCGAGGAGCGTCTGGCGCGGCTGTTCGACGGGCTGGCCAGGGTCGCGGCGGCCTACGACGAACCGCTGGTCGTCAGCCTGCATCCGCGCACCGCCGACAAGCTGGCGCGGTTCGGGTTGTCGCCGGCGTCGGAGCGGGTCCGGCTGCTCGAGCCGCTCGGGTTCTTCGATTTCGTGCATCTCGAGCAGCACGCCCGCTGCGTGCTGAGCGACAGCGGCACTGTCCAGGAGGAGTGCGCGATCCTGCACGTGCCGAGCGTGACGCTGCGCGACGTCACCGAGCGCCCAGAGACGATCGAAGCGGGCAGCAACATCATCGCCGGCTCGGATCCTCAAACGATGCTCGCCTGTGTCCGGGTCGTGCTGGGTACGCCGACCACCTGGACGACGCCCGCCGAATATCTCGAGCCGCACGTCTCGGCGACCGTCGTCCGGATGCTGATGGGGTATGACGGCGGCGCCTGAGCGCGCCGGCGCGCGCCGGGTATGGGTCGTCTCGGAGCTCTACCACCCGGAGCTGACGTCGACGGGATATTTCCTGACCCGGATCGCCGAAGGACTGGCGGCGGACTACGAGGTGCGCGCGCTGTGCGGCCAGCCGACGCACTCGGCGCGCGGCACCAGGGCGCCAGCCCGCGAGCGCCGCAACAAGGTCGAAGTCGTCCGTGCGCCGGGTACGACCCTCGACAAGGATCGCCCGATCGGCCGCCTCCTCAACATGGCGACGGTCTCGATCGCGATGTTCGTCCATCTCTGCGCCCACCTCCGCCGCGGCGACGCGGTGCTGGTCGTGACGACCCCGCCGCCATTGCCATTCCTGACCGCGGCCGCCTGCGCGCTGCGCGGCGCCCGCGCGGTCCTGCTCGTCCATGACGTCTACCCCGAGACGCTGGTCGCGGCGGGGATGATCGCCGCCGACGGCCTGCCGGCCCGCGCACTGTCGTGGCTGACCGGCCGGATGTACGGGCGGATGACGAGGATCTGCGCGCTTGGCCGCGACATGCGGACGCTGATTCTCGGAAAGATGCCACGGCGCCGGCATCCGCCGGTCGACATCCTGACCAACTGGGCCGCCGAGGAGGTCCTCACCCCGATGCCGCGGGCGACCAATCCGCTGCTGGCGGAGCTCGGCCTGACCGATCGATTCGTGGTTCAGTATGCGGGTAACATGGGGCCGCTGCATGCGATCGAAGATCTCGTCGAGGCCGCCCGTCGGCTGGCCGGGCAGGCGCCGGACGTTCATTTCCTGTTCATCGGCTCGGGCGGCAAGCGCCGCTGGCTCGAGGCAACCGTCGCCCGGGAGGCGCTGCCGAACGTGACGGTGCTGGCGCCACGGCCGCGCAGCGACCAGCAGGTCTTCCTCAACGCGTGTGACATCGCCATCACGGCGTTCGTTCCGGGGATGTTCGGCGCCGGCGTGCCGAGCCGCCTCTACAACATCCTGGCGAGCGGCAAGCCGATCGTCGCGGCTGTCGATCCGCAGTCCGAGCTGGCGCTGGTCGTCAAGGAGGAGCGGGTCGGATGGATTGCCCGCCCCGGCGACGTCGACGGCATCGTCGCCGCGGTCCTCGAAGCGAGGCAGGACCGCGAGCGGCTGGCGGAGATGGGCGCGCGCGGCCGGGCGGCGGCCGCCGGCCGCTATTCGTACGCGTCAGTGATGAGCGGATATCGCGCCCTGTTCGCCTCGCTGCTGGCGGCGGACCGCGCCGCAGAACCAGAATGGACGACAGCAGGACAGTCATGACACCGGAGCCGCCGCAGCACTTCCAGCATCCGCAGGCGCTCGTCGAGGGCACCGCGATCGGCGCCGGCACGCGCATCTGGGCGTTCGCGCACGTCCTTGCCGGCGCTCGCATCGGCCGCGACTGCAACATCTGCGATCACGTTTTCATCGAAAACCGCGTCGTCATCGGTGACCGGGTGACCGTCAAATCGGGCGTGCAGCTGTGGGACGGCATCGAACTCGAGTCGGACAGTTTCGTCGGCCCGAACGCCACGTTCACGAACGACCGGTTCCCGAGGAGCCGGCGCTGGCAGGCGGAAATCGCGAAGACCGTCGTCCGCGAAGGCGCGTCGGTCGGCGCCAACGCCACCATCCTGCCCGGCATCACGATCGGGCGCCACGCGATGGTTGGCGCCGGGGCGGTGGTCATGCACGACGTGCCCCCCAACGCCATCGTCATTGGCAATCCCGCGTACATCAAAGGTTACGTCGATGCGAAGCCCGGTGCGGGACCGGATCGGGCCGCCGCCCCGGCCGAGCCCGGCGCCGCCCGCGGCACGCGGGTCCGCGGCGTCACCGTGCAGCGCCTGCCGAAGATGATGGATCTCCGCGGCAGCCTGTGCGTCGCCGAGATCGGCAAGGGGCTGCCGTTCGTGCCGCGGCGCTGCTTCACGGTCTTCGACGTGCCCAGTCGCGAGGTCCGCGGCGCCCATGCCCACCGCCGCCTGATCCAGGCGCTGATCTGCGTCCACGGCGACTGTGCGCTGATGGTCGACGACGGCCAGCAGCGGGAGGAGATCGTGCTCAACTCACCGGAGACGCTGGTCGTCATCGAGCCGATGGTCTGGGGGGTGCAGTTCCGGTTTTCGCCGGACGCCGTCCTGGTCGTGCTCGCGTCGGACGAGTACGATGCCGCGGATTACATCCGCGATTACGACGAATACCTGACGCTGGTGAAGGCTTCCGCGGATGCATAGATTGACCACCCCGGGCTCACCACACGATTCGGGCGGACCGTCCGGTTCCCCGGAGAGCCGCGGCGCCGGTCAGGCGCCGCCGGCGGCATACCCAGAATCGCTGCGCCCGCTGGTCCCCGACGAGAGCGGTCCAGGGCTGCGTTGGTACGCCGGCGTCCTGTGGCGCCGTCGTCTCCAGATCGGCATCGTCGGCGTCGTCTGCGCGGTCGTCGGCCTGACGCTGTCGCTGCTGACGCAGCCGTCCTATCTCGCGACGGCGACGCTCGCCGTGTCGCAGTCCAAGGTGGGTCAGGAAGTCAGCACCAGCGGGACGCCAAGCCCCGCCAGCTATATACCGCTGGTCAGGAACCACAACACCGCCCAGGCCATCATCACCAAGCGCGGGCTGGATAAGCCCCCCTACGACCTGACCCCGTTCACGTTCCTGGACCGCGTGTTCTCGGTCACCGAGGTGCGCAACACGAACCTCCTGACCGCCAGTATCGTCCTGCCGGACGCGCGACTGGCAGCCGACGTCGCCAACGACTTCGCCACGGCGGCGGTGGAGCTCTCGCACCGGCTCAGCCAGCAGGAAGCCGTCCGCGCGCGAGACATCATCGGCGTTCACGTCAAGGAGCTCAGCGAACGGCTCGAAACCGCGCAGCAACGGCTGCTCGACTTCCAGCGCACCAACCAGGTGGACCTGCTGCGCGGCGATGTCGAAACGCTGCTCGAGCAGCGAAAGGAGCTCGGCGCGCTGCGCATCAAGCTCGCCGCCGAGCGCGGTCGGCTCGAAAGCGCCGAGCGCGAGCTCAAGGCGAGGTCGAAAACGACGTCGGTCACCAAGAGCATCGAGTCCGATCCGGCGATGATGGAAGCGGCCAGGCAGCGGGGCGACAGGGACCTGCTGGGGCTGGAGCTGCGGACGGAGTCGCCGAACCAGGTGTTCGAGTCGCTCGACCAGGAAGTCGCCACCGCGCGCTCGAACGTCGCCGCGCTCGAGCGCCAGCGCGCGCAGCTGGCTGACGTCAACCGCCTCGGCGCCCCGAAGCAGGACCGGCTGGCGGCGCTCTATCAACAGGAGAACGCCCTCGACCGGCTGAAGCTCGACTTCGAGCTTGCGAAGAGCGCCTACGGTGAAGCGGCGGCGCAGTACGAGAATGCGACGCTCCAAGTCGCCTCACGCAGCGCCGAACTGCAGATCGTCGATCCGGCGGTGCCGCCCGACCGTCCCTTTGCACCCCGCCCTGTCCGCGACACGGTGATCTGGCTGTTCGCCGGCCTGGCGATCGCGGCTGTCGCTTTCCTCGCCGCCGCCGCAATGTCTCCGGACGACCCCGCCCGGGGTTAAAAGTACGCCCCCAGCACGAACCACAGGACAGCCGTGTACATTCCCAGCAGCGCTGACACCAGGGCGGAGCTGCGCCGCACCGACGAAGAGGACGAGGACTGGCGAGCGGCCATCAGGATGGGACTGCCGCAGACCGCCAGCCCGGCGAGGTAGAGCCCGACGAGATACCGGCCATGGATATCGGGGGAATAGCGCAGCGTCCCCACGGCATAGACGGCAAGGCTGGCCGTTGCTCCCAGGAACAGCAGCGCGCCGCGAGCGAACAATGCCGCATCCCGGGTGCGCGCGATGATCGCGAGCAGGATGATCAGGCTGCCGGCGGTGATCGCCGTATATGCCGCAATCGCCCATGCCGGCAGCAGCCGATCGAGCCATCCGAACCCGCCCCAAAACGACGTCGTCATCAGCAGGTCGGCGTCGCGCAGCCGCGGCGTTGCCGCCGTCGACAGCACTGACAGAAGATACCGCCAGGCTGGCGGCCGATGCAGCAGATCGACGGAGGCGACGTGCGGGTAGTCGAGGAAGAGCGACAGGATCACTATCAGCAGCAACAGGAGCGCCGTCGCCGCAGCGGCGACACGCACCACCGTACCGCTGAGCACGGTGCTGGACGCCGTGTCCCTGGACCGCCACGCCGCGACGGCGGCCGCGGCGATGAGCGGCAGCAGCGGCAGACTGCTGCGTCCGGCGAGGATCGCCAGCGCCACGCCGGCGGTGAGGAGCACGGCGGCGGTGGACCGTTTCCTATCGCCCATGAACACGAGCGCAACGCCGCCGGCGACGAGCACATATCCCGAAACCAGGAACGCGTGGTTGGAGACGTGCATGCCGAAGAACGGCAGCGTTGGCACGGCCAGGAGAGGGATGAAGACGAGATGCCTGAACCCGGCGGTGCTGCCGGCAACGACTGCCCAGACCATCACCGCGAAGGCCAGGCCGAACAGGCCCGCATGGACGACGCGCAAGGTGAGGAAAGCGAGCGGCAGCGACGCATCGCGGGTCAGCGCGGCGATGGTCCGCCATACGAACGTTATGCTCGACCGCCGGTCGAAGTCCGACGGGCTTGCGTCGGTCCAGGTCGCTTCCTGAGGCTGGCGCGCGTCGACCGGCCGGTAGCGCTCCGCGCCGTTGAAGCGCAGCTGGTTGAAGTGGCCGATGCGCGCCCACTGATCGGCCTGCGCGCGATCGGCGGAGCGGCCGCCGAGGGCGAGGAAACCGAGAAAGTGATTGGGTTCGTCCGGAGCCTGAAAGGGGGGCACCACCACCGCGAACACCAGGCTGAGTCCGGCGGCCAGCAGGCCGGCGGCGAGCGCCGCCCGCCAGGCGGCGCGGCCGGCAGCGGCGGCGGGCAGCACCGCCAGCGGGCAAACCAGCACAGAGAGCAGGATCGCCGCCGCGGCCGCCACGAGCATCGCCGTCAAGAGCCAGCTCCACCGGCCCAGCTGCCACATCTGCCGCAGCAGGTCGATGACCCGCCCGCCGCTCGACCGGTACTCGTCGATGAAACTGCCCCGTACTGATGGCTGATGGGGGAACTCCGGCGAAACCGGGCCCTTCAGGCGGATGGCTCCGCTCGACTCGATCCCGGCCGGCTGCGTGTAGGTCCACAGCGCGACGCGCGCATCGCCGGTGTAGCGCACCGTCAGGAGGAGCGCGCCGCTCGGTACGGTGCGAAGTTCCGCGCAGCTCCTCTCTCGCGCCAGGGTCAGGACGTCGTTGTTCGGAAATTGCGCGCCCGGCGCCGTGCGGTACCGGCAGGGCGTGCCGACGATCCAGAGATCGGCCGAGACGAGATGGGGGAACGTATCGTGCGTGCCGACCAGCAGACGCACCGCCTGATGCCGCAGCATGTCTTCGGGCCGGTCGATGACGAGGTCGAGGCGGTGAACCTGGAGCACGCCGCTGGTCGTCAAATACGGCAGTCCCGGCAGTTCCACCGCCATCGGCTGCATGCCGGGAAAGTAGGTGGCGAGCGGCACTTCGACGGACTCCGGCACCGGCCGGATCAGACGGGTGGTCACGACCGCGACCAGCCCACACGTCAGAAGTACGAGCGCGGCGCGCCCGCTCATCCTCGTCACTGAATCTGCGCCAGCATCAGCAGCGTGTCGGCCGCCCCGAAGCGCTGCACCGACTGCACGCGGGCGGGGGAGAACCAGCGGACGCCGCGCTCATACAGCGAGCGCCGCCACGACTCAGGGGCGTGGGTGTAGCGGTAGTTCATCGACTCGATCGCCCCCCAGCCGCCGAACGTCCGGATGCGGCGGACCCCGGCGTAGCCGCAGGACGCCAGCAGCGCCGTCAGCGTCGCCTCCGAAAAGTAATAAAGATGCTCGAACGGATTGAGCACCGCCCACGCGATGCCCAGCGCGTAGCGGCTGAGCGCATCGAAGTTGGGCGTCGTCACGACCAGCAGCCCGCCCGGTTTGAGCGCGCGGCGGGTCGCCTCCAGCACGGCGCGCGGCTCGAACAGGTGCTCGATGACGTCGAACATCACCGCGACGTCGAACGATCCCGCCGCGAAGGTCATCGCCTCGGCGCGTTCGGTCCGCACGTCGAGCCCCAGCCGGTCGCGCGCGAAGGCTGACGCATCAGGCGACAGCTCGACCCCCGCCACGTCCCATCCAGCCCGCGACGCCGCCCGCAGGAACAGCCCCGCTCCGGTCCCGACTTCGACGAGCCGTCCGCCGGCCGGCGCCTCGTGCCCGAGCAGCCGGAGAATCGCGCCGTGGCGCGCGTCCAGCACCTCGTCGTCTATCCGCCCCTCGGCCGCGCCAGCGGCCGGCAAGTACTCGTTCCAGAAGTAGTCGCGGTTGTAGCGCTCCAGGATCGCCGCCTCCGGCGCGCGCGGGTTGGCGTAGACCAGTCCGCACTGGCGGCAGCGCTCGATCCCCCAGCCGTACTTGGTGTACAACCGGCGCGTGTCGCGCCTGTCGCAGAGCGCGCACGGAACCTCGCGCGGCTCTCCCTCGACCTGTTTCACGCCGGAGATGGGAAACGTCATCGGTTGCCCCGCTGCGGACGGGACCGGCGGCGCGCGCCGGGCAGGGTCATGCGCCCACCCGGAAGTCCGGATGGTGACGCGTCAGGTTGGGATTGTAGTACGGATCCGCATCGATGATCCCGGCCCACCGCCGGCGCATCTCGACGATGCCGGCCGGGTCCTGGGCGCGCGGTCCGAAACTGGCGGACTCGTGGTGGATGAGTCGGGCATACGGCGTCCAGACGATGCGATAGCCGCCGCGGCCGACCCGCAGGCAGAAGTCGACGTCGTTGAAGTCGACCGGGAAGATCTCGTCGAAGCCGCCGACCGCATCGAACACCGCCCGCCGTGTCATCAGGCAGGCGGCGGTCACCGCCGACAGGTTGCGCGGCCCGATCGCGTGCCCCATGTAGCCGTGGATCGAGCCGGGATGCTGATGGTAGGCGTGCGCCGCGATGCCGTTGACGCCGAGGATCATGCCGACGTGCTGCAGCCGCCCGTCGGGGTAGAGCAGCTTGGCGCCGACCGCGCCGACTTCCGGATCCTGCGAATATTCCAGCATCGCGCTCAGCCACTCGCCGTCCACGACCTCGAGATCGTCGTTGAACAGGACGAGGTGCTCGCCCGCGGAAGCGGCGACCCCCTCGTTGATCTTGCGCGAGAAGTTGAACGACGGACCGCCCGTGTGAGTGACGAGGCGATAGCGCGCGCCCGAGAGCGCGCGCTCGGTTGACGCCGGCACGCCGGCCGCATCCGCGACGATGATCAGCTCGTACTCGGTCCACGTCGTCTTGGTGCGCAGAGTTGTCACTGCCTGCGCGAGCAGATCGACGTCCCGCCCCCGCACCTGGCGCAGCCGTCCGGCGGTGGGAATGACGATCGAGACCAGCGGTCGCCCGCTAATCGCACGTTTCAGGCGGAACAGCCCCGGCGCCGCCCCCGGCAACACCTCGGCCTTCAGCCCGCGCCTTGCGACGTGATCTTCGAGCGCCAGCTTGCCGGCGTCCATCGCCCACGGCTTGGCCGCGCCGGCGCTGGCGGTCGACTGCGGCAGCTTGCGCCAGTGATAGAGCACGCGCGGAACATGGACGATGCGGTCGGTATGGCCCATGACGCGGAGCAGGAGGTCGTAGTCCTGGGCCCCTTCGAAGCCGTGGCGGAAGCCGTGCACCAGGTCGATGACGTCCCGGCGCAGCACCGTCAGGTGGCACGTGTACATGCGGTGGAGGAAGTGGTCCGGCGACCAGTCCGGCTTGAAGGCCGGCTCGCACCGCCGCCCGGCGAGGTCGAGCTTGTCCTCGTCGGAGTAGAACACCGCGGCGTCGGGCTCCGCGTTGATCGCCCTGACGATTTCCGCCAGCGCCTCCGCCGCGAGCTCGTCGTCGTGGTCGAGCAGCGCGACGTAGCTGCCGCGCGCGATCGCCAGCGCGGCGTTCGACGCTGCCGAGATGCCGGCGTTGGCGGCCAGCCGGACGACGCGGATCCGCCCGTCCTCGGCATACTCCCTGAAGACCTCATCGGGGCCGGCCGTCGTCGAGGCGTCATCGCACAGACAGAGCTCCCAGTGCGGATAGGCTTGGCGGCGCACCGACTCGATGCAGGCGCGAAGCCAGCGCGGATCGGTGTTGAAGACCGGCGTGATGATGCTGATGAGCGGCTGCTCGGGCAGCGACCCGATCTCGGCGGCCAGCGCCGTCAGCTCGGCCGGCGACGGCGTGTGGGTCGAGAGCCACTGGGTGTATTCGACCGCCTCGTCTTCAGCGGACCGGCTGCGGGAAAGCAGCGCGAGCGTGCCGCGGAGGCCGTCGGTGCGGAGGCGCTGGACGAGCGAGTCGATCGATGCGCGCATCTCAGTGCGCGTGCGGCGCCATTCGAAGCGCGGTTCGCCGAACAGCGCCCAGGCGTGCCCGGCGTGGCTGCCCTGGGCGACCCGCGTCGAGAGCGTGACCAGCACTTCGACAGCCGGCTGCTCCGCAGGCGGCAACGGAATCCGGAGCTCGTGCCATCGCCGGTCCGTATAGCGTCCTTCTGGATCGACGCGGCAGTCACGCGTCGCCGACCAGCCGGTGCCGGCAATCTCGAGCCGGACCTGGAAATCGACCACGCCGGGGTGCCGCCGCCACGCGTTCGGAGAAATACCGCAGGCGGTGACGAACGTCGACCCCGACGGAACGCTGACGCGGTAGTCGATTCCGCTCGACGGATGGCAGAGCAGCGCCTCGAGCGTGTGGTGGCGGATCCGGGTCGGCCCGATCCAGCGGAGGGCCGGAAAATCATCCGGCTGATCGGTCCGCTCGGCAATCGGCGCGGTCAGGCGAAGCGGGAAGGCCCTTCGCCGCAGATGGCGCGCCGCCGCCCGCGCCGCGGACGGCAGGGACGTCGCGGCCGCCGCGCGCAGCGCGCTGCCGGTGGTCCACGCCGGATGGCGGATCGTGAGCGCGGCGCGAACGACACCTCCCCGGGCGGTCAGGTACAGCCGCCGGCCCGCCGACCGCTCCATCAGCGCGAGCTCGTCGTGCAGCGCCCGGCTCTCTTGTTCAAGAACAGTCGTGCCGATGCGTTCGTCGGCGACCCGCCGGACCAGCGCCGCCCGCAGCCCCTCGGCGGCCTCGACGACCCGCCGCGCGCGATTCGATTCGTGGCGGTCTGACGCGGTCGTCACGATGGCACCTCGAGGCGTCGTCCGGCCCTGATCGCGTCGAGTCGGGCGCGGACCGCCTCGCCGGTGACGGCCGGGCTCCAGTCGCGTTCGACGTCGGCGCGGGCGCGCGCCCCGCGGCCCGCCGCTTCAACGCGATTCCCGACGATGTCGCGGATCAGCCGGGCGGCATGGTCGACGTCGGGCTCAGCCCATACCGCGCCGCGGAAATAGGGGCCGTAGTCGCGCGTCAGCGTCACCAGCGAGTAGTCGAGCAGGTAGCTGTTCGCCGGCGTCATGAAGTCCATGTTGCCCGAGTAGGCCGTGCCGATCACCGGCTTGCCGAGGCGCATCGCCTCGAGCAGCGTCAGTCCGAATCCTTCGGCCCGGTGCGGCGACAGATAGCAGTCGGCGGTGTTGATGAGCGCGGCCAGATCGGGGCGATCGAGATAACGATCGACCATGACGACGTTCAGGCCGGCGGCCTCTTCGTAGAGGCGTCGGACGCCGGCGCGGTCGTACTCGGGATTGGTGAACTTCAGGACCAGCACCGCGGCGTCGTGCGGCAGCGCGGCGCGGCGGAAGGCCCGGACCGCGGCGAGCGGGTTCTTCCGCTCGGTCTGGCTCGAGACGTCGAAGATGTAGAGAAAGACCATTGGGCCGTCGGAAATTCCGAACGCCTGGCGGCCGAGCGGCGGCAGCGCCGGGAGGACGACCGGCAGCGGCATCCGCACGACCGGGACGGTGCAGCCGCTGCGGACGGCGTCGCGGACGAACCCTGTCGCCGTCCAGACCTCGTCGACGTAGCCGGCAAACGGCGCCCAGTCAGGTCGCAGCGACGCCAGCTCCCAGAACCAGAAGCCAATCGTGTAGTGGTCGCGGAAGTAGCGGCGGCCGCGCGCCGCCGCGAATCCCGGCATGTTGTCGCCGTTCAGGTGCACGAGGTTGAAGGGCTGCGGGTTGTCGTCCGTGAAGGCGGCGCGGTAGCTGGCGTCGCCGGTGCGCAGCAGCGACGGGACGTTGTTGAGCGCGAACGGCAGGCCGGCGGCCTCGAGCGATCGGATGCTGGCGCGTGCCGCCTCGCCCATGCCGCTCTCCGCATCGAGGTAGCCGGCGACGTTCACCCCGGGCGGCAGTTCGCGGACCGCGCGCGGCACCGGCCGGTGGACGCGCCGCCGCCGCACTGCCGCCTGGACGGCCGTTAAGCTGACGCCGCTCAGTCCGGCCCGCAGCCTGGCACGGCGGTACAGCTCCAGCGCACGCCAGGTGCGGCTGTGCCGGATGTCCTCGACGTGGATGCGCGTCAGGCGGATATCCTCGCGCAGGTCGTGCTGGCGCCGCGCCAGCCGGCGCAGCTCGTCGAGCGTCTCGTCGGCATCGCGGCAGACGTCGGCGAGGCGATCCGGCGTGTCGCGGGCGTCGCTCACGGCTGGCGGGTGATGACCAGCACCTGCTCGCCCCGCGGGTGGGAGTCATCGGACAGCCGCTCGGCTCGGCCGCCGGTCAGTTCCGCCATATGGGCGAGCATGTCGAAGCTGTAGTGAAACGGCTCGCG
>JANMWI010000078.1:0-39170 GCA_031393955.1 Acidobacteriota bacterium
CCGCGGCCGCCGCCTGCTGGCGGCGGCTCCACAGGAACTCTTCGTAGGTGCCGGGGTAGGGAATCGCCTCGCCGCCGCCGATGTGGATCACCTTGGTGGCCAGCTTGTCGACGAAGTAGCGGTCGTGGGACACGAAGATCAGGGTCCCGCCGAAATCCTCGAGCGCCTCGAGCAGCACGTCCTTCGAGTCGAGATCGAGATGGTTCGTCGGCTCGTCGAGCAGCAGCGTGTTCGACGGCCGGAGCAGCATCCGCGCCACCGCCAGCCGGGTCCGCTCGCCGCCGGAGAGGACCCGGACCGGCTTCTCGATGTCGTCGCCCGAGAACAGGAACCCGCCGAGGATGTTGCGGATGCTCGGCACCATGTGCAGCGGAGCGTCGCCGGCGAGCGTCTGGTAGATGTTCCGGGTCGGGTCGAGCCGGGTCGCCTCGTCCTGCGCGAAATATTGCATCACGACCTGGTGACCTTCGGTCCGCGTGCCGGCGTCCGGCGCCTCGACGCCGGCGAGCATCCGCATCAGCGTCGATTTGCCGGCGCCGTTGGGGCCGATCAGCGCGATGCGGTCGCCGCGCTCGATCAGGACGTTGACCCCGCCGAAGACGACGCGTCCGCCGTAGGCCTTCCGCACGCCGCGCAGGTCGAGCACCGTCCGGCCGCTCTTCGCGCACGGCGGGAAGGAGAAGTGGACGCGCTTGCGCTCGGGCGGGATCTCGATCGGGACGATCTTCTCCCGCATCTTGATCCGGCTCTGGACCTGTGACGCCTTGGTCGCGGTGTAGCGGAAGCGGTTGATGAACGCGTCCATCCGCGCCAGCTCGTCGTCTTGATCGCGCTTCTGCTGGCGGAGTCGCTCCATGCGGGCCTCGCGCTCGACGAGGTAGTCGCTGTAATTGCCGGGATAGTCGGTCAACCGGCGCATGCCGATGTCGGTGATGCGCGTGACGACGGCGTCGAGGAAGAAGCGGTCGTGAGAGACCAGGATGACGGCGTGCGGGTAGCCCGACAGGTATTCCTCGAGCCAGTTCCGGGCGTCGAGGTCGAGATGGTTGGTCGGTTCGTCGAGCAGCAGCAGCCCCGGCCGCCCGAGCAGCAGCTTGGCGAGCGCGATCCGCATCTGCCAGCCGCCGGAGAACGTTTCGGACGGCTTCTCGAAGTCGTCGGCAGTGAAGCCCAGTCCGCGCAGCACCTGGGTGATCTTGAGATCGATGCTGTAGCCTTCGAGCCGCCGGAAATCGTCCTGCAGGTCGCTGTACCGCGACAGCATCGTCTCGTGCTCGGACTCCGGCACGTGGTCGTCGCCCAGCCGCTCTTCGAGCGACTGGATCTCCGCCCGCATGTCGAGCAGCGGCTTGAAGGCGAGGCCAGCCTCCTCGATGAGGGTGCGGCCGGTGTGGTTGAGGCCGTCCTGCGGCAGATAGCCGACCGTCAGCCCGGCCGGTTTGGTGACCTGACCGCTGTCCGGCTCCTCGAGCCCGGCCAGCATCTTGAGCAGCGTCGTCTTGCCGGCGCCGTTGGGGCCGCTCAGGCCGACCCGCTCGCGGTCGTCGATCTGCCAGCTGACCGCGTCGAGCAGCACGCGGTCGCCAAACGTCTTGCTGAGAGCGGAAAGCTGGATCATTTCGGGAGGGGCGCGCGGGTCGAGACGGCCGCGGGCAGACGATCGATGTTAGCACACGGCTGCCGGCGAACCGTCCCGGCGCGGCGCTGCGACGCCTCGGGAGATCTGCCGCCAGCGGTGCGCGCCGGTGTGCGCTGAGCGCACACGGTGCGCCCGTAGCGCCCAGCCGCCTGCAACGCCGCACACGCTCGCGGCGGACCGTTTTCACACTCGAAGATGCTTTTGCCCCAGTAACGTGCACCTTGTCGCACAGAGTACCCTCCGCGGCGGTCGCTCGATGTATAGGTTCTGGCGCGGCATGAATCTAGGATCGTCGCGTCCGAATCATGCGGAGCTTCCCGATGGCCGCGTTCGTCTCGCTGCTCTCTTTGAGCGCGCCGCTGGCGGCCTCGGCGGAAACCGCCTCGAGCACTGTCGCGGTGTCGGCGACGTTGAGCGCCCGCACCTCGCTGCGCGTCTCGGCGGACCTGCTGCAGTTCGACGTGACGGATCCCAGCCGGCCGGCGGTGATGGCGGTCGATTTCGCCGCCGCGGCGCGGACCCGCCCGGGCGGAGAAGTCATGCTGTCGGTCGAGCCGATGCGGGCCGTCGGGGGTCCCGGCGGTGCGGCCGATGTTGACTCGGCCCTGAGCTTTACCGGCGAAGGCGCCGCCGCGGCCGGCAGCGCGCTCGACCGGCCGGCGGTCGCCGGCCGCTGGGTCGGCAGCGGTCTCCGCGAGGGGCGCCTGGTCTTCGCCCTTCGGGCCGGCGCGTCCGGCAGCTACAGCGTCCCGGTGCGCTTCGCCCTCAGCGCGCCGTAGCCGGCCGCGCTTTCGTCACCCACAGCTTTTCCCCTCGCTCCTGTTCCAGCACGGCGGCCATTCGTTGCGCCGCGCCGCGCGTCGCATACGGTCCGACGCGGACCCGGTAGGGGGCGTCCGGGTCCGCAGGCGGCGGTCCCTCGAGGTAGGCGGGCACGCCGGCCGCCTGCAGCCCCTGGACGATATCCTTCGCCCGCAGCGGGTCGCTGAGCGCCGCCACCTGGATGGCGAACGTGTCGCCGGCGGCCTCGGGCGGCGGCGCCGCCGCCGCCCCTGGCGCCCCGGGGTCGGGCCGGCGAGCGGCCGGCCTGGGAGGGGCGGCTGCCGTACGTGCCGCGCCCGGTGCCGCGTTCGCGCGGCTTGCCGTCGTCCGCGTCCCGGTCCTGACCGGCGCCGCCGGTGCCGCTGCTCCGGTGCGCGACGGGAAGACCTTCCGAATCTCGGGGCGCTTCTCGATCGACACCACGAACGACACGTCGGCCGTGAGCGCGCCGCGCGACAGATCCGCCGGAAGTTCCGCGGATCCGGTGATTTGCGACCCGTCCGGCAGGGACTCGACCAGCAGCCGGACGAGATGCGGGCCGCTTCGTACCGAGTCGAAGCGGTATCGCCCGCGGCGCGCCTGCTCCGAGCGGGCGCCGCCGTCGAGCACGACAATCGCGCCGTCGATGGCGTCCTCGTCCGGATCGGCGCGGCCGTTGCCGTTCGCATCGCGGGTCACGCGCCCCGCGATCGTGCCGAGCGGGACCAGCCCGAAGTTCACCCGGGTGACGCTGCCGCGCGCCAGGTCGACCTGCACCTGGGCGACCGCCGGGGCGTCGAAGTCAATCGGCAGCGCGCCGGTATCGAGTCCGACCTCGCGCGTCCCGGTCGGCACGTTGAGGAACGCGAACTGCCCGTCCCGCCCGGTGTTCGAGCGGCCAGCGCCGACCCGCAGCGGAATGCCCTCGAGGAGGTTCTCGCCGGCGTCGAGCAGTCCGTTGGCGTTCCAGTCGGCGAAGACCGTTCCGCTGATCGTGCCGCTGCCGCTGCTGCGCGCGGTGGTCCGGTCGGTGGTGGCGCCGCCGCCTGCCAGCCGCACCGACCCGGTCGACATCGTCCGGATCACGCGCAGCGTCGAACGGGTGGTCCACGGTGTGCCGTCGAAGGCGGGCGACACCGCGCGATCCATGTTGACGTTGAACGCCAGGGTGGTCTGCCGCGACAGCTGCCCGTTCAGGCCGAAGCCGACCGACTCCCGCGGCACCTGCGTGCGGGTCAGCAGGTCCATGTTGCGGGCGGCGTTGCCTTCCGCGCGCAGCCACAGATCGTGATGCGGCACCCGCACTTGGGCGCCGCCGCCCCCCTGCCAGTAGGTGTTGCCGCTGCCGCCGCCGGTCCCGGTCCGGCTGACCAGCGCCGTGCCGAACAGCTGTGAGCCCTGCGACATGCTGGCGAACAGCTGCGCCGACAGATCGCGCTGGTCGTACGAGCCGTTGTCGTTTGCATGCTCGACGTTGCGGCGTGCGGAATAGCGCACGAAGGTGTTGGTCCGTCCGACCGCGCCCTGCCATTCCGCCGCCCAGCTGCCGGTGTCGCTGTCTGAGAAGAACCCGGGGCCGATCGGACGCGATCGCCGGCCGCCGAGCTCGCCGCGGAGCGTCACTGCGGTCCGCGACGACACCTGCATCCGGATGCCGCCGAACTCGCGCTCGCCGGAACTCTGCGGCGAGGGCCGCGCCGATGCGCCCGAGGCGGCCGGACGGAGGTTGGAGCGGAAGTTGTCCCACCCGGCCGAGAGCCGCACCCGGCTGGTGAGGTCGTAATCGCCGGCGGCAAACAGCCCCTGGCGATCCTGCATCGGGTTGTTCAGCGCCGGGAAATCACCGGGGGAGAACCGTGAGGCATTGACCTGGACCCAGCCCTTCGCGTGGAGCCAGCTGAGGCCGCCGAGGTAGGAGCCGTCGCGCTCGCGCACCGGCGAACCGACGCGCCGATAGGACACGACGCTGCCGTCGGCGACGATCTGCAGCGCCGGGGTCACCGCCAGCCGTGCGCCGCCGCCGACCTGATCGCTGGCGTCGACGGTGTAGCTGAATTCGCCAAGCGAGGACGTCCGGACCCGCGAGGCGCGCGCGCTGACGTCGAGCGCGGCGGTCAGGTGATGCGTGGCGCGGACGACCCCGAGCGTCTGGCCCAGGCCGTGCGGGTCGCTGCCGAAGATGTTGCGCCATGCCGTCGTCCGCCCCGCCACCACCGCGATGCTGCTGCGGGCGGTGCGCCCGGTGACGGCGGCGCCGTTGAAGGTCACCGCCGGAGCGAAGAGATTCGCGAACCGGTAGTCACCGATGCCCGGCGAGAAGTAGGCGTCGCCGGCCTCGATCGTCCAGGCCGCGCCGCCGGCCTTGAGGTCGCGGAGCACGCCGTAGAGCCGTCCGGAGTGGAACGCGTCGCCGCGCCGCGTGCCGCGGATCTCCACCTGGAAGACGCCGAAGCGCGTCCCCGGCTGAAGCCAGGCAATCGCCATGTCGGGGTCGAACCCACTCTGGCCGGCCAGCCGTTCAGGGTTCCCCTGAACGCTCTGGACCGCCGTCGAGATCTGCACCGAGCCCTGCTGCGCGCCGGCCGGCAGCGCGGCGGCCCCGAGGGTTCCGGCCGCCAGTCCACAGCGGAGGACGAGGCGGCCGAGCCGGGGCATGCGTTATTTCTGAACCTTCAGCGTCGACTCGCCGACGAGCAGCGCGGGCAGGCCGACGTCCATCTTGAGTTCGACCCGATAGTCGCCCGGCGGCAGCGCCGCGGACTGCGTCTCGGGGTCGATGACCGCGATCGCCACCTCGCGCTCGCTCTCCGGGAGGAGCGGCACGTCAGGAATGGCGACCTCGCGAACGCTGCGTCCCGCCTGGTCATACAGCACCACCGAGCCCTTGGTGCGCACGTGCCGCCGACTGGTGTTCTTCACCGTGGCGACGATCTGCGTCCGCGGTCCCACCGTTCGCGAGCGGAGGTCGGTCAGTTCGGCGGCCATTGGCGCCTGGCCGATGTCGACATAGATCAGGGTCGCGATCCGGCTCTTGAACATCACCTCGCGGGCGTGGGCGATCGGATCGCCGGTGCCCGGGGCGAACTCGAACAGCACCCCGGTCCGATACCCGGCGGGCTCGACTCCGGCCGGCACCGCCAGGCTGAACCGTACGGTGGCCTCCTTACCGGGCTCGATGACCTGCTCCGGCGGGGCGACGCGGACCCAGCCGGTCGCGGAAAACGGACCGCCGTTGACCGCCCCTTCGAACTGCGGCGCGCCGTCCTTCGACAGGTCCCAGTCAGTGACAGTCGCGCGGACCCTGACCGCCTCCTTGCCGGCGTTGATCAGGGTGATCGCCTGGGTCGTCATGCTGCCGGCCGCCGCCGCCAGTTCGACGCGCAGCGGCGACACCTCGACCGAAATCTGGGCCGCCGCCGGCAGCGCCGACAGCAGCAATGCCGCGCACGCCGCGGTCAGGGCGCGCTGAGCGTGAAGAGTACGGTTTGCGTGTAATTGCCGGTGCTGTATGTCCATGCATTTGCCAATCTGAAAGTGAGCGACCCAGTCGTGAGATTGTTCACGTTACCGACTCCGGACGCGACCCGCTGGGCGACGGTCTTGTTGAGCGTGCCATTCTGAAAAGGGGGTGACGGGGTTGCGATCCAAGTCACATTGGAGATATCGACCGTCGCGGGTCCGGCAATCAGGTCCCCTCCGGCCAGGACGGTCATCGACCAGGGGCCTGAGTTCTGGCGGATCCGGTAGGTGATCTGCACAGGCGTGCCGCTGATGACCGGCACGGTGTCGGGGTCGCTCGATGGGAACGTGACGACCAGCGGCAGGATCGTCAGGTCGAGCCTCTGCGCCTCGGCCGGTGCCGGCAGCACGAGACCCCACGTGACGAACGCCGCCGCGACCAGTCCGGCGCGCCTCATGCGGCCGTCAGGGTGAAGGTGAGAGTGACGCTGTAGGTCCCGGTGGAGTAGGTCCAGAGATTGCGGAACAGGAAGGCCTGAGTGCCGGTGCGGACTCCGGATCCCGACCACGTGCCGAGGGTCTGGGGGGTCGTCGCACTGACGGTGCCGCCGCTGAAGCCTGGGCCGGTGGCGGTCCAGGTCACGTTCGCGGCCGGAATCGTGTTGACGCCCGATCGCAGCTGACCGGCCGCCAGGACCGTCAGCGTGACGGCGCCGTTGACCGACGTCCGGGCCTTGGCCGTCACGCCGATCGGCCCCTGCGAGGCGGGGACGTTCGGCACCGTATCCGGATCGGCGTCCGGGAACGTGATGGCGGCTGACGACAGCGACAGGCGCGCGAGCCCGTTCATCGCGGCGTTCAGGGTGCCATTGGCCGTCTGGGCCGCGGCTGGAGCGGGTCCGGCCGCGACCGCGACGGCCGCCACGAGCATACGAAGCAACGTCTGTCGCATGGAAGAACGCGCCCGGCCACCTCTCGCGGCTCCGGGCGTCGCCCTTCCTTATCGGCTACGGGGCCGTCAGCGTGTAGTTCAGCGTGACGGTGTAGGTGCCGGTGTTGTAGGCCCAGCTGTTCGGCAGCGAAAACGTCTGAGTGCCGCTCGGGCTGCCGGACCCCACCCACGAGCCCACGGTCTGGGCCAGGGTCTTGTTGCTCGTGCCGGCCTGGAACCCGGTGCCCGTCGCCGTCCACGTCAGGTTGGAGATGGCGATCGAGTTGCCGCCGGCCACCAGGTCACCGCCCGCCAGGACGGTCAGCGTCACCGCGCCGGTCGCGGAGGTGCGCGCCTTGACGTCGAGCGGTAGCGCCGCCGACGTCATCGTCGCGGTCACATCCGGGTCGGCGTCGGCAAACGTCAGCGACGATGTGCCGAGCGTCAGCTTCGCCTTGGCCGCGACAGTGGCGCTGACATTCAGCGATCCCGTGTTGGTTGCCTGCGCGTACGCCGATGAAGCTCCGAGCAACACCGCCGCCGCCACCACGCCGCTCCAGACTACTTTCATCATGACCTTCACTCCTGGCCTTGCGCCGTTCCGGGCAGGCCCACCGCGTTTTCGACTCGCTGACCGCCGCCCAACAGTTCATTCAGGCGACGTCGTTTAACGACCGTTAAATGACTCTATATGACAACAACGACGTCGAGAGTACATCGACTCACCGGGTTCGTCAAGCGGGTTCTGCAGAGCCGGAAGGAATTGGCGGGAAATGGATAGAAAGCGCGAAAAACTGTGCAGATCCGTGCACCTGGCGGTGCGCGGGGGCGGCTATTCGCCGAGCGCCTTGGCGGCGGCCGCCAGCACGCGCGGGACGCGGAACGGCTTGGTCAGGTATCCGGAGACGCCGAGGTTGACCGCTTCGATCGCGCTGGCTTCCGTGGAAAACCCGGTAATGATGATCACCGGGATGTCCGCCTTGAGCCGGCGGGCCTCGCGGATCACCGCCAGGCCGTCGACGCCGGGCATCTTGAGGTCTGTGATCAGCAGGTCGTAAGGAATGATGCGCAGCCGATCGACGGCGGCGCGGCCGTCGGCGGCGAGATCGACGTCGTACTCCGCCAGCGCCAGCGTCTTTGACAGCAGCTCCCTGATGCTCTCCTCGTCATCGACGACGAGAATCCGGGCGCGGCCGACCGGCGGGGTCGGCGATCGCGGGGTAGTGCCGCCGCGCGGACTGCGCGGCCGCTGGCTCTCAAGCCAGGCGTCGATGTCGCGCTTCCGGAACCGCCACTGCCGGCCGACCCGGACCGCCGGGATTTTGCCGGCCTTGATTAGGCGGTAGACCGTACGCAGGTTGACCTGGAGATAATCGAGTACCTCTTCGGTCGTCAGGAAGCTCTCGTCCATTATTCTCGAGCGTACTCTACCAGACTCTGACGCTACTTCGGCCGCTTCGTTTTTCGCGGACTCCGGCGCGGCGGCTTGAAACCTTCGGGAACGGCTCGAACGTCCGGTTCCGCGCTCGACTCCTCTTCAGCCGCCCCCGCGACCGCCGGCAGCTGGATGATGAACTCCGCGCCTCCGCCCGGTCGGTTGAACGCCTGAATGATGCCGCCGTGCTCCTGGATGATCCCGTACGTGATGGCCAGGCCGAGCCCGGTGCCCTGGCCGACCTCCTTCGTCGTGAAGAACGGATCGAAGATGTGCGGCAGCGCCTCGGCCGGGATGCCGGCGCCGGAATCGGCGATCGCCAGCGAGACGGTCTGGCGGTCCGCTGACGTGCTGACCCGCGTCTCGATGCGCCGGGGGCCGGGCGCCTGCGCCGCGGCGTGCTCCGCGTTGGCGAGCATGTTGACGAGCGCCTGCTGCAGCAGGAGGGGATCGCCGGCGACCGAGGGGACGTCGGCGTCCTCGACTCGCGCCACGTCTATTCCGGCGCGTGTGAGCTGTGCGGCGCGGCTGGCCAGGGCGCGCGACAGCACGCGATCGACGCGCAGCCGGACCCGCTTGGCCTGCCGCGACCCGGTGAAGACCAGCAGGTTGTGGACGATCTTCGCGGCGCGGTCCGCCTCGCTGAAGACCCGGCGCAGCGTCGGCCGCACCGGGCGGGCCTCGTCCGACGATCGAATCAGCAGCTCGAGATGGCCGAGCACGCCCTGCAGGGGATTGTTCATCTCGTGCGCGATGCCGGCGACGAACTGGCCGAGCGATGCGAGCCGCTCCGACTGCGCCAGCCGCCTGCCGAGCGCTTCGCGCTCGGCCTCGAGCCGCACCTGCGCGGTCACGTCGCGCGCGACGACGACGCGGCCGATCGGGAGACCGTCCTGACTGATCAGCGGCGTCACCGTCACGGCGAAGATGCCGTCCAGCCGATCGTCGGTCATCTGTCGCGTCCGGATGCCCTCCCGCTCCGCCGTGTCGGGCGCCGCCAGCCATGCCGCCATGTCGGCCCCGACGAACTCCGCCACCGGCTGGCCGATCACCCCGGCTTGGTCCCGGCCGACGCGCTGGACGAACGGCTCGTTGACCTGCACCACCTTCAGCGACGTGTCGACGACAACGACGAGATCGATGAGAGCGTTGAAGGTGTTTTCGAGCAGCCGCCGCTGCTGGAGGACGTCTTCGAGGAGCTGGACATTCTCGACCGCCACCGACAGCTGCCGGGCGAGCTGATCGGCGGCCTCGAGCAGCGGCGGATCGTCGAGCGGCGCCGCGCCTTCGTCGATGACGAGCGCGCCGAGGGCGCGGCGCCATCCGCGCATCGGCGCGAGCAACTGACGGCCGGCGCCGGCGTCCGCGGCGGCCGGCCGATCGAGCCGGAGGCCGCGCGCCGCCGCCTCGTCCGAGTCGGCCCGGATCCGGCGGCCGGGGGCGGTTGCCGGGTCGGACGACGCGGCCAGGACGAGCTCGCGGACGCGGCGCTCGTACAGCCAGACCGTCGTGACGCGCGCACCGAACAGGGCGTTGGCCTCTCCGGCGAGCATCGTCAGAGCATTTTCGAGGTTGAGGGTCGAGGAGATGCCCCCGGCGAAGCGTAGCAGCACCTCCTGAATCCGCCGGGTCAGGGCGGCTTCGCGCTCCAGCCGCGCCTGGGTGGGATTGCTGACGCTCATGGACGCGGGGGTCTAGTCTAGGAGGTTGGCGCCAAAAGGTAAACTGGGCCGACCGGGAACAGGGCGGCGGCGTCTAAGGGATTGGACGCGAGACGCAGGGATATCCGGACTCCACGGCATGCCGTCAACAGACGAAGAGCTGGTCGCGCTCTCGATCGGGGGCGATCTGGACAGCTTCAACCAGCTGGTGCTGCGCTGGGAGCGGCCTATCTACGCCCTTGCGTACCGCGTCCTCGGCCGGGAGGAAGACGCGCGGGACGTCTCGCAGGAAACCTTCCTCAGGGCGTTTCGCGCCCTCAAAGGGTTCAAAGGGCAAGCCAAGTTTTCGTCCTGGCTCTACCGTATCGCCTTGAACCTCTGCCGGGACTGGATCCGGCGCGAACGCCGGGCGCCGGTGTCGCAGGTGCCCGAGGGCATCGACATCGCGGAGCTGGCCGGCGAGGCGATTCCGGCCGAATCGGTCGAGGACCGCGTCTCCCGCCAGCAGATTGGCCGGGTCGTCGGCCGCGTCATGTCGGGCCTCCCCGAGGAGCAGCGGACGGCGATCATCCTGAAGGAATATCACGGGCTGACGTTCCAGGAGATCGCCGAACTGCTCGATTGCCCGCTGAGCACGGTCAAGACCCGCCTGTATCAGGGCTTGACGGTGCTCCGCCGTCAGCTTCGCGATGCCGGCGTGGAGAGTTCATTTGGTTCGTAACGACGTATCCGGCCGGCGCCTGATTGTCGCGGCCCTCCAGGTATAGACATGTGTGACAAGGAACTGCTGGTTTCGTTTCTCTACGACGAGCTCGCCGCCGCCGAGCGGCAGGCGTTCGAGCAGCACCTCGCCGAATGCGGCGCGTGCCGCGACGAGGTCGCGGCGCTGCGCGCGACGCAGCAGCAGCTCGCGCGCTGGTCGCCGCCGGTCCCTGACCTCGGCTTCCAGGTCATCCGGACGCCGGTGGCCGTCCCGGTTGCCGTCGCGCCGCGAGCATGGCGCGGCGCCTGGGGGCTTGCCGCGGCGGCCGTGCTGGTGCTGGCCGCCGGCGCCGCGCTCGCCAACATCGAAGTGCGCTACGGGACCGACGGGCTGGTGATTCGCACCGGGTGGCGGAGCGGACCGGCGGAGGTCCGGTCGGCGGCCGTGGCGCCGGTGGTCCCCTCGGCGGCGACCGCCGCGCCCGACTGGGCAGCGCAGGCCAGGGCGCTCGAGGTGCGGGTGCATCAGCTCGAGGCGTCGCTCGGCGCGCAGGGGAAAGCCGTCCCGGTCCAGTCCGATGCCGAGGACCGCGCCGTGCTGCGGCGCGTTAACGAGATCGTCGCGCAGAGCGAGGCGCGCCAGCAACGGGCGGTCGCGACGCACCTGGCGCGGCTGACAGCGGACATCGATGCGCGCCGCAAGATGGATCTGGCGCTCATCGATCAGGGGCTGATGCGCGTTCAGAGCCAGAGCGCCGCGGAGCTGCGCCAGTCGCGCGATCTGACGCAGCGGATGTATCGCGCCACCGCCTATCAACCGAAGTAAGACCAGCAGGAGATCGATCGTGAGAACAGGGATCGTTGTCGCACTGGCGCTCGGCGTGGCACTGGCCGGACCGGCCGCCGCGCAGACCGTCATCAAGCCCGACGTCGAGCAGCAGCGGCGGTTCGATCAGCTGAGCGTCATGGAAGGGACGCTGACCGGATCGATCCGGCTGGCCGCCAATCAGGTCGCCCGCGAGATTCAGTCGAGCACGCCGGGGGCGACCCTGTTCAGCGGCCAGGCCCGCGCCAAGGGGTTCATCCTCGACGGCTACGGCCCGTTCTTCTACGTCGAGATTCCGGCGCTCGATCTCAACCTGGTGCTGACCGTCGAGAGTCTCGAGCGCGACGCCCAGCGGCGCTCGAGCCTGCAGCTCGCCCGCCAGACGCAGCCGGGGACCGACGCCCCGGTGCCGCCGGACGCCGACCGGGCGCTGCGCACCGTCGCCGACGAGGACCCCGGCAAGAAGTATCGCGACGCGGTCAAGCGCTGCCTGATTGACGGCATGCTCGACAACAGCAAGAGCATGAACCTCGCTGCCGGCGAGTGGCTGACGATCGCGGCGCGCGGCAGCGAAGCGGGGCTGATTCCCGGCGAGATCTACCAGCTGACGACGATGGTGCTGCGCGTCAAGGGCAGCGATCTCGGGGAGTTCCTGGCCGGCCGGATCAGCCGCGACGAGGCCCGCGGCCGGGTCGAAGTGCGCCAGTTCTGATCTACAATCAGCGCCATGCGGCCGTTCGCGACGGTGTTTCTTGCCGGCCTGCTCGCCCTCGCGGCGACCGGCTGCAGCAAGCCGATCGACCTCAAGCAGTCGGCGCGGCTGACTGAGGTGTCGACCGGCTGGTTCGACGCCGGCGTCACGAACGGCCAGAACAAGCTCGTGCCGAGCATCACCTTCCGGATCGCCCGCGATCCCGGCACCGAGGTGCCCGCGCTCGCCCTCAACGTCGCCTTCAGGTTCACCGGCGACGAAGACAGCTCCGAGGATGTCTACGTGCAGCGCGTCGATTTCGCCGGCGATACCACCGCGCCGATCACGGTCCGCTCGAATTTCGGCTTCACCGGCGAGCAGCCGCGCGCCGAGATGCTGACCCACAGCCAGTTCCGCGACATGGCAGCGCGGGTCTTCGCCAAGCAGAACTCCTCGCAATGGGTCGCGCTCGGCGACATCAAGGTCGCCCGACAGCTCATCACCCACTAGCCGATTGGTGCGCAGCCCCCTCCCCGCACCTGCGGCGGCGCACCCCCCGACACTCGATCGCCGCCTCGGTCCGCTCGACGCGGCCGCGATCGTCGTCTCGAACGTGATCGGCGGCGGCATCTTCTTCGTGCCGGTGATCGTCGCGCAGATGGTGCCGCATGGGCCGGCGATGCTGGCGGTGTGGCTGGCCGGCGGCGCGCTGGCCTTCATCGGCGCGATGGCCTACGCCGAGCTGGCGGCGATGCGGCCGCACGCCGGCGGCGAGTACGTCTACCTGCGCGCCGCGTTCGGCCCGGCGGCGGCATTCCTCACCGGGTGGACGTCCTTCGTGGCCGGGTTCTCCGGCGCCGTCGCGGCCAGCGCGGTGGCGCTGGCCGATTACATCGGCCGCTTCGTGCCGGCCGCCGGCAGCGTCACGCCGCTCGTGACGGTGCCGCTGCCGCTGGTGCCGCTGGTCGTCTCGCCGCGCGCGCTGGTCGCGCTGTCGGCGATCGCGGCGCTGACCGTCATCCACCGTCGCGGCCTCGGTCCCGGCAGCCTGCTCCAGAACGTGCTGGCGGCGCTCAAGGCGAGTGCGCTGGCGGCGTTCATCGCGCTCGGCTTCGCGTTCGGGTCCGGCGACGCCGCCGGCCTGACCGCGGCCGCCGCCCCGGCGGCGTGGCCGCTGTCGGGCATGCTGCTGGCGCTCGTGCCGGTGATGTTCAGCTACTCGGGGTGGAACGCCGCCGCCTACGTCGCCGAGGAGGTGCGCGACCCCGGCCGCAACGTGCCGCTCGCGCTCGGCCTCGGCACGCTGGCGGTGATCGTGATCTACGTCGGGCTGAACGCGTTGTATCTCTTCGCGATGCCGGTGACGGACCTGGCCGGCCTGCAGAAGGTCGGCCTGCTCGATGTCGTGGCGGAGCGGCTGTTTGGCTTTGCCGCCGGGAATCTCGTCGCGGTGTTCACGATCGTCAGTCTGTGCGCCAGCATCAGCGCCATGACGCTGGCCGGGCCACGCGTCTATTTCGCGATGGCCCGCGACGGTCTGTTCGTCCCCGCCGCCGCCCGCGTCCATCCGCGCTTCCGCACGCCGGCCGCGGCGATCACCGCGCAGGGGCTATGGAGCGGCGTGCTGGTGCTGTGCGGCTCGATGTCCCAGCTGGTCAGCTACACCGGATTTGCCGTCGTGCTCTTTGCCGGGATCGGGGTGGCGTCGCTGTTCGTGCTCCGGCCGCGGGATCGCGGCGTCGATCGGGCATTCAGAACGTGGGGCTATCCGTGGGCGCCGGGGCTGTTCGTGGCGGCCAGCCTGGCGATGGTGGTGAACGAGATGCTGAGAAACGGCCGTCCGGCGCTGGCCGGCGCGGCGATCATTGCGCTCGGCCTGCCGGTCTACCTCGTGCTGGCGCGGCGCCCGCGGGCGCCGCGCCCGGACGATGTCAGTGGCTCCGCTTGAGCTCGCCCTTGTAGGTGACGGTCTCGTTGGGCACGATCATCACGTCGAACTGCGCCGGCGCATACCCCGGCGCCCGCACTTCGATCTTATGGGCGCCGGCCTCGATCGAAAGGCTCTGGAACGCGCCGTCGAAGCTGTCGACCACGCCGGTGAAGTAGCCGTCGACGTAGACCTGCGCGTCCGACGGTTTGACTTTCAGCTTCATCGCGCCGACGCCGCGATACGGCCTGCCGTAGCCGGCGCCGCCAGACGACCCGTAGCCGCCCTGGTAGGGGTCGTAGCCGCCGTAAGCGCCGTACGGAGTGCCATACGGGCTGCCGTAGCCGCCGAACAGGTACGGGTCGTAGGCGAAGTAGCCCAGGCCATAACCGTAGCCGTACGGACTCCAGTAGCTGGAGTAGCGACCCGAGTAGTACGGATCGTAGTAGTAGGTGCTGTACGGATCGTAGAAGATGCCGGGGTAGTAGGCCCCACCGCCGCTACCGCCGCGAGCCGGTCCGTCGCGCCGTTCGACCGCCCGCCCCTGGACGTTGCGGCCGTCGCGCGATCGGCCGGTCGCCGCCGTGGCGCTGCCTTCGCGGCTGCCGCCCGAGGAGCCGGAGCTCGAGGCGGTGCTGCCGCCGCTGCCTGAGGAGCCGCGCGGCACGGCCTGCCCGCTCGATCCCTGCCCGCCGGCACGCCGCTGCGCCTCGCCGCGATCGGCACTGGGCGCCGGCATTTCACGCGGCGGTGGCGCCTGCATCCATCCGCCCGAGGGCTGGTTCGAGTCGCCGCTTCCGCCCGATGACGAGGACGAACCGCCGCCGTCGCGCGGCACGGCCGAACCGACGGTATCGCCGTTCGAGCTCCGCTGCCGGGCCGAGGCCGGCACGACTCCGGCCCCAACGGCCAGCGCCGCCGCGATGATTCCAACAGTCAGGTTCTGGCGCATCATGTCAGGCTCCTCGACGCTACCCGCGTCTGCCTGAAGAACAAAGCAACGGGGCTGCCAACCGGCAAGTGCTGAAAACCCCCGGATTCCGCCATCTTACTCCTCTCCGCCAGCCGCGAGTGTCCCCTTGGCGCGAAAGGCGTCCCGCGCCGCGGACAGTCCGGTCCAGCCCGGCCGCATGCCGTCCCGATCGACCACGGCAGCACGCCGCCGCCACGCCCCGGCCGCCGCGGCCGAACCGCCCAGAACCCTGCTTATCGCTTTGATACACTGGTGGTTTGAATGCTCCGACGATGTTCCATGCAACGACGGTCCTGGCGGTGAGGCACAACGGGCAGGCTGTCATGGCCAGCGACGGCCAGGTGACGTTCGGCGACACGGTCGTCAAGCAGTCGGCGCGCAAGATCCGGCGCCTCTACAACGATCGGACGCTGGCCGGCTTCGCCGGCTCCGCCGCCGACTCGTTCGCGCTGTTCGCCCGCTTCGAGGCGAAGCTCGAGCAGTACCGCGGCAATCTGGAACGCTCGGCGGTCGAACTGGCGAAGGACTGGCGCACCGATCGGCTCCTGCGCCGGCTCGAGGCGATGCTGATCGTCATGGATCAGCAGTCGACGTTCCTGCTCTCGGGGACCGGCGATCTGATCGAACCGGACGACGGCATCATCGCGATTGGCTCCGGCGGCGCCTACGCCCTCGCCGCCGCCAAGGCGCTCGCCCGCCACACCGCGCTCGATGCCCGGACGATCGCCGCGCAGGCGATGGAGATCGCCGCCGGCATCTGCATCTACACCAACGCGACCGTCACCATCGAGGCGCTCTGAGCGCATGGCGATCCCTCTTCCCGAAACCACCGCCTCGACGGCCGGCGCGCTGACCCCGCGGCAGATCGTCGCCGAGCTCGACAAGCACGTCATCGGTCAGGCGATGGCCAAGCGGGCCGTGGCAATCGCGCTCCGCAACCGGACTCGCCGGCAGCAGCTGCCGGCCGACGTCGCCGAGGAGATCGCGCCGAAGAACATCCTGATGATCGGCCCGACCGGCGTCGGCAAGACCGAGATCGCGCGCCGCCTCGCGCGGCTCGCGCAGTCGCCGTTCATCAAGGTCGAAGCCTCGAAGTTCACCGAGGTCGGCTATGTCGGCCGCGACGTCGAATCGATGGTCCGCGACCTCGTCGAGCTCGGCGTCGACATGGTCCGCGAGGAGCGCCTCGTCGAGGTCCGCGAGCGCGCCCGCCGGAACGCCGAGGAGCGCGTCCTCGATTTGCTGCTGCCGCCGCTGCCGGCCGCCGGCGCCCACGACGATCAGGCCGCCGCGATCCGCGAGCAGGCGCACCGGACGCGCGAGAAGCTGCGCGATCAGCTGCGCGGCGGCCGGCTCGATGACAAGCAGGTCGAGATCGAGGTCCGCGAGAAGGCCTTCCCGTCGTTCGAGATCATCGCCGGCACCTCCGTCGAGGAAGTCGACATCAACATGCGGGACATGCTGCCCGGGCTGTTCCAGGGGCGCACCCGCAAGCGGCGGCTCCACCTCCCGGAGGCGCTCCAGGCGCTCACCCAGGAGGAGGAGCACAAGCTCGTCGACATGGAGAGCGTCGCCCGGGCCGCGCTCGATCGCGTGCAGCAGACCGGCATCATCTTCATCGACGAGATCGACAAGGTCGCCGGCCGCGAAGGCGCCCAGGGCCCGGACGTCAGCCGCGAGGGGGTGCAGCGCGACATTTTACCGATCGTCGAGGGGACGACGGTCAACACCAAACACGGCATGGTCAAGACCGACCACATCCTGTTCATCGCCGCCGGGGCGTTCCACGTCAGCAAACCCTCGGACCTGATCCCGGAGCTGCAGGGGCGCTTCCCGATCCGCGTCGAGCTCGAAGCGCTCGGCCGCGAGGATTTCGTGCGGATCCTCACCGAGCCGAAGAGCGCCCTGATCAAGCAGTACATCGCGCTGCTCTCGACCGAGGGGGTCACGCTGCGTTTCACCGACGGCGCGATCGACCGGATTGCCGACTTCGCGACCCGCGTCAACGACCGGACCGAGAACATCGGCGCCCGCCGCCTCCACACCGTCATGGAGCGGCTGCTCGACCACGTCTCGTTCGAAGCGCCCGACCTCGACGACAAGTCGGTGCTGATCGACGAGCCCTACGTCGAGCGGATGCTCGCCGACATCGTCGGCAACGAAGATCTGTCGCGCTACATCCTGTGAGGGAGCGAACCGCGACCGTCGTGGTGGTGCTGACCGTCCTGGGCGGGTGCGGCAAGAAGGGGCCGCCGCTGGCGCCGCTCCGGCTCGTCCCGGCGGCGGCCACCGCGGTCGAGGTCCGCCGCGCCGGGGCCGAGGCGCAGCTGCACTTCGTGCTCCCGGCCGGCAACCTGAACGGTGGTGGCCCGAGCGTGCTCGATCGGGTGCAGATCTATGCGGTGACGCTGATGCCCGGCATGACGGCGCCGCCGAATCGCGAGCTCCTGACGCCGGACTATCTGGTGGGAACGCTGGCGGTGAAGCCGCCGCCGGTCGAGGGGGAGCCCGCCGCCGCTGACGCGCCTCCGGACACGCGTCCGGCTGCCGGCGAGGCGGTGACGTTCGCTGAAACGCTGACCCCCGAGAAGCTCGACGGGGCGCCGCCGGCGGGCTCCGGCAAGGGCGGCAAGGGCGCCGACGCCGCGGCGAAGAGCCGGGCGGCGGGTACCAGCCTCGTCACGGCCGCGCTGACGACGGTTCCGGCCGCCAGTATGGCGGCGATCGCCACGGCAGCGGTCGGCGCCGTGCCGGCGTCGGGCTTGGCGGCGATCGCGCTCCCGTTCGCCGAGGCGGCCTCGACGGCCGTCGCCGCCGCCATTCCCAAGCATCCGGTCCGGGTCTATGCGGTGCAGGGGGTGACCAGGAGCGGCCGGCCTGGACAGCCGGCGCCGCGGGTCGAGCTGCCGCTGGTGCCCGTGCCGTCGCCGCCGGGCGCCGCGCTGGCGACAGTGACCGAAACGATGATTACCGTCACCTGGACCGGATCGGGCGAGGCCGGCGCGCAGGAGTTCAACGTCTACGCGCGTGACGGCAAGGCGCCGCTCAATGCCGCGCCGATCGCGGCGCCGCCGTTCGAGCGTCCCGGGGTGACGTGGGGAACCGAGGAGTGCTTCGTCGTCCGGGCGGTCGAGAAGTCGGGCGCGGCGGCGATCGAGAGCGAGCCGTCGGCGGCGGCGTGCGTCACGCCGCGCGACACGTTCGCGCCGGCGGCCCCCAAGGCGGTGTCGATTGTCGCCGGCCCCGGCACGATCAACCTCAGCTGGGACGCCGGCACGGAGCCCGACCTGGGCGGCTACCTGGTGCTGCGCGGCGAGGCCGCCGGCGGGGCGCTCCAGCCGCTGACCGCCGCGCCGATCGCGGCCACCAATTACGAGGACAAGGCGGTCACGCCCGGCGTCCGCTACGCGTATACGATCGTGGCGGTCGACAAGGCGACGCCGCCGAACCGGAGCGCGCCGTCGGCCCGCGTCGAGGAAACCGCGCGCTGACGCCACGTCCGGGCGGTGTTACGCTGCAGTGAACGCAGACGGCGGGCTGTCGGACAGTCCATCATCGGGAACGCAGCCGACCAGGGCTGCGTGGGAGAAGTGACATGAAGCTGTTCATCGACTCGGGAAACATCAAGGAAATCGAGAGCCTAGTGCCGCTCGGCATCATCGACGGCATCACGACCAACCCGTCGCTGATGGCGAAGGAAGGCGGCGACTACAAGCAGATCCTCAAGCGCATCTGCCAGATCGTCCAGGGGCCGACCAGCGCCGAAGTCGTCGCCACCGACGCCGACGGGATGATCCGCGAGGGCCGCGAGCTGGCGGCGATCGACGAGCATATCGTCGTCAAGGTGCCGTTCACGCGCGCCGGCGTCAAGGCGTGCAAGACGCTGGCGGACGAGGGCAAGCGCGTCAACGTGACGCTGATCTTCTCGCCGACGCAGGCGCTGCTCGCCGCCAAGGTCGGCGCCACCTACGTCAGCCCGTTCGTCGGCCGGCTCGACGACATCGCGACCTCCGGCATGCACCTGATCGAGGAGATCGTCGAGATTTTCGAGAACTACCAGTTCGCGACCGAGATCCTGGTCGCCTCGGTGCGCCACAACATGCACATCGTCGAAGCGGCGCGGATGGGCGCCGATATCTGCACCTGTCCGGCGGCAGTGATCGAGGGCATGTTCAAGCATCCGCTGACCGACATCGGCCTCGAGCGGTTCCTGAAGGACTGGGAAAAGGCCCAGGCGGTCGCGGCGTCGAAGTAGCGGACCCGCGACGCCGGTTATGAGCACGCGGACTGATCTGGAGGCGCTCGAGCGCCGCGCCGAGCTCGGCGGCGGCGAGGCGCGGCTGCGCCGGCAGCACGAGGCCGGCAAGCTGACCGCGCGCGAGCGCATCGATCTGCTGTTCGATCCGGACAGCTTCCAGGAGATCGACAAGCTCGTCACCCATCGCTGCCGCGATTTCGGCATGGACCAGCAGATCGTCCCCGGCGACGGCGTCGTCGCCGGCCAGGGCCGGGTCGACGGCCGGCCGGTCTACGCGTTCGCGCAGGACTTCACGGTCTTCGGCGGCTCGCTGTCGGAGACCAACGCCGCGAAGATCGTCAAGATCATGGACCTGGCAGTGAAGATGGGGGCGCCGGTGGTCGGCCTGAACGACTCCGGCGGGGCGCGGATTCAGGAAGGGGTGCTGTCGCTGGCCGGCTACGCCGACATCTTCCTGCGCAATACCCTGGCGTCGGGGGTGATCCCGCAGATCTCGGCGATCATGGGGCCGTGCGCCGGCGGCGCGGTCTATTCGCCGGCGATCACCGATTTCAACATCATGGTCGAGGGGACGAGCTACATGTTCGTGACCGGCCCCGATGTCGTCCGGACGGTGACTCACGAGGAGGTTACCAAGGAGGAGCTCGGCGGCGCGATGGCCCATAACGCGACCAGCGGCGTGGCGCACTTCGCGGTGCCGGACGATCGCGAGTGCCTGCGGCTGATCCGCGAGCTGCTCGGCTACCTGCCCGGCAACAACGTCGACGACCCGCCGCGGCGCGAGACCTCGGATCCGCCGGACCGCGAGGACGAGGCGCTCGATCGGCTGATTCCGGACTCTCCGAATCAGCCGTACGACATGCACGACCTCGTCCAGGCGGTCTTCGACGACGGCGCGTTCCTCGAGGTGCACCGTCACTTCGCGAAGAACATCATCGTCGGGTTCGCGCGGCTCGGCGGGCGCGCGGTTGGAATTGTCGCCAACCAGCCGGCGCATCTCGCCGGCACGCTCGACATCGATGCCTCGGTGAAAGCGGCGCGGTTCGTGCGGTTCTGCGACGCCTTCAACATCCCGATCGTGACGTTCGAGGACGTGCCCGGCTTCCTGCCCGGAACGCGCCAGGAGTTCGGCGGCATCATCCGCCACGGTGCGAAGCTGCTCTATGCGTTCGCCGAGGCGACCGTCCCGAAGCTGACCGTCATCACCCGCAAGGCGTACGGCGGCGCCTACTGCGTGATGTCGAGCAAGCACCTGCGGACCGACGTCAATCTGGCGTGGCCGAGCGCGGAGATCGCGGTGATGGGCCCCGAAGGGGCGGTCAACATCCTCTACAAGCGCGAGATCGACGCCGCCGCCGATCCCGAAGCGGCGCGGGCGAAGCGGGTCGCGGAGTTCACCGAGAAGTTCGCCAACCCGTTCGTCGCCGCCTCGCGCGGCTTCATCGACGAAGTGATCCGTCCGCGCCAGACGCGGCCGCGGCTGATCGCGGCGCTCGCCGGCGTCCAGACCAAGCGCGATCGCAACCCGCCGAAGAAGCACGGCAACATCCCGCTCTGACCGCGATGAAGATTCTGGTCGCCAACCGCGGTGAGATTGCCGTGCGGATCGTCAGGGCATGCCGCGAGCTGGGCATCCCGGCGGTGGCGGTCTATTCCGACTGCGACCGCGGCGCGCGCCACGTCCGCGACGCCGACCAGGCGGTCCATATCGGGCCGTCCGAGGCCGCCCGCAGCTATCTCTGCATCGACTCGATTCTCGACGCGGCGCGCCGCTCCGGCGCCGACGCGGTCCACCCCGGCTACGGCTTCCTGGCGGAGAACGCACAGTTCGCCGCGGCCTGCCGCGACGCCGGGCTGACCTTCATCGGTCCGGCGTCCGAGACCATCGCGATGATGGGCAGCAAGACCGCGGCGCGGGCGGCGGCGGCGCGCGCCGGCGTGCCGGCGGTGCCCGGAACGCTGGACCCGGTCGGTCCTGCGGTGGCGCCCGCCGAGGTCGCTTGCATCGCGCGCGAGATCGGCTACCCGCTGATGGTGAAGGCGGTCGCCGGCGGCGGCGGGCGCGGCATGCGCCCGGTCGACGACGAGGCGTCGCTCAAAGACGCCGTCCGCGCGGCGCGCTCCGAGGCGGGCTCGGCGTTCGGCGATTCAGCGGTCTACTTCGAGCGCCGGCTGAGGCGTCCCCGCCATATCGAGATCCAGCTGCTCGGCGACAACCATGGCACCGTCGTGCCGTTCGTCGAGCGCGAGTGCTCGATCCAGCGCCGCCATCAGAAAGTGGTCGAGGAGTCGCCGTCGCTGGCGGTGTCGCCCGAGCTGCGGGGGCGGCTCGCGGCGGCTGCCGCCGCGGTCGCGCGCAGCGTCCGTTATTCGGGCGCCGGGACGATCGAATTCCTGCTCGACGAGTCGGGCGCGTTCTTCTTCCTCGAGATGAACACCCGACTCCAGGTCGAGCACCCGGTCACCGAGATGGTGACGGGCATCGACCTCGTGCAGTGGCAGATCCGGATTGCCCGCAACGAGCGCCTCGACATCGACGCCGCCGCCGCGCTGGTGCCGGCGGGCCACGCGCTCGAGTGCCGCATCTACGCCGAGGATCCCGACCATGGCTTCCTGCCGTCGCCCGGGCTGATTCGCGGCCTCCGCCCTGCGTCAGGGCCGGGGATTCGCGACGACGGCGGCGTCGCCGCCGGCTATGTCGTGCCGATGTTCTACGATTCGCTGATCGCCAAGCTGGTCGCCTGGGCGCCGTCGCGCGGCGCGGCGATTCAGCGGATGTCGCGCGCGCTGCACGAGTACCATGTCCTGGGGATCCGGACGACGATTCCGTTCTTCCTGTGGCTGATGGCGCAGCCTGAGTACATCGCCGGGCAGTACGACACGACCTACCTCGACCGGCTGCTCGCCGAGCGGGTGGCGGCGCCGGGCGCGACCAGCTTCAACCAGCTGCCGGATGGAGACGACGACCTCGTCGCCGTGGCGGCGGCGATCGATGCTTACCTGCAGGCCGGCCGGCGCGTCGACGAGGGGGCGACCGGCGCGGCGCGATGGACCGGTGTGGCGCGGCGCGAGGCGCTCCGCGGGTGACGTTCGAGGTCGAGGTCAACGGCCGGCTGCGCCGGGTCACGGTCGAGCGGTCCGCTCCCGGGCGCTTTCGCGTCACGCTCGACGGGACCGTCCACGAGGTCGACGCCGCCCGCACCGGCGACCACGCGCTGTCGCTGATCCTTCAGGGTGAGGGCGGCCGCAGCCGCGATGTTCAGATCGCGCCGTCCGGTCCGCCGGGCGAGATCCTGGTCGGGATTGACGGCCGCGTCGCGGCGGTGAGCATCGACGCCCGCCGCTCGCGCCGCGGCGCCCCTGACGCGGCGGCCGCACTGGACGGCGAGCAGAAGATCGTCGCCCCGATGCCCGGCCGCATCGTCCGCATCCTGGCCGCCGCGGGGGATGCCGTCGCCGCCCGGCAGCCGCTGGTGGTCGTCGAAGCGATGAAGATGGAGAACGAGCTGCGGGCGCCGCGGGCGGGGCGCGTGAAGCTCGTCGCGGTCACCCCGGGCATGTCGGTCGAGAGCGGCCGGCTGCTCGTGGTCATCGAGTGACCCCCGACATGGACCCAGCGCAGACGCCGGACGCCGTCGAGGAGACGCAGCCAGCGCCGCCGCCGCGCCGGCCGGCGTGGCGGCGCTACGGTCTCGGGCTGATGGCGGTGATCGTGGCGGTCGTCGCCGGCGTCATCATGACGGTCTTCACCGTCGACCTCGGGCCGTCGCTCAAGGCGCGCGCCGAGACGGAAGGGTCGAAGTACCTCGAGCGGCCGATGCACATCGGCCGGCTGTCCGCGAGGGTCACGCCGGGCGTGTTCGTCGTCGAGGGGCTGGTGATCGACGGGCTCGAGCCGGGTGATCGCCCGTTCCTGCGTGCCGGCAAGATCGAGGTGGTGGTGCCGTGGTGGACGGTCTTCACCCGCAAGCTGGTGATCGAGTCGGTCGAGATGACCGACTGGCAGATGCTGGTCGAGACCTGGCCGAACAGTCCCGCCTATCCGAACGGACGCCACAACTTCCCGCGCTTCGTCAAGGAGTCGAAATCGAAGGGACCGAAGCGCTTCACGACGACCTTGCGGTGGATGCTGGCGTCGCGCGGCAGCTTCACCTACGAGGATCACGGCACGCCGTGGAGCACCGTCGCGCGCGACCTGCGCGTATCGATCAGCCGCGGCTTCGTCGACACCAAGTACCGCGGCCAGGCGTCGTTCGGCGACGCGACGATCGGCATCCAGTCGTACGAGCCGTTCCACGCCCGGATGGATTCGCGGTTCACGATTGAAGGATCCGACCTGCAGTTCAGCCGGATCGACCTGCTCAGCGACGGCGCGAAGTCGGCGATGACCGGCAGCATCGACATGGGCCGGTGGCCGGAGCAGACCTATTACATCCGCTCGACGATCGACTTCGCGACGCAGAAGGACATTTTCTTTCACCGCGAGAAGTTCACGGCGTCTGGCGAGGGGCAGTTTCACGGAACTTTCCACCTGTTCAAGGGAGGGCGCGAGCTCAAGGGCACCTTCACCAGTCCGGTCGCCGGCGTCAACGCGTGGCGCTTCCCGGACCTGAAGGGGTCGGTGCTGTGGGTGCCGGATCGGCTCGAGGTCACCAATGCGACGAGCGGCCTCTACGGCGGAACAGCCCGGTTCGACTACATCCTCGCGCCGTTCGGCAAGCCGGGGACGCCGACGCGGGCGGTCTGGGACGTCTCGTACCGCGACGTCAGCCTTGCCAGCCTGACGGATTTCATGGAGACGAAAGGGCTGCGGCTCGACGGCCGTGCGACCGGCCGGAACCACCTCGAATGGCAGCTCGGACAGTGGGCCGCGAAGCGGGGCGAGGGGGCAGTCAGCGTCGCGGCGCCGGCCAGCCGGCCGACGATGACGCGCGAGTTCCAGCCCGACGTGCTCGCCGCGGAAGAGGCGCTGTCGCAGGAGGCCGGCCCCTTCAACCCGACCGCCTCGCTCGGCTATCTCGGGGTCGCGGGACAGATCACCTACGCCCTCGACCCGGAGTGGATCACGCTCGGCAGGAGCTGGGCGGCGACGCCGAAGACCTACGTCGACTTCCAGGGGCGGACGGCGTACGGTGAGCGATCGCAGATTCCCTTCCATGTCACCAGTCTCGACTGGCTGGAGAGCGACCGCCTGCTCGCCGGCATCATGACGGCGTTCGGCTCGCCAACCGGGGCGGTGCCGGTCGGCGGCTCCGGGCAGTTCGACGGCGTCCTGCTCCACGCCTTCACCAAGCCGCGCATCGAGGGGCACTTCAGCGGCCGCAGCATGCGCGCCTGGGATACGACCTGGGGCGAGGGGACCGCCGACGTCGTCATCGAGAACGGCTACGCCGACGTCAGCGAGAGCGCGCTCACCCGCGGCGACTCGCGCATCACCGCCCAGGGGCGGTTCTCGCTCGGCTACCCGCGGCGCGACGGCGGCGAGGAGATCAACGCGGTCGTGCGAATGACGCGGCGGCCGCTGCCCGATCTGCGCCATGCGTTCCTGCTCGACACCTATCCGGTCGACGGGCTGGTGTCCGGGGAGTACCACCTCTACGGCAAGTACCTGACGCCGTTCGGCTACGGCCGGCTGGTGATCGATCAGGGGGTCGCCTACGGCGAGCCGTTCGACACCGCCAGTGCGGCGCTGCGCTTCGAGGGCAGCGGCGTGCGGCTCGACGGCCTCGAGATCAAGAAGAGCACCGGGCAGATCACCGGCGCGGCGTGGGTCGGCTGGGACGGCCATTACTCCTTCGACGCCGACGGCGTGCGGATTCCGGTCGAGTCGCTGGCGATGGCGTCGTTTCCGCGGGCGCCGCTGTCCGGCCTGCTCCAGTTCACCGCGACCGGCAGCGGCACCTTCGATGTCCCGCGCTACGACGTCAAGGTCAAGATCGACGACCTGTTCGCCGCCGACGAGGGCATCGGCCAGCTCACCGGCCGGCTGTCGCTGCGCGGCGAGCTGCTGACGATGGAGATGGAGGCGGCGTCGCCGCGGCTGGCGGTGTCTGCCTCCGGGCGGATCGCGATGACCGATCAGATGGACGCGGAGCTGACGCTGCGCTTCGCCAACACGTCCCTCGATCCGTACCTCCGCTTTTTCGCGCCGCAGCTGTCGCCGTTCGCGACCGCGGTCGCCGGCGGCACGGTCCGGGTGGTCGGCGAACTCGCCGACGTCGATCATCTGGCCGTCAATACCTGCGTCGAGCAGCTCGACCTCAAGCTCTTCGACTACCGGATCTCGAATCGCAGCCCCGGCAACGCTGCCCGGACCGCCGCCGAGGGCACCGCCGGCTGCGACGCCGCCTCCGATGCCATCCTCCTCGATCTCAATCAGCACGTCGTCGACATTGGCCGGCTGCGGCTCTACGGCGAGGGCACCGAGCTGTCGGTTGACGGCCACGTCAACCTCCACGACTCGACGATTGCGGTGCAGGCCGCGGGGGACGCCAACCTCGGCATCCTGCAGGGCTTCTTCCGCGACCTGCGCAGCTCGGGCGGCGCCACCCTGAAGGCCGAGATCACCGGGCCGCTCGACAAGCCGGTGTTTTCCGGGAGCGCTTCATTCGTCGACGGCCGGATCCGCCAGCTGTCGCTGCCGCACTCGCTCGAAGCGATCAACGGGCAAGTGGCGTTCGACGCCGGCGGCATCCGGCTCGATGGTGTCAAGGCGCGGCTGGCCGGCGGCGACGTCGCCTTCAGCGGCCGCGTCGGGCTGGCCGGCTTCAGCCCGGGCGAGATCAACCTGACCGCGACCGGCCAGCGGATGCGGATCCGCTACCCGGAAGGATTCCAGTCGTTGATCGATGCGGATCTGACGCTCGGCGGGACGATGGCGGCGCTGGTCCTGCGCGGCACGGTCACGGTGCACGACGCGCTTTACGCCAAGCGCTTCGAGCCGAACGCCGATCTGCTCAGCCTGGCCAGCGGCGGCGCGCCGTCGCTGGGCGGCGCCGCCAGGACCGCGACCCTGCCACTGACCTTCGACGTCCAGATCGATGCCCCCTCGGCGCTGCGCATCGAGAACAACATCGCCCACATGGTCGCGAGCGCCGATCTGAAGCTGCAGGGCACCTACGATCATCCCATCCTGTTCGGCACCGCGCAGATCGAGCGCGGCGACGTCATCTTCGAGGGCAACCGCTATCTCGTTACTCGCGGCAGCATCGGCTTCGCCAATCCCGTCAAGATCGAGCCGTACTTCGACATCGAGGCCGAGACCCGCGTCCGCGTCCCCGGCCAGACCTACCGCGTGACGCTCGCCTTCACCGGCACGACTTCGCGGCTGGCGCTGAACCTCAACTCCGATCCGCCGCTGTCGAGCGTCGGCATCGCGCTGCTGCTGTTCGATCCGTCGGCCGACGTCACCGACGCCGAGCTGCGCGGGCTCAACCCGACGGCGACGACGCGGTCGCAGGAGGACCTGATCAAGGCGGCGACGGCGCGGCTGCTGACCGGCAGCGTCTCGGCGCCGGTCAATCGGGCGGTCGAGCAGACGCTTGGCGTCGATCTGCAGATCACGCCGTCAATTGGCGTCGCCGACGGCGACCCGCTGACGCCGTCGGCGCGGCTGATCCTCGGCAAGCGGCTCTCCAACCGCGCCTACATCACCTTCGCGCGGCCGCTCGGCTCCGCCGCGCGCGATCAGATTCTCGTCCTCGAGTACGATCAGAACGATCGCCTCGGCTGGGTCCTGACGTCGAACGGCGACCGGACCTTCTCCGTGGACTTCCGCGTGCAGCACCGCCGGTGATACTCCCGATCGTCGCCGCTTCGTGGCTGCTGCTGGCGGCGCCAGCCCAGGCCGCCCCGACACCGCCGCAGGCCGGCGGTGCCGCCTATGCCGGCATCCCGGTGGTCGAAATCACGCTGCTCAGCGAGGGCAAGCCGCTCGACGATGCGCAGGCGGCGGCGCTGATTGAAACGAAGTCGGGCGCGCCATTTTCGATGGCGGACGTCCGCGAGTCGATCACCCACCTGATGGGGCTTGGCCGTTTTCAGGACGTCCGCGTCGACGCGACCGCAGTGCCGGGCGGGGTCCGCGTCAGCTACGATCTGGTGCCCCTGCACAGCGTCCAGCGTGTCGATTTCCAGCGCGCGGCCGCGGCCGCGGCCGGCGGCCGGAGCCGCGATCTCGGCCTCGACGAAGGGCTGCTGCGCCGGACGATGGCCAATCGCTTCGGCGCCTCGCCGCCGGTCGGCCGGGCGGCGGAAGTGGCGCGAACGCTGGAGCAGCTCTATCACGATCGCGGCTACCTGCGTGCCGTCGTGGACCCGCGGGCGGTCGAGGAGCACGATCCCGATCGCACGCTGCTGACCTTCGACATCGATCCCGGCGAGCGCGCGGTCGTCGGCGCGGTCGACCTCCAGGCCGGCGCGTCCGAGCCGCGCGATGCGTTCCTCAAGAGCGTTCACGCCGTCCCGTCGTCTCCCTACGAGCCGCTCGAGATTGCCGCCGGCCTGGCCCGGCGCGTCGAGCAGCTGCACAAGGCCGGGCGCTACGAGGCGTCGGCGTCCTACCGGGCGCAGCCATCGGCCGACGGGCGAACGGTCGATCTGACGATCTTCATCCAGACCGGGCGGCTGGTGAAGATCGAGTATCGCGGCGACCCGTTGCCGCGCGAGCGGCTGGCCGACCTCGTGCCGCTGGCGCGCGAGGGTTCGGTCGATCAGGATTTGGTCGAGGATTCGGTGCAGCGCATCAAGCGCTACCTCAACCAGCAGGGCTACTGGAAGGCGGATGCGACGGTCGAGCGCGAAGAAAGGGACGACACCGTCACGGTCGTCTTCACCGTCCATCGCGGCGCGCAGTACCGGATCAGCGAGCCGGTCGAGGTGCAGGGTAACCGCGCCGTGCCAATCGAACAGCTCCGCCCGGCGCTCGCCAAACTACAGCCCAACGACATCTTCGTGGAGTCGAACCTCGGCGCCGCCGTCAGCGCGATTGCCGGCCAGTACCAGCGGCTCGGCTACGCCCAGGTCAAGGTGCACGGCGCCGCGAACGAGGTCAACCCCCCGGCGCCTGGCCAGGGCCTGGTCCGGCCGGTGATCGCCATCACCGAGGGACCGTTGACGCTCGTCGGCGAGGTGACGTTCGAGGGGGCGGCGAGCCTGCCGGAAGCGCAGCTGCGGGCGCTCGTCACGTCGCGCGTCGGCAGCCCGTACTACGAGCCGCGGATCGCCGCCGACCGCGACGCCATCGTCCTCGACTACCGCAACCGCGGATTCCAGTCGGCCAGTGTGGTGGTGGTGCCGGCGCTGTCGGACGATGGCCGCCAGGCGAAGCTGACCTTCCGCGTCAGCGAGGGGCAGCAGACGATCATCGATCACATCCTGATCATCGGCAACACCCGCACCGACCAGCGGGTCATCAAGCGCGAGCTGCTGCTGCAGGAGGGTAAACCGCTCGGACTCGAGGACATCGCCGAGAGCCAGCGCCGGCTTGGCGCGCTCGGCCTGTTCCGGCGCTTCCGGATCGAACAGCTCGCGCACGGCGAGTCGGCGACCAAGGACGTGCTGGTCACCGTCGAGGAAGCGGCGGCCCGGACGTTCGGCTACGGCGGCGGCCTGGAGGCGACGCGGCGGCTGTCCGCCAGCGCCGACGGCGTCGCCCGCGAGCGGCTCGACCTCGCGCCGCGCGGTTTCGTCGACGTCGGCTTCCGCAACATCGGCGGCAAGAACCGCTCGGTCGACGTCTACTCGCGGCTGGCGCTGCATCCCGACCGGTCCACGTCGGACTCGATAGGCGGCGGGACCACCGGCTTCGGCTTCAGCGAGTACCGCTTCGTGTCCACCTACCGCGAGCCACGCGCGATCGGCGTCAATGCCGACCTGGCGCTGACCGCCGCGATCGAGCAGGGCATCCGATCGACGTTCAACTTCGCCCGCAAAGGCGTCAACGCCGAAATTGCCCGGCGCCTGGCGCCCGGCATCCGTATCAGCGCGCGCTACTCGCTCGGCACGACCCGCACCTTCAACGAGCAGCTGGCGCCGGCCGACCAGGCCAGAATCGACCGCATCTTCCCGCAGGTCAGGCTGTCGTCGTTCGCCGGCGCGATCTCGCGCGACACCCGCGACGATGTGCTGGATCCGAAGCAGGGGGCCTTCCTGGCGGGGGAGAGCAGCATTGCGGCGCGGGCGCTTGGCGGGCAGGTCGGATTTCTGAAGACCTACGTTCAGGGCTTCTGGTTTCACCGCGTGCCGGGGTGGACGCGCGCCGTCGTTGCCGGCCGCGTCGCGCTCGGTCTCGCCGACGGCTTCCCGCGCAGCATCCTCGACGCCCAGGGAGCGGCGGAAACGATCGAGGATCTGCCGGCCAGCGAACGCTTCTTCGCCGGCGGCGACACGACGATCCGCGGCTTCGCGCTCGATACCGCCGGCGCGCCGAACACGATCAGCGCGGCCGGCTTTCCCAAGGGCGGCAACGCGCTGGTGCTCCTCAACGGCGAGCTGCGCCTGCCGGTCTGGCGCGATCTCGGCGCGGCGGTGTTCATGGACGGAGGCAACGTCTTCAACCGCGCGACCGAAACCGATCTGCGCGAGCTGCGCGGCAGCGCCGGCTTTGGCGTCCGCTACCGTTCGCCGATCGGTCCGATCCGCTTCGACGTCGGCTTCAAGCTCGATCGGCGGGTCATCGCCGGGACGCGCGAGCCCGGCCATGCCTTCCACTTCAGCATCGGCCAGGCTTTCTAAATGGTGTCCGTCCTCCAGCGCCCGGCGCCGCACCGCCCGGTGGCCGTGGTCCGAATAGCGCGGCCGGCGCTCGCGCCGGCGGGCCGCCGCGAATCGCTCGCCGCCTGCGTCGCCGTCGCCTGGCTGCTCGCGGTCGCGATGGCCACGCTCGTCCAGGCGGCCGAGATCGTCGATCGGGTCCTGGCGGTGGTGGACGGCGCGATCATCACGCAGTCCGATGTCATCGGAATCAGCCGGCTGGGGCTCGAGCCGGCTGCCGACCGCACGGTTGCCGCGGTGCGCGACGCGCTGATCGAGCGGCGGCTGATCCTGGCCGAGGTCGATCGCTACGCGCCCGCGGATCCGGCGCCCGCCGATGTCGATCGCGCCGTCGAGGCGGTCCGCCGCCGCGTCGGCGGCGCCGCCCTCGACGACATCCTCAAGGAAACCGGCGGCAGCGTAGAGCAGCTCCGCCGCTACCTGCGGGACACGCTGCGGATCGAGTCGTACCTGCAGCAGCGGTTCGGCGCGATGCCGGCCTCGGATGCGGAACTGGCGGACTACTACCGCGGCCACGCCGCCGAATTTGGCGGACGCAGCCTCACCGAGGCGCGCGCCGACATCGGCGCCGCCCTCGCCCGCGAGCGCCGCGGCACCCTGGTCCGGGACTGGATCGCCGGCCTGCGCCGCCGCGCCAACATCAACGTCCTGCCGGACTGACGTCAGCGCTGCTGGACGCGGATGTAGTCGATCGCCGCGGCGAGGGGGCGGGCATCGCCGCCGAGCCCGGCTTCGGCCGGCGTCCGCACGTCGGCGAATTGGAGGGCGATCCGGTTCACGCCGGCCCGCCATGCCTCCGCCGGCGTCGCCATCTCCACGGTCGCCCACTCCCGCGGCACGTCCATCGGCGGCTGCGGCCGGCCGTTGATGACGACGGTCAGCGTCTGCCGGCTCCAGCCCGGGTATGCGAACGCGTGCAGCCGGATCTGCAGTGCCAGCGCCGCGGCGTGATCGAGCGGAAGCAGGACCTCGGCCGGCGTCGCCGCCCACCGATACGTCGTCTCGCCTTCGCGTTCGACGGTGTACCAGCCCTCGCCGAGCAGCCAGCCATCCGCCGCGCCGACATCGATGCGGCCGTAGGGCTGCAGCGGATCGCTGAGGAAGCGATTGGCGGACAGCAGGTCGTACTTCGACGGCGCGAGGCGGTTGTGCAGCGCGAACGCGAGACTGGCCGGGTAGGTGAAGGGATTGCCGAACCAGCGGTGCAGCGCGCGCGACTGGGCGGCGGCGGTATCGCCGAACGACACCGATTCGCCGATCCGCACCAGACCGTCCTGCGCCGCGCTCATCAGCGCGAAGTTCCAGAGCACGAGCAGCAGCCCCCCGGCCGCCACCACCCGCGCCGGATGACGGCGGGTGAGGGCGATCGCCGACGCCGCAAAGGCGGCCGCGCCAAGGCAAAACAGCGGGATCAGGCCGTCGAACCGTCGGCCGCCGAATCCGGCGCTGCCCCACCAGTCCTGGACGCAGGCGTTGAAGTAGGTCATCACCGCGACGACGAGGAGGACGGGCAGGCCGATCGCGGGCTGGGCGGCGGTGAACAGCAGCAGCCCGAGCGCAGCGCAGTAGAGCACCGGGGACCAGCTGAACAGGCCGTTCCGCGACGACCACAAGATGTCGGCGAGGTGCGGGTCGGTCCAGCGAATCTGCGGTCCGACCGGCGAGACGGCAAGCCACGTGCCGTAGATGGAGTGCCAGGCGATCATCTGCGGCGTGAAGACGACTGCGGCGGCGACGGTGAACAGCACGCCGCCGGTGAGCGTGTGGCGGACCCGCCCGCGATCGGCGGTGAGCGCGGACGCGACCAGCGCGGCTGCCGCCTCGCAGGCCGGCAGCAGCGCGAAGAGGGCGTTCTGCCAGCGGATGAGGGTCATGAAGCCGGCGAGCGCGCCCAGCCAGATCCACTGCCTCGTCGTCCGGTCGCCGCGCGTCGCGAGCCAGCCCCACACGAACGCCGCCACCGCCGCCATCGACGGCGCGTGCGTCATGCTGGGCTCCTTGACCATGTACCAGGCCATGAACGAGCCGCTCACGACCAGCGCCGTGGCCGCCGCGGCGAGCCGCCGCGGGTAGAAGCGCGCGGTGGCGCAGATCGAGAACCAGCAGCCGAGCAGCCCGTAGAACAGCCCGGCGACGCAGACCGCCTGCCGGTACGGAAACGAAACGCCGTTGGTGCTGACGTCGGGATTGGTGACGGCGAGACGCTCTGCGACCGCGTGCCCGACGGCGAAGAACGGCGACCAGACGATCGCCGGGCCAATCGTCCAGGCCGACTGGGCGTAGCCGGTCGGGGTCGGCTGGAAGAGATGGGGCTTGTCGCCCAGCCCCAGCAGCCGGTAGTCGTTGGCGAAGTTGACGTCGCGATCGAAAACCATCGACCGCAAGTAGGCGAAGTAATAGAAGCCATCGCTCTGCAGCCTGGCGCCAAGCTGCAGCTGCAGGGCAAGGCCGGCGACGAAGAGGACCGCGAAGATCGGCGCGGCTGGCGACGACGGTCGGGGCGCGCGCTGGCCGTCAGGATCGACACGCCGGCCAGCGGCGATCGCCGCGCCCCCGGCCGCGGCCGCCAGCAGCACCAGCCACAGCAGGCCGGGTGTGGCGCCAACCGTGGCCTGCAGCAGCGACGTCCGGGCCACCGCCCGCGCGCAGAGCTCGACGGTCGTGCCGCCGATCCAGATCCAGGCGGCGGCGATCGCCGTTGACGATCGGGTCAGGGGGCCACCTGGAAGATCCGCAACTCCGGGCCGGGGAGCTTCATGCCGTCAGGCGACGGGGTGAAGCGCGCGAGCTCCCGGCTCTGCTCGAAGATCCGCATGTACTCCGCGTACTCGTTGGGGTGAATCTGCGGGCTGTTCAGATACGGTCCGTACGACTGCGACGAGGCGACCAGGTACTGGACGCCCTCGCGCCGGTAATCCTCGTAGGTCTGATAGCGCAGCTGGCCGACGTTGCGCGATTTATACAGCGGCGGCAGCAGCATCTTCCGGGTTTCGACGACGACCGTCGCGCCGGCGGGCAGATGCTGGTGGATCCAGTCGTAGGCCTGGCGGGTCGTGTCGGCGCGGGCGATCTGGCGATCGAACCCGATCGAGGCGACGAGCGGATGCCAGAGCGCGGCGGCGGTGAGCGCGGCGATCAGCGCGGCGCGCGGCGCGCGCGGAATCTCGTAGCGGCGCAGCAGGCTGACCCCCGAGACCACCGCCATCGCGGCCAGCAGGCACAACATCGGCACCAGCGGCAGCAGGTAGCGTCCGAAGACGATCTGCTGTCCCGAGATCATGTAGAACTGGACGACCGGCATGACCAGGAGGACCGCCCAGCGGACGCGCCCCGGTCCCTTGACGATGCGGACGGCCGCCATGATCAGGCCGGCCAGCGCGAGCAGCGTCGCCGGGTAGCCGAACGAGATCAGCAGGTGCTTGATGTAGATGATCGCCGGCGGCTCGGCCGGCGGGGCGCCGATCTTGAAGTGCGTCGCCAGCCGCGCGAAGCCGTCGAGGAAGCTGCGCAGATCCAGCACCGTGTAGGGGGCGCCGGCCAGAAACGCCGCCGCCGCGGCCGCCGTCGCGGTCAGCGCGCAGCGCAGCCGGGCGTCCTTGCCGCGCGGCGTCATGACGCAGGCGAGCAGCGGCATCAGCAGGGCGATGCCGCCGTTGTATTTGGTGGCCGCGGCCAGTCCCGCCGCGGCGCCGGCCCAGCCGAACGCCGCCGCGGTGCCGCGCTCGTGCGCGCGCAGCGAGAGGACCAGGGCGAGCGTGATGAAGAAGGTCGTCGGCACGTCCGTCAGGACGTAGTGCGACGACTGGACGTGGAGCGGCATCACCGCCAGCAGGCCGGCGGCGAGCAGCGCGTGGCGCGCCCCCCAGCGCATCCCGGCCTGGAAGACGAGCAGGACCGTGGCGGTGCCGATGAGCGCCGTGACGGCCCGGCCCCACAGATAAAAGGTCGTGACGTCGATGGCGTCGACCGAGGCCCAGGCCCCGTTCAGCGCGCCGATCATGAAGCGCACCAGATCGACGAGCAGCTGGACGTACATGTAGAGCGTCGGGTAGTCGTAGAACGGGTGCGGGCTGAGCGAGCCGCTGCGCATCATGTTGAGCGCGCGCTCGGCGATTTCCGGCTCGTCGACCGACGGCGAATAGGGCAGGCCGTGGCCGAGCGCCCAGAACCTCAGGACGGCGGCGACGCCGAGGACCAGCGCGAGGCTGGCGGTCGACGGCCGCATGTCGCTTGCTTCACGCCACTCGCGGTCTACTGCCACTCTGTCATCTCTCCGGGCCGAGTCAGGTACCTTACTATAGCGTCCCGAGCAGGTCGTCGTAGAGGCGCCGGGTCGCGGCCGCTGCCGCCGTCCACGAGAACTCCCGCTCGACCGAACGGCGGCCCTCGAGGCCCATGGCGGTGAGCCGCTCCGGCCGGCCGAGCGCGCCGCTGACGGCCGCCGCCAGCGCCGACGGATCGCCGGGAGGCACCAGCCAGCCGCTGACGTCGTCGCGGACCTTGTCCGGCAGGCCGCCCGCGCGAGTCGCAACCACCGCCCGCCGGTGCGCCATCGCCTCGAGCGTGACGAGGGAACTGCCCTCATAGCGCGTCGGATGGACGAACAGGTCGGCGGCCTCGTACCAGGCGTGCAGCGCGGCGTCGGGCAGGCGGCCGGCGAAGATGACGTGGCGGCGGATGCCGGCGCCGTCGACGGCGGCCTCGAGCCGTGGCCGGAACGGCCCGTCGCCGACGATCACCCAGCGCCACCGGCCTTCGCCGATCCGTCCGGCCTGATCGCGAAGCCCGCCAAGGGCGGCGGCCAGCACGTCGAACCCCTTGTTCTCTTCGATCCGTCCCACGCTCAGGAGCACCGCTTCGTCGGCGCTGATCCCGGCCTGCTGCCGGATGCGCGCGCCGTCGGCCGGCCCGGCCAGCGCGTCGACGACCTGCAGATCGATGGCGTTGGGAATGACCCGGACGCGGTCCGCCGGCAGGCGCAGGTGCGACCGGACGAACGGCTCGAGCGAGCGATCGGTCGCAATCACGCAGTCGGCGGCGCGCGCGCAGGCGAGGACGGCGCGCTGCAGCGGGAAATAGAGCAGCCGCTTGAGCCGGACGCGCTCCGGCGCGGTCGCGCCGAATTCCTCCAGGCCCTGCGGATTGAGGACCAGCGGCACGCGCCCCGAGCCGCGGCGGCGCGCATAGCCGAGCACGCTCGCGCCGAAGCCATGGACGATGTCGATCGACCCGGTCCGGGCCATCTGCCACGCGGCGCGCCCCGCCCGTTCGCCGAACAGCGGGTACGCGGTGATGCGATCGAGGATCGTCGTCCCGCGGCGGCCGGCGAGCGGGAACGTCCGATACGGGACGAATCGCAGCGCGACGCCCGGATGGATCGGCTCGTGATCGCCGGCCGGCGGCCGCGTGATCAGCGTGACCGCGACGTCCGCATCGGCGAGGTGGCGGACCAGATCGTAGACGCTCCGTTCGAGCCCGCCGGCGCCGTGCAGCGGGTAGACCGCGCGCGACACGATCGCGGCGCGAATCTGCCGCCTCATGCCCGTCCCCGCATGAGAGCCCCGTAGAGCGCGGCGATCCGGCCGACCACCGCCGGCGCATCGAAGCGATCGCGCGCGTGGATGCGGGCGGCGGCGCCCAGCCGCGCGCGCAACCCCTCGTCGGCGCGCAGGCGGCGGACATCCCGCGCCAGTTCCGCCGGTGTCGCGGAGAGCAGGCCGGTCAGCTCGTGGACGATGATGTCGGTCGTGCCGCCGGTGTCCATGGCGGCAATCGGCACGCCGAGGGCGCTGGCCTCGATCAAAACGCGGCTCAGCGACTCAGGGCCCCGCGACGGGAAGATCAGCATCGCCGCGTGTGCCATCCACGCCGTTGCTGCGTCGCGATCGAGCCAGCCGATGAGGCGGACATCCCGTCCCGAGCGGCCGGCCTCAGCCGCGAGGTCCGCGGCGTCCGGACCGGTCCCGGCGATGACCAGCGGCCAGTCGAGCCCGGCCTGCGCGACGACCGGCAGGAGATGGCTGGTGCCCTTGTTGGGCGCGAGCTTCCCCATGTAGAGCGCGTACGGTCCATCGATCGGCGGCGACGTCGCGCCGGCCGCGGCGAGGAGCGACGCGACATCGACAGGGTTGGGGATGATGTCGAGACGAACCCCGGCGAGCTCCGGCGCCCGCGCCCGGAGGTCGGACGCGATCCGCGCGCTGACCGCGATGAGCGCATCGGCGGCGGCGAGACCGCCGCGCTTGCGTGCGAGGTTGCGGCGCATGTACGGGATCATCGGCAGCGCCGCCGGCCAGAGCGCCCCGGCGCGCGGCCGGATGCACTGCGTCATCATCGCCGGCGAACACCCGGGGCACAGCGCCCCGTCGTCTTGTGTGTGAATCAGATCCGACCAGTAGCAGACCGGCCAGTAGTCGCGGATCGTGCAGACGACCGGCACCCCGGCGCCGCGGCCGGCGGCAATCGACGGCAGGCAGGTGAGCACGTGTTGGCCGTGCACGAGGTCGATCTGCTCGGCGGCAATCAGCTCCGCCAGCAGCGCCGCGAGGCGCGGATAGAGCCGCTCGTTCTTGAAGTAGTTGCGGACGTAGGGCAGCGCCGGGGCGGGGAAGCCGGCTTCGAGGATGCGGATGCCGTCGTAGGCGCGCTCCCGGACCCCGGACGGAGCGCCGGGCTTCGGCTGCACGACCACAACAGTGTGGCCAAGCGCGCGCAGGCCCCGCGCCAGCTCGTACGTGCTCCAGCCGCTGCCGCCGCAGACCGGAGGAAACGCGTCGGTTGGAATCAGGATGCGCATGTCGCGTCAGCGCGGCGGCGCCGGACTCCGGTCGCGTCCGCACCGTGTAATGGCCGATTCGAGCGCCCGGCAGTGAGCGTCCCAGCTGTAGTCGCGGACGGCGCGGGCGCGGGCGGCGGCGCCGAGCCGCGTCCGCAGCGGCGCATCCGTCAGCCGTTCCAGCGCCGCGGCCAGCGCGCCGGGGTCCGCGGGATCGTAGAGCAGTCCCTCGCGTCCATCGCCGACCAGTGCCGGGATGCGGCCGGCTGACGGCGCGACGACCGGAAGGCCGCTTGCCATGTACTCGAATATCTTCAGCGGCGACCAGTAGAAGCCGAGCGCGAGCGGCCGATGCCGGTCGATGTCGAACGGCGCGGTGCCGATGTCGCAGGCGGCCAGGCAGGCCGGAATGCTGTCGTGCGGCAGCGCGCCGGTGAAGATGACGGTGTCGAGGCCGCGCGCGGCGGCGCGGACCCGCGGAAGTTCCGGCCCGTCGCCGATGAAGACCGCGCCGATGTCGCGCCGGCCGCGATCGTGCAGCCGCCGGACCGCCGCGGCAAGGTGAACGGCGCCGTGCCAGCTGCGGAACGCCCCGGCGAAGACCGCCACCGTGCCGGCGGGACGCGCGAATGGCACCGCGCCGCGAGCCTCGGGATGGAAGCGATGCGTGTCGGCGCCCCACTCGAGTGTGGCAATTTTGGCGGCCGGCGTCTCGGGAGGCAGGATCGCCGCGCTCGGCGTGACGATCAGGTCCGAATGCGCGCAGATCCGTTCACGCCGGCGCCGCATCGGCTCGACGAGCAGCGCCCGGTCGAGCAAGCGCTTGGCCGAGCCAGGGTGATCGATGACCGGCGCATTGACCTCGAGCACCGCCAGCGCGCCGATCGTCCGCGCCGCGCCGATGCCCTCGCCGCCGAAGTTGTAGTAGCGCTCCATCACGACATCCGCGCGCAGCCGCGCCGCGAGCCGCGTGACGGCGCGCTGGCGCCACCAGCGGAGCTCACGGCGGCCGAAGGGCGGCGGCATCGCGATCCAGCGCACCGGTCCCGGCGGCAGCGGCCCGCCCGGCGTGATCAGGGTGTGTACTTCGTGGCCAAGCGCCACCAGCCCCTCCGAGACCGCGGTGACGTGGGTCGATCCCCCCTTGGTGCCGGGCACCCGCTGGTCGATCGCGCAGTAGAGGATCCGCATCACTCCTTGACGAGCAGCGCAAAGAACGGGCCGGAGCGAATCCGTCCGAACAGCCAGAGGTCGAGCGTCATCAGCGCCGACAGCGCGCGCAGCGCGCCGTAGGTGGCCGGACTGCGGGCGATGCGCTCTTTGGCGGCGGTCCGCGCTTCACGAATGCCCTGCGCGTCGGCTTCGGCGGCGCCGACCGACCCGGCCAGCCGCGCCGTCGCGCGCCGGGCGAGCGCCCGTTCGGCGACGCGCATCAGGATATTCTCGACGACACCGCCGACGAGCGGGGTGTAGTAGCGGATCCGGCCGATCCGGAAGCCGGCGTCGTGCGCGACCTGTTCGAGCTCGGGAATGTCGCGCAATGGATTGAGGTGATCCGACTTGCGCAGGTGTTCCTGGCGCAGGTCGATCAGGCCGAGCCGCTCGAGCTGCCGCGCCAGCGCGTTGATCCAGCGCAGGCCAATCGCGATCGGGGCGTTCTTGCGGACGTGGCTGTAGACGAACAGCGCGCCGCCGGGCGCAAGTACGCGCGATGCCTCGGCGAGCATTGCCCGCAGCGCCTCCGGCGAGAGGTGCTCGAGGACGTCGAGCGAGAACGCCTTGGTGAAGGTGCCGTCGGCGAACGGCAGCTTGCGGAGGTCGCCGATCAGCAGGTCGATACCGCGGCGCGCGTCGGCCGAGAAGAACGGACTGATGTCGACGCCGACGACCGGGGCGCCCCACTCCCGGTTCCAGAGCAGCGTCCGGCCGCTGCCGCAGCCGAGATCGATGACCAGGTCGTGCGGCTCGGGCGCCAGGAAGCGGCGCAGCATGTCGTTGCGGATCTTCGAGCCGAGCAGCGGCGGCGAGACCCGCTCGTGGCGGGCGTCGACGTGCAGCGATTCGTCCAGGTATTTCGTCTGCTCGGCGTACTGGACGCGCGGGCGCAGGTCGAGGAAATCCGCCGAGGCGCTGTCGTAGGGCCGTCCGCAGCCGCGGCAGACCAGCGCTTCGGCCGAGCCGGCCAGGACGCCGTGACAATCCGGGCACCTGACAATCGCCAGCAGGGCGTCGGAGATCATCGCGCCGCGACCTCGGTCAGCAGCTCGTCGAGCCGTGCCGCGCGCTGCTCCCATGAGTACGCCGGCGCCGCCGCGGCGG
>JANMWI010000025.1:0-8743 GCA_031393955.1 Acidobacteriota bacterium
GCGGGCGCGGCCGCGGAGCCGGGGCCGGTGCGGCCGGCCGCGGCGCGGGCCCGCAGGGGCCGGTCATGCCCGGCGGCCGCGATGCCAGCGACAACGTCTACGCCATTTCCAGCGGCGGCATGGTGCATCTGATGAATCCGCAGGTCGGCACCGATCAGATTCCGCCGATCAAGTTCCTGCCGCCCGGCGCTCGCGTGACCGGGTCGATTCTCGTCGACAACGTGCTGTATGCGGCCACCTCCGGGGGCTGCGGCGGCGCCGCCAGCGGCGTCTGGGCGCTCGATATCCTCGGCGAAGGACGCCCCGTCGCGACGTTCGACACCAAGGGGGCGGGGCTCGCCGGCGCGGTGGCGCCGACGCTGGGCACCGACGCGACGATCTATATCGCCACCACCAGCGGCGACGCCGCGGTCGGCAACTCGGTGATCGCCCTCGAGCCGAAGACGCTCAAGCAGAAGGACTCCTTCACGGCGGCCGGGCCGTTCACCGCGGCGCCGATCGTCGTCCAGTACAAGGGCAAGGACGTCATCGTCGCGGCCAACAAGGACGGACGGCTCTACGTCCTCGATGCCTCGGCGATGGGCGGCACCGATCACAAGACGCCGCTGCTGGTCGGCCCGGCCGTCGAGGGCGCCGCGGAAGCGGCCGGCCTGGCGAGCTGGATTGACGGCGAGGGGACGCGCTGGATCGCCGCCGCCGGGCGCTCCGGCATCGCCGCCTTCACGCTCGGCGGGACCGGAGACGTGCCGGAGATGCAGTTCAAGTGGCGCGCCGCTGACGTCGGCCCCGCGCTGACGCCGCTCGCCATGAACGGCGTCGTCTTCGCGGTCGCGAGCGGCGACGCGGCCGCCGGCGGCCGCGGCTCGCGCGGCGGCATTGCGACGCTGCACGCGCTCGACGGCGCCACCGGCAAGTCGCTGTGGACGAGTGCCACGACCATGACCGCCGCGGCCCACGGCGCGGGTCCTTCCGGCGGCGACAGCCAGGTCTACGTGACGGCCGACGACGGCACGCTGTACGCGTTCGGGATGCCGGCCGAGCGCTGATCCGGCCGGTCCTGAGCGTCCGACCGCCACAGATATCAACCCTGTCCGACAGACGACGCGATCGAGGTCAATGATGAGAAAAGCTGTCAGTCTCGCGACCCTGGCCCTGTGCGGCGCGGCGGCGTGGGGGTCAGGCCGCGGGCCGGCCCTGACGACGCTCAGCGCCCAGTCCGGCGCGGCGCTCCACGACTGGACCACCGACGGCGGCGACAACCAGCGCACCGGCTGGAACCGGAACGAGAAGACGCTCACCAAGGACAACATCAAGAACCTGAAGCTGCTCTGGAAGCTCCACACCGACAATCCGGTCCGCGCGCTGCACTCGCTGATGCCGGTCCTGGTGATCGGCCAGCTGGCGACGCCGGGCGGGACCAAGCAGGTCGGGTTCGTCACCGGCATCTCCGACAATCTCTACGCCTTCGAGGTCGAGACCGGCAAGATCCTGTGGCAGAAGCACTGGGACTACCCGGCGCCGACGCCGCCGGGCGGCGGCGGTGGCGGCCGCGCGAACGAGCCGCAGGATCCCGCCCATCTCGGCTTCCTCCGTCCCGGCGGCAGCAGCGACACGCCGGTCATCGGCCCGGCCGATGCACAGGGCCGACGCCCGATTTATTTCGTCACCGGCGACGGGATGCTGCGCACGCTCAACGCCGCCACCGGCGAGGAGCTGCAGCCGCCGTTCATGTTCCACCTCGGCAAGGGCTGGGCGCTCAATCTGGTCGGCAACACGATCTGGATGGCGAACACCTACGCCGGGGAGACGCTGTCGGCGGTCAAGCTCGACGACCCGTCGCACACCGTCATGAACTTCAACGCCGGCAGCGGCGGCGCGTGGGGGCGGCGCGGCGCGGTGATCGACTCGACCGGCGTCGCCTGGACGACGACCGGCGACGGCATCTACGATCCGACCAGCGATCCGGCGCGCTACGCCAACAGCGTCATCGGCGTCGAGATGGCGGACGGCAAGCTGCGCCTCAAGGACTACTACACGCCGAAGAACTGGGACTGGCTGCGGAAGCGCGATCTCGATCCCAACAACACCCCGACGATCTTCAGCTACAAGGGGCGCGAGCTGATGGCGGCGTCGGGCAAGGAATGCCGCGTCTATCTGCTCGACCCGAAGTCGCTCGGCGGCGCGGATCACCAGACGCCGCTGTTCAAGACGCCGCTGTTCTGCAACGAGGAAGTGGATTTCCAGGATGCCGGCAGCTGGGGGGCGATGTCGACCTGGGAGGATACCGCCGGGACGCGCTGGGTGCTGGCGCCGTTCTGGGGTCCGGCGCACTCGCAGGCCAAGTTCCCGGTCATGAACACGCCGCTGACCAAGGACGGCGGCGTCGCCGCGTTCAAGGTCGTCGACAAGTCCGGGACGCTCGAGCTCTCGCCGGCGTGGATTTCGCGCGACATGAAGCGCGGCGAACCGGTGATCGTCGCCAACGGGATGGTGTTCGGCTACGGCAGCGGCGAGGAAACCACGCAGTCGTTCCCCGACATCGGGCTGCAGTTCGATTCGACCATCCGCGCCTCAAAGGGCACCCACGCGACGCTCTATGCGCTCGATGCGCAGACCGGCAAGGAGCTGTGGTCGAGCGGCGACCAGATCCATCAGTGGAATCACTTTTCGGGAGTGACGGTGGCGAACGGGCGCATCTACCTCGGCACCTACGACGGCACGCTCTACTGCTTCGGTCTGCAGTAACGATTCAGGGCTCGGGTTCCAGGACCTGGAACCCGAGCGCCCGAAATCCCTGAGACTCGGAACCGCAGCCTTACTTCGCGGGCATCAACACGGTGTCGATGACGTGGATCACACCGTTGCTGGCCGCAATGTCCGCCTTGACGACGGTCGCGTCGTTGACCATCACCTTGCCGCCGGTCGTCGAGATCTTCACCGACTCCCCCTCGACCGTCTTGCCGGACTTCATCTTCATGACATCCGCCGCCATCACCTTGCCGGCGACGACGTGGTAGGTGAGGATCGACACCAGCTTCTGCTTGTTTTCCGGCTTGAGCAGATTGTCGACCGTTCCGGCCGGCAGCTTGGCGAACGCCTCGTCGGTCGGCGCGAACACCGTGAACGGGCCCTTCCCCTTGAGCGTTTCGACCAGGCCGGCGGCCTGCAGCGCGGCCGTCAGCGTCTTGAAACTGCCCGCCGCGGTCGCGGTCTCGACGATGTCTTTGTCGGCGGCGCGGGCCGGCACCGCGAGCGCGGTGGCGGCGACGAGCGCGACCAGGGACGACGTGATGATGCGAATCATGATCTCTACTCCTGATGTGAACGAGCTTACGAGCACCGCGCCCACTGCGTCGGTGCCATGTCTGTATTTGAATGTAGTGCAATTTAATATGACTGAAAGTAAAATCGACTCCTGGTCGTGATGTCGTGTGAGCCTGGTGAACAAATCGGGCGATGGTTTGGCGTGACGTGAAAACAGGGGGCAGGGCGTGCTGTCGGAGACATTGTCGAAGGGGCTGGAGCATTACCGGATCGGCGAGAAGCTGAAGGTCCTCCGGCTGCGGAAGAAGATGGGATTGGTCGAGCTTGGCCGGCACAGCGGCCTCTCGGCGGCGATGCTGTCGAAGATCGAGCGGGGGCGGCTGGTGCCGACCCTGCCGACCCTGCTGCGGATTGCCATGGTCTTCAGCGTCGGCCTGGACCATTTCTTTGGAGGGGCGGGGCAGCCGCCGGTGTTCGCGCTCGTCCGTCGCGGCGAGCGGCAGCGCTTTCCCGAACGCCAGGGGGAGGCGAATCCCGCCTACTGGTTCGAGTCCCTCGACTTTCCCGCCGTCGATCGCCGGATGAATGCCTACTTTGTGGAATTTGCGGACGTCGCTGCGGACCGCGTCCGGCGGCACCACCACCCGGGCGCCGAGCTCATCTATCTGCTGTCCGGCCGCCTCGCCCTCACGGTCGGGGACGTCAGCGAGGATCTCGACGCCGGCGATGCCGTCTACTTCGATTCGTCGGTGCCCCACACCTACCGTCGCCACGGCAAACGCGCCTGTACCGCGGTTGTCGTGACGACAACGTCCTGAGCCTGCGACCCCGGCGGACGATTGCCGCCGGTACGGCTGAGCCGCGATACGGCTGACGCACCGGTTCTTGTAACCGTCACACCCGGAGCATGACCGCTCCGAGGAGGCTGACACATGAACCGCGACGAATTCGACGGCAAGGGCGAGCAGCTCAAGGGCAAGGTCAAGCAGGCGGCCGGCGACCTGACCGATAACCAGAGTCTCCACGACGAGGGGGTCGCGGACGAGGCCGCCGGCAACGTCCAGGAGGGCTTCGGCAAGGGCCGCCGCAAGGTCGGCGAGGCGATCAAGGACCTCGGCGACAAGATCAAGCGCTAGCGGCGGCAGCCGCTTCGAACGGCGGTAAACTGACGGGGCAGGACCGGCGCGGCCGGCGCCTGCCCTTTTTCTTTTTCGGCGGCCTTTCCGCCCCCGCAGGGATCCCGTGACCGACACTGCCGTTACCGAGATTGTCCAGACCGAGGGTCACCTCATCGACTCGCGGCTGATGACCGAGATCTTCGACGCCGTCGTCAAGCACGGCGCCAGCTTCGAGGTCGTCGAGTTCACGATTGGCCGCACCAACGACGACTTCTCGCGGCTGCAGATGCGCGTCTCGGCCGCCAGCGCCGCCGTCATGCAGGCGCTGCTCGAGGAGCTGCTGGCGTTCGGCTGCCGCACGTCGGCCGATCTCGACGCGGAACTGCAGCCGGCGCCGGCCGACGGCTGCGCGCCGGACGACTTCTATTCGACCAGCAACCATCACACCTGGGTCCGCCACGCCGGGCAGTGGCTCGAGGTCGAGCGGCAGCGCATGGACGCGGCCATCGTCGTCGCGCAGGGGCACGCCAGCTGCCGGAAGCTGCGCGATCTTCGCCGCGGAGACCCGGTGGTCTGCGCCCTGGACGGGATCCGGGTGGTCCCCGAGTTCCGGGAGCGCGATCGCCACGGCTTCGCCTTCATGACCGGCGGCATTTCGTCGGAGCGCCACGTCGAGACCAGCGTGGCGCGGATTGCCGAGATGATGCGCGAGGTCAAGCGCTCCGGCCGGCGCATCGCCTTTGTGGTTGGTCCGGTCGTCGTCCATACCGGCGCCGGGCGCTATTTCAGCGACCTGATCCGGATGGGTTTTGTCGACGTCCTGCTCGCCGGGAACGCCCTGGCCGTGCACGATATCGAGGGGGCGCTCTACAAGACGTCGCTTGGCGTCAGCCTCGAGACCGGCGCGCCGGTCGAAGGCGGGCACCGCCACCATATGCGGGCGATCAACGCGATCCGCCGCGCCGGCGGGATCCGGGCGGCGGTCGAGTCCGGACTGCTAACCTCCGGGGTGATGTATGAATGCGTCCGCCGCGACGTGCCCTACGTCCTGGCCGGCAGCATCAGGGATGACGGTCCGCTGCCCGACACGATCATGGACCTGGTCGAGGCCCAGGACCGCTACGCCGAGGCGCTCGAGGGGGCCGGCCTGGCGGTCGTGCTGTCGACCATGCTGCACGGCATCGGCGTCGGGAACATGCTCCCGTCGTGGGTGAAGGTGGTGTGCGTCGACATCAATCCGTCGGTCGTGACCAAGCTGGTCGACCGCGGTTCAGCGCAGACGCTGGGGCTGGTCACCGACACCGGCCTGTTCGTGCATCAGCTGGCCCAGCAGCTCGCCTGACGAAGAGGGCTTGCGGACGGCTACCCGTTTCTGGTATCTTTGCAAGGTTCTGGTCGGCCCTGGGACACCCTATCTAGGGCTGAGTTCAAGACGCGCCTCGCTGATTTCCCCGTCCGGCGGCTGAAGCCGCCACAGAGCAGGGGAGCGAGCCCGCCGTCCGATTGACCACCGCGGTCGTCCGGATGGAGCAACGGGTCGTCCGGCCGTTCCGGGCAGTCGAGGTGTATCGCACGCCCGTTTTGGGCGCCGCACACACAACTTTATAGGGTAAGTCAGTTCCTGGTGCCGGGCCGTTTCGGCGGCTCCCTAGGCCTGGAACAATCAACCGACAGCGCGCTTTCGAGCGTTCGAGCGCGTGCCGTCGCGTGGTGTTTTTGTTTTAAGCGCGTGCGCCCGGGCGTGCGTGACTGGAGTTGTTCGAACGTGCCGACGATCAGCCAGCTGGTGCGCAAGGGCCGCGAGAAGGTCCTGACCAAGACGAAGAGCCCGGCGCTGCAGGACAGCCCGCAGAAGCGCGGCGTCTGCGTGCGGGTCTTCACCCAGACGCCGAAGAAGCCGAACTCGGCGCTCCGCAAGGTGGCACGCGTCCGGCTGACCAACGGCATCGAGGTCACGACCTACATCCCGGGCGTCGGCCACAACCTGCAGGAGCACTCGCTGGTGCTCATCCGCGGCGGCCGCGTCAAGGACCTCCCGGGTGTGCGCTACCACGTCGTCCGCGGGACGCTCGACGCGGTTGGTGTCGCCGGCCGCAAGCAGGGCCGGTCGAAGTACGGAGCCAAAAGGCCGAAATCGTAAGTGACGAGCCGCCAGCTTCCAGCTCCCCGCTTCCAGCCCGGGGCTCGGAGCCGACGCGCGGGAAGCGGGAAGCAGGAAGCGGGAAGCTGACATATGCCAAGACGACGAGAAGTTCCCAAACGCGAAGTGCCGCCGGACCCGATCTACAGCAGCGCGCTGGTCACCAAGTTCATCAGCACGCTGATGAGCGACGGCAAGCGCAGCACCGCCGAGAAGATCATGTACAGCAGCATGACGTCGATCCAGGAGAAGACCGGCGACGACCCGCTGAAGGTTTTCAAGAAGGCGATCGAGAACGTCAAGCCGTCGCTCGAAGTGAAGTCGCGGCGGGTCGGCGGGTCGAACTATCAGGTGCCGATCGAAGTCAACCCGAACCGCCGCCTGTCGCTGAGCATCCGCTGGCTGGTCAGCTTCGCGCGGTCGCGCGGCGACGGCAAGACGATGCAGGAAAAGCTCGCCAACGAGTTGCTCGACGCCGCCAACCTGCGCGGCGGGGCGGTCAAGAAGCGGGAAGACACGCACCGGATGGCCGAGGCCAACAAGGCGTTCGCGCATTATCGCTGGTAGAAGCGCTTCCAGCTGCCCGCTGCCAGCTACCCGCTGGTCGCCGCGACAGCCACGGATCCGCGACCGACAGCGCGACAGACAGATAGCGACGGATAAGAACGACGAGAGCGGGAAGCTGATAGCGGGAAGCTGGACGCTTTAGACAATGCCTAGAGAGACACCACTCAATCGCACGCGCAACATCGGCATCATGGCGCACATCGATGCCGGCAAGACGACGACGACTGAACGGATCCTGTTCTACACGGGCATCACGTACAAGATCGGCGAAGTGCACGAGGGCACCGCCGTCATGGACTGGATGGAGCAGGAGCAGGAGCGCGGGATCACGATCACGTCGGCGGCGACGACCTGTTTCTGGCGCGACAACCGGATCAATATCATCGACACCCCCGGCCACGTCGACTTCACCGCCGAGGTCGAGCGCTCGCTGCGGGTCCTCGACGGCGCGGTCGCGGTGTTCGACGCGGTCGCCGGCGTCGAGCCGCAGTCCGAGACGGTGTGGCGCCAGGCCGACAAGTACCGCGTGCCGCGGATCTGTTTCGTCAACAAGATGGACCGCATCGGCGCCGACTTCCGCCGCACCTTCGACCAGATCATCAGCAAGCTCGGCGGCAATCCGGTCGCCATCCAGCTGCCGATCGGCAGCGAGGATCGCTTCCTTGGCGTCGTCGACCTCGTCCGGATGAAGTCGATCACCTACAAGGACGAGACGATGGGCGCCGACTACATCGTCGGCGACATCCCGGCCGACATGCTGGCGGATGCGAAGCACTTCCGCGAACAGCTGATCGAGAAGGTCAGCGAGGCCGACGACAAGCTGCTCGAGAAGTACCTCCACGGTGAGGAGTTCACCGAGGACGAAATCAAGGCGGCGCTGCGCAAGCGCGTCAACAGCTCCGTGCACACCGAAGGCGAGAAGGCCGAGCCGGCGTTCGTGCCGGTGATCTGCGGCTCGGCGTTCAAGAACAAGGGCGTCCAGCCGCTGCTCGACGCGATTGTCGACTACTTGCCGTCGCCGCTCGACGTGCCGGCGATCAAGGGGTTCGACCCCGACAAAGGGCCTGAGGCGATCGTCGAGCGTCCGGCTTCCGACCAGGCGCCATTCTCGGCGCTCGGCTTCAAGATCATGACCGACCCGTTCGTCGGCCAGCTGACGTTCATTCGCGTCTACTCGGGCGTCATGACGGCCGGGTCGACGGTCTACAACTCGACCAAGCAGAAGTCCGAGCGGCTCGGCCGGCTGCTGAAGATGCACGCCAACAAGCGGGAAGAAATCAAGGAAGTCTACGCCGGGGATATCGCGGCGGCAGTCGGCCTGAGAACCGTCACGACGGGCGATACGATTTGCGACGAGAAGCACCCGGTGGTGCTCGAGTCGATGAGCTTCCCGGAGCCGGTCATCTCGCTGGCGATCGAGCCGAAGACCAAGGTCGACCAGGAGAAGCTCGGCCAGGGGCTCGGCAAGCTGATGGCCGAGGATCCGACCTTCCGCGTCAAGACCGACCCGGCGACCGGCGAGGTCGTGATCGCCGGGATGGGCGAGCTGCACCTCGAGATCATCGTCGACCGTCTCAAGCGCGAGTTCGGGGTCGAGGCGACGGTCGGCCGTCCGCAGGTTGCCTACAAGGAAACGCTGACCCGTCCGGCCGAC
>JANMWI010000115.1:0-39636 GCA_031393955.1 Acidobacteriota bacterium
CGGATCGATCTGCAGCAGCAAAAACACGACGGCGGCGATCGAGGCGCTGACAATCGCCTCCTGGCGCAGCTGGCGGCCGAGATCGTACGCCACCGACAGGCAGGCGAACACGGCCAGCAGGCCGAACGTCGCCGTGACCGGCACCTGCAGCAGCGCGCGGTACGGCGCCACCCGCGCGTCCCAACCGGGGACCGGCAGGTAGGCGGCAATCAGGAACAGCCCGCCGACGATCGTCAGCGGGACGATCGCGACCATGCCGGCGCGGATCGCCGACATGTAAGTGTTCTCGCTGATCCGATTCAGCGGCCCAGTGACGCGCGACGTCAGCGAACCGCGGCCGCTCACCCGGCGTGCACACGCTCGAAGGCATCGGCGATGGCGTCGATGTCCGTGTCCGAGCCAAGCAGCAGGTACTGTTCCAGCCATACCCCCTGCTCCCGGCAGATGCGGTCGGCGTTCGGACAGCTCACCGATGCGTAATCGAGCGCCGCGGCGGCGCGCGGCAGGTACGGCCCGAACGCCTTGTTGCGGAAGAGCGGCTGATCCGGCAGCGCGTAGCCGTAGCCCGCCGAGCAGGGGATACCACTCGCACGCAGGCCGTCGAGCAGCGCCGCCCGGGAGACGCCGAATGCGCCGGCGTCGACGCGCAGCATGAACAGATGGCCGCTGTGCCGCGTGCACTCGGCCGGACGCCGCTGCGGATGGAGACCCGGAATGGCCGCCAGCCGCCGCGCCAGCCGCGTGCCGTTGCGATCCCTCGTGACGGTCTGCGCCTCGAGGCGATCGAGCTGGCAGTTGAGCACCGCCCCCTGGAACTCGCCGAGGCGGTAGTTGCCGGAGATCACGTGATGCTCGTACCACTCGCCGCCGGGGACGCGGCCGCAGTTGTGGATCGAGCGGCAGGCTTCGGCGAGCCGATCGTCGTTGGTGACGATGATCCCCCCTTCGCCGGACGTCATGTTCTTGCTGGACTGGAAGGAGAACGACGCGATGTGGCCGAGCGAGCCGGCCGGACGGCCGCGCCACGACGCCCCGTGCGCGTGGGCGGCATCCTCGAGGACGAGCAGGTCGTGCCGGGCCGCCACTGCCATCAGCGCGTCCATGTCGACCGGTTGCCCGGCGAAGTGCACCGGAATGATCGCGCGGGTCCGCGGCGTAATCGCCGCCTCGACGGCGGCGGCGTCGAGGTTGAAGGTCTGGAAGTCGATGTCGACGAACACCGGGACCGCGTTGGCTTCGAGCACGGCGGTCGCGGTTGAGACGAACGTATAGGCCGGCACGATCACTTCCGCTTCGGCGGGGATCGCCGCCGCGAGCAGCGCCAGGCGAAGCGACACCGTCCCGTTGACGACCGCGATGCCGTGCCGGCAGCCGTGCATCGCGGCGAAGCGCGCCTCGAACTCGGCGACCTCGGTGCCGTCGAGCCGCCCCCAGTGCCCGCTGCGGAGCGTGCGCAGCAGCCGGTCCTCCTCCGCCTTCCCGAACACCGGCCACATGGGGACACTCACCTTTAGCGTAAGTTGTTGATTCGACAGATCGATTCTGGTTTCAGGGGCGGATCGCGGAGGGCGGTGTCTTGGCAGCCGGATCCGGACCGGCCGGCCGGTCCGCGAGGCTGACCCCCATGTAGATACATCGCTCGCTGCCCTCCCCGGCGATCGTCAGCTCCGTGAACCCGAGGCGACGATAAAAACCCTGCGCCTTGTCGTTGAAGACGCTGACCCCCAGGTGCGCACCGGGCGACCCCCGCCAGCGCAGGGTATCCATCACCTGCTCCAGCATGCGCCGGCCGTAGCCCCGACCCTGGACATGCGGCAGCAGGTCGATATGCAGATGCGACGGATAGCGGTCGTACGGCTCCGGGCAGAAATAATCCGGCTGATGATAGCTCTGATGGACGCGCTCAACCGGCGTCCAGGAGGCCGGATCGCCCGTGGGAGCCGGATAGCGCGCGCACAGGGCCGGCCGCCACTCGGCCTCGAACCTCGCATAAAACGCCCGGGAATCGAGCGCGCCCAGCGCGTATCCACAGATGCCCTTCGCATCCTCCAGCACCAGGGAGCTCGCCGGCTCATAGGCGAGATACGGTCCGACGAACATGCGGCCGAGTGCGTCCGGGTCATCCCGGTAAAGCGGCTCACCGTCGGCGCCGAAGTTTCCGGTTTTGAGGCAGACGTAGTGCGCGCCCGCCTCGTCGCCAGGCGCGGCCGGGCGGATGACCGCATCAGCCACGGCGCGGCTCCGTCGTCTCGCGCGGGGTGATCGCGTCGTCTGCTGTACTCGCCGCCGGGACGAACGTGCCATCCGTCCGTGGCTCGACCATCGCCTGCAGGCGCGCGACAATGCCGCCGCGATAGGTGCCGGGCCGATGAAAGTCCGACGACACCGCCGCGTCACCGCGCTGGTGCGCAAAGCGCTCCAGCAGGTCGAGCTCCTCGCGAAGCGCCCAGACCCGACGGCTGAGCGCGTGGCACAGGTCGCGGTCGCGAAGCTCCGGCACGGCGCGACAGAACGCCTGCAGGCGCGTCGCGCGCGCGTCGAAGGCGGCCACCGCGTCGCCGCCGGCGCCGCCACGGATCATGAGGCCGGCGCTCCGCATCAGCGCCTTCCCCTCCGGACCTTCCTCATAGGGCAGGTAGAAGCAATCGCCGAAGAGGATCAGATCGTCGAGCGCGATCTCCCTTTGAACTGTCGCGAACGATGCGCGCCACTCGTCCATGGCGGCCAGGTAGGCGCCGCGCGGATCGTCCATCCGGCGACCGACGAACCATCCCAGCGTCCGCAGCGGGACGTAGTTCAGCGGAAACTCCACGTTCGGATTGCTCAACAGTCCGCTGATCTCCGGCAGCAGATCCGCGGCCCTCCCGGCGTAGGGCCCACAGAAGAAGCGGCTGCCGTCGTAGTCGTTCGCGTGCAGGTTGTCCCAGATCATCGGCTTCCGGCGGAGGACCGCTGCCACCTCGCGGGCGTGCGTCGCGGTGATCTCGCGCGAAATGATGTCGGGGCCGGTCCAGAACACGTCGATCGCCGGGTCGAGCCCGCGGCCAACCTCCTCGAGATACCCAGCACCGCCGAGACCGGCCGCTGCCATCCGTCCGCAGTACGGCGTCGGACAGAACATGAAGCGGGCGGACGGCAGCCGCTCGCGCGTCCAGCGGCGGAGCGCGTTCGCGACCTGGATCTGTGCGGCGGCGAGCGATCCCAACTTCGCCGTGCCGCCGGCGTCCGCCGGAATGTCGTCGAACAACACCGCGAAGTGCGCGCAGCCGGCGCGCAGCAGCTGCTCGAACCTCGCCTGCAGATGATGCAGCTCCGCATCGCTGCCGTACTGGATGTCCAGACCGGGACCGATGCCGTAGACAAACACGATGCCTTTCAAGCGGCAGGCGTCGATGAGGTCGCGGAGGCGCTGCTCGTCGGCCGCTCCATACGGCTCGCGCCACAGCGCGCGGTGATGGAGGTCGTCCTTCGGCGCGTAGAAATAGGTGTTCAGGCCCCACGCCTGCATCGACTCGAACAGCCGCAGCCGGTCCCCCTGGCGCCACGGCGGTCCATAGAAACCCTCGATGACACCGGCCGGAAACACCGTCTCCGGGCCCATCGCCTGCTACGCGATCAGCTTGTCGACGACGTTGCCGCGGACGTCGGTCAGGCGGAAATCGCGGCCCTGGAAACGGTAGGTGAGCTTCTCGTGGTCCACCCCCAGCAGCCGCAGCATCGTCGCATGCAGGTCGTGAACGTCGATCGGGTCCTCGACGACGTTGTAGCCGAGCTCGTCGGTCTTGCCGATCGTGACGCCGGGCTTGATGCCGCCGCCCGCCAGCCACATCGTGAACGCCCGCGGATGATGGTCGCGGCCGAGGAACTTCGAGCCGTTTCTCGCTTCGTTCATCGGCGTCCGGCCGAACTCGCCGCCCCACACGACCAGCGTGTCGTCGAGCAGACCGCGCTGCTTGAGATCGGTCAGCAGGCCGTACACCGGCCGGTCGGTCTGGCGGCAGAGCCGCGGCAGCTTCTCGACGATGTCCTCGCCGAAGGAGGCGCCGTGGGTGTCCCAGCCGCGGTGGAAGAGCTGGACAAAGCGCACGCCGCGCTCGACGAGCCGGCGCGCGAGCAGGCAGTTGTTGGCGAACGACGCCTTGCCGGGCTCCGTACCGTACAACTCGTGGATCGCCGGCGGCTCATTCGAGACATCGGTCAGCTCCGGCACGCTCGTCTGCATCCGGTAGGCAAGCTCGTAGGCGGCGATGCGCGTGTGGATCTCGGGATCGCCGACCTCCAGCGAATGGGCCCGGTTCAGATCGTTGATGGCGGCAATCGAGCGGCCGCGGACCTCGGCGTCGACGCCTTGCGGGTTGGACGCGAACAGTACCGGCTCGCCGTTCGATCGGAACTCGACGCCCTGGTGGGTCGTCGGGAGGAAGCCGCTGCCCCAGCACGACTTGCCGCCGTCGGGGTTGTTCTCGCCGGAGAGCAAGACGACGAATGCCGGCAGATCGCTGCTCTCGCTGCCGAGCCCGTAACTGAGCCACGACCCGAAGCTGGGCCGGCCGATCACCTGATGGCCGGTGTTCATGAAGATCTGCGCCGGCGCATGGTTGAACTGCGTCGTCTGCATCGAGCGGACGATCGCGATGTCGTCGGCGACCTTCGCGAGATGGGGCAGCAGCTCCGAGATCTCGGCACCCGACTGGCCGTACTTCCGGAACTGGAACGGAGAGCCCAGCAGCTTCGGCGTTCCCTTGATGAACGCGAAACGCTCCCCCTTGATGAACTCGGCCGGGATGTCCTGGCCATCGTGTTTGGTCAGGACTGGCTTCGGGTCGAAGAGGTCGATCTGCGACGGCGCGCCGGCCATGAACAGGTAGATGACGCGCTTCGCCTTCGGCGCGAACTGCAGCAGGTGAGCCGGGGACGCCGCCGCCTGCGCCGCCGCCGACACCCGCGTGTCGATGAGCGACGCCAGCGCCAGCCCGCCGATGCCGAACGACGCCTGCTCGAAGAAGTGGCGGCGGGTGATGTGACGGATGCTCATTCCTTGGTTACCGCTTCGTCGAGGTTCAGCAGAATGTTGGCGACCAGCGTCCAGGCCGACAGCTCGGCGGGATCCTCGTCCGGCGCCGCCGCCACGAGCTGCGCGGCGTCGGGATGGGCACGGTAATGCTGCAGCTCATCCGCGTACGCCCCGGTCAATCGAGTGATCTCGAGCGCCGATGCTTCACGACCGAGTACCAGCCGGACGCCCTCGGCCGCCCGCTCGCGCGGCCCGCCGGCGGTACGGCGCATCCGCCCGGCGAGCGCCCGAGCGATCTCGAACGAGGCCGGGTCGTTCAGCAGCGTCAGCGCCTGCAGCGGCGTATTGGTGCGAACGCGGCGGACGGTGCAGTACTCACGGCTGGTGGCATCGAAGGTCATAAAACTGGGATACGGCGAGGTCCGGCGCCAGAACGTATACAGGCTGCGGCGATAGCGATCCTCGCCGCTGCTCGTCGTCCACTTGTCGGAGCTGTACGGCTGGTTCCAGATGCCGTCCGGCTGCGGCGGAAAGACACTCGGTCCGAACATCTTCGCGCTGAGCAGGCCGCTCGCCGCCAGCGCGACATCCCGGATCATCTCCGCCTCCATCCGCACCCGCGGACCGCGCGCCAGCAGGCGGTTGTATGGATCGCGTTCGGCGAGCGCGGCCGGGACCGCCGAGCTCTGCTGATAGGTCGCCGAGAGGAGGATCTCACGCAGGATTGTTTTCTGGCTCCATCCCTTCGCGACGAACTCGGTGGCCAGCCAGTCGAGCAGCTCCGGATGAGACGGCGGCGCGCCCTGCGATCCGAAGTCCTCGCTCGTTTCGACAATGCCGCGGCCGAAGATCTGCTCCCACAGCCGGTTGACGACGACGCGCGCGACCAGGGGATTGTTCTCGTCGACGAGCCAGCGGGCGAGCCCGAGCCGGTTGACCGGCTGATCGTCGCGCATCGGATGGAGTGCCGCCGGCGTCCGCGCGAAGACGCGCTCCCCCTTGGCCGCGAAGCTGCCGCGCACGCGCAGCTCGAACGATGGCCGCTCGAAGCCGGCGCGCTCCTTCATCACCAGCGTTGACGGGATCTCCAGCGCGGCGAGCGCCTTGCGCGCCTCCGCCAGGCGGTCGCGGGTCGGCTTGAGCCGCGGCGTCATCGCCCGGAACGCCGCCGCCACGTCCTCGGCCTGCGCGGCGGTGCGGTCGGCCACGGCGACCTGCAGGGCGCGGCGCAGGCGCGGGGCGAGGTCGGCCCCCTCGAGCGGCGCCGCCGTGTCGGTGACCGACAGGCGGAAGCGGCCGAGCCCCTGGCCGATGGTGCCGTCCAGCTGATCGATCCGCAGCGTCAGGCGGGTCCCGCCGCTGAATCCGAACGGCGCCGCCGCCGCGAGCACGGCGTGACGCGGCAGACGCTCGGTGTCCTTCATCGCGTTGATCGCCCACGAGCCGCGCGGCGGATCGCCCGGCGCGAGCAGCAGCGCCGGGTCGAACGCGCCGGCGGACTCGTCGACGCGCAACGTCTCGAAGCGGATTGGCTCGGCGGCGCGGTGCGGATCGGAGGCTGGCGCGGCGCCCGCCTCGAGGCCGGTGATCCGGAAATGTCCATAGCCGTCCCGGCCGGGTCCGCCTTTCGGCAGAGACGCGTCCGGGAGCGCCTCGAGCCTGAGCGCGGTGATGCGCGCGAGCGGCGTCCGTGCGGTCAGCGTGTAGGACGTCAGTTTGGGAGTGGGACCTGAGGCGATGACCGAGGCGTCGGGCATGACCTTCAGGACCACGCCGTTAGTGGCGCTGACGGCATCCGGCGCGAGCGGCGTCCACGCCGCGTCGGCGGACCGCATCGCGTCCTCCCACTGGCGCTGCGCGTCAATCAGCTCAGGGGTCGCGGTCTTGAGCTCCTGCTCGAGCCGCGCGATCTCGGCCTGCTGCGCCTGGTAGGCGGCTTCCTGCTCGGGCGTCGCGAGGTCGAGCTTCGGCTCGAAGAAACGCGTGCCGTCGCCGAAGCTCTGGCTCTCGTAGTCGGCGCTCGCGAAGAACGCGAGCATCCGGTAGTAGTCCTTCTGGCTGAACGGATCGTACTTGTGGTTGTGGCACTGCGCGCAGCCGAGCGTCGAGCCCAGCCACACCGTCGCGGTCGTGTTGACGCGGTCGACGAGCGCTTCGTACCGGGATTCTTCCGGGTCGACGCCCCCTTCCTCGTTGGTCATCCCGTTGCGGTGGAAGCCGCTGGCGATCTTCTGCGCGACGGTGGCGCTCGGGAGCATGTCGCCGGCGATCTGCTCGACGGTGAACTCGGTGAACGGCATGTCGCGGTTGAGCGCGTCGATCACCCAGTCGCGGTACTTCCAGATGCTGCGGCGGTTGTCCTTCTCGTAGCCGTTGGTGTCGGCATACCGCGCCAGGTCGAGCCACGGGCGGGCCCAGCGCTCGCCGTAGCGCGGCGATGCCAGCAGGCGATCGACGACGTGTTCGAACGCCGCCGGATCCTGGTCGCCGAGGAACCCCGCGACTTCTTCGGGCGTCGGCGGCAGTCCGGTCAGGTCCAGCGTCGCGCGCCGCAGCAGCGTCGCCTTGGCCGCGGCCGCGGACGGCGCCAGCTTTTCGCTCTCGAGACGAGCCAGCACGAAGCGATCGATCGGACTGCGCACCCAGGAGGCGGTGTGCACGTCCGGCAGGGCCGGCCGTTTCGGCTTCACGTAGGCCCAATGCTCCAGGACCGGCTCCGCGGGGCCTGCAGTCGACGCCGACAACGTCGCGCCGCCAGGGCCGGGCGCCCCCTGATCGATCCACGCGCGCAGCCGCGCGACGGCGTCCTCCGGCAGAGGATCGCCATCGAGGGGCATGCGATCGTCGCCGTCCAGACCGAGGACGCGGTGGATCAGCAGGCTGCCCTGGCTGTTGCCGGGCACGAGGATCGGACCGGACTCCCCGCCGCGGCTGATGAGCTCCGGCGTGTGCAGCCGCAGCCGCGCCCGTCCCTTGGTCGGGCCATGGCATTCGGCGCAGTAGGTCTTGAAGATCGGCTGGATGTCGCGGACGAAATCAACCGCGCCGGGTCGGGCGACCGCTGCGGCGGGGGCCGCCGCCGGCGCCTGGGCGGCGCGCAGCAGCACCGATCCGGCCAGCGTTGTGGCGGCCGCGGCGAACAGCGCCGATCGTGTGAGGTGCGTCATGCGGGGGCCGGACGCATCCGGGCCTCGCGAGTGTCTCACCAGCGCGCATTCGGATCAAGCGCCGCCGGGGGGTGCCCACCGGGGAAAAACGGGCGGACGGCTGTTCCGGTGCCTTTTCGAAACTCAACCTTGCGAATCAACAACTTACGCTAAAGGTGAGTGTCCCCATTTTGAGGGGAAGGGGCCGCTAGACGAGGTGCAGGCGCTGGAGGGTCCAGACCAGGCCGAGGCAGGCAATGCCGACCGACGCCGGAATCACGATCCGGCGGCGGTACCAGACTCGCTCGCCGAAGGCGTAGCCGACGAGCGCCCACGCCGCCGCGATGACCGTCAGCTGCCCGAGCTCGACGCCGACGTTGAACGCGAGCAGCGCCGTGAGGAACTCCGATCGCGGCAGCCCCAGATCCTTGAGCGCACCGGCAAAGCCCAGCCCGTGCAGCAGGCCGAACGCAAACACGAGCGCAATCCGCGACGGCCGCACCTCGCGCACGACGATGTTCTCGATCGCGACAAACGCGATCGACAGCGCGATCATCGGCTCGACGATGGACGAGGGCAGCGAGATCAGGCCGTACATCCCGAGCCCCAGCGTGATCGAGTGCGCGATCGTGAAGGCGCTGACCTGAAGCAGGATCGGCCGCAGGCGGCGGCTGAGCAGGAAGATCCCGATCACGAAGAGGACGTGGTCCAGCCCGCCGGGCAGGATGTGCGTGAAGCCCAGCGCCGTGTAACGCGCCGCGAGGCGAAGCCGGCCGGGCGCGGGCACCGCGGTGGCGATCGGCACGGGCGTGCTCTGCTGATCGCCGTCCAGCCACTGCGTCACCGCTGCGCCGTCGTCGCCAGGCATCACCGACAGTCCGTAGGCGGCTCCGGTCAGCGCGTACGCCCAGGTGAAAGTCCGTGCCTCCGCCGGACGGCGTCCCGTCAGGGTGAGGGTGGCGCCAGGGACGCCGTTGACTTCGGACGGCGGCACGACGGCGACGCCAATCGCCGGCTCGACCCTGACGCCGTCGAAGACGATCGTCAGCTTCTGCCGCAGCGCCGACTCATGACGCCCGACCAGTTCCTGGATGACGTGGGGATCCGTGCTTCCGGATCGGGGAATGCCGTCGGCGACCTCGAGCCGCGCCAGCAGCGCCGTCGCGTCGGTGACAACGTCGATGCGGTACGTGCCGTCAGCGGGGAACCGCGTCACCACCCGTGTCGTGCCGATCTCGTGCGCGCCGGCGCCGGTCCCTGCCGCCGCCACCAGGACGATCACCGCGCACGCCATTCTCCGGGCACTCGCTCGCATGCGGCTACCTCGACGCGCGGCTCGGAGCGGAGGGCAGCTCGAAGGTGAGCGACGCCCAGAAGCTCGCCCAGTCGCTCGCCGATCCGGCCGGCGCCGGAATCATGTGCACGGCCTTGATCAGCCACGCGCCCGGCTTGCCGAGCGCGAGATGCACCCGTCCGTCCCGGTCGGTCCGCGCCGACACTTTCACCGACGGCTCACGCTGGTTGATGGCCACGACCAGGGCTCCGGCGAGGGGCTTTTCCTGATACGTCAGCCGGAACGGCAGCGTCTCGCCGGCATGCATGACGTAGGGATTCTGTTCGGCGGTCAGCTCGAGGATGAAATGCAGCACCTGATCCTTCTGCGTCGCCGCCGCGGGACCGAGCAGCACGAGCGTCTTGGCGCAGCGCGTGAAGACTTCCCGCGCCTCGGCATCGGTCTGCCCGCGGCTGGCGCGAAGCGCGGCGATCGGCTCCAGCCCTTCGTCGGTCAGATACTGCTGAAATTTCGCGGGTGGCAGGACAACGGGACTGGGGGTGCTTTGATAACCGACGATGAGCAGTCCAGGGTCCGAGGGACGCAGCAGACCGGCCGGGTCGGCATGCTCGCGGCCGAGCACGTTCTTCACGCCGTCCTTTCCCGAGACGACGAACCGGTCGATCAGCTTCACGTCGCGCACCAGCGGGTCGCCGAGAAAATCCTGTCCGACGCGAAGCCGCAGGCCGAGCAGCACACCCGGTTCGGGCGTGAAGGCGGTGGGCTCTATCCACATGTCGTGCGCAGCCAGCGGCGCGGCGCTGACAAGCAGAAGCAGAAGCGCTGCGAAGCGTCGGGACCGTGGGCGACAGTGGCGCATCAACAATCTTCCTGGCTTTACCGTGGGAACGACGCACGGTCAGGGCGGCGCAGCCGCCGCCCCGACCGTGAGGTGGACTACGGCGTGGTGTTCGGCGAGCCCGGCAGCGGCGTGCGCAGGTACGGGAACGTCGCATCGGTGAACGTCGAGTCGAGATACGCACCATCGGTGAACGGCAGCAGGCCCGACGGCGCGTCCGCCGGTCCGCAGCCGAACGCACCCGGGAACGCGTGGCACAGCGCGCCCATCGCCACCCGCAGCTCGATGTCGACGACATCGTCACCGGGACGGCGGCCGTTGGGGAAGCCGGCGTTGTCGCCGCCGAGCGCGCCAAGTCGGCTCTGGCTGCCGCGCGCGACCGGCGCGATGTCGGTATTCAGCCGCAGCATCTCCGAAGGCGTCACGCTCGGCGGCTGGTTGAGGCCGCTGATGCCGGTCAGGAAGGCCGCCACCAGGTCCAGGCGCGGGAAGTTGTTCGGCGCCCGCACACCGGCGCCGCCAAACAGAATCTCCAGCAACTCGGGCAGCGTCGGGTTGGTGACGTAGACCGCGAGCGCGGAATCCTGCGTCGGCTTCGCCGAGTTGAAGAGATCCTTGTCCTTCAGGCCGATGACCACTTCGTTGACGAGCGGCGCGCCCAGGCGCGACACCTGCGTGCCGGCAGCAGCCGGCGGTCCCGGCGGCGTGCTCCCCGGACCGCCGCGGCGGTTCGGATGATTGTTGGGCACCCAGCCCTGGCAGCTCTGGTCCGGGACCCACTTGATCGCGGAAGAGTCGCTCGGACGCCGCGCCGATGGCTGGCCAGACGGGCACGCGGTCGGGTCCGTGCCGCCCGGCGTCGTCCCGGCCGGCGTCACACCGGCGCCGGTGCTCGCGGTCGTCCAGCCGCCGACGATCGGCTGACCGGGCGCGACGATGCAGGCGATCGGGACTTCGACGACGAACGAGGTGATGTTCTTGTCGGCGAGGTCGTCCTTCTCGGCGTTCTCGGCACCAAGCGGATTGGTGACGTTGACGAGGTCGAAGGTCTCGCCGAGGTTGACGACGAAGGGATCCTTGCGCTGACCGACGAACATCCGGCCGTCGCCGCAGCCGGGAATGGCGACGTCGTAGATGTGGTTCCGGGCGTAGGTGTCGTAGGACGGCAGGGACTTCTTGCCGATGTTGTCGACCGGCTTGCGGAAGACCGACCCGCCGCCGGCGACGTTGGTGATCGGGAAGGAGCTGCCGGCACGGCGATCGCCGCGGATGATGTTGACCTGGTAGGTCTCCTCCCGGTTGAGGTTGCCGGTGTCGGCGGCGCCGGGTCCGATCTGGCCGATGTTGATGAGCGGCACCGGCACCATCATGCCGCCGGCGTCGACCGCGAGATCCTTGACCGTGATTTTGGGACGGAACTGGAAGGTGATGTCTTCCATCGCGTCGCCGTTGTTGTCGAGGTGAATCTCGTAGACCGCGTCCGGGTCCAGAGCGAAATAGTTGGGTCCGCCGTAGGCATCCTGCAGCGGGTTGTAATTCGCGATGAGGGTGACGAAGCCGGCGCGGCCGGCCTCATAGCTTCGAAACATGTAGAAGTCCGTGCCGTCGAGCTTCGGGGTCTTGCTGATGCCTGGCGCTTCGCGATGGCTCGATCCCTGGCCGACCACACCGGCGGCGAGCACCAGGGCCATCACGATTCCAGCCCGTAAACGATTCTCTCTCATCTGATCTCTCTTCCTGCGCGGTCCGCGCATTACCTGCCGTTGACTACTACGGCAGCGGGGGCGGAGCGGATTGCGGCGACGGAGAGAGCAGCGTCCGGCCGCTGGAGCCGCGACGCCTCGGTCGGCGGCAACATCGCCTGCTTCATCAACCACTCCTGCACGCCTAACTGCTGGTTCCGGGTGGTCGAGACAACGATCTGGATCCGCGCCTTGCGGCTGATCCCGGCGGGCGAAGAACTGACCTACGACTACGCCACGGTCGGCGATCACACCATCCGCTGCCGGTGCCGGCCCGGCTGCACGACGCGGCTTTGACTCTTCGTACCTGAGAGCGCGGATCGGAGGGAGTTCGCGGCCACACAGCGGCGCGGGGTTTAGCGGAAAACGACGCGGCTCACATTTTGTCCCGGCCGCCGGCGGCGGCCGGCCTGACGACGGTCAGGGCGTCGTGGACCAGGGTGAGCAGCGCCACGCACGCCGTGTCGGTGCGCAGCGGGCGTGAGCCCGCGGCGCCGGCGTGAAAGCCGTGGGCGGCCAGCAGGTCGAGCTCGTAGCGAGTCCAGCCCCCCTCCGGACCCACCGCGAGGAGGACGCGGCGCGGCGCGGCGTCTTGCACGACCACGCGTACCGGGCGGACGGCGCCGGGATCCGCAACCAGACGCAGCCCTTCGGGGAAGAGCGCGCCGAGTTCGTCCTCGACGAGGATCTTGAACTGGCGGCGGACGAGGACCTGCGGCACGCGCGTGTCGCGCGCCTGCTGCAATCCTTCGACGAGCAGTGGACGGTAGGTCCCCTCATCGAGCAGGTGGGTGTCGAAGTAGTTGCGCTCGACGCGGCTGGCATTGGTGAGGAGGATGCGGCCGACGCCGAGCGCCGCGAGCTGCGCCCACAGCCGGCGCAGCACCTTCGGCCGCGGCAGCGCCAGCAGGAGGTCCACCGCCGGCGGCGGTGCCGGGCGATCGAACTGACAGTGCAGGGTGACCTGCGTCGGCGACGCGGCGATCACAATCCCCTCGCCCGCCAGGCCGTCCAGCACGCCGATCCGGAGGCGGTCGCCGGGGGCCGCCTTCAGAACGCGAACGATATGCTCTGCACGGGTGCCGTCGAGAGAGACCGTCCCGTCCGGGGCGACTTGATCTGCGTCAACGAGGATCAGATTCATTCCGGCGGGTCTTCAGACTTTGCCGACCGGTTTCAACAACTTACCGTAGAGGTGAGTGTCCCTTCGGTGGAGGGGCGTCAGCCGGCGTTGTCCTGGGCGGCGCGCAGCCCGGCGATATCCAGCTTGCTCATCTGGAGCATCGCCGTCATGGCGCGCGAGGCCCGGCCGCGATCCTTGTCGCCGAGCAGCGATCCCAGCTCGCGCGGCACGATCTGCCACGACAGCCCGAACTTGTCCTTGAGCCAGCCGCACCGGCCCGGCGAGCCGCCGTCAGCGGTCAGCTTTCCCCACAGTTCGTCGATCTCCGCCTGGGTCTCGCACGACACGAAGAACGAGACCGCCTCGTTGAACTTGAACTGCGGCCCGGCGTTGAGCGCCATGAACTTCTGCCCTTCGAGCTCGAACTCGACAGACATGACCTTGTCCCCCATCCGGTGGACCGCACCAACCTTCGAGTGCCTGAAAATCGAGGCGTAGAACAGCATCGCCTCTTCAGCCTGCGTGTCGAACCAGAGGAACGGCGTGATCGTTGGCATCTTTTCTCCTTCGACAGATTATGGCCGAAGCCTCGCGGCTGGCGCTTTTCGCCCCTCTCGTCCCTGCGCCGTCGTATAAAGGTGGCTCATGAGCGCACCCGCCGCCACCGCCGCCGGCTCGACGTCCACCCGCGTCCGCTACCGGGTCGTCGCCATGGCGACGGCGCTCGCGATGGTCACCTATCTCGACCGCGTCTGCATCGCCAAGCTGGCGCCAGACATCATGCGCGACCTCGAGCTGTCGAAGGTGCAGATGGGCTACGTGTTCAGCTCGTTCGCCCTCGCCTACGCCATCTTCGAGATCCCGACCGCCTGGTGGGCCGACCGCGCCGGCACCCGCGCCGTGCTCACCCGCATCGTCGTCTGGTGGTCGTGCTTCACCGCGGCCACCGCGGCGGCGGCCGGCTACAGCTCCCTTCTGCTGCTGCGCTTCCTGTTCGGCGCCGGCGAGGCGGGGGCGTGGCCGTCGGTGGCGCGGACATTCTCGCGCTGGATTCCGAGCCGCGAGCGCGGCACGGTGCAGGGCGTGTTCTTCGCCGGCGCCCATCTGGTCGGCGGGCTGACGCCGCCGCTGATCGTCTTTCTGATGACTTTCATGGGCTGGCGCTCGATTTTTCTGCTGTTCGGATCGGTGGGCTTCGTCTGGGCGCTGGTCTGGCACACCTGGTTCCGCGATGACCCGACCGAACACGGCTCGGTGAGTCCGGACGAGGCCGCTTACATCGTCGCGAACCGGCCGGCCGACGTTCCCCACGTCGAAGGCTCGCGCTTCTGGTGGCCGATCCTCCGCAACCGCAACGTCGTGGCGCTCTCGGTGATGTACTCGTCGAACAGCATGATCTTCTACTTCTGCATCACCTGGCTGCCGACATACCTCCACGAGCGTCATGGCTTCGAAGCGGCGGCGCTCGGCCTGTTCGCCGGCCTGCCGCTGCTCGTCAGCGTCCCGAGCGATCTGTTCGGCGGGATCGTCACTGATCGGCTCGCCGTCCGCCTCGGGCTCCGTAAAGGCCGCTGCATCGTCGGCGCGGCGTGCTACCTGATCTCGGCGGCGGCACTGGCCGCGGCCGGCGCCGCGAGCTCCCCGGTCGCCGCCGCCACGCTGATCGCGCTGGCGACCGCCTCGGCGATGTTCACGCTCGGCGCCGCGTGGAGCACGGTCAGCGAGGTCGGACGGAATCACGTCGGGGTGGTCGGCGCGATCATGAACACGACCGGCCAGGTCGCCAGCCTGCTGTGTCCGCCGCTCGTCGCCTACTCGGTCGTCTGGTTCGGCAGCTGGAGTTTTCCGCTCTACGTGATGGGCGCGCTGTTCCTGATCGGCGCCGGCTGCTGGCTGATCATCGACCCGGCGCGGCCGGTCTTCGAGGGCCACGACCGCATCGCGGCTGAGCTCGCGGAAACCCGCGCCGGCGGCCGCTAAAAATCAGGTGCTCGGCTGCCGGATCGGAATCCAGCATATATTTGAGTGAATGCCACGGCTGGTCGACATCGTCTCTGCCCCACCTGAGCACATCGTTCCACAGACGTTCGCCGCCGAATTCGCACGCTCGACCTTCGGCGCGAAGATGCCGAACCTCGAGCGGCTGATGCCAATCTTCGACAACGCCGGCATCGACACGCGCCACCTCTGCCGGCCGCCGGAGTGGTATCTCGCCGACCATAGCCTCGGCGAGATCAGCGCCGTCTACATCGACGCGGCGACCACACTGTGCGCCCGGGCCGGCCGCGAGCTGCTCGAGCGGCGCGGTCTGGCGCCGGAGGGCATCGACCGCGTGCTCTACGTCAACACGACCGGACTGGCGACGCCGTCGATCGACGCGCGGCTGATCAACCTGCTCGGCTTCCGCCCGACCGTCAGGCGAACGCCGATCTGGGGGCTGGGCTGCGCCGGCGGCGTCGCCGGCCTTGGCGTCGCCTACGACCACCTCGTCGGCCATCCGCGCGAGCGCGTCCTGCTGTTCGCGGCCGAGATGTGCAGCCTGACGCTGCTCCGCGACGACGCGTCGACGAGCAACGTCGTGGCGACGGCGCTCTTTGCCGACGGCGCCGCGGCGGCGCTGCTGTCGGGCGACGAGACCGAAGACGACGGCTATCCGCTGCTCGACAGCCGGTCGGTGCTGTATCCGGACTCGCTCGAGATTATGGGATGGAACGTCGTCTCGCGCGGGCTGCAGGTGATCTTCGACCGGCGCATCCCGCAGCTGGTCGATCGCCATGCCCGCGAGGAGCTCGACACTTTCCTCGCCGCCAACGCCCTGGCGATCGGCGATATCACCGAGTTCCTGTTCCATCCCGGCGGCCCGAAGGTGCTGACGGCCTATGCGGCCGCGTTCGGGCTCGGGCTCGACCGGTTCTGCCACTCGCGGGAGGTGCTGCGCGCCTTCGGCAACATGTCGTCGGTGACGGTGCTCTACGTCCTCGAGCGCTACCTGCGGATGCACCCGCACGGCCGCGGCGGCCGCGCCGTCATCAGCGCGCTCGGTCCGGGGTTCTCGTCGGAGTCGCTGCTGATGGAGCTGTAGGATCGCGATGGAGACCGTCACCGGCCTGCAGTATTCGTGCGGCAATGAAGACAGCGCGTCGGAGCTCGACGCGCTCGACGTCGCCGGGCGGCGCGTCCTCAGCGTCGCCGCGGCGGGGGAGCGCGCCTTTGCGCTGCTGCTCGGCGACCCGCGGGAGGTGGTCGCGATCGATCGCAATCCGGCGCAGATCCATCTCGGCGCGCTCAAGGTTGCGGCGATCCGGCGGCTCGACCGCGACGGTTATCTGGCCTTCACCGGCGTCAGGAACGGCCCCGACCGCGCCGCCGCCTACCGCCGGCTGCGCGATGACCTGCCGGACGAGTCGCGGTTGTACTGGGAGGCGCGACCGCGGCAGATCGCGGCCGGCGTGCACGCCATCGGCCGAACCGAGCGCGGCATCGCGCGGATCGCGCCGCTGCTGCGCTTCGTCGCCGCCGCCGATGTCCGGCGGCTGCGCGCCGCCCGATCACTCGCCGACCAGCAGGCGATCGCCAGCGATTTGTTCCGGCGGCCGATCGTTCGCGCCGCCCTGGCGGCGATCTTCAATCCGCTGTCGGGGCGCCTGCTGCTGCGCGACCCGGTCTACTACGGCGAGGCGCGGCGCGACGCGCCCGGCTACCTCCGCGACCGCGTCGTGACGACCCTGACCCATCACCGCTTCGACGACTGCTTCGTCCTGTCGCTGTTCCTCAACGGCCATCTCCGCGACAGCCAGTCGCTGCCGATCGACCTTGGCGAGGACGCCTACGCGATCGTGCAGCGGCGCCTCGATCGGCTGACCTTCGTGGAGTCATGCATCCTCGACTATCTGCAGCGGCAGCCGGCGGCAAGCTTCGATGCGTTCTCGTTGTCGGACCTCGGCGGCTACCTGACGGTCGCCGAGTTCGGCACCCTGCTCGAGCGCGTCGAGCGGGCCGGGACGGCCGGCGCAACCGTCTGCATCCGCGAGTACATCTCCAGTCCGACGATCCGGGCGCGCTGGCCAGCCGCGCTGGTCCGCCGTCCCGAGATCGAGAGCCGGCTGCTCGAGACGGACCGTTCGGTCGGTTGCACGTTCGTCTGCGCGGCGAAGGCCAGCCCGGCACACTGAGCGGCCCGACGATGGAGAGGCAGGGATTCGTGGTGCGCCTGGTCCGCGACCTGGTGATCTTCACCGCCGTGGTCGTCGCGCAGCCGGTCCTCGCGCTGGCGCGGCGGCTGTCGAGGAGGCGGGGGCGGTGATCGCCGCGGCACTCGCCGCCGGTCTGATTCTGGTGGCCGCCTTTGCCTGGTGGCGGTTCTTCTATTTTCACCGCAATCCGGTGCGGCACAGCCCGCCGGGTGACGAGCCGGTCGCGGCCGCTGACGGACGGATCGTCTATCTCGAAACGGTGGCCTTTCCGGCGGCGGCGAATCCCTATCACCGGCGGATCGGCTCGACCTTCGCGCTCGACGGGCGCTGGTCCGTGATCGCGACCTACCTTGGCATCTTCGACGTCCACGTCGTCCGGGCGCCAGTCGCCGGGCAGGTCCAGATCCATCGGATCGCGCCGCTCAGCGCGAACGTGTCGATGGGCCGGTCCTTCATCTACGCCGGGCTCAGGCGTCCGCTGCCGGCCGGCCGTCGCGGCTATCTCGACAAGAACGAATTCCTGGGCATCGACATCCGCGGCGACGGCCGCGTGCTGCTCGTCCTGATGGCCGACTGGTGGATCGACCAGATCACGCCGTTCGTCGCCGACGGCGATCGCGTCGAGCGCGGCCAGGCAATCGGCAAGATCCTGATGGGATCGCAGGTCGATGTCTGGGTGCGCGAGGGATGGATCGCGCCGGTGCTGACGGTCGGCGCCGGCGTGCGGGCCGGGGAGACCCTCCTCGGGACGCGCGCCGGCACCCCGCAGGAGCCGTCGTCCAGCGCATGACCGGCCGTCGGGTGGGAAATCGGGGCGTGCGATTCCAGACGAAAATGTCCGTCCGGTCAACCCGGCGGACAAATATTGTTCACCTCGACCATTGCCGCAGCGTCGCGATCGCACCGGACGCGACGATAACGGGCCGATCGGTGCCGACCCCGATCGCCGAAAACGTTGGCTCGCCTCTTGCTCAAACGGTTGTCTCGCTGCGATAATCAGACGCTGGATTCGCGCGAAGGCTTAACGTCGGCCGGTCTCAGGCTGACGTTGGTGGTCGCGCGAATTGTCGGCGGTAGCCTGTTAGATAAACATTAATGTTCATTCGCGCGGCGGCCCGATCCGCCGGCCTCGCGCGGACCGTTGTGGTCCGTCTGAAAAAGGAGTTTCCTGTGCCACCCCGTGCCGTATCCACCCGCAAAGCACCCTCACCCCGCAAGCCGAAGGCGATAGCGGCCGCGCCGACCGTCACGCCGGACGACATCTCGCGGCGGGCCTACGAGATCTATGAGTCCCACCGCGGCGCCGAGGGCAGTCCCCTGGACGACTGGCTGCGCGCCGAGCGGGAGCTGTCCGACTCGGTCAGTGCGTAAGCCGGCACAGCCGGGCGCCGGACGACCTCCGGTGGTCTAGTGCGGCGCTCGGCCCTGCCGCGTCCAGTACCAGTAAAACGGCAGGCCCAGCACCATCAGGCCGAGGCCGGCCAGCGCCCGGCCCGGCGTCGTCACCAGGGTGCTGAGGATCAGCCAGCCGGAGACGAGCAGGAACAGCCCCGGCACGACCGGATACCCCCAGGTGCGGTACGAGCGCTCGGCGTCCGGCAGCGTCCGCCGGAAGACGAACACCGACGCGGTGACGAGCGCGACGAAGATCAGGATGGAGAAGGTGGCGTAGTCGGTCAGCGTGTCATAGGAGCCTGAGAGCACCAGCACGCTGGCCCACGCCCCCTGCGCGATCAGCGCGCGAATCGGCACCCGCGATCGCGGGCTGAGCCGCGCCAGCGGCGCGAAAAACACCCCGTCGCGAGCCATCGCATAAGGGATGCGGGCGCAGGCCAGGCCCGAAATCTGCATCGCCCCGAAGATCGACATCGCCAGGACACCGGCCATCAGTCCGGCGGCGCCGGCGCCGAGGACGCGCGACGCGACCACCGTGGCGACCGCAGCCGACGGCGGCAGGGCCGCGATCTCGCCGGGGGTGAGGACGTGGAAGTACGCGGCGTTCACAAAGATGTAGAGCGCTGCGATGATGCCGAGGCCGCCGAGAATCGCCAGCGGCAGGTTGCGCCGCGGGTCGCGGACCTCTTCGGCGACATAGGTCACTTCGTTCCAGCCGTTGTACGCCCACATCGCGCCGAGCATCGCGGCGCCGAACCCGGCCATCCCGCCCTGCGCGGCGACCGGCACGTCGGCGCACGCCCCGGCCGCCGTCATCGTGTAGTGTCCCCACGAGCCGTCGGCGAGCAGCATCGCGCTGCCGCCGATGCCGACGAGCAGCACAATCTTGAACGCCGTCAGCGCCGCGGCGATGCGGCCGCTGACCGCGACCGCGGTGCAGTTGAGGAGCGTCACGAGGGCGATCGCGGCGATCGCCATCGCCTGCAGGCCCGACACCGCCAGATCCATCCCGAACAGCTCGCCGCCGGCAAGGCGGCGATCGAGCATGCCGCCGACCAGGACATTGATGAAGATCGCGAAGCCGGCGGCGAGGCCGGCGGTCGCCCCGCCGCTCGCCACGAAGAAGCGGGTCCAGCCGAACAGGAAACTCATCACCGAGCCGTAGGCCTGGCGGATGAACACGTACTCGCCGCCGGCACGCGGCATCATCGCGGCCAGCTCGGCGTAGGTCAGCGCGCCGGCGAGGCTGAGCAGGCCCGCGACCGCCCACACCCCGACGACCATCCCGGGTGAGCCGACGTTGCAGGTCATCACCCGCGCCTTGAGGAAGACGCCGGTGCCGATGACGTTGCCGACGACCACCGCTCCGGCGGCGGTCAAGCCAAGGCCGCGGACGAGCCCCGCCGGCGCCGAAGTGCCTGTCATCGCCATCACCTCGCCGTGGTCAGATCGGCCGCACCAGCCCGCCCTTGGTCGCCCGGGTGTTGCGGATCAACGCGAACACCGCCACCGCCGCGACCAGCGGCACCAGGCTGGCGCCAATCAGGATCGGCGCGAACGAGTAATGGTCGGCGACGACGCCGGTCAGGTAGGTCGCCGCAATCGTTCCGACGCCCGCGCCGGCACCGCTCAGCCCGCTCACCGTCGCCACTGAATTCGGCCGGTAGATGTCCGCCGGCAGATTCAGCAGCATCGTCGAGAGCGCGGCGTACGAGCAGGTGGCAATCGCGAAGCAGGCGGTCAGGGCGATCAGGCTGGTGAACAGCAGGCTGGCCATCAGCAGGCTCATGCCAACGGCGGTCACGCCGATGACCGCTTTCCGCGCCGCGCCGACGTGCCAGCCGTGGCTGATCAGGTAGCTCGAGACACCGCCGCCGAGGAAGTTGCCGGCATCGGCGGCGACAAACGGGACCCAGAAGGCGAGCAGCCCGCGCTCGAGCGAGAAGCCGCGCGACGCCAGGTAGATGGCGAACCAGTCGGTGATGAAGAACCACACCGGGTCGGTCAGCGCCTTGCCGATGATGATGCCCCAGGTCTGGGGCAGGGCGAGCAGCGTCCGGTAGCCGGGCGCCGGCAGGGCATCGGCCGGCGTCTCCTCTTCCCGATCGGCGAGGATGTAGGCGCGCTCCGCCGGCGAGATCCGCGGGTGCCGTTCGGGGAGGTGGTACGACCAGCGGAACAGCAGCAGCCACAAAAAGCCCAAGGCGCCGGTGACCAGGAAGATCGGCCGCGAGCTCCCGAAGGTGTGCAGCAGGCCGACCACCAGCAGCGGCGCGACCGCGGCGCCGATCGACGAGCCGCTGTCGAAGAGCGCCACCGCCCAGCCGCTCTCGCGGCGCGGGAACCATTCCGAGACCGCCTTGGTGGCGCCGGGCCAGTTGCCCGCCTCACCGGCGCCGAGCAGGAAGCGGAAGACGCAGAACGACCGCAGCCCGACCGCGAACGAGGTCAGCATCGCGGCGATCGAGTAGAACGCGACCGCGACCGTCAGGCCGGTGCGGGTGCCGACCTTGTCGAGCAGCCGTCCGGCGATCGGCTGGCCGAGGGTGTAGGCGACGCGAAAGGCGATGATGATCAGCGCGAAGTCGGAGTTGGTCCAGTGATGCTGGTCCTTGAGGATCGGGCCGAGCACGCTGAGCGTCTGCCGGTCGATGTAATTGATGACCGTCGACAGGAACAGCAGCGTGCCGATCCACCAGCGGAGGCGCCCGGCGGGGGCGGCGGCGCCTCCCTCAGGAGGCCGGTGCACTGTCCACGATCTGCTCGGCGGCGGCGTCGTAGTAGAGGCGCTTGCCCTGCCAGTACGACTGCGCCGCCATGATGCACGCCACCGAGTGCAGGAAGCCGTTGTCGACGGTGGCATGGGTGCGCGTGTTCCGGCTGCGCAGGCACTCGAACCAGTTCGACATGTGCGACAGATCCTCGTCGCCGATGTTGATCGGCCCCGGCTGGTCGCTGCCCGGCAGCGTCACCCAGCGCTCGGCCCTGGCGACGGTGGGATTGTCTTCGTGGTTGCCTTTCTCCTCGACCAGCTTCCAGCGCGGGCTGCCCTCGCCGCCGATGTTGACGAGCGTGCCCTTCTTGCCCATGATCCGCGAGAAGCTGTCCGAGTCGTTGCCGAAGCTGGTCGAGTAGCTGGCCAGGAATGTCGGGTACTCGACGAGCGCCTGGAACGTGTCGGGATTCTGCCGGCCATCGTGCCAGGCGTGGACGCCGCCGGACGCCATCACCGAGCGGGGCGGCTGATCGTTCATGAAGAAGTGGACGAGATCGATCCCGTGGCTCATCCACTGGTCGGCGATTCCGGCCGAGAAATCCCGGTACAGCCGGAACTCGAAGTACAGCTGCGGATCGAACGGCCGGTCCGGCTTGCCGCGCAGCCAGGCTTTCCAGTCGGTGTCCTGCTCGCGGATCAGTTTCACTTCGGGACGGCCGCGCCAGCGCGGGCCGTTGTAGTTCCAGACGATCTCGTACTTGCTGACGTCGCCGAGCGCACCGCTGCGCAGCACCTCGCGGGCGGCGAGCTGGTACGGCTCGCTGCGGTGCTGCGTGCCGATCTGGACGACCAGCTTCCGTTCCTTGACGGCGTCGCGCGCCGCTTTGACTTCGGCGAGGACGTTGCCCATCGGCTTCTCGCAGTAGGCATCCTTGCCGGCCTCGGCGGTCGCCTTGAGCACCTTCGAATGGGAATGCTCGGGGGTCGCGATGAAGACCGCGTCGACGTCCTTCATCGCCAGCAGTTCCTCGGGATGCTGCACGGCGCGCGGCGCACGGCCGTAGTACTTCTGGGTGTTGGCGGCGGCTCGCTCGCGGTTGCGCGTCCAGAGATCGCAGACCGCGACCGTCTCGACGTTGTACTTGCCCTTCAGCTGCGAGGCCATCTGGTGCAGCCCGCTGCCGCGGTTGCCGATACCGATGTGCCCGAGCGCAATCCGATCATTGGCGCCGACGATGCGGTCGTACGACAGCGCCGTCGAAGCCAGCGCCGTCCCCGCCACCGCGCCCGCCGCCGTCTGCAGAAACAACCGCCGGTCGACTTTCTTATCGTCTGATTGAGACATCACATCCCCCTGGTCGCCGTGGATCATACACCTCAGGCGCCCTGGCGCCTCAGGCCCCTTGGCCCCTTGGCCCCCTGGCCCCCTGGCCCCTTGGCCCCTTGGCACCTTGGCACCTTGACACCTTGGCACCTTGGCACCTTGGCACCTTGGCACCTTGGCACCTTGACACCTTGGCACCTTATTTCCCCCACCCCTCCCGATGCTCGAGCACGAACGCATCGTCGGCCAGGTGCGGGTAGCGCGTCAGCACGCGGTCGATCGCCGCATCCTGTCCCGGGCTGAGGTCTTCGTGCGGATCGAGGCACCAGCGGCCGGCGAGCAGGCCCTGGCGGCGCAGGACCTCGTGAATCCCGGGAATGCATCCCGCGAAGCCATGAGCCGGATCGAAGATGGCGGCGTTGGCGTCGGTGAGATCGGCGCCGATCGACAGCAGGTCGAGCGGACCGGCACCGGCGCCGGTTGTCCCGGCTCTGGCCGCCTGGCACTGCCGCAGCAGTTCGACGGCGCGATGCGTCCAGACCGCCCATTGCCCGAGCAGCCCGCCGGCGAAGTGCACCGGCGGCTGGTCCCCGGCGCCAAATCCCGTCAGCAGGTCCGCGACAATCGCGTCGTCGTTGCCCGTGTAGAGCGCGACATCGCGGCGTCCGGACTCGACCAGCGCCGTCACGACATCGAGCGTCCGGTAGCGATCGAACGGCGCGACCTTGATAGCGACGACCCGCTCGATGTCGAGGAAGCGGCGCCAGAATGCGCGATCGAGGACGCGCCCGCCGACCGCCGGCTGCAGGTAGAACCCGATCACCGGAATCACGTCGGCGACGGCGCGGCAATGGTCGATGAGCGAGGCGTTGTCGGCGTCGCGGAGCGCCGACAGGCTGAGCAGCGCGGCGTCGTAGCCCGTCGCGACGGCGAGCCCGGCTTCGGCCAGCGCCTGCGGCGTCGGACCGCAGACGCCGGCAATCAGCAGCGGCGCGGGGCGGTCGCGGCACCAGTCGCGGACCGTGCGGCTCGCCAGGTCCAGCACCGGCTCGAGCAGCCCGACCGACCGATCGCGGATCGCGAACTGCGTCGTGTGGACGCCGACCGCGATGCCGCCGGCGCCGGCGTCGCAGTAGTAGCGCGTCAGCCCGACCTGCCGGCACTCGTCGAGCCGGCGCGCGGCGGTCAGCGCGAGCGGATGCGCCGGGATGACCAGGCCGTCGAGCAGCGCGCCGCGCAGCGACGACAGCGACCGCTCAGAAGCGGCCATCGGCGACCTCGAAACGGGTCGGCTTGTTCAGCGACCGGCCGCCGGCGCGCACCCAGTGCGCGACCCACTCCCGCAGCCGCTCGAACGTGACCAGCGGCTCGCCGAGCTGCGCCCGGCAGCGGGTCGAGTCGCTGAGCAGCGCGAGCGGCCCCTCACTGTTGACGAAGACCGGCGCCCGGCCAAAGACGCCGCCGAACCAGGCGGCGGCGTCGCGTACCGCAATCCGTTCGGCCCCGGTCACATTCAGGACGGCCGGCGGCGACGCGCAGAGCTCGAGGCTGCGCAGCGCGTAGCTGTTCGCGTCCCCCTGCCAGATCGCATTGAAGAACCCGACCGTCAGGTCGATCGGATCGCCGTCGAACACCCGACGGGCGATGTCGACGAGCGTGCCGTAGCGGAGGTCGACGGCATAGTTCAGGCGAAAGAGCAGCGCCGGCATGCCGGCCTCGCGCGAGACGTATTCAATCACCCGTTCGCGGCCGAGGCACGACTGCGCGTACTCGCCAACCGGCGCCGGCGGCACGTCTTCATCACACCCCGGGCCGTCCGGCGGCACCAGCGGATAGACGTTGCCGGTCGAAAACACCACCATCCGCGACTCCCGGAACCGCTCCGCCACGTACTCGGGAACGACGGTGTTCGTGATCCAGGTCAGGTCGGTGCGGTCGTGCGTGCCGAACTTGCGGCCGGCCAGGAACAGCACGTGCGGGCAGGGCGGCAGCTTCTCGATCTGGCGGCGATCCAGCAGGTCGCAGGCGACCGTCCGGATGCCGGCGGCGTCCAGCTGCTGCCGGGCGTCCGCCGACGAAAAGCGCGATGCCGCCCAGACCCGCTTCCGTCCGCCGCCGCGGCGGACCGCCTCCTGCGCGCGGCGCGCCAGCGACGGCCCCATCTTGCCGCCGGCGCCGACAATCAGGACGTCGCCGTTGAGCGCGGCCATCGAGGACACGTCGACCTCCGACGGTTCGGCCAGGACGTCCTCGAGCTGACGCTCGCTCTCGATGCGTGCCGGCGGCTCCACCTTCAGAAGCGCAGCCGGACGCCGAAGCGCACGACTCGTCCCGCCGAGAATCCTTCGGCGTTGCCGACCGTGTCAGCGCCCAGCGCCGCGGTGGTGCCGTTGGCGGGATCGCCGTTGATCAGATAGTCGGTCAGGTCGACGAAGCCGTCGGTGCCGAGCGACGGGACGAAGAACTGCGGGTGATTGAGCGCGTTGTCGAGCAGCGCCGTCACCTCGACGGTGAGGCCGCTGGTCCGGACGACGTCCTTGTAGAACGCCAGGTTCAGGATCCAGGTGCCCGGCCCGAGCAGGCTGCCCTTCTTCGCCGTCCCCAGCGTTCCCGGCGCCGGCACCGAGTACTTCGTGAGGTCGAAGAACTGATCGCGGCTGCCGCCGACATTCGGGTTGCCGGTGACGTCCGGCCGCCATGCCTCGCCGAACTGGCCGACGCCGTCGAGCCCCCGGCCGGTGTTGGCCGGGAACACGGGGTCGGTACCGTAGCTGAAAAACGGCGTCAGGTGGGGACCGGATCGCGCCTGGAAGATCGACGACACCGTCCAGCCGCCGACGATCGCATCGGCCCAGCGCGCCATCGTCCGGCCCACCGGCCGGTCGCGGCCGACCGGAATCTGCCACGTGCTGTTCATCACCACCCGGTGCTTGACGACGTTCGGATCGGGACCGCGATCTTTTTCGATGTCGTAGGGGTCGTACTGCACGACGCCGATGGTGCTGTTGCCGCTGTCGGGCGCGTTGCTGTCGGATCCCGCCAGCGTATACGCCGCGTTGACCGCCAGTCCGCCCTTGAAGCGGCGCTGCAGCTCCAGCTGCAGCGCGTTGAACTGGCCGCTGCCGCTGTTCTCGGTGATGTCCATGAAGGTGCCGTAGATCGGATACGGCAGCCGCGCGTGCGCAGAGGGATCCTCGTCGACGTTGCCGAGCGGCACCGTGCTCGCCTTGAGGGTGTTGTAATCCCGGTTGACCAGCAGCTTCCTCATCGTCGAACCGATGTAGCTGACGCGGCCGCCGATGTTGCCGGGCAGCTCCCGTTCGAGGGTGAGGTTGTACTGGTAGATGTCGGGGCTCTCGAGATCGAGCGCCAGCCCCTGGTTGCCGAAGCTGAGCGACGACGTCTGGGTGCCGGTCGAGAAGCCGTGCTGCAGCGTGCCGCGCCGGTTGGTGATCGAATAGCGGAACGGGTTGCGCGACATGATGTCGCGGGCGCCCTGCGCGGCGCCGGTCGGGTGGAAGATGCCGAAGCCGCCGCGCAGCACCGTCTTGTTGCTGTCCAGGCGATAGGCAAAGCCGGCGCGCGGGCTGATGTTGTTGCGATCGGTCTTGATCAGCGATCGGCCGACGCCCGCCTGGTCGGCGGTCAGCGTCCGCCCGAGCGCGACCGCGCCCGGCGGGAGCAGCGCCGCGATCTGCGCGTTCGGAACGATGTGGTGGCCGCCGTCGGTCGGCACGAAGTTGGCGTAGATGTCGTTGCGATCGACGAACGTGCCGACGACCTCGTAGCGGAGCCCGAGGAACGCCGTCAGCTGCGGCGCAATCTTCCAGTCGTCCTGCGCGAAGACCGCCCAGTCGTTCGAGAAGGTGTCCATCGGCAGGTTGCCGCGGGTGTTGCGCTGCTCGACGATGGTGTTCGGCCGCCCGAGCAGGAAATCGCCAAACGAGTCGCCGGTCGCGAAGCCCGTGAAGTTGTACTGCCCCTTGGAGCTGTTGGCGCCGGTCGAGTAGCCGTCCTTGGCGTAGTTGCGCGTATAGATGCCGCCGAACTTCATCGAATGCGCCCCCTTCAGCCACGACGTACTGCTGCTCAGCGAGAAGGACGCCTGGCGGAGATCGCGGAAGGTGTTCTGGCGCTGGTCCTGGATGCCCGACGGCCGGTTGGGCGCCGAGAACTGGAACTGGGGAAATCCGGGCGCTGTCGCCGCCAGCGGTGGCACGTCGATGCCGAAGCCCGAGCCGATCTGTCCGGCGACGAACCGGCTCTTCCGGTTGCGGCTGTCGACGCTGAAGCCGCCGCGGAACTCGTTGACGACGGTGCTGGACCAAATCCGCGTCCAGCCGGTCGCCAGCGTCGTCGCGGTCGAACTGCGATCGAGCAGCCCCATGTTGGTCAGGCCGGAGCCGCCGTTCGCGCCGGTGCTCTCGAAGGTGAAGGCGTCGGGATCGCGAGTCTGCCAGCTGCCGCGGAGGAACAGCGAGTCCTTGGCGGTCAGCTCGTGATCGATCCGGCCGTCGACGCGCTCGCGGCTGCGGTTGAGCGCGAGAATCTGGCGATAGGTGCCGAAGCCGCCGTTCGACGTGTTGGACTGGTTCGGCAGCGGATAGAAGAAATCGATGATCTTCCGAGCCGCGGGATCGATCCGGTCGGCAGGAATGCGGTTTCCGGGAAACGGCGCGCCGGTCAGCGGATCGCGCAGCGTGAAGGTCGCGTTCGAGAAATCGCCGGTGCGCATCGCCGCGGTCGGCACGACCGCCTGGGCGCCGCCGCCGAGCTGTTTCTGCCGGCTGCCTTCGTAATTGCCGAAGAAGAACGTCCGGTTGGTGACGATCGGTCCGCCGAGGCTGGCGCCGTAGCGGTAGTCGTGCGTGTCGGCATTGGGATCGTCGCGCGACACGCCGGTCAGTGTTTGTGCGTAGGTCAGCGCGTTCAGCCGGTTGTTGTTGAAGTCGGTGAACGAGCTGCCGTGGAAGCGGTTGGCGCCGCGCTTGGTCGAGACGATCACCCCGGCGATGCCGCCGTACTCGGCGCTGTAGGAGTTCGACAGCACCTGGACCTCGGAGATCGCGTCGAGGCCGGGGGCGGCATTCGAGAGCTCGCCGAAGATGCCGGCGCTCGACGGCTGGCCGTCCTGGATGTAGGAGGCGCCGTAGGTGCGGCCGCCGAGGAACTGGATGCCGTCGAAGCCGCCGACGATGTTCGGGTTGAGGGTCAGGAAGTCCTGGACGTCACGGCTGTTGCGCGGCAGGTCGCGCAGCTGCTGCTCGTCGAGGCCGCGGGCAATCGCCGGGCTCTCGAGCGTGACGTTGTTCTGCCCCTCGGCCGTCACCGTGATCACGTTCTCGACGCCGCCAACCTCGAGGCGCAGGTCGGTATGAACGATTGAAGCCGCGCGCAGCACCAGGCCGGTCGTCTGCGTCTTCCTGAAGCCGCTCAGCAGGGCCGACACCGTGTAGGTGCCGGGCCGCAGGTTGGAGATCTCAAACAGCCCTTCGTTGTTGCTCTGCACCTCGCGCGCGACCCCGGTGCTTTCGTCGGTCGCGACGACCGTCGCCCCCGGCACCAGCCCCTGCTGCGGGTCGAAGACCGTGCCGCGAATCGTCCCGAAGGTCGTTTGCGCCACGGCCTGGGTCGCAAACAGCGCGACGATCACCGGGAGCCAGATCATACGCAGCCGTCTGCGGGGCCCCGGACGGCCAGTGGGCGCGAGTGGCTGCGTAAGCGTCGGTGTCATGACTTCCATCCCTCCTGCGGCCGAAGCTGCGCTGTTGAGCGTCGCGTGATCGTGGGATCAGGCCTCCGCCAACAACGAAAACTCCTGCCGCCGGGTTGTAGTGGGTTTCAGGGCGAACTGTCAACGGCCATCGTCCTCGTGCCGACGGATGAGCTGTCTCACCCGAAGTCCGGGCCGAAGATGGCATGCTCGCGCGGCGAGGGGGACCCCATCACGCCAGCCGCAGCCGTCGCCGGCGCGGTGCGCATGCGGAACAGCGGCCGTTCGGCCCGGAAGCCTGCGGCGCGCAGCCACGCCGTGAAGCTCTCGCGCACGTCAAAGGCATCGACGACGACCGGCCGCCCTTCGGCGCTGGCAAGTGCGGCAGCGACCAGTGCCGCCGCAGACGACTCGTTGTCTGCCACCACCGGTCCGATTTGGGCGAAGCGCCGGCCCGGCCTGCCGAGGCAATACTGGGGGGGAGCGGAGCGGCCGTCCGCAATCAGGGCCCACGCCGGTGCCTGGGCGAACGCCCACTCGAGGACCTCGGTACGGTTGCCGCCGAAGAGGTCGGGGTCGTGACGGGCGATCGCTGACAGGTCCGTCGGCGTCATCGGACGGGGACGCACCCCCGTGTTGCCTGGCGGCGGCAGGGGCCGCGCCGCCGGCGCCACCAGCCGCGTCAGCACGGCTTCGTCCTGGAAGCCGTAACGGCGGTAGAGCGGCCGTCCGGCCTCGGTGGCGTCGAGCCTCACGGGACGATCGGGCGCGGCCGTCTGGAGTGCGGCCTGGAGCAGGCGTGCGCCGAGACCGCGTCCGCGCCAGGCCGGGTCGACCAGCATCATCGCAATCCAGGTGAAGCCGCGGTAGTCGATGGCGAGCGCGGTTCCGACAATCTGCGGCCCGATGGCGGCGGCGAAGCCACCGCCGGCCGCGATCGTCCGCAGCAGGATCCAGTCTGCGAGCTGCTGATTCCACCCGGCCGATGTGCTGAGGCCGAGCGCCGCCTCGAGGTCGGTGGTCTGCAGCGCCCGAATCTCCGGGTCCGCCGTCGTCTGCATCAGGCGACTGTACGGTATCGGGTCCGCTGAATCGAGCCCCTCCAATGCGTCACCGGCAGCGAGCCGCGGGTCAGCTGGCGCTGGCGGACCTGCGGCCCCGATGTCACGTCAGTAGCGCGGCGACGCGCCGGCCGTCAGTTCGTGCGCGCCGTCGCTTGCATACAGGCTGCGCTCCACGCGCAGTTCGTGATTCAAACGTTCGGCGAGCCGGCCGAACAAGTCACCAGCCAGACGAAGTTGGAGGTTTTCCTCCTGAAGTTGAAGGATCAGTTCGTGACACGCTTCGAGGCTGTTTGGAAAGGTCTCTGTCGTCATGGCCCTTTGCACCCGGTGTGATCGGATTACAGACTGCTCTCTGCTGATGTACGCGCAGAAATCGTCCGTGAGGGACCACCGGGGTCAGGCGGCGTTCGTCCGTTCCGCCCCTGTTTCCGAACTTGGCCTGTATTTTCAACAACTTAGCCTAAAGTTGAGTGTCCCCATTTGTGGGGATTCAGGCGGAGGGATCGTTGATGGCGCGGAACAGCCAGAGACGGGCGGTCGCCCACTCCCGCTTCACGGTCGTCGGCGACAGCGCGAGGAGCTCGGCGGTCTCCTCGACCGACAGGCCGCCGAAAAACCGCAGCTCGACGATACGGGCCTGACGATCGTCGATCGCCGCCAGCCGCTCGAGTGCGGCGTCGAGCGCCACGAGCTGATCGTCAGGGACATGACTGATCAGGACGTCCGCCATCTCGTCGACGTTGGCGAGCGGCTCCCCCGCCCCCCGCTTGGCGGCCTGGCGGCGGCGGGCATGGTCAACCAGGATGCGGCGCATCGCCTGGGTGGCAATCGCGAAGAACTGGCCGCGGTTCTGCCAGTCGGCGCCGTGCTGCTGCATCAGCCGGAGCCACGCTTCGTGCACTAGCGCCGTCGGCTGCAGCGTATGGCCGCCGCGCTCGGCGCCGAGCTTCATCCGCGCGATCCGGCGCAGCTCCGCGTAGACGAGCGGCACGAGCTGCTCGCCGGCGGGGGCATCCCCCTGCTGCCACGCGCGGAGCAGCTGGGTCAGCTGGGGATCGGCAGCGTCAGACATCGGCGTTGGACATCGAACTCACAGCGACCGGAGACGGCGAAGAATCAGGCCGGCGTTCCTCGCCGCGGCATCCCGTTCGAGCGCACGCGCGGCCGGCCCGGTCGGCCGTCCGTCCGCGACATCGATTCTGAGGAGCAGCAGCCGACGCTCCAATTCGTCCATCACCATACCGGAACTGGCCTGCGAGCGCTGCAGGTCGGCCAGCCGCTCGCGCGCCTCGCGGCGGCGCCCCTGCGCCAGATCGATCTCGGCCGCGACCATCGCCACCCCGTTGCGGAGCGCAACCCGCTCGCTCCGGCCGGCCAGCTCCCGCGCCGCCGCCAGCGCCTCGACGGCACCGGGCAGGTTGCGGCTGCCGATTCGCGCGCGCGCGGTGATCAGCTGCCCGAACGCTCTCATCGGAGTCGTCGTCTGGGCGACATCCCCGACCACTTCCTGCGCGTCCCGCTCGGCCTCGGCGAAGCGTCCTTCTTCGACCGCCACGGCGGCCAGCGCCAGGCGGCTCTCCATCGCGGTCCGCGTCTCCTTCATCTCCCGCCGCGTCGCCAGCGCCTCTTCGTGATGGCGGCGCGCCGCCGCGAGGTCGCCGGAGGCGAGGGCGATCTCGCCGAGCTGGAACGTCGCCTGTGCGATACCCGGCTTCAGCCTGGCCTCGCCGCCAAGGCGGATCGCCTCGTCCTCGGTGGCTCGCGCCGCCGCGATCTCTCCCTGCGCGAGCTGGACCATCCCGAGCTCGACCCGGCCGATCACCTGCCCCCGCTTGTCGCCGATTTCCGCCCGGGTCGCGAGCGATTCCTCCAGCGCGACCCGCGCTTCCGGGAGCCGGCCGGCTTCACGCTGCACCACGGCGAGGTTGTGCAGCGCCCGGACCAGGCCGCGCTTGTCGCCAATCTCGCGGCAGAGGGCGAGCGACTGCTCGTAATACGCGGTCGCCTCGCGCAGGTGATCCTGCTCGAACAGGACGACGCCGATGTTGCTGAGCGATACAGCAGTCCAGTTGCGCTCGCCGATTTCGCGGCGCAGCGCGAGCGATCGGCGGTGCGCCGCGAGCGCCTCCGCCAGCCGCCCCTGGTCCTTGAACAGGATCCCGAGATTGTTCAGGGCCGACGACATCGCGCGGCGATCGCCGATTTCCTCGCTCGTCGCCATCGACTGCTCGTACATCCGCTCGGCGCGGGTGATGTCCTGCTGATCCGCCAGGACGCTGCCGAGGCTGTTCAGCGCCGACGCGGCGCCGGACCGATCGCCGGCCTCGAGAAAGACCGAGCGCGCGGCGTCGAGCGATTGTTCGGCCCTGGCCGGCTCCCCCTGGTTGAAATAGCTGCGCCCCTCGAGCAGCCGCGCCCGCGCCACCAGCAGCCGCGACCCGGTCTCGCCGGCGCGACGGAGGGCGCGCTGGATCGCCGCCAGCTCCCGCGGAAAGTCGCCAAGCGCCGCGGCAGCCTGGGCCTCGGCCAAATCAATCCTCGGATCGGCGTTCTGCGGCGCCGGCGCGCGCCGCAGCCCGGCGACCGTCTCGAGCGCGTCGGCCGCGCGGCCGGCCGATGTCTGCGCGGCCGACAGCAGCAGGCCGTACTCGATGTTGTCGGAGAAGAAGCCCCACAGCGTGCGATACACGTCGACCGCCTTGCCGGGGGTGTGCTGCGCCTCGTAGAGCCGCCCTTCGACCTTCAGGCGATCCTCGCGCGTCAGCACGGCGGACGACTCGAACGCTTTCCGGGCTGCCTCGGTGGCCCGCCCGTCGTAGCCGAGCGCCGTCCACGCCGAGGCCAGTGCCGTCTGGATCAGTGGGTTGGCCGGCTCCAGCATTGCCGCCTTGGCGAACAACCCCTGCGCCGCCACCGCGTCGAGGAGCCGCAAGCGCCTCAGCCCTTCCGCGTAGAGTCGGGTCGCTTCGAGGCCCCGGGGGAACGCCGCCCGCGCCGCAGTGGCCGCGCCAGGCTCGCTCTCCGGCAGCCCGAGCCGGGTGCGCAGCTGACGGCCGGTGTCCGCCATCACCGCGAAGAGGTCGGCCTCGCCGCCGACACTGGCGACGCCCACCGGGCCGTCCGTGCGCAGCACCCGGACGTCCACGCGCAGCGACCGGCGCGACTCGGGTCCGCTCGTCACAAACGACCCCAGGACCAGATTGTCCGCCGCCAGCGCCGTGCGCAGCCGCTCGATGGACGCGGCCGGTAACGAGGCCTCGCCGGTCAGGCCGAGATCACCGACGACACGAGTGACGACGTCGGCCGGGACGACGCGGAACTGGCCGCCGCCGGCGAGCTCGGTCGTGAGCATCTCGGCCAGCGCCGTCGCCAGCCATTGATCGGCGGGACGCCCGGAGAGATTGGCAAAGCCGGCGACCGCGACCGACGGGCGCTGCGGCGTCCGGACCGGCGCGGCCGTCGCTTCCTGGTGCACCGGCGCGACCCACAATCGCGCCGCGGCAGCCGTGATGGCAATGGTCGCCAGCAGCAGCGCCGCGACACCCGCGGCCGTGCGATGGCGCCGCACCAGCCGCCCCCCCCGATACCGCCAGGCGTCACGCGCCGCCAGCACCGGCTGGTCCTCCAGGTATCGCCGCACATCGTCAGCCAGCGCGGCCGCGCTGGCGTAGCGGAGCGCCGGCGGACGGCGGAGCGCCTTGAGGACGATGGCGTCGAGTGGACCGGCGAGCCGGCGCCGCAGCGCCTCCGGCGATTTCTCGCGCGTCGCGCTGATCTCGGCCGGAGCCGTCGCCGCGGTGGTCCCGTCGCCGCGCACGACGGTGTTCGCACGCGTCACGACGGTGCTCGGCCGATCGGGATCGACATCGCAGACGACGCGGGCCAGCTCGGCTGGCGTCCGCGACGCGAGGCGGTAGGGATGGTGGCCGGTCAGCAGTTCGTAGAGCAGCAGACCGAGGGCGTAGACGTCGGTGGCCGGCGTCACCGGCTGGCCGAGGATTTGTTCCGGGCTCGCGTAATCGGGCGTCATCGGCCGGGCGAGCGATGTCATCGTCGAGTCGGTGTCATTCCCGGGATCGAGGATTTTGGCGATGCCGAAATCGAGCAGCTTCGGCTCGCCGGCGGCGGTGACGAGGACGTTCCCGGGCTTGAGGTCGCGATGCACGATGTGATGGTCGTGGGCGTGCTGAACGGCGTCGAAGACGCCGAAGCACAGACGCAGCCGCTCGACCGTGGTCAGCCGGTGCTCGTCCGCATACCGGTCGATCGGCATGCCGGCGACATACTCCATGACGAAATACGGCAGGCCGTCCGGCGTCGTGCCGCCGTCGAAGAGCCGGGCAATGTGCGGGTGATTGAGCGTCGCCAGGATCTGGCGCTCGTGGCGGAACCGCCGCACGACGAGATCGGAATCCATCCCGCGGCGGATCATCTTGATGGCGACGAGCTGGTCGAACTCCTGATCCGAACGCCGGGCCAGATAGACCGCGCCCATGCCGCCGCGGCCGAGCAGGCGATCGATCACATACGGGCCGACCGTCCGCCCGAGGTGGGGGTCGCCGCCGCCGGCCGCCTCCGTCGGTCCCGCGTCGAGCCAGGGCAGGGCCGGGACGTCGATGAACCCGTCGGCGCCGGCTTCCGCGGCGAGCAGCGACTCGATCTCCGCCCGCAGCGCCGCATCGCCGCCGCAGGCGTCATCGAGCAGCGTCGAACGCCGTTCGGGGGGCTGCTCCAGGACGAGGGCAAGCACCTCCTTGACCCGAACCCAGCTTGGCATGGTTACGGGGTGATCATATTCGGTTCGGGGTTCGGGGTTCCGGTTCAGGGTGCCGGGTTCGCGGTTCCGGTTCGAGTTCCGGTTCGACGTTCGATCGGTGGCGGTTACTTCAGAGCTGTGCGGAGGCCAGGCGGAAGGTCGGCCTCGAACAGGGTGCGGTCGCCACTGGCCACGCCTCAGTGTGCCAGCGGACGCGGCTGCGATCCAGACGCCGCGGTGGACCGCGTGTAAGATGGGCGTTGATCATTCCAGCGAATAAAGGAGCTCGTGAAGCTGAACGAATATCTATTGGCTGAGGTCGAACGGGAAGTGGCTCGCTCCCGTCGAGCTCTGCAGGAAGTGCCCGACGGCAAATACGACTGGAAGCCTCACGACAAGTCGATGATCTTCGGCTATCTGGCCGACATGGTCGCGACCATCCCGACCTGGCTGGCGATGATGGTCACGCTCGACGAGCTCGACGTCGCGCCGGCGCAGGGCTCGGCGATGAAGCACGAGAAGAAAGACACCAGCGCGGCGCTCCTCGCCGGTCTGGACAAGGCCGCCGCGGAAGCGCGCGAGGCGCTGGCAAAGACCACCGACGCCCACCTGCAGACGCCGTGGCAGCTCAAGGCGCGCGGGGAGGTTGTGCAGGAGGCGCCGCGCTATCAGATGATTCAGGACACCATCAATCACTGGGTCCACCATCGCGGCCAGATGACGGTCTACCTGCGGCTGATGGGCGCGAAGGTCCCGGCCATTTACGGGCCGTCGGCCGACGACAAGAGCTTCGCGTAGACAATCATCGTCGGCGTCGTTTTTCTGCGTCCCGCGACTGCAGAGCGGCTCGTGCCGAGCCGAGAATGGAAGCAATGAATCCCTGGGACTCCCTGCCGCTCCGCCGCGTTGCGGCGGCTGCCTTGCTGTGCTTGATCAACCTCGCGGCGAGTCCCGCCGAGGCCCAGACCGCAGACCCCGGAACCCGCGCCAGCGGCACTTACGTCTGCGATGTCGCCTACGAAAGCTGCCGCGATGACGTGCTCGGGCTGATCCAGCGGGAGACGGTCGGGATCGACCTCAGCTTCTGGTTCATGACCGACGCGCGGTATTCGAACGAAATCGTCAAGCGCTGGAAGGCTGGCCTGCCGGTCCGGATCATCATGGACCCGCGCGCCAACACCAGCAAGCCGGCCAACGCGCCGCAGCTGCAGCAGTTCCGCGACGCCGGCATCCCGATGCTGAACAAGCCGTTCGGGGACATTGCCCACTGGAAGGGCATGATCTTCGCCGGCCTGAACGTCGCGGAGTTCTCAGGCGCCAACTACAGCCCGTACGAGTACGTCTACGAAATCCCCTACGTCCAGTACCAGGACGAATCGATCTACGTCTCGCACGAGCCCGACGTCGTCCAGAGCCTGATGCGGCGCTTCGATGACGTCTGGGTCGACCCGGTCTACACGTTCTACGCAAATTCGATCGCGCGGGTACGAACGTACCCAACGTCGTATACGATCGCGCCCGAGTTCAACCTGCCGCCCGACGACAGCTACACCAATCGCCTGCTGCCGCTCCTCAACGCCGAGTCAACCGGCATCGACGTGGTGATGTTCCGGATCACCGATGCGCGGCCCGCCGACGCGCTGATCCGCGCCGTCAGCCGCGGCGTGCCGGTCAGGCTCTATGCCGAGCCGCTCGAATACCGCAATCCCAACCGGCGGGAGGACTCCTACAACGTCGACCGCATGTACAAGGGCGGCGTCCACATCCGGATGCGCGCCCATGCCGGCCAGAATCACCAGAAAACCGTCCGCCTGGCCGGCCAGCACACCGTCGTCTTCGGCACCTCCAACTGGTCGACCGCGTCGGACGACAACCAGCTCGAAGTCAACTACTTCACCACCAAGGACTGGTTCTACCGCTTCTTCGGCGATCAGTTCGAATGGAAGTGGAACAACCGTCCGCCAGACGGCTCGTCAGTCGCGCAGACGAGCGAATTCGTACCGCTCGCGCCGGACGCCCCGTCGTATCGGGCGCCCGCCAATCTGGCCAGCAACGTCAGCGCCTCGAGCGTCACACTATCCTGGTATGCCGGCAACTGGGCGCGTAAGTACGACCTCTATCTCGGCGTCGGTCCGAATCCCGTCCTCGTCAGGAGCGGCGTCGAGCTCGGCCCGAGCCAGAACACGAGCGACAACAAGAGCCTGACCGTCACGGGGCTCGCCGCCGGCACGACCTACTCCTGGAAGGTGGTGTCGCGGACGATGGCCGATGTCGCCGCGGAAGGCCCGCTGTGGAGTTTCACGACCGCCGGTGCGCCGTCGGGAACGCCGCCTCCCCCCGATGCGACGTCGCCGTCGGTCGTCGTCTATTCGCCGGCGGCCGCCGCGACCGTCGCGGGCACGCTGGACGTCGCGGCCAGCGCCTGGGACAACGTCGCCGTGGTCGGCGTCCAGTTCCGCGTCGACGGCATCAACTTCGGCGCCGAGGACAGGAGCGCCCCGTATCAGGTGTCCTGGGACTCGACGACCGTCGCACCCGGACCGCACGACCTGACCGCTGAGGCGCGCGACAGCGCCGGGAACCGCACGGTCTCGCCCCCCGTCCGCGTGATCGTCGGGAACGACCCGGGGCCGGCGGATACGACTCCCCCATCGATCGCGCTGTCGGCCCCGGCCGATGGCTCGGTCATCACCGGCACCATCTCGATCGCCGCCAATGCCTCCGACAACGTCGGCATCGCCAGCGTCCAGTTCAAGCTCGACGGCGCCAACCTTGGCGCCCAGGATACGATGACCCCGTATGCGATCGCGTGGGACACCACCACGGTGGCCAACGGCGTCCACACGCTCAGTGCGGTCGCCAGTGACGGCGCCGGCAACGTCTCGACCGCTCCGCCAATCACCGTCACGGTCGCGAACATCGTCATTCCGCCGCCGCCGTCGCGCACGGTCGTGCTGCACGCCGCCGACGTGCCGGCGTCGAGCCTGGTCGGGAACTGGGTGCGATCCGCCGATCCGACGGCGGCCGATGGCATCGCGATCTGGAATCCCGACAGCACGGTCGGGAAGATCGCGCCGGCGCTGACCTCGCCCCAGCACTATCTCGAAATCAGCTTCCCGGCCGACGCCGGCACGCCGTATCACCTGTGGATGCGGCTGCGCGCGCAGAACGACTACTTCGGCAACGACTCGCTGCACGTCCAGTTCTACGACGCCGTTGACGCCGCCGGCGCGCCGCTCTACCGGGTCGGCACGTCCGGCACGGGCAACTCCGCCCAGGTCGTGCTGCAGGAATCCGACGGCGGCCGGATTTCCGGGTGGGGCTGGGCCGACCAGGGGTGGAACGGCCTCGGCGGACCGATCTACTTCGCGGCCGGCGGCACGCACACGCTGCGCATCCAGCAGCGCGAGGACGGCGTGATGTTCGATCAGATCGTCCTGTCGCCCGATACGTACGCGGCGGCGCCGCCCGGCCGCCAGAGCGACGACACCACCGTCCTGCCTCGATGAATGGTCGGGAGGCTGCCGTGACGACCGACGATCCGATCGACGCCGCACCGGCCGTGTTCACCGATGAGCGGTTCTTCTATGAATACGCGGTCGCCGCGCGGCCGGGCGCTAGCGCATCGTGACGTCACAGGTGCCGAGGCCGCTGCGCAGGTAGTTGAACTGCACCTGCGGGTGATCGGCCAGCAGTGACATCGGCACCGCTGTATCGACGATCCCCTTTGAGATCATCAGCGCTGTCAGGCGCTGGCCGAACGGATTGTCGTGCTGGCCGGCATGCCAGATCGACACCTTCTCCGCTTTCCAGGTCTCGACCGGGCCGACCGTGATCGCCCGCGTCGGGATGCGCGCGATATTGCCGCCGCCGCTGGTGCGGGCATTCTGCGCAATCGTCAGCGGATGCAGGTCGACGACCCGGGTGGCCAGTTGGCGGTACTCGCCGGCGGCCGGTGGCTGGTCGCGATGCGCTCCCGAGCGGGGCGGCGGATCGTTGAACGCCCAGTGCTTCACGTCCCCCTGACCGCCCTGCATCACGACGCAGCGGACACCCGCGTCCCAGCTCGCCCGGTAGGCGCTGGTCTCCGCCTTCGGAAAATGCAGGTGCGCGTCCGGGATTCGCAGCCGGGGGTCGATCCGCTCAAAGCACAGCTCGCGGTCGGCGCGCTCGAAGCTCAAGGGGTGCGTGACCGGCACCTCCTGTCCCGTGGCCGCGTCGAACCATTCGTCCATGCCCCAGAAATGTCCGGACCTGACGTCGAGCTCGAGCGCATTGACGATCCGGGCGACCAGCGGGAGTTGCTCGGTGGGGCCGATCGGCCCGCAGATGCCGGCCGGAGCGTCGCTGGTGCTCTGCCGCCATGCCTCGACATACTCGAGCGCCTCGGCGAGGTAGAACTCCTCGAACGTGTCGTAGAACCGGACCGTGAAGCCCGGCCGGGAGAGCCGCGCGACGGCATCCGGCGTCAGCCGGGCAGCCTCCTCGATCAGGTCGCTATCGAGGGTCGTGTAGTCCCACCACTGAGGCGCGATCGCGCTCGGCTTTCTCGGCATCGTCTGTGGATCCTGCGGCGCCGCCGTCAGCGGTAGCGCTCGAGCGCGCGCTCGTAACGCGGGTTGACCATGAACTTCCGCCCGAGCACCGTGCGGAGCGGATCGGCGGCTTCGTCGCAGAAGCCGAAGTGCAGATGGCGCCGCCACCCCTCGGCGTGGCGAAACCGGCCCGACATCTTCCCGAGCCGCCGGCTGAGGGCGTCCATCGTCCGCAGGTAGCTGTCCATGCCCTGGGTGGCGTCGAGGAACGACCGCTGGCTGGCGTGGCAGGCGAGCGCCGCCAGTTTGACGTCGTGCACCGACGCGGTGTCGATGAACGCGCCCGGCATCACCCGCTGCCGCAGTTGATCGCGGAGGCCATGCGGGCTGGCGTGGTAGATCGTGACCGGGGCGGCGGCCGGCGTTCGACGCGGCGACGTCTGGTAGCCGGGCATCTCGCGCACGAACGCCGCGCTCACCGCCAGCCGGGCGGCGTTGGTGTGATCCTCCATGTAGTCGCGAGGCGAGTGAGTGAGGATGACGGTCGGCGCCGCCTCGCGGATCGTCGCGGCGACGCGGCGGAGGGTCGCGGCATCATAGAAAATCGACAGGTCGCTGCAAATCGGCGGGTGCCAGACCGCACCGAGCTCGCGGGCGGCGGCGCGCGCTTCGCGACGGCGCACCCGGGCGGTCGCGGCCGGGGGGAGCTCCGGGCGGCCGGGGGTGGCGCCCCACAGGGTAAGGTTAATAAAAGGACACCCCGCCCGGGGGGGCAGCCGCAGC
>JANMWI010000090.1:0-67581 GCA_031393955.1 Acidobacteriota bacterium
GCACACCTGCAACATCGGCACGGCCGAATACAACCTGGCGCTCGGCGAGCGGCGGGCGACGGCGGTGCGCGAGTATCTGGCGAGCCGCGGCATCGGCGCCGACCGGCTGCGCACGGTCAGCTACGGCGAGGAGCGGCCGAAGCACGACAACGCGCGCGAGGAGACGCGGCGCCTCAACCGCCGCGCCGCGCTCGTCGTCCGGATGACGCGGTAACCGCAGCGTGCTACCCGGGGAGGCTGACCGCCTCTCCGGGATATGCCAGGGAGTGACCCATGCGCTTCATCAACGCATATCTGATTGGCTATTTCATCCTGGTGGCCGGCGCGCTGGCCGCGCTCTGGTACGGCGGGGCGCTGCAGCATATTCCGGCGATGTGGATCGCCATCGGCCTTGTGATGGCCCTGGGTCTCGGCATCATGCTCTCGGTGTCGGCCGGCAAGCCTGAGATCACCAGGGACTAAACCGGCGCGGCATGTCCTGGCCGGTGCGTCAGCCAGCGTTTTCCTCCTGGGAGCGCTGGCTTTTTTGTTGGCCGGCGGCGCGCGCCGCGTTGGCATATCTTGTGAGTACCATGTGACGTCCATGTTGCGCCCTCTCCAGCTCGCGCGCCCGATCGTGCTGGCGGTAGTCCTGCTCGCGGCGGCGGCGTGCAAGGAAGAGGGGGGCGTCAAGGTCTCGAGCTTCACCTTCCACGGCACCAACGGCGTGACGCCGGCGCAGCTGATGTCGGTATTGTCGACGAGCGCGAGCTCGAAGCTGCCGTGGGGCACCAAGCATTACTTCAGCCGCGATCAATTCGAAGCCGACCTGAAGCGCATCGTCGCCTTCTACAAGGACCGCGGCTATCCCGACGCGCGGGTCACGTCCTTCGATACCACGCTCAATCCCGATCAGACGTCGGTCAAGATTTCGGTCACCATCGAAGAAGGGGCGCCAGTGGTGGTCGAGCAGGTCAAGTACGAAGGCTTCGACAGCCTGCCGGCGCAGCACCGGACGGCGCTCGAGTCCGGCCTGCCGCTCAAGGTCGGTCAGCCGATCGACCGGGCGGTGATGCAGGCGAGCCGCGAGACGGCGCTCGACGAGCTGCGCGACCATGGCTATCCCTACGCCTCGATCAAGATGACCGAGTCGCCGGGCACTTCCGAGGCGAGCCGGGTCGTGACGCTGGCGGCGGAGCCGGGACCGCTGACGCACTTCGGTCCGATCGAAGTGGTCGGCAATTCGAGTGTCAGCGACAACGTCATCGAGCGCCAGCTCACCTACCGGCCGGGCGGCCTGTTCCGTCAGAGCGCGCTGCAGGAGAGCCAGCGCAAGCTGTACGGCCCGGAGCTGTTCCAGTTCGCCAACGTCGAGCCGGTGCGGACGGCGGACCAGCCAATCGAGATTCCGACGCGCGTGACGGTCACGGAGGGGAAGCACCAGAAGGTCAAGTTCGGCGTCGGCTACGGCACCGAGGAGAAGGGCCGGGTGCAGGTCGACTGGCGGCACGTCAACTTCCTCGGCGGCGCGCGCACCGCCGGCGTGCTGGCGCGCTACTCGGCGCTCGATCGCGGCATCCGCCTCAATTTCAAGGAGCCGTACTTCTTCTCTCCCCGCTTCGACTTCGGCGTCACCGGCCAGTCGTGGCACGCCGCGGAGCCGGCCTTCACCCTCGACACCAACGGCGGCCGGGCGACGATCACGCGCCAGTTCCGCCGCGGCGGCGGCCCGGTGCTCCGCTCGCGGCCGGCGACGTCGCTGTCGCTGACCTACGCGAACGAGCTCGAGCGCTATTCGATCACGAACGAGGCGCTCGCGGATTTGTCGTTCAGGGACGACTTGATCGCGCTCGGCCTGGATCCGCGCACCGGCACCGGCAAGGGCACCCGCTCGGCGATCAGCATCGACGGCGGACGCAACACCACCAACAACCTGCTCGACGCGAGCCAGGGCTACGTCGCGTCGGTCCATCTCGAGCAGGCCGGCCAATGGCTCGGCGGCACCTACGACTACTACGAGCTGACCACCGAGGGGCGCTACTTCCAGCCGCTCGGCCGGGTCGTTGCGGCAGTCCAGGCGCGGGTCGGCTCGATTGACGCATTCGGCGAGCAGGAGTCCGGCGTGCCGTTCTTCAAGCGCTACTTCCTCGGCGGCGCCACCAACCTGCGCGGCTGGGGGCGCTTCCAGGTCGCACCGCTGAGCGGCGGCGGCCTGCCGGTCGGCGGCGCCGCGTTCGCCAACTTCTCGGCGGAGCTCCGGGCGCCGGTCTGGGGCAATCTCGGCGCGGTCCTGTTCCTCGACGGCGGCAACGTCTGGACCAAGCCGTGGGACCTGCACGTCAACGACCTGCGCTACGACGTCGGTCCGGGGCTGCGCTACCAGACGCCGATTGGCCCGATTCGCGCCGACATCGGCTACCAGCTCAACCCGATCCCGGGACTGCTCGTCAACGGCAAGCCGGAAGCACGGCGCTTCCGGTTCCACTTCAGCATCGGCCAGGCGTTCTAGAGACATGGACGACACTTCCGACCGCCCCGGCACGCCCGACCCGCCGCCTGACCGCGCCCGCGGCGGCGCGCTGCGCGCCGTCCGCCGGCTGCTGCAGGTCGTCGCGCTGGTCGGCACGCTGATGGTCGGCGTCATCGCGCTGGCGCTGATCGTCTCGCAGACGCCGTGGTTCAAGGACTGGCTGCGCCGCTTCGTGGTCCGCGAGTCGAAGCAGTACCTCAACGGCGACCTGCGCATCGGCGGCCTTGGCGGCAACCTGCTGTTCGGCCTCGACCTCACCGACGTCGCCGTCGACGTGTCGGGCCAGCGGATGATTGCCGTCAAGTCGCTCGAGCTCGATTACAGCGTCTTCGAGATCGTCTCGAACGGCATCGTCCTCAACCAGATCAAGATCGATCGGCCGGTGCTGCGAGTGGTCCGCGACGCGCAGGGCTGGGACATCGCCCGGCTGATCAAGTCGCCGGCGCAGGAAGCCGACCGTCAGGGGCCGGGCCGGCCGATCTCGCTGCCGGCGATCGAGATCTACGACGGCGCGGCGACCATCGACGATCGGACGGCCGAGCCGGCATTCAATCTGCCGCGCCAGGTGACCGGCCTCGACATCAAGGCGGCGTTCGAATACCAGCCGGTGCATTACACCGTCACCTTGAAGCAGCTCAACTTCGATGCCGCCTCGCCGGCGCTCGGCGTCAAGAACCTCGCCGGCGTCCTGTCGCAGCGCGACGACAACCTCTACGTGCAGCAGTTGACGCTCAAGACCGGAGAAACGTCTCTCACTGTCGATGGCGTGGTCGAGAAATATCTCTCCAGTCCGGCGCTGAACGTCACGACGTCCGGCAATATCTCGATGCCGGAAATTGGCCGCTTCGTCCCGGCCGCCGCCGGCTACGATCTCCATCCCGCGGTCGACATCAAAGCCAAGGGGCCGCTGCAGGCACTGGCGCTCAATCTCGACGTCGCCACCGAAGCCGGCAGGATCCAGGGGCAGGTCGCCCTTGACGCGCAGGCCCCGGACCAGTCGCTGCGGGGCGAGCTCGACATCGCCCAGCTGAACCTCGCGCCGCTGCTCAAGGACCCGGCGCAGAAAAGCGACATCACCGGGCACGCCAAGGTCGATCTCACCCTCAAGTCCGAGCCGGCGTCCGCACCGCTGCTCGATCGCCTCGCCGGGACGTACGCCTTCAACGGCCCTCGTGCGAATGCCGCCGGCTACGAAGCGCGCGACGTCAAGGTCACCGGGCGGCTCGACGGTGCCCGCATCACCCTGGACGGCCGCGCCGCGGCCTACGGCGGCACCGCGACGGCACGCGGCTTCATCGTCACGCCCGCCGAGAAGCGTCCGCTGGCGTTCGACCTGACCGGCCGGGCCGACCATGTCGACCTCCGGAAGCTGCCGCCCTCCACCGGCGCGCCGCGGCTCGCGACCGAACTGTCGGTCGCCAAGTACCACGTGACTGGAGCGGGACCGTCGATCACCGGCAGCGCCTCGCTCAATCGATCGAACGTCGAGGGGGCGACGCTGGCGGACGGCACGACCGCCACCTTCGACCTGACGCCGGCAACGATCGGGTTCACTGCCGCGGGCAGCGTCGTCAACCTGGATCTGCATCGGCTGGGCGGCGCACTCGAGGTCGATGCCCTCAATACGGCGACCTACGACAGCCGGATCAACGGCACCTTCGATGTTACCGGGAGCCTGCCGCGCACGCCACCCGGCCGCCGCGCGCCGGCCGTGCCTGTCACCGCGCTGATGACGCTCGAGGCCGCCGGGAAGCTCGCGGACTCGACCTTCCTGGGCGGCCAGGTGCCTGAGCTCGCCTTCGCGGCCCACCTCGCTAAAGGCGCGCTCAGCGGGCATGCGGCCGGCGGCTTCGCCGGCTTCAATCCGGGGCAGCTCGCCAGCCGGAAGGGTCTCGACGGCGCCGTCACCGGCACGCTCGACGCCAATTTCGCCATCAAGGACATCAACGCGCCGATCACCGCTGACGCGATCAGCGCCGATGGGACGGTGACGCTCGGGGCGTCGACGGTCGGCGGCTTGAAAATCGACAGCGCCGCGGTCGAGGGGCGCTACGCGGCTGAGACCGGCGACATCAAGACGCTGACGCTCTCCGGCCCCGATGTGAAGGTTGATGCCTCAGGGCCGATCGCGCTGGACCGGAGCGGCGCCTCCAACCTCAAGTACCACGTCGAGGCGATCAGCCTGGCCGAGCTCGGGCGGCTGGCCGGCCAGGCCGGACTTGGCGGCACGGTGATACTCGACGGCACGGTCACCGGCAATGCCGCCGCGCTCAAGGCCGACGGCACGCTCGACGGCAGCAACCTCTCCTACCAGGAGAACAGCGCGCTCGATCTGAACGGCCACTACGTCGTCACGGTGCCGGAGCTCGATGCCGCCAAAGCGCACGTCGAGGCGACGAGCGAGGCCACCTTCGTCAAGGCCGGCGGCCTGGAGATCAACGCCCTGACCGCGACGACGACCTACGACCAGCGGAAGCTGGACTTCACGACCCACGTCCAGGAGAAGACGCGCGAGCTCGACGCGAGCGGCGCCCTGATCCTCCATCCCGATCATCAGGAAATCCACCTCGGCGATCTCGCCGTCCGCACCCAGGGGGTGGAGTGGCGCACCGCCCCCGGCAGCCAGGCGACCATCAACTATGCCGGGACGCGGGTCCAGCTCTCCGGCGTGTCGCTCGTCAGTGGTGACCAGACGCTCGAGGCGAGCGGCGCGCTCGCGGTCGGCGAGACCGCGGCCGCCGAAGGGATCGAGGTGCACGCCCGCAACGTCGATCTCCAGCAGCTTCAGGCGCTGGCGCTCCAGGACCTCGGCCTCGCGGGACGGCTCAACGCCGACGCGACCATTTCAGGGTCGACCGCCGCTCCGAAGATCGATGGCACGGCGTCGATCAACAGCGGCTCGTTCCAGACCTATCACTACGATTCGTTCAATGTGAAGGTCGGCTACACCGGGACCCGCATCGGCGTCGACGCGACCCTGCAGCAGTCGCCGACCGAGCAGGTCACGGTCAAGGGCAGCGTGCCGACGACGCTGCTGCAGGCGAGCCCGGGGTCGGGCCACGTCGCGCCGACACCCGGCGACGAGGTCGATCTGCAGATCACGTCGAACGACCTCGGTCTGGGGGTGATCGAAGGCGTCACCGCGCAGCTCAAGAACGTCACCGGGACGCTCCAGGCGGATGTCCACGTTGGCGGCTCCGGCCGCGATCCCCACTTTCAGGGCTACATCGACATCAAGAACGGCGGCTTTGCCGCGCCGGCGGTCGGCGGCACCTTCTCGGGCCTGACGACGCGGATCGAGCTGGAGCCGGATCGGGTGCGGATCCGCGAGTTCCAGCTGCTCGATCACCACAACGAGAAGCTGACGATCTCGGGGGATCTGGCGGTGCACGAGCGGCAGCTCGGCGGCGTCGATGTCAAGGTCGCGTCCGACAATTTCGAGCTGGTCCACAACGAGCTCGGCGACATCCAGGTGCAGGCGGCACTGAAGATCACCGGCGAGATCCGCAAGCCCCGCGTCGTCGGCGACCTGCGCCTCGATGCCGGCCGCATCGAGCTCGACCGGCTGCTCGCGCTGTTCTACAACCCGTACTCGGTCGATTCGCTGCCGGACGTCGTCTCGGCGGAGCAGACGGTTGAGGGCAGCGGCAGCGCGGCGGAGGCGACCAAGAAGGCGCTCGACTCGGCGCAGCAGGGGGGAGCGCCGGCGGCCGGCGCCGACCAGGCAGCCGCGGCTGCGCCGGCCAGCGCGTTCGATCCGGTGGCGCTCGACATCCGGCTCGTCATCCCGGACAATCTCGTGCTCCGCGGCAAGGACATCCGGCCCGGCGGTCCGACCGGCACGTCGTTCGGCAACGTCAACATCACGGTTGGCGGCAACATCCGCATCCTCAAGGAGTCCGGCGGCAAGCTCGCGCCGGTCGGCACCGTCAATACCGTGCGCGGGACCTACGAATTTCAAGGCCGCCGCTTCGATCTGGTGCGCGACGGCACGCTGCGGCTGACCGGCACGACCGACCTCAATCCGCTGCTCGACATCACCGCCACCCGCGTGATTCCGAATACCGGCGTCGAAGCCAAGGTCCACATCACCGGCACCGTGCAGTCGCCGCAGCTCGAACTGACCAGCAACCCGCCGCTCGAGGAGAGCGACATCCTGGCGCTGATCGTCTTCAACCGCCCGGTCAACGAGCTCGGCAGCGGCGAGCGGTCGTCGCTGGCGGCGACGGCGGGCGGGATCGCGACCGGCTTCATCGCCGCGCCGCTCGGCGACTCGATCGGCCGGGCGCTCGACCTCGACCTGTTCGAAATCACGACGACCACCGACTCCGGCGATCTCGGCGGCGGCGTGACGGTCGGCCAGCAGCTCGGCGACCGCGCCTTCGTCCGCCTCCGCCAGCAGTTCGGCGCCCGCAATACCACCGAGGTCCAGCTCGAATATCAGCTGGCGCCGTTCCTGCGCCTTCAGGCCAGCGCCTCGCCGGAAACCACCGGCTCCGGCAACCGCATCAACCAGCGCCGCGTCGAGCGCGCCGGGATTGATCTGATCTTTTTCTTCAGTTACTAACGGGAGCCACCTGGCATCCTGGCCCCCCGGCACCGTGGCACCGCGGCACCCCCGCCCCTTGGCACCGTGGCACCCCGGCACCGTGGCAAACGGTGCACCAGCGTGTCTAGTGCTTCCCGAGCGACGCGACCTGGACGCGGGCGTCGTTGAAGCAGGCGCCGCCGCCGATGTCGGTCAGGGTGTCGGGGACGAGCGCGTTCGAGGTCGAGCCGTTGAACGTGCTCTTGCGCCACAGGCCTTTGGAGAGCGCCACCGTGCCGGGTCTGAGCTCGGCGTTCACCGCCATCGGGCAGTGGACCTCGCCGCGCTCGTTGAAGACCCGCACCGGGTCGTCGGTCGCCAGGCCGCGGGCCGCCGCGTCGGCGGGATGCATCTGCAGCACCCCGGCGCGCTCGCGCAGTTCGCCGAGCGTCGACGACACCGTCTTCTGGCTGGACGGCGAGATCAGCGCGAGCGGGAACTGCTCGGTCGCCGGATCCGGCTGGTAGCCGTAGAGGCCGGCCGGCGCCGCCTGGTCGAGCGCCTCTGGATAGAGATCGATCCGGCGATCGGGCGTCAGCGGAAAGACATCCACGAACTGGACCGGCGCGCCGTTGTACGGCGGCGTCGCCGCGCCGGTCTCCATCAGCCCGGCCGCGACGGCCGCAGGCAGACGCCCCGCGACGCGCAGCAGGGTGTCGACCTCTTCCTCGAACTCACCGATGCCCAGCCGTGCCGCCAGTTCGGAGAACACCTCTGAATTCGGCCGCGCCTCGCCGCACGGCTCGATCGCCGGCTTGACCAGCTGCAGGCTGATCGGCCCGTAGCCCTTCGCGATGTCGTAGTTCTCGAGGAAGGTCGTCGCCGGCAGAATCACGTCGGCGTAGCGCGCCGTGTCGGTGAAGACCTGCTCGAAGACGACCGTGAACAGGTCCTCGCGCTTGAGCCCCTCGAGCACCCGGTTCTGGTCCGGCATCGTCGCCAGCGGATTGCAGTTGTAGACGAACAGCATGTCGACCGGCGGATCGCGGAACTCGAGCAGCGCGCGGCCGAGGTGATTCATGTTGACCAGCCGGGTGGCGGGCTCCGGCGTGTCGTTCATCCACGCCGCCGCCTTGATGCCGAGCGCCGCGGAGTTGCTCATCGAGAAGCCGCCGCCGCGCACGCCGAACTTGCCGGCCACCGCCGGCAGCGCGAGCACCGCGGCGACGGCGCTGCCGCCGTTGCGGTTGCGCTCGAGGCCCCAGCCGCAGCGGATCAATGCGGGTGAGGTTTCCCGATACATGTCCGCGAAGCGGAGGAGGTCCGCCGCCGCGACGCCCGCGATATCGGCGGCGCGCTCGATCGTCCACTCGCCGGCGCGGGCTCGCAGCCGATCGGCGCCGCGCGCGTGGTCGCGCAGGAACGCCTCATCGGCGAAGCCGCCTTCGAACAGATGACGGTGCAGCGCCAGCGCGATCGGCAGGTCGGTGCCGGGACGAAGCGCGAGATGCAGGTCGGCCTGGCGCGCCAGCGCCGTGGCGCGCGGGTCGATGACGACGAGCCGCGCGCCGGCTTTCTGGGCCTGCTTCAGATACGGCACGAGATGAATGCCGGAGACTGATGGATTGACGCCCCAGATGACGATCAGCCGGGCGTGGAGGTAGTCCTCGTAAGTGACGCCGGCCATCTTGCCGTAGAGCGCCTGGTTTGCCGCGCCGGTCGGGGCGGCGCAGACCGTGCGGGCGAGGCGCGACGTGCCGAATCCGCGGAACAGCGCCGCGTCGGTGGTGTCCTGGGTGAGCAGGCCGTTCGACCCGCCATAGCAGAACGGCAGGATCGCCTCGGCGCCGACCCGGTCGCGGATCTCGACCATCCGGCGCGCGATCCGATCGAGCGCTTCGTCCCAGGTCACGCGCTCGAAGACCCCCTGGCCCTTGGCGCCCCTCCTGACCGCGGGATAGAGCAGCCGGTCCTCGCCGTAGAGCCGCCCGGTGAAGCCGCGCACCTTGCCGCAGATAAAGCCCTGCGTTGACGGGTTTGCGACGCCGCCATCGAGCGACACCACCCGGCCGCGCTCGACGACGACGTCGAGCGTGCAGGAGTCGGGGCAGTCGAGTGGGCAGGCGGTGCGGACCGTCGAGCGGCCCCAGGTTTCGTCGGGCGGAGTGGCGGATGCGTTGCGGGCCATTGGCGATTATCGCATGCGTCAGCGCGCCGCGGGAGTCGCGAGCGCGCTGAACGGAATATCCAGGATGGGGTATGCCGTCCAGTCCTTGTAGTTGAAGTGCCACCACTCGTTGGCTTCGACCGTGAACCCCTCGTGCTCCATGGCGGCGCGGAGCAGGTCGCGGCGCGCCCTCGCCTGGGCGGTGCTGCCGTCGTAGGTCGGGTAGGCCCGCGGCGACATCTCGTCGTAGTCGCTCGGCATCGCGACTTCACCGCCGGTCGCGAGGTAATAGAGCGACAGATCGACCGCGCAGCCGCGATTGTGCTTCGAGCCGCGCGCCGGGTTGGCGACGAACTCGCGGCGCGCCGGCGGCGTGATATCCCAGAATAGTTTCGTGACCCGCCACGGCCGGTAGCCGTCGAAGATCAGCAGGCCGTAGCCGGCGGTGGCGAGCGCGCGGTGGACCCGGACCAGCGCCTCGGCGGCGGGGCGTTGCAGGAAAGCCCTCGCCTCGGGGTAGACCGCTCGTCCGGCGAAGTTGTTGGCGGTGGCGTAGCGGATGTCGAGCCGGAGGGTGGCGTCGAGCGTCTGCAGTTCGACGAGGTCCGGCGTGCGGAAGGGGCCCGCTTCGACCGGCGGGGCGTCCTGCCCCGGCGCACCGAGCCCGAGCGTCAACAGAACAATCGCCGCACGCAGCGTCTGCATGCGGCGATTGTATGCAGAAAGTGGCGGCGGTTACTCGAGATCGGTACCGGTTCCGCCGCTGCCCATGTCGATACTGGTGGCGCCGCTGCCATGGGGCGCGGCCGGCCGGCTGCGATCCTCGTCGGTCAGCGTGCGGCCGTGGCTCGAGCCAGGATGGCTGCTCTCGACGTGGTCGCCGGGAGACTTCCTGATCTCGCCCCCGAGCCCGAGGATATCTCCCTGACGCTCTGCGATAATGTCGCGGTTCGAATCGGCGGCCTCGCGCTCGATCACCTGGTCGGCCGGGCGCTGCGGGCGGGCGGATGTCATGTCGTCTTTGTCCATGTCGGGACCTCCTGACGCAGATTGAGCAAGCAAAGTGCCACGACCGGAGTGGCGGATGGCTCAGCGGCGGGCGGCGGGCGCGACGGCGGGCTGGTAGCGCGGCCGGTTCGCGTCGTTCGACGCGCCGTAGCGGTCCGGGAAGAAGTCTCGTCCCCGCATGAGCTCGACCGCGTTCTTGGCGGCGCCGACCAGCGGAATGGCGTTCAGCCCCGTATCGAGCGTGCCGCTGATGACCCCCTTGCGGCGGATCGTCGAGGCGGCGGTCGCGACCGCAATGACCGCACCGAGCCAGGGCAGGGAACGCGCCATCCGGCGCGACAGCCGGGCGCCTCCCCACCGGGCGAGCCGATTCGTGATCGTCATACCGTCAGCCGTGCAAGCGGCGTTCCGTGGGCGATACAATCCCCGGGTGCCGTCCCACGTCGTCATCGCCGGTGGGGGTTTCGCGGGTCTGTATGCGGCCCGCGCGCTCCGCCGCGCGCCGGTGCGGGTCACCGTGCTCGACCGCAAGAACCACCATCTGTTCCAGCCGCTGCTCTATCAGGTGGCGACCGCTGCCCTGTCGCCCGGCGACATCGCGTCCCCGATTCGCTGGATCCTCCGCAAGCAGGCCAACGTCGAAGTGCAGCTCGCCGACCTGACCGGCGTCGACGTCGCCAGGCGGGTCGTCACGCTGACGGATGGCGAGATCGCTTACGACTATCTGATCCTCGCCACCGGCGCCACGCACGCTTACTTCGGCCACGATGAATGGCTCACCGTCGCGCCCGGGCTGAAGACGCTCGAGGACGCGCTCGAGATCCGCCGCCGGGTACTGCTGGCGTTCGAGCGCGCCGAGCGCGAGCCCGATCCGCTCAGGCGCATCCCGCTCCTCACCTTCGTCGTCATCGGCGGCGGCCCGACCGGCGTCGAGCTCGCCGGCGCGCTGGCGGAGATGTCACGGCACTCGCTGACGCGCGACTTCCGCCACTTCGATCCCGGGTCGGCCCGCGTCATCCTGATGGAGGGCGGGCCCTCACTGCTCACGACCTTTCCAGTGCCGCTGCGCCAGTCAGCGCAGGCGCATCTGGCGAGCCTGGGCGTCGACGTCCGCCTCGACTCGGCCGTCACCGGCGTCCGCGACGGCGAGGTCCTGACCGCCCACGGCGCGATTGCGGCGGCCACCATTCTCTGGGCGGCCGGCGTCGCCGCCTCGCCGATCGGCGCGACCCTGGGCGTTCCACTGGACCGGGCGGGCCGGGTCGTGGTCAGCCCCGACCTCAGCATCCCGGGGCATCCCGAAGTGTTCGTCGTCGGCGATCTCGCGTCGATTGCGGGGGCGGGCGGCGGACCGCTGCCTGGTGTGGCCCAGGTCGCCATTCAGACCGGGAAGCATGCCGCCGGGAACATCCGGCGTGCGGCAGCCGGACAGCCGTCCCGTCCGTTCCACTACCGCGATCTGGGCAACATGGCGACCATCGGCCGCGCCGCCGCGATCGCCGACTTGGGGTGGATCCGGCTGCGCGGTTTGCTCGGGTGGCTGGCCTGGCTCTTCGTCCACATCCTGAACCTCATCGGGTTCCGGAACCGCCTGCTCGTCATGGTGCAGTGGGCCTGGGCCTACTTCAGTTACCAGCGCGCCATCCGGCTGATCACCGGCGACCCCGATCGGCGACGCCGGCCGTGAAGGCGCGCGCCGCGATAGTGGCGGCGGCGCTGGCGGCGGCGCTCGTGCCGCTCGACCCTGTCCGCGTCGAGCGCTGGTACTCGTCGGGTGTGTATCCGGCGATGCAGCAGGCCATCACTCCGATCAGCAACCTCATCCCGATTGCGCTCCTCGACGTGGCGGCGGCGGCGTCGCTTGCCGCGCTGATCGCCGCTGTGATCAGACGGAAGCGACGATCGGGATGGCGCCGGACGCTGCGGGCGGCTACGGGCTGGACCGTCTCGGCCGCGGCTGCTGGTTACCTGCTCTTCCTGCTGCTCTGGGGCCTGAACTACCGGCGGGTGCCGCTCGAAGACAAGCTCGATTACGACAGCGGCCGGGTGACGCTCGAGGCGGTGGCCGGCCTGGCCGACACCGCGGCCGCCGCGCTGAATGCCGGCTTTCCGGCGGCGCACGCCCGGATCTGGACGCGCGCCGCGCTTGCGGCGTCGTTTGCCGCGTCGCTGCAGCAGCTGCACGGACCATCGGCGACCGTGCCGGGCATCCCGAAATCATCGCTGCTGACGCGCTACTTCCGGCACGCCGCGATCGATGGCATGACCGACCCGTTCTTCCTCGAGATCATCGTCAATCCCGACGTGCTCGAGGTCGAGCGCCCGTTCGTGACGGCGCACGAGTGGGCGCACCTGGCCGGCTATGCGGATGAAGCCGAAGCCAACTTCGTGGCCTGGCTGACGTGCCTGCACGGCGACGACCTGGCGCAGTACAGCGGCTGGCTCGCGGCCTACGAGCAGTCGCTCGGGCGGCTGCCGTCAGAGCGGCGCCGCGCCGTCACGCCGCTCGCCGCCGGGCCGGCGGACGACCTGCGCCGCATCCGCGCGCGCTATCAGCGGTCGACACGGGTCGTCCGGGAGGCGGCCCGCGACGTCTATGACGGCTACCTGCGCGCGAACCGCGTCAAGGAAGGGATCGAGAGCTACGATGCCGTGCTGCGGCTGATGACCGGCACCCGCTTCGGCCCGGGCTGGTCGCCAGCGGTCCGCTAGGCGGGCGGTCCACGTTTTGCTAGGAGTCCTTGTCGGATGGGACGTCGAGCAGGTCGATATCGCCCTGCGACACCGGTCCCGGAGTGCGCCCGGTCCGCAGGTCGTCCGGCTGGACGTCGGGACTCTCGGGGTGGAGCTCGACGCGGCGCCATTTCCGCCAGCCGCACTGATGGCACCGGTAGGGCTGCGTGTCGGTCAGGAGCCGGCGCAGACGTTCGAGGCTCTGGCGCGGGCGGGACGGGAACACGCGGGTAGAACCGCAGGACGGACAAGTCATGACACGCGCACCTCAGACCGGAGGGTCGGATCCTATCACGCGCCGCGTCTCCGGTCCGCCGGCGACGCGCCCGGATCCGGCGGCCTCTGCCCGTGAAGCGGGCCTGCGCTACACGGCGGATACCGTCCCCGGCATCCGGCGGATCCGGCGCGGCAAGACGGTGCGGTATCTCGGGCCCGACAACCGCGTCGTGCGCTCCGCCGAACACCTGGCGCGCATTCGCAGCCTGGTGATTCCGCCCGCCTGGACCGATGTCTGGATCGCGCTCGACCCGCGCGGCCACCTCCAGGCGACCGGCCGGGACGCGCGCGGCCGCAAACAGTATCGCTACCATCCGCGCTGGCGCGAGGTACGCGACGATACCAAGTATCACCGCATGATCGCGTTCGCGCGGGCGCTCCGGACGATTCGCCGCCGGACCGGCGCCGACCTCCGCCGGCAGGGTCTGTCCCGCGAGAAGGTGCTGGCCGCCGTCGTCCAGCTGCTCGAGAAGACGCTGATTCGGGTCGGCAACGACGAGTACGCCAGGCAGAATCAGTCATTCGGGCTGACGACGCTGCGTGACGGGCATGTCGTGATTAACGGCGGCCGCGTCCGCTTCGCGTTTCGGGGCAAGAGCGGCGTCGAGCACGAGATCGATCTCGCGGACCGCCGGCTGGCGAAGATCGTCAAGGCCTGCCGCGACATCCCCGGCTACGACCTGTTCCAGTACTACGACGCCCGCGGCAAGCGTCAGGCGATCGAATCGTCCGACGTCAACGAATACCTGCAGGCGGTGACCGGCCGGGATTTCACGTCCAAGGACTTCCGCACCTGGGCCGGGACGGTGCTGGCCGCCAAGCTGCTGCGCGACTTCGAGCGCTTCGACTCAGAAGCGCAGGCCAAGCGCAATATCGTCGAGGCGGTCGAGTCGGTCGCCAAGCGTCTCGGCAATACCAAGGCGGTCTGCCGAAAGTGTTACATCCACCCGGCGGTGTTCGATGCCTACCTCGACGGATCGATGCTCGACACCGTCGCGCAGCGCGCCCGGCGCGCGGCGCGGGCGATCGACGATCTCTCGGAAGCGGAGGCGGCGGTGCTCGGCCTGCTCGAGCGCCGGCTGGTCAAGGAAAGTACCCGGCGCCGCGCCAGTTGACGTCAGCGCGCCGCCAGCCGGATGCCGCCGTTGGTCCCTTCGAGGCGGATCGGGGCGCCGCCGCCGTTCAGCCGCCCTTCGAGGCGGCGCCGGCTCTCCTCGCTCTTCTCCAGTTGCAGACCCTCGGTCGTCACGCCGCCGTTGGTGACCCGCGCTGAGACGGTTGCTTTCGAGTCGGCGGGCAGTCGCAGCTTGATCCCGCCGTTCGTGCACGACAGCGTCACTCCGGCGTCGGCCAGCCGCGTCAGCTCGACCTCGACGCCGCCGTTGGTCGTGCTCGCGCTGATCGGCCCACCGATGTCCCGCGCCGTGATCCCGCCGTTGGTCGTCTCGGCCTCGATGCGGCCGCCGAGGCCATCCAGCACGATGCCGCCGTTCACCGTCCGCAGCGTCACCTCGGCGGCGGCCGGGATCGTCACCTCGTAGTCAACCTGCTGGTTGACGCGCGACAGCATCCCGGCGGTCCGGGGAGCCTTCGTTTCCAGCCGGATGCCGCGTGCGGACACGTCCTCGGCGATCTCGATGCGGTCGAGCGCCTCGCGGGCCGCTTCGACCGAGCCCGCCCGGGCGGTCTTGTGGGCGACAATCTCGACGACCTGGCCGGCGGAGGGCCGCACATCAATCCGGCCGTTGACGTTGCGGATTTCGAGCCGGCCGCCGGGCTCGAGGGTCCAGGTCTTGCGCCAGTCGGCGGTGGCTTTCTGGCGGTGATCGGCCATCGCCAGGTCGCACCCCGAGACGACGAACAGCAACAGGGGCAGCGCGGCGTGGGCCAGCCGGAGGCGAATCGGGGGGGTGTGCATGTCTGGCATCTCCTCCGCCGCTTAGACGGCGGACAGCGGGCTGAGGTTCAGCCGCCGCCGCCGGCGCAACCGGAAGCGTATAATCGAGACATTACATGGCAGACCGGAAATACCGCCAGCGCGGATACCAGGATGAGCCGCGAAGCCCCCGTCCGGAGCCGAAGTCCCAGGCGCCGAAGGAGTACGCGCCGCGCGGCCAGACTCCGTCCGGCGCGCCGAAGACCTTTCAGATGCCCGGCTTCCGGGAAGTCGTCCGCTGCCGCGGCTGCGGCCACGAACTGACAGTGGCGCTTGCCTCGGCCGAGGACGGGCGCTGCGCGCGCTGCGGCGCGGACCTGCACGCCTGCGCGCAGTGCGTCAGCTTCGACACCGGCGCCAGCTTCGAGTGCCTGCAGCCGATTCCGGCGCGGGTGTCGCCAAAGGACACCAGGAACAGCTGCACGCTGTTCGAGCCGCGGACGACCGTCGAACGCGAGACCCGCTCAGCGCCGGCGGCGAGCGCCCGGTCGGCGTTCGACGATCTCTTTAAATGATCCGCCGCTTCTTCTGGCTCGCCATCGCCGGCGTCATCATCGCCGCCGCGGCGCCGCCGCGGGTGGCCGGTCAGGCCGCGGCGGCGCCGACCGCCGGCTACGAAGTCGTCCGCGCCTATCCCCACGACCCTGAGGCCTTCACGCAGGGCCTGACCATTGCCGACGGCACGCTCTACGAAGGGACCGGGCTGAACGGCCGCTCGAGCGTCCGCGCAGTCAAGCTCGAGAACGGCGAGGTCCTCCAGATCCGGAGGGTCCCCGAGATGTACTTCGGGGAGGGCATCGCCGTCTGGCGCGATCGGATCTTCGAGCTGACCTGGCGGTCCGGCGTCGGCTTCATCTACGACCGGCGGTCGCTCGAGAAGATCGGCACCTTCACTTACAAGGGAGAGGGCTGGGGGCTGACCGATGACGGCCATCGCCTGATCATGAGCGACGGCTCGGCGTGGCTGCGCTTCCTCGATCCCGAGACCCAGCGCGAGACCGGACGCATCCAGGTGCGCGACGGTGGCGCGCCGGTGGCGCAGCTGAACGAGCTGGAGTTCGTCAAAGGCGAGATCCTCGCCAACGTCTGGCAGACCGAGAAGGTCGCGCGGATCGATCCGAAGACCGGGCGGGTGCTCGGCTGGATCGATTTCGCGGGACTGCTCAGCCCGCGCGAGGCGGCCGGCGTCGATGTCATGAACGGGATCGCCTACGACGCCGTGCACGATCGGCTGTTCGTGACCGGCAAGCTCTGGCCGCGCCTCTTCGAAGTGAAGATCCGGCGCTGACGCCGCCCGCCGCCATATAATCCGCGGCATGTCCTTCGCCCGCCGACGCCGCGCGCGCCGCGCCATTGTCCTCCTGCTGCTGTTCGGTACGTGCGTCGCGGCAATCGTCGGCGCCTACGCTCAGCCCGGCGCGGTGCCGGCGCCGCGACCCGGACGGCAGCGCGGCGGCGACACGCTGCTGCCGAACGGCTGGCGCATCGACCCGGCCGGCCACCACGTTCAGGTCGGCGACCTGCCGCTCAACATGATCGCCTCTCAGGACGGGCGCTTCCTGGTCGTCACCAACAACGGCTGGACCAAGCCGACACTGACGGTGTTCGACACCAGGACGTCGCAGGTCGTTAGCCGGGCGTCGGTCGACAATGCCTGGCTCGGCCTGGCCTGGCATCCCGACGGCTCGCGGCTGTACTCGGCCGGCGCCGCCGACAACTCGATTCACGAGTTCGACTGGCAGGACGGCAAGTTGGCCGACGCCGGCGCCATTGCGCTTGGTCCACCCGAGCGCCGCACCGGGGGGGAGCTGCTGAACGCCGGCTTCATCGGCGGCCTGGCGATTGCCGCTGACGGCGGCCGCCTCTACGCCGTGCACGTCTTCGGCCAGGCGGTCAGCGCCGTCGACCTGCGCACCCGGCAGGAAGCCGGCAAGGTCACGCTCGACGCCGAACCGTACACCTGTCTGCTGTCGAAGGACGGCCGGACACTGTTCGTCTCGCTGTGGGGCGGAGCGAAGGTGTCGATGTTCGCCGCCGACACGCTCGCGCCACTCGGCGAAGTGCCGGTCGGCGGCCACCCGAACGCGATGCTGCTATCGGCCGACGGCGCGCGGCTGTTCGTCGCCTGCGCCAACACCGATGCGGTCTATGTGATCGACCTGGCAGCGCGCGCCGCGGTCGAGCAGATCTCGACCGCGCTCTACCCGGACGCCCCGGTCGGCACGACCCCCAACAGCCTGGCGCTGTCGCCGGACGGCTCGACCCTGCTCGTCGCCAACGCCGACAACAACACCGTCGCGGTCGTCGATATCCGGACGCCGGGCCGGAGCCAGGTGTCGGGGTGGATCCCGGTCGGCTGGTACCCGACCGCGGTGCGCTACTCCCGCGACGGCCGCCGGATCTTCGTCCTCGACGGCAAGGGGCTGACGAGCGACCGCAACCTGCGCGGCCCGCAGCCGGGCGGCGTCCGCATGGACGGCCAGTACACCGGCAGCATGCTGCAGGGGGCGCTGTCGGTGATTCCCGTACCCGATGCCGCGCAGCTGGCGACGATGACGCGGCGGGTCTACACGCTGACGCCGTACACTGCGGCCGGGCGGCTCGCGCCGCCCGACGCGCCGATCGCCAGCCCGCTGCCGCGGCGGGTCGGCGGCTCATCGCCGATCAAGCACGTCTTCTACGTCGTCCGTGAGAACCGCACCTACGACCAGGTCTTCGGCGATCTGACGCGCGGCAACGGCGATCCGTCGCTGACCCTGTTCGGCGAGGAGATCACGCCGAACGCCCACGCGCTGGCCCGCGAGTTCACGCTCTTCGACAATTTCTACGTCGATGCCGAGGTCAGCTACGACGGCCATGCCTTCTCGATGGGGGCGTATGCGACCGACGTCGCTGAGAAGCTGTGGCCGACCAACTACGGCGGCCGCGGCACGCCGTACCTCAGCGAGGGGGGCTTCAAGCTCCGCGACCAGTACGGCAACTTCTCGGCGCCGCCGCTCGGCTACATCTGGGACTTCGCCAAGCGCGCCGGAATCAGCGTCCGCAGCTACGGCGAATTCGCCGCCTGGGCGCGCAAGGGGGGCGAGGTGCACGCCACCGTGCCGGGGCTCGAGGGGCTCGTCCACCCGTCGTATCCGCCGTTCGAGCTGTCCATCCCGGACGTCGATCGCGTCGCGATCTGGCTCGAGGAGTTCCGCGCCTTCGAGCGCGACGGCAATCTGCCGCGGCTCTCGATCATCCGGCTCGGCAACGATCACACCAACGGCACCACCCCCGGCTCGCGCACGCCGCGGGCGATGGTCGCCGACAATGACCTCGCGCTCGGGCGGATCGTCGACGCCGTCTCGCACAGCCGCTACTGGAAGCAGTCGGCGATCCTGGTGCTCGAAGACGATGCTCAGAACGGTCCGGATCACATCGACGCGCACCGCTCGGTGCTGCTCAGCGTCAGCCCGTTCTCGCGGCGGCGGGCGGTCGACAGCACCCTCTACACCACCTCGGGGGTGCTCCGCACGATCGAGCTGATCCTCGGGCTGCCGCCGATGAGCCAGTACGACGCCGCGGCGCGGCCGCTCTACAACGCCTACCAGCCGACCCCCGACCTGGCGCCGTTCGCGGCGCTGCCGGCGCGGGTCCCGCTCGACGAGCGCAACGACTGGAATTCGCCGGGTGCGGCGGCGTCGCGGCGGATGGACATGCGCGAGGCAGACCGGGCGCCGGAGCTGGCGCTGAACGAGATCCTCTGGCAGTCGGTGCACGGCGTCGGCGCGGTGATGCCGCCGCCGCGCCGCGCCGGCTTCATCCGGCCGGCACCCTCGGCCGGCGATGACGACCAGCGGGAGGCGCCGGGCGGCGACGACGAGGTCAAGGAGCGGGAGCGGCGCGGGCGGTGAAGGTGCGGATCCGCCGCGCCCGCCGCGACGACCAGCCGTTCGTCCTGGCGACCGCGGCGCGGCTCGCCGACTTCGGACCGCCGCCCTGGCGGCTTGCCGAAGACGTCGTCGAAGGGGAGTTGCGAACGCTGCGCGAGTTCTTCGACATGCCGGATCCGTCGTCCGCGCTGCTGATTGCCGAGGGGGAGGACGGCGCGCCGCTCGGCTTCGCGCTGCTCGAGGAGGCGCGCGATTACTTCACGCACCAGTGGCACGGCCATCTCGGGATTCTGGCGGTGGCGGCGGCCGCCGAAGGGCAGGGCGCCGGCGGCGCCCTGATCCGCGCCGCCGAAGCGTGGGCGCGCCGCCGCCGCTACCCGCTGCTGACGCTGAACGTCTTCGCCGCCAATCAGCACGCCCGCGACGTCTACGACCACGCCGGCTTCCGCCCCGATACGATCCGCTATATCAAGCCGCTCTAGCGGGCGCTACCGCGGCTTGACCATGAACTTCAGCAGCTCGCTGTCGGTGCCGAGGATGAACACCGTCTTGGCATCCATCGTCCGCTCGTAGGTCTCGAGCGACTTCGTGAACGCATAGAAGTCGGCGTCGCGGCCGTGCGCGGCGGCGTAGATGTCGGTCGCCGAGGCGTCGGCCGTGCCGCGCAGCTGCTCGGCGGCGCGGTACGCTTCGGACTGGATCCGCTTCAGCTCGCGCTCCCGCTCGCCGCGGATCCGCGCCGCCTCGCCTTCGCCCTCCGAGCGGAACAGCTCGGCGACGCGGTTGCGCTCGGCGATCATCCGCGCGAAGACATCCTTCTGCACCTGTTCGACGTAGTTGAGGCGCATCAGCCGCAGGTCGAGCAGCTCGATGCCGAGATTGGCCATCCGCGACGACGCCCGCTCGAGGATTTCATGCTCGATCGCGGCGCGGCCCTTCTGGATCTGCTCGAGGATGGCGCTCTCCTCGTCGGACTCGACCGCGACCTCTTCGCGGGTCCGGTTGGTGTTGCGGACCAGCTCGATCAGGTTGTAGCGCGCCACCGAGTTGCGGGTCTCGCCGTCGAGGATGTCGTCGAGCCGCGACTGCGCGCCGCGCTCGTCGCGAAGCCGCTGGAAGAACTTCAGCGGATCGACGATCCGCCAGCGCGCGTAAGTATCGACCCAGATGAAGCGCTTGTCCTTGGTCGGGACCTGATTCGGGCTGCCATCCCATTCCAGGAAGCGCTTGTCGAAGGAGTTGGCCTTCTGGATGAACGGCACCTTCATGTGCAGGCCGGGGGAGGTCACCGGCTCGCCAATCGGATCGCCGAACTGGGTGACGATGACCTGCGAGGTTTCGCTGACCTCGTAGTAGGCGCTGTTGAACAGGATGAGCGCAGCAAGCGCGGCGACGAGCATGACGATGCCGCGGCGGTTCACTGGCCGCCTCCCGGCTTGGCGGTCTCGCCCATCAGGTTCTGCAGCGGCAGCAGCGGCAGTACGCCTTTCGCGTCCTTGTCGAGGAAGACCTTGCCGCCGAGGTTTGGCAGGACGCGGCCCATCGTCTCGAGATACATCCGCCGCCGCGTCACGTCGGGCGCCTTGCGGTACGACTCGTAAATCGACTTGAAGCGGGCGCTGTCCCCCTCGGCGCGGTTGACGCGGTCGAGCGCGTAGCCCTGCGCCTGGAGGATCGTCTGTTCCGCCTCCCCCTTGGCGCGCGGCACGACCTTGTTGTATTCGGCGCGCGCCTCGTTGATCAGCCGGTCGCGCTGCTGCTGCGCCTGGTTGACCGCATCCCACGACGGCTTGACCGGGTTGGGCGGGTTGACGTCCTGGAGGACGACCTGATCGAGCGTGATGCCGAGCTCGTACTGCTTGGCCATCGCCTGGAGCTCGGTCTCGACCCGGGTCTCGATCTCCTGCCGGCCGACGGTCAGGACCTCGGTCACGGTCCGGTCGCCGACCACCTGCCGCATCACCGCTTCGTTCATCGCCCGGAACGTCGCCTCGGGATTGCGGACCTTGAACAGGAACTGATACGGGTCCGACACCCGGTACTGGACGATCCATTCGACGATCGCGACGTTGAGGTCGCCGGTCAGCATCATCGACTCGTCGTTGAAGTTGCCCTTGGAATATTCCGTTCGCACGCCCGGTTCGACGGTGCGGAAGCCGAACTCCTGTTTGAGCTGGCGCTGGACCGGCACTTTGGTGACGTCCTCGGCGAACGGCAGCTTCATGTGCAGCCCGGGCTCGGTCGTCCGCACGTAGCGCCCGAAGCGCAGCACGACGCCGACCGCCTCGGGCGGCACCTGATAGAACGTCCCCGCCAGCAGCACCACCGCCAGCAGCGCCGCGACGACGCCGCGCAGCACCGAACTGCGCGGTCCTCGCCATTCAGGCACCCGCGGGATGTGCGAGCCCCACTGCGAACTGTCGAAGATATCGAAGTCGCTCATGCTGTCCGCACCTTATCAGAGCCCGGCCGGCGCGGCGGCAAAGATCTGCAGCAGCGGAGCGGGATCGATGCCGGCGGCGAAGAGGGCGCCGAGCAGGCCGGGCGGGAGGGGCGCCTCGACGTGCAGCAGCGCGCCGCTGGCCGGATGGGGGAGCCGCAGCCGCCAGGCGTGGAGGGCGTGGCCGGACAACCGCTCGAGCGCTTCGGCGAGGGCCGGCTCGTCAGCGGCAGGGCGCCGCCGCGTCGGGCCGTAGACGGCGTCGGCGACCACCGGCCAGCCGCTGGCCGCGAGGTGAACCCGGATCTGATGGGTCCGCCCGGTCAGCAGCCGGCAGCGGAGGAGCGACAGCTGCGCGCCGCGGCCGAGGCGCTCGTAGAGCGTCGCGCTCGGCACGCCGCTCCGCGCGCAGGCGATGACACGGCGTCGATCGCCCGGGTCGCGGCGCAGGGCGAGGTCGATGCGCCCGGTCCGCGGCGTGACGCGGCCGTGGACCAGCGCGAGATAGTCCTTGCTCGTCGACGGCGACGTCCAGGCGCGTTGCAGCGCGGCGTGCGCGGCGGGGCCCTTGGCGACGACGACGAGACCCGAGGTCAGTTTGTCGAGCCGCCCGACCAGCGACGGCCGCGCCGCCGGCGGCCAGTCGCGGGCGTGCCAGAGGAGCGCATTCATCAGCGTGCCCGAGGCATGGGCGTGGGTGGGATGGACCACCAGGCCGGCGGGCTTGCTGACGACCAGGAGCAGCGCGTCCTCGTAGAGGATCTGCAGCGGCAGGGCCTCGGCGGCGATTGGCGGCCGCGGCGCGTCGGCCGGGAGCAGGATGGCAATGACGTCGCCGGCGGCGGCGCGCGCCGACGTCCGCGTTACGAGGCGGCCGTTGACCGAGACGCGCCCGGCCTCGATCCAGACCTGGACGCGATGGCGGGTGGCGGCGTCGATGCCCGACAGGTGGCGTCTGAGGACGAGATCGATCCGGCGGCCGGCGTCGCCGCGGTCCGCGGTCAGCACTCGCGATTCGCTCAAGACTTCAAGCATACTGCGGGAGGGGTGAGGGCTGGGAGCTGCCCGCTGCCAGCTGCCCGCCGGAAACTGGAAACCGGTAACTGCGACCTGAGACTGAGCGGGAAGCCGGAAGCCGGAAGCGAAGAGCGGAAAGCTGGAAGCGGGAAGCCGGAAGCTGGAAGCGAAGCTGAGACAGGAGTCTCCGACGATGAGAGTCGATGTCTATACGAAAGCCGTCCTGACGGTGATTGCGGGCTGTCTGCTATGGATGTGCGTCCGGTCGGCGGGGACGCCGGTGGCGGCGCAGGCGGCGACGCCATTGCTGTCGGCGCTGCCGGCGCAGCCGGTGGTCGTGGTCGGCTGGGGACGGCTCAACCCGGCGGCGGCCGGGGGGGTCGAGATCGACTGGGCCGATCCGCAGCGGCGCGTCTCCGAGATCTCGCTGCCGGTGCGCGCGTCGAGCGACCCGCGCTTCGAGCCGCTGCGGGTGCGGGTCGAGAACACCGCCCCGCTGGCGGTCAGCGTCGACGGCGTCCGCCGCGGCGCGGCGTGGGACGCGCTGCGCACCCAGGTCGAGCCGATGCCGCCACAGCGCGTGCCCGGCATCGGCATGCCGCGCTAGCCAGCGCCTCGCCGCCGGCGGTGTCACAGTTTTGCCTTGGGCGGCGTCGGGCGACGCCGCCGCGCCGCGTGATACGATCCGCCGTTCGTTTTCCCTTCCCACGAGGGTCGATCGCATGACCGCGCGCCGTGTCCTGCCGGCGCTGCTGCTGCTGTTTGTCGGCAGCGGCTGCGCCGCGCTGATTTACGAAATCGTCTGGTTCCAAATGCTGCAGCTGGTGATTGGCTCGTCGGCGGTGTCGATGGGCGTACTGCTCGGCACGTTCATGGGCGGAATGTGCCTCGGCAGCCTGTTCCTGGCGCGGGTCATCCCGCGCGACCGCCACCCGCTGCGCGTTTACGCCTTTCTCGAGCTCGGCATCGCGCTGATCGGTCTGCTGCTGCTGTTCGGCATGCCGCTGCTCGGCGGCATCTACTTCGCGTCGGGCGGCACCGGCGTCACCGGCATCCTGCTGCGCGGCGTCGCCGCGAGCATCTGCCTGCTGCCGCCGACGCTGCTGATGGGGGCGACCCTGCCGGCGATGTCGCGCTGGGTCCACTCCACCCCCGAAGGCGTCTCGTGGCTCGGCTACTTCTACGGCGGCAACATCGGCGGCGGCGTGATCGGCTGCCTGCTCGCCGGCTTCTACCTGCTGCGCGTCCACGACTCTGCCGTCGCCACCTACGTCGCGGTCGGCCTCAACGTCACCGTCGCGGCGCTGGCGCTGGCGATCGCCAGCGTCACCCGCCAGGTCGACGACTCCACGGCGCCGGCGCCGCTCGAGCGCGCCGCCGACGGCTGGCCGGTCTATGTCGCGATCGGCCTCTCCGGGATGACCGCGCTCGGCGCCGAAGTGATCTGGACCCGGCTGCTGTCGCTCCTCTTTGGGGCGACGGTCTACACCTTCTCCCTGATTCTCGCCGTCTTCCTCTTCGGCCTCGGCATCGGCAGCAGCGTCGGCTCGGCGATGGCGGCCCGCCTGCTGCGGCCGCGGCTGGCGCTCGCCTGGTGCCAGCTGCTGCTCGCGGCGGCGATCGCCTGGGCCGCCTACATGCTGACCCAGTCGCTGCCGTACTGGCCGATCAATCCCTCGATCTCGACCGACCCCTGGCTCAACTTCCAGCTCGATCTGGTCCGTTGCCTGTGGGCGATTCTGCCGGGCGCGATTCTCTGGGGCGCCAGCTTCCCGCTCGCCCTCGCCTCTGTCGCCACCGGCGGCAAGGACCCGGCGCGGCTGGTTGGCGGCGTCTACGCCGCCAACACGCTCGGGGCGATCATCGGCTCGGTCGCCGCCAGTCTGCTGCTCGTCGTCTGGCTCGGCAGCCAGCGCTCGCAGCAGGTGCTGGTGCTGCTCTCGGCGGTCTCCGCGCTGCTGCTGTTCGAGTCCTCGGCGGTCGAAGCGGAAGCCGGCAAGCCGCGCCGCGCCTTCGCCGGCACGCTGCTGCTCGCCGCCGCGATGGGCGCCGCGGTGCTGCTGGCGCGGACGATCCAGCCGGTCCCCGGCATCCTCGTCGCCTACGGCCGCTACGCCGCGACGCGCGTCGGCACCGCCGACATCATCTACATGGGCGAGGGCTGGAACGCGTCGGTGGCGGTCTCGCGGCTGTCGAACGGCGTCCTCAACTACCACAACGCCGGCAAGGTCCAGGCGTCGAGCGAGCCCCAGGACATGCGCCTGCAGCGGATGCTCGGGCACATGACGACGCTGATTCCGCGCAACCCGGCGTCGGTGCTGGTCATCGGCTGCGGCGCCGGCGTCACGGCCGGCGCGGTCTCGGTCGATCCCAACGTCAAATCGCTGACGATCGCCGAAATCGAGCCGCTCGTCCCGAAGGTGGTCTCGAAGTATTTCAGCGCCCACAACTTCGCCGTCGTCGACAACCCCAAGACCCACGTCGTCCTCGACGATGCGCGCCACTTCCTGCTGACCACCGACCGCAAGTTCGACGCCATCACGTCTGATCCGCTCGACCCGTGGGTCAAGGGCGCGGCGATGCTCTACACCAAGGAGTTCTTCGAGACGGCGCGCGCGCACCTCAACCCGGGCGGGGCGGTGACGCTGTTCGTGCAGCTCTATGAGAGCAACTCGGCGGCGGTCAAAAGCGAGATCGCGACCTTCCTCGAGGTTTTCCCGGGGGGCGTGGTCTGGGGCAATACCAACAACGGCGCCGGCTACGATCTGGTGCTGCTCGGCCAGGCCGAGCCGACGCGTATCGACGTCGACGCGGTGCAGGCGCGGCTGGCGGATCCGGCGATGGCGCCGGTCGCGAAGTCGCTCGGCGAGATCGGCATGTTCTCGGCGGTCGACCTGTTCTCGAACTACGCCGGGACCAGCGCGGATCTCGCGCCGTGGCTGGCCGATGCGACCATCAACCGCGACCGGAACCTGCGGCTGCAGTACCTCGCCGGGATGGGCTTCAACCTCTATCAAAGCGAAGCGATCTACGCCGACATGCTGCAGTACAGCCACTATCCCGACCAGCTCTTCACCGGCTCCGAGGCGACGCTGCAGTCGCTGCGCGCCGCCATCCAGCGGATGCAGGGAAAGTAGCCCGCGCCGGTCAGTGCGTCAGCGCGTAAAGCAGGACGTTAACGCCGACGGCGTAGCCATCGACGGAGAAGGCGTAGAAGTAGCGCGGATCGGCCGCTTCCATCTCGAACGCATCGCCGAAGTCGGTGTTGTGCGAGATGAAGACCATCATGTGCCCCTTCTTGTCGAAGATCGCCCGGGCATGCGGGACGGTGCTGTCGACGCGCTCGGAGGTCCCGCCGCCGCTGCCGTACCAGTAGCCGATCGAGGGGATCTGCGGGAACTTCTTGATCTCGAACTGTTCACGGAACAGCGGGTGGGAGAGCGGCAGGTCGACGATTGGGTACTCGGATGGCGGCAGCGCCTTGCCGATCTCACGGGCCCAGATGTCCCACGCGTAGTCCCCCCAGAAGTCGTCGGCCCAGAGAAAGCCCCCCTTCAGCAGGTAGTCGCGCAGCCGCGCTGCCTCGTCCGGGCTGAAGTAGGCGGCGCCGACCTCGGTCATCATGATGAAGGGGCACTGGTAGAGGAGATCGTCGGTCAGCCGGAGCAGGACGTGGTTCGGCTCGCCGGTCGCCGGGTCCCGGCTGATCCGCGTCCGCGTCAGCTCGGCCAGGCGAATCGACAGGTTGATGTCGGCGCGCGGGTAGTCGACGCTCCAGTTCGCGCCATCGCCGTCGCGGCTCTGTGAAAAAATGATGCGGCAGAAATTGAATCCGCCGTCGAAGCTCTCGGCGGTGGCCATCCGCAGCGGCGCCCCGAAAGCAAAGCCGCGCCGCCGCTGCGCGAGGGCCGTGCTCGCGGCAGCGACCGTCAGGGCGAGCACCACCGCGACGACCAGCCGCCGATGCCTGCGCATGAGTCGAGTCTAGCCGAAACGCCACCATGCATTCCGTTCCGTCTTTCGAGCAGCTGTTCGGCCGGCACGCGGCCGTGCGCACGTCGGCGCCCGGCCGGGTCAACCTGATCGGCGAGCACACCGACTACAACGGCGGCTTCGTCCTGCCGGCGGCGATCCCGCAGCAGACCGTCGTCGAGGCCGCGGCGCGGACCGATCGCCACGTCCGGCTGTGGAGCGCCCAGTATCCGGACGAGGCGCCGCGAACCTTCGTGCTCGGACGCGAGACGCGGGCTGGCGGCTGGATTGACTACCTCCAGGGGCTGACCGCGCTGCTGCCGAAGGGGGCGATCCACGGCTTCGATGCCCGCATCGCCTCGGACATCCCGGTCGGGAGCGGCTTGTCGTCGAGCGCGGCACTGCAGATTGCCGTCGGCCGGGCGCTCACCGCGATGTTCGCGCTGCCGCTCGACGACATCGCGCTGGCGCGGCTCGCGCAGCGGGCCGAAGTCGAGTTCACCGGCGCGCCGGTCGGCATCATGGACCAGATGGCCTGCAGCCTCGCCGACGCCGCGACGGCGCTGTTCCTCGACACGCGCACCCTGGCGAGCGAGCGCATCCCGCTGCCGCCCGGCGGCGCGCTGATCGTCATCGACTCGGGCGTCGCCCACGATCATGCCGCCGGCGACTACCGGGTCCGCCGCGAGGAGTGCGCCGATGCGGCGCGGCGGCTCGGCGTCGCGGAGCTGCGGGACGCGGTCGACGGACCGGCCGCGGCGGCGCTGCCGGCGCCGCTCGACCGCCGGGTCCGGCACGTGCTGACCGAAAACGCCCGCGTGCTCGAGACCGTCGCGGCGCTCCGCGCCGGTGATCACGCGCGGATCGGCGCGCTGTTCGCGACCTCCCACGCCTCGATGCGCGACGACTTCGAGGTCTCGATTGGCGCCATCGACCAGCTAGTCGAGATTGCCGCCGCGACGCCGGGCGTCCACGGCGCGCGCCTGACCGGCGGCGGCTTCGGCGGCTCGATCGTCGCCTGGGCGGACGCTGCTGCCGCAAGCCGCGCCGCCGACGCGATCGTCGCCGAGTACAACCGGCGCGGCGGCCGCGGCCGCCGCCTGCTACCCGCGCCGGTCGTCCACTCGAGCCGCTGAGGCGGTAAGATCGCCGAGAGGTGCGCAGCCAATGATTGATCCCCTTCTTCCCGCCGCCGCCGTGCTGGCGACCATCATCGTCGGCCTGCCGTTCGTGCAGCCGCGGACCCTGGCGCCGGAGGAGCAGCGGCTGGTGACGATCGTGGACGCGCAGTCCGACAGCGCGCTGGCGCTGCTCGAGCGGGCGGTCAACATCAACAGCGGGACGATGAATTTCGCCGGCGTCCGCGACGTCGGGCGGGTGTTCGACGCCGAGCTGACCGCGCTCGGCTTCACGACGCGCTGGGAGGACGGTGCGGCGTTCAACCGCGCCGGCCATCTCGTCGCCGAGCAGCGGGGCCGCGGCCCCCGCATCCTGCTGATCGGCCATCTCGACACCGTCTTCGAGCAGGAGTCGCCCTTTCAGAAGTTCACGCGGATCGACGACCGCACTGCGCGCGGTCCGGGGATCATCGACATGAAGGGCGGGGACGTCATCATGATCGCCGCGCTCAAGGCGCTCAAGGGCGCCGGTCTCCTCGACACGATGAATCTCGTCGTCGTCATGCACGGCGACGAGGAGTCGGCCGGCCGGCCGCTGTCGGCGTCGCGGGCCGCCCTGGCGGCGGCCGCCGAGGGGGCGGTCATCGCGATCGGCTTCGAGGACGGCCCGGCCGATCCGAAGCTCGCGGTGACGGCGCGGCGCGGCACGACCGAGTGGCGCCTGACCGTGACCGGCGCGCCGGCGCATTCGTCGCAGGTGTTCCGGGAGGATATCGGCTACGGGGCGATTTACGAGCTGGCCCGGGTCATCAACGGCTTCAGGGAGAAGCTGGCCGGACAGGCGCACCTGACCTTCAACCCGGGGGTGCTGCTCGGCGGGACGACGGTCGACTTCGATGCGGGACAGTCGCGCGGCTCGGCGTTCGGCAAATCCAACGTCATTGCCGGCCGGGCGGTCGCGTCCGGGGATCTACGGGCGCTGACGGTCGACCAGTTCCAGGAGGCGCGCCGCGCGATGGAGGCGATTGCCGCGGCGTCGCTGCCGCACACGCAGTCGGCGATCACGTTCGACGAGGGCTACCCGCCGATGGCGCCGACCGAGGGCAACGCCCGGCTGCTCGCGATGTACGACCAGGCGAGCCGCGATCTTGGCTTCGGCGGCGTCACCGCGGTCAGCCCGGACCGCGCCGGGGCGGCGGACGTGTCGTTCGTCGCCGGACGCATCGACACGATCATCGACGGCGTCGGCCTGACCGGCAAGGGGGACCACACCGTCGACGAGACGGCCGACCTCGCGACGCTCCCATCCCAGACCAAGCGCATGGCGGTCCTGCTACACAGAATCCAGACCGCGGGCGGGGTCCGCTGAGGGGACGTCCGTGACCACGGATTCCGCGGACGAGCGCGGATGACACGGGGTGTCCAGTCGGCTGGCCGGCGGCGCCGCAGGCGCCGCGGCGGGAGGCGTCAGTCGCCGGCGAGCACCGGGAAGTGCCTGCTAGTGTTCGCCGTCGGCTGTCGCCTTTCGCCAGCCGGGGTATCACTCCCGGCGCGGCCAGCCACGGAAGACAGTTCGAGTCCTTCGTGTGGATCCGTGTCAATCCGTGGTATCCGCGGCACAGGCCCGATGGCTGTTCGACAGCTTGGCAGCGGCCAGCTTTGAAGGGAACTCGAGTCCCTGTGTCGATCGGCGTCAGTCGGTCGGCGGTCCCAAACCACGGATTCCACGGACGAGCACGGATCGCACGGAGGTGTCCGGTCGGCGGGAGGCTCTTTATTCCGACGCGGCCATCGCTCAACGGTCGGCCACCCGGCAGTCACACTTGTCCAAAGCACGGCTTCCACGGACGAGCGCGGATGCCACGGAGAGGCCCAGTCGGCTGGCCGGCGGCGCGCCCGCCGGGTAGCACTCCCGGCGCGGCCAGCCACGGAAGACGGCTCGAGTCCTCCGTGTGGATCCGTGTCATCCGTGTCATCCGCGGCGGCAACGAATGCCGGCTCGACGCCTGGGCAGGGGCCCGTCGTGGAGGCAGCCTGGGTCCTCGCGTCTATCTGCGGGCCCGTTCAAACAGGCTTGATCAGGATGGCCCGCACGTAGAGCAGTTCGAAGCCGAGGCGCTGGACGTTTTCCTGCGACTTTGATCCGGGCGCGGTCGTCACGACCGCGAGGTCACATCCCGCCGCGGCCGCGATCGCGAGCCGGTGGTGGAGGAGGGCGGTCTGGACCCCGCGCCGGCGATGCTCGGGCAGCGTCGCGGCGCCGCAGAGCTGGGCGATCCCGTCATGGATGCGCATGCTGGCGCCGCCGGCCGGTTGATTGGCGCGACGCGCGAGATACTGGGAGAAGCCGGGCGCCTGCGCCATGTCGGAAAAGATGTCGCCGACCGCACCAGGGTCGACCGTTTCGGTCGGCGGCGGTCCATCGACCACGTCGGCGTGGAGGAACCCGGTGGTCAGGACATGCAGCAATTCGGCCGCGTCGGCGGCGCCCGCAGGGCTGACGACGATCGACACATCGGTGGCGCGCGCCGGTAAGGCCGGCAGTGTCAATCCGAGCACATTCTCGAAACCGGACAGCACATAGCCGCGGGCGGAAAGCAGCCGGGCGGCGTCGGGATCGCCAAGCGACGAGAGTTCAACCCGCACTGGCGCGCTTGCCCGCGCAAAAGCCTGCTCCACCGCCGCCAGCGCGTCCGCGGCCAGCGGCGCAAAGCCGAGGCCGGCGACCTTGCTGCATGGCGAGTCGGGTCCTGCCATCACGGCCACGCCTCCTCCGAGGACTCTGACGAACGCCCCCGGGTCCCCGAGGCGGCGGGTCACGGCGTCCCCGACGGCGGACATGAGGGAGGTCTCGACGCGCTCGATTCGCGCAGCAAGCGAGGCGGAAACGTGAATCATTCGCCCATCCTGCCACAGCCGAGCTGCCTGGGCACGGATCCCGCATGAGGTCCCCACAGAGCCGCCGGGCGCCGGCCAGGGGGCTAAGATGAGCTGGGGCGAGGGTCCTGGATGAGGAGACTGAGCATGCGAGTGTCTACTTTGTCGGCGTTGACGACCACTGCTGTGCTGACGGCGCAGCTGGCGCTGGCGCAGACGGTGATTACGGCGCCCAAGAACAAGTACAAGCCGCAGGAAGATGTGCAGCTCGGCCAGGAAGCGTCGGCACAGGTGGAGCAGCAGCTGCCTGTCCTGCACGACGACAATGTCACGGGCTACGTTCAGGAGATCGGCCGGCGTCTCGTCGACGCGATCCCGGCGGACCAGCGCCATCCGGAATTCCATTACACCTTCAAGGTCGTCAACGTGAAGGAAATCAACGCCTTTGCGCTGCCCGGCGGACCGATGTACGTCAATCGCGGGATGCTCGAGGCGGCGAAGACCGAAGGGGAGGTGGTCGGCGTCCTCGCGCACGAGATGAGCCACGTCGCGCTGCGGCATGGCACCGCGCAGGCGACCAAGGCCACCAAGTACGAGATTGGCACCATCGCCGGGGCTGTCCTTGGCGCCATCGTCGGCGGCAATGCGGGTGCCGTGATCGCCCAGGGGACGCAGTTCGGGCTGGGCACGGCGTTCCTCAGGTTCAGCCGCGAATACGAGCGTCAGGCCGACATCGAAGGGGCGCAGATCATGGCGCGCGCCGGTTACGACCCCCGCGACATGGCCAACATGTTCAAGACGATCGAGGCGCAGGGGGGCGGCGGCGGTCCGCAGTGGATGAGCGACCATCCGAATCCCGGCAATCGCTACGCCTACATCAACAAGGAGGCGCAGTCGCTGCGCATCCAGAATGCGGTCCATGACACCGGGTCGTTCCGCAGCGTGCAGGCCCGGCTGAACCAGATGTCGCCCGCGCCGTCGACCGAGCAGGCGACGAAGAACGGCGGCGGCAGCCGCAACCCTGGTCGAACTGGTGGCGGGCCGGTGACCGGTAACGTCCAGCGGCCGGCGTCCGGTTTCAAGTCCTACAACGAAGGGAACCTGTTCAAGATCAGCGTGCCGTCGAACTGGCGCGAGCTGCCCGGCAACAGCTCGGTGACGTTCGCGCCGGAGGGCGCGTACGGCACCGCCAATCAGCAGAGCGTCTTCACCCACGGCGCCGAGGTGGGCGTGGCGCGCAACGAGTCGCACGACCTCAAGACCGCGACCGACGAGCTCGTGCAGGCGCTCGCCCAGTCGAACCCGCGGCTTCGCCAGGCGTCCGACTACAGCCGCGCCTCGGTCGGTAACCGGGATGGGCTGAGCATTACCCTCAGCAACGTCTCCGAGGCAACCGGAAACGACGAACGCGTCAAGCTGTTCACCGCGCTGCTCCAGGACGGCACGCTGTTCTACATGATCGGCGTTGCGCCGAACAACGAGTTCGGCGTCTACGAGCCGGTGCTGAGGAAGGTGGCGAGTTCGATTCAGTTCGCGCGCTAGGCCATCAGCTTCCTGACGCTGTCGAGCGTGTCGGCGTCGCGGGGTCCCTTGTCCCGCCGCCAGCGGAGCATTCGCGGGAACCGCACGGCGATGCCGGAGCGGTGGCGCGGCGAGGGCGCGATGGCCTCGAACCCGAGCTCGAAGACCTGGAGCGGTTCGACGTGGCGCACCGGGCCGTAGCGCTCGCGGGTGTGGCGCCGGATCCAGCGGTCTATCTCGGCGATTTCGTCATTCGAGAGTCCGCTGTAAGCCTTGGCGATCGGCACCAGCTCGTCGCCGTCCCAGACGCCGAAGGTGTAGTCGGTGAGGAGGCTGGCGCGGCGGCCGCTGCCGGGCTGCGCGTAAATCAGGACCGCGTCGATGGTGTAGGGATCGATCTTCCATTTCCACCAGTCGCCCTTGCGCCGGCCGACCCCGTACGCCGACGTTCGGCGCTTGAGCATCAGTCCTTCGACGCCGCGCGCGCGCGACTCCGCGCGGAGCGGGTCGAGCGCCGCCCACGATTCGGCGGCGATCAGCGGCGAGGTGCGGAGCATGCCGCCGCCCGGCAGCAGCGCCTCGAGGCGGAGACGCCGCGCCTCGATCGGCTGTTCGCGGATGTCCGCGCCGTGGTCTTCGAGCAGGTCATAGGCCATGAAGACGACCGGCACGGCGCGCATCGCCTGCGCAAGCTGCCGCTGCCGGCCGATCCGCTGCTGCAGCGCGGAGAAGAGCAGCGGCTGGCCGTCGCGGAAGGCGAGCACCTCGCCGTCGAGGACGGTGCCGTCCGGCAGCCTGGTGGCGGCGGCGGCGATCTCCGGAAATCGCGGCGTGATCAGCTCCTCGCCGCGCGACCAGAGGTGGACGTCGCCGCCGCGGCAAACGAGCTGGGCGCGGATGCCGTCCCACTTCCACTCGATCAGCCAGTCCGCCGGAGCGCCGAGCGAGGCGAGCGGCGCTTCGAGCGGCGAGGCGAGGAAGAACGGATAGGGCCTGGATCGGTCGTCGCTGGTTTCTTCCGCCGACATCAATGCGCCGACCCAGGCGGCGGTCGGCGCCCAGTCGCCCATCAGTCTGGCCGCGATGGTCGTCGCCGGCAGCGCCGCCGCTTCGGCGAGCGCCCGGACGACCAGCGTCTGCGACACGCCGACACGGAGCTCGCCGGTCAGGATCTTGAGCAGCATGAAGCGGCGGGTGCGGTCGAGCAGCGTCCACCAGTGCGCCACCTGCGCGTGCTGCTCGCCGGGACCGAGTTCGCGCAGCGGCAGGATCCGCGACTCGACCCATTCCGAGAGCGGCGTTTCGTCGCGGCCCGTCGAGGCGACCTGGTCCAGTACGAGTGCCGCGGTCTCGGCGCCGTCGCCGACGACGGCGTGGCACTCTTCGAGCAGCCACGCGTCGATGCCGGTGGCCTTCAGCGTCCAGTCGCGGATCGCCGCGGACGGCACCAGCCGCTTGAGCCGCCGGCCGGTAAGGAAGAAGATCGCCCACGCGACATCGGCGGCGGGCGCGGTCTGGAAGTACCCGACCATCGCAGCCACCTTGGCGTTGGTCGAGGTGGTCCGGTCGATCGCGTCGTAGAGCTCGGCGAATCGCTTCATCTGCCGCCGGCGTCAGTCACCCGCCGGCTCTCCTTCCCACGCTGTCCGAATGGTCCCGGACGCGAGGCCGAGCCCGGCGAGATGACGTGCCAGCGGTTCGGCATGGCCGTGGGTCGCGAGGACGCGCGACGCGCCGGTCTCGGCGATGGTGGCGAGCAGCGCCGGCCAGTCGGCGTGATCGGAGAGGACGAAGCCGCGGTCGAAGCCGCGCTGCCGGCGGACGCCGCGGACCCGCATCAGGCCTGACGCGAAGCCGTCGGAGAGCTCGCCCAGCCGTCGCACCCACGGCGTGCCGCGGGCCGCGACCGGCGCGAGGATCAACTCGCCGGCAAAGCTGGCCGCCGCCGAGCGCCGGCCGGCGGCGCGCTCGATGACCGGCAGGACCGGCAGCATCGCGATGCCGGCGTCGCGATAGGCCTCGATCATGCCCAGCATCATGCCGTGCACGTAGACCGGCCGCTCGGTCACCCGCATCAGCTCGGCGAGCAGCCGCTGCGCCTTGCCGAGGTTGTAGCAGAAGAGCAGCGAGGCGCGGCCGGCGTCGGCGTTGCCGCGCCACCAGGCGGCAATCTCGTCGATGACCCGCGCCGTTTCGTCCCAGCGGTAAATCGGCAGGCCGAAGGTCGATTCGGTGACAAAGGTATCGCACCGCAGCGGCTCGAAGGGCGCGCAGGTCGGGTCGTGCGCGCGCTTGTAATCGCCCGACACGACCCAGACGCCGGCATCCGATTCCAGCCGGATCTGCGCCGAGCCGAGCACGTGGCCGGCGGGATGGAAGGTCACTCGCACGCTGCCAATCGTCAGCTCGCGGCCATAAGCGATCGATTCGATGGTTGCCTCGGCGCCGAGGCGGCGGCGCAGCAGTCCTTCGCCGCCGGCGGCGCACAGATAGGCGTCGCTGCCGGGCCGGGCGTGATCCCCATGGGCGTGCGTGATCAGCGCGCGCGGCACCGGCAGCCAGGGATCGATGTGGAATCCGCCGGCGGCGCAGAACAGCCCCTGGTCACTTTCCGAAAGAAACGCCACGAGACTCCCTGCGGGTTCCGCTACCATGGAGACACCCGACATGCATCCGGCTGTCTCCTCCGATGGCGCGCTTGGCGACGCGCTCGAACGCTACTGGGGTTATACCTCGTTCCGTCCGCTCCAGCGCGAGGCGATGGAGGCGATCCTCTCCGGCCGCGACTCGATCGTCGTGCTGCCGACCGGCGGCGGCAAGTCGCTGTGCTTCCAAGCGCCGGCGCTGGTCGGCGACGGCCTGGCGGTGGTCGTCTCGCCGCTGATCTCGCTGATGAAGGACCAGGTCGACACGCTCGTCGGCAACGGTGTGCCGGCGGCGCTCTACAACAGCTCGCTCGGCGGGGAGGCCAAGGCCGCGGTCGTCGGCGGGCTCCGCGAGGGGCGGTTCCGGCTCCTCTACGTGTCGCCCGAGCGGCTGGTCGGCGAGGGCAGCGACGGCTTCCTGCGGCTGCTGTCGGGCTGTCGCGTGCGCTTCGTCGCGATCGACGAGGCCCACTGCATCAGCCAGTGGGGCCACGATTTCCGCCCCGAGTATCGCCAGCTCGGGCGGCTGCGCGATCTCCTGCCCGGCATCAGCCTGCACGCCTACACCGCGACCGCGACGGCGCGGGTCCGCAGCGACATCGCGCTGCAGCTCGGGCTGTCCAATCCGCTCGAGCTGGTCGGCTCTTTTGATCGCCCGAATCTCATCTACCGCGTCCTGGCGCGCGCCAACCTCAAGCGCCAGCTCGTCGAGATCCTCGAGCGCCACCGCGGCCAGGCCGGCATCATCTACTGCACGTCGCGCCGCGAAGTCGACGCGCTGTCGGCGTGGCTGCGCGAGAGCGGTCTCCGCGCGCTGCCCTATCACGCCGGCCTGCCGGACGCCGAGCGCAGCCGCAACCAGACCGCCTTCCTCGAGGAACACGCCGACGTCATCGTCGCCACCGTGGCGTTCGGCATGGGCATCGATCGGTCCGATGTCCGCTTCGTGGTCCATGCCGGTGCGCCGGCGTCGCTCGAGCATTACCAGCAGGAGTCCGGGCGCGCCGGACGCGACGGGCTCGAGGCGGAGTGCGTGCTGGTCTACTCGACCGCCGACTTCATGAAGTGGCGGCTGATGCTCGAGCGCAACGGCGAGCTGACCGACGCGGCGCGCAAGCTGCTGCGCGACATCGAACGCTACGCCGCCAGCGTCGGCTGCCGCCACCGCCACCTCGTCACCTACTTCGGCGACGCCTACGAGCGCGCCGACTGCGGCGCCTGCGACTACTGTCTCGAGGAGCTCGAGACCGCCGCCGACCCGGTGCTGATCGCGCGCAAGATCCTCTCCTGCGTCGCGCGCGTCGGCCAGCGCTTCGGCATCGCCCACGTCACCAGCGTCATCTGCGGCAGCGACGTCGAGGCGGTGACGTCGCGCCGCCACCACGAGCTGAGCACGTTCGGCCTGCTGCGCGGCGTCCCGGTGCCCGAGGTCCGCGGCTACGTCGAGCAGCTCATCGCCCACGGCCTGCTGCGGCAGACCGACGATGCGTTTCCGGTGCTGGGCCTGACCGAGCGCGGCGTCGCGCTGCTGAAGGATCCGGAACAGGGGAGCGGGCTGGTGCTGGCGCGGCAGCGCCGGCCGGCGAAGGAGCGTCCCGCCAAGCGCGCCGGTGTCGAGGCCGAGTCGTGGGAGGGGGTCGATCGCGACCTGTTCGAGCGGCTGCGCGCGGTGCGGCTCGAAGTGGCGCGCGCCCGCGGCGTGCCCCCCTACGTCATTTTCCACGACACCACCCTACGCGAGCTGGCGCGCCTGCGCCCGGCAACCCTCGAAGCCCTCCACGGCATCCGCGGCGTCGGCGCCCGGAAGGCCCAGGACCTGGGCGAGCTCTTCCTCGCCGCCATTAGAGAGCATTAATAACGTGCCACGGTGCTAAAGGTGCCAGGGATGGCACGGTGCCAAAGGTGCCAAGGATGGCACGGTGCCAAAGGTGCCAAGGGTGCCAGGGTGCCCAAGGTGCCACGGTGCTGGCGTGACAGGGGTGTCGGCACCGGCACTCTTGCATCCCTACACCTGGCACCGCACCTTGGCCCCCTGCACGTTGGCACCCTGACACTCCGGCACCTTGGCACCGTGGCACTCCGGCACCTTGGCACCCCTGGCACCTTGGCACCCCGGCACCTTGACACCTTCTATCCTCTATTGCTCATTCACCGTAAACGTCTGCCCCGCGATCGTGATGGTGCCGCTGCGCGGCGCGCCGGTCGAGTTCGGGTCGACGTTGAACTGGACCGTGCCGTCGCCGGTGCCGGCGGCGCCGGCCGTGACGGTGATCCATGGGACCTGGCTGACCGCGGTCCACGTGCAGCCGGCGCCGGCCGAGACCGTCACCGAGCTGGGCCCGCCGGTTCCGGGTGAGGTGTAGGAGGGGGCGCCGAGCGTGTAGGTGCAGCCGGAGTCCTGATTGATCGTGACGGTGCGCGTGGCGACGGTGAGAGTGCCGCTGCGGGCCGGCCCCGTGTTGGCGGCCAGCGTGAAGTCGACGCGACCGGCGCCGGCGCCGGACGTCGCGCCGGTCAGCGTCAGCCATGGCACATTGCTGGCGGCCGTCCACGCACAGCCTGACGGCGCGGTCACGTCGACGAACTCGGCCGAGCCGGCGCTGCTGCGCGCGAACGTGTCGGGTGCCACCGTGTAGCTGCAGTCGGCGTCCTGCGAGAGCGTGAACGTCTGGCCGGCGATCGTGAAGGTGCCCGAGCGGGCAGGGCCGGTGTTCGGATCGGCCGCGTACTGAACGGTGCCGTTGCCGGTCCCGGATGCGCCGGCGGTGACGCGCGCCCACGGCACGTTGCTGGCGGCGGTCCATCCGCACGACCCGGGCGCCGTCACGTTGACCGAGCCACTGCTGCCCGGTCCCGGCACGGTCTGCGCGGTCGGGGTAATCGAGTAGGAGCAGCCGCTCGGCTGCGACACCGTGAAGGTCTGCCCGGCAATCGTCAGCGAGCCGCTGCGCGCCGCGCCGGTGTTGGCGTCGACGGTGTACTGCACCGTGCCGCCACCGTTCCCCGAGGCGCCGCTCGAGATGGTGATCCACGGGACGCCGCTGGCCGCCGTCCACGTGCACCCGCCGGCCGAGGTCACACCGACCGAGCCCGGGCCGCCGCCGGCGGGAGCCGACGCCGACCCCGGCGACAGGCTGTAGGTGCAGCCGCCCGCCTGGTTGATCGTCACGGTGCGGCCGGCAATCGTCGCGGTGCCGCTGCGCGCGGCCGAGTTGTTGGCCGCGGCGGTGACCTGGACGGAGCCGGTGCCTGTCCCGCCGGCGCCGGCCGGGACCGACAGCCAGCTGGCGTTCGCGGCCGCGCTCCACTTGCAGCCGCCGGCCGTGTCGACGGCGAACGTCGCACCGCCGCCACCGGCGCCGACGTTCGCCTGGGCGGGGGAGACCGTATAGGCGCAGGACTCGCCCTGCGTGACGGTGAACGTCAGCCCGGCAATCGTCAGCGTGCCCGAGCGGGCCGGACCGCTGTGCGACGGGGCGCTGAAGGAGACGGTGCCGTTGCCCGAACCGCTCGAGCCGGCGGTAATCGTGACCCAGTCGGCGTTGCTCGCCGCCGTCCAGCCGCAGCCGGCCGCGCTGGTCACGCCGACCGAGCCGTTGCCGCCGCCGCCCGGCAGGTTCGCGCCGGTCGACGACAGTCCATACGAGCAGCCGCCGGCCTGCGTGACAGTGAAGGCCTGGCCAGCCGCGGTGATCGTCGCCGACCGCGCCGGTCCCGGATTGGCAGTCGCGGAGAACGTCACCGTCCCGCCGCCGCTTCCTGATGCCCCAGCGGTAATCGAGATCCAGTCGGCGTCCTTGTTGGCGGACCACGCGCAGCCGGCGGTAGTCTGGACGGTGAACGAACCCTGGCCGCCGGCGGCGTCGATCGCCGCGCTCGACGGCGAAATCGTGAAGGTGCAGCCCTGGCCCTGGTTGACCGTGAAGGTGCGTCCGGCGATGGCAACGGACCCTGATCGATTCGGTCCGGTCGTCGCGCTGACCGCGAGCTGCACCGTGCCGTTCCCGGAGCCCTGCGCGCCCGACGTCACCACAATCCACGGCGCGCTGCTCGAGGCGGTCCAGCCGCAGCCCGATCCGGCCGCGACGGCCACCGAAATATTGCCGCCCGCCGCCGGGACCGATCCGCTGTCCGGTGACAGCGCATAACTGCAGCCCTGCCCCTGCGTGACCGTGAAAGGCAGGCCGGCAATCGTCAGCACGGCCGAGCGGGTCGGCCCGCTGGTCGGCGCCACCGTCAGGCCCACCGTGCCCGGGCCCGTGGTCGGCGTCCCGCCGGACGTGATCCTGACCCAGTCGACCCCGCTCGACGCGGCCCACGTGCAGCCGGCACCGGTCGCCACCGCCACCGTGCTCGCGCCCCCCTCCGAGCCTACCTGGAAGGTCGTCGGCGTCAGCGTGTAGGCGCAGCCCTGCGACTGGGTGACCACGAAGCGGTGACCCGCGACGGTGATCGTTCCGGTGCGCGGCGGGCCGGCGGTCGGCGTGACGTCGAAGGCGACAGCACCGGCGCCGGTGCCGCTGGCGCCGGAACGGATGACGAGCCACTCCGCGTCCGACACCGCGGTCCAGCCGCACAGCGCGCTCGAGGCGCGGACGTCAATCCGCCCCGCCCCGCCGGACGGGTCGAAGCTGGCCGCCTCCGATGCGAGCGTGATGGTGCACTCGCCGGCCGCCTGCACCACCTCGGCGCGGGCGTTGTTGAGGACGATGGCGCCGCGACGGACCGCCGGGTCCGGGTTGGCGACCGCCTCGAACTGCACCGCGCCATCCCCCTGGCCGCTGGCGCCGGACTTGATGCTCAGCCAGGCGCTTTCCGACGCCGCCGACCACGCGCACTCCCGGGCGGTCGTGACCGCAACCTGGCCGCCGCCGCCGCTCGACGGTAGTGGTGCGCTCGGCGCCGTCACCGAGACGGCGCACTTCGACACCGAACCCGGGGAGGTGATCGTGGTGGTGGCCGAGGAGCCGCAGCCGAGCAGGGCCGCCAGCGCAGCGGCGGCGCAGACCGCACCCAGCCGCGGGCGCTCAGGGCCGAGGTGGAATAAGAAGAGCTGGCGGAGGCGGAAGAGCTGGATCATCTTGGTGCAGACCAACCCCACAGCTCCTTCAAGAGTCCGGCCAATGCCTGGCCGGGGGCGCAGGGCGATCGGCGCTCCGGTAGACGCATCAGCTCTGGGAGTCGTGTGCAAAAAGTACAGCCGGATACCTACGGTTTCGGTTTTTTTGGCAATAGGGGAAGATGTGGAGATGCGATCGATGGCTAAGCGCTGGTTCCTGCGGCTCGCGATGGTGCCGCTGCTCGTTGCCGCCACCGTGTCCGCCCGCCCTGCGGATCCCGGAAGTATCAGCACGACCGACCTGCGCGACTGGCTCGGGTTCATCGCCTCCGACGAGCTGCAGGGGCGGCAGGTCTTCACCGAAGGCCTCGGGCTCGCCGCCGAATATATTGCCGAGCATCTGGCCGAGTGGCACGTCACGCCGATGGGCGACAACGGCAGCTATTTCCAGACGGTCAAAGTCCTGGGCGTTCGCACCACCAGCCGCGCATCGGTGACGATCGAGGTGAATGGCGAGCGCCGTACTTTCAAAGATGGCGAGGGGGTGACGTTTCCCAAGAAGATGGGCAGCGCGCAGAGGATCAGCGGCAAGGAGGTCGTGTTCGTCGGCTACGGCCTGCAGCTGCCGGCGGCCGGGCTGGATGACTATGCCGACGTCCACGCCGGCGGCAAGGTCGTGGTCTTTCTCGGCCAGGGGCCCGACGTCGAGGATCTCTCGTTTCGTCTGTTGAACGCGCGGCCGCGCCTGGCGCTCCAGAAAGGGGCGGCGGCGACGATTGCACCGCTGTCGACCCGGCCGGTCACGCCCAGGCTCGGCGCCGCGGGCGGCGACAACGGCGACTTCACCACGACCGAGCGCTACGACGTGCCGATCCCGCCATCGGTGACGGCCACCGATGACTTCTACGAGTTCCTCTTCAGTGGCTCCGGCGTCACCTATGCCGACCTCAAGCAAAAGGCCTCACGCAAGGAGCCCCTGCCGCACTTCGCGCTGTCGAGCGTCAAGCTGACAATCAATGTCGACGCGGACTACGCGATCGTCCGCACCCGGCTCACGCGAAACGTCGTCGGCAGTGTGGCCGGCACGGATCCCGCCCTCAAGGACACTTACGTCGCCTTCGGCGCGCACTACGATCACATCGGTTACCTCGAGGGCAGCGACGCGGGGCGCGGCGTCGCGCTGTTCTCGACGAGCTGTCCGGGACAGGCCCGCGACACGCCGCGGCCCGGCGACGTCGTCAACAACGGCGCCGACGATGACGGCTCGGGGACGGTGGGGGTGCTGGCGCTGGCGAAGGCGTTCGCGCTCGGCCCGAAGCCGAAGCGGTCACTGCTGTTCGTGTGGCACTCGGGCGAGGAAGCGGGACTCTACGGATCGAGGTATTACGTTGATCATCCGATCGTGCCGCTCGAGCGGCTGTCGGCCCAGCTCAACATCGACATGATCGGCCGCAACCGCTGCGATGACCCCAAGCAGGAAGATACCGTCTACCTGGTCGGCGCCGACCGGATCAGCAGCGAGCTGCACAATTTGAACGAGGACGCCAACGGCACCCTCGCCAAACCGCTCGACCTCAACTACGACCTGAACGATCCCGCCGACCCGGAATCGATCTACACCCGCAGCGACCACTACAGCTACGCGGCCAAGGGCGTGCCGATCATCTTCTTCACGACCGGCCTGCACCGCGACTATCACTACGTGACCGACGAGGTCTCGAAGATCGATTTCGCGAAGCTCGCCCGCGTCACCGGACTCGTCTATGCCACCGGCCTGCGGGTGGCAAATCTCGATCACGCCCCGGTGCGCGACAACAAGGGGCCGCGCAAGGGGCGCGGCGGGCACGGCCGGATCGGCAGCTAGCAGGCGTCGCGCCGTCAGCCGGGAGACCCGAAGCCGGCCCTCCCAGAGAAGACCGCACCGGTTTGATTTACTGCTTGACCAACTGGCCGCGGACCGCGCCGCCCGTGTTCACGTTGGTGTGGGCGTTGAAATAGAAGCCGGCCGGGTTGCTGACGATCGACTGCGCGTCGGCCTGGCTGACGTCGATGCCGCTGAAGGCGAGCGTGCCGGTGCCGTCAGCCAAGGTCACGGCAGTGGCCGCCGACAGGCCGGTATTGACGAGCGGCGAGCCGTTGGTGCCGGCGGCGCCGGGGTGGATATGCGCGGCGCGGACGACCGTCCCGGCAGGGAAGCCTGACAGCTGAACCGCGAAGTTCATCGTGCCCGGGCCGGTAATCGTCCCGGACGAGTCGCGCGGCGCGTTCAGCGTAATCGTCGCGGTGCCGCGGCCGTTGGCCTCGGCGTTGGTCACCGGCGGCACTTCGTTGGCCGTGCTCAGTGCCGACGTGAAAACGATCGGGCCATTGCTGGGGCTCGAGGGTGAGCTGCTGCCGCAGCCGGCGGCGACAACGGTCAGAACGGCAAGCAACGCGATTCTCTTCATGATCTCTCCTGTGGGTATCCGCAATCGCCGGCGTCCTGCCGGCGGCCGCGGGTCAGAACTTCCGCGTGATGTTGAAACCGAGATAGACATCGTGCGGGCTGCCGCCCCGCGCGATCTGTCCCGGGGTCGTGCCGAATGAATTCGTGACGTTGAGCTGCAGCGTGTGCCCGCCGGTCCGCTTCTCGATGCCGACGCCCCAGACACCGCGGTTGGGATCATAACCGGCGATCCGCGGCGAGTACTCGCCAACCAGATAGCCAGTGCCCGAGAAACGGACCCGGGCGCCCAGGCCCGTGAACCAGGTGCTGTCGTGGCCGGCGTGCTCGTCGGTCTCCAGGCCGACGTCATTATGCCCCGTGTGCCCGGCGATGGTATCGACGGCGTGCGTATGGGCGACAAACGCCGGCGTCGCATAGAGCGCGAGGGCGTCGCCGAAGGTGCGCGACACCGTCACCGCCACGCCCGGCTGGTGGTTGTCGCGAAGGTTGTTGAGCCCTTCGTACGAACCGCCGACCGAGACCGACACCGGCGCCGCGGCCCCCTGCCGCACCGCGTCCCACCGCACGAACGTCACGATCGTCTTGCTGAGGAGCGACCGCGCGATGCCGGCGTGCACCGTGGTCGTGATGGCGTAGCGATACTCCAGGCCGATCACCGCGCCGTCGTCGAGGCTGAAGAGCGAGGCGGCGAGGTCGTCGAACGTGCCGCGGCGCAGATCCCGCGCAAACCGGTGGGTCAGGCGGAAGTAGCCGCGGTGGCGCTTGAGCGACAGCGTGGTCGGCAGGTTGATGAGATTCAGGTCGGTTTCAGCCGGGCGCTGAGCCGTCAGCGCCGCGGTGGGATCAGGGACGGCCTGCGGATTCGCCGGCGTCGATTGCGCAGCGAGGCCGGCCGGCAGCGCCAGCGCGCAGACCAGGACCGCCAGGCCGGCGAACCTGGACTGAACCGTAAAGGGGCTGAACATAATCCGCCGCGGCTCTCGCAAGCCGCGTGCCCACCGGCCGTGAGGACAGCGGCCGGATTCAGGCCCTCGAAGCCCCAGTCCTTCAGCGACAGCTTTCCGTTTCAGTAAAGGGTTACGGGTCATGTAACGTATGGCGGAGTGATGTCGAGACGCGAACCCGACGACGGCGCCACGCCGGTCCGGGACGACGGCTGGCGGCGGTCCTCGGCGAGCGTCAGCCTCCCGGAAGTGCATGGATCGGTGCCGATTCCGCTGACCGGTGGGTTCTGGCGCAAGATGCTCGCCTTCGCCGGCCCCGGCTACCTGGTCGCCGTCGGCTACATGGATCCGGGGAACTGGGCGACCGATCTCGCCGGCGGATCGAGGTATGGCTACACGCTCCTGAGCGTGATCATGCTGTCGAATCTGATGGCGATCCTGCTGCAGGCCCTGGCGCTGCGGCTCGGCATCGCCAGCGGCCGCGATCTCGCCCAGGCCTGCCGCGACCACTACTCCCGGCCGACGACGATCGTTCTGTGGCTGCTCTGCGAACTGGCGATCGCGGCCTGCGACCTGGCCGAAGTGATTGGCTCGGCGATCGCCCTCAATCTGTTGTTCGGCCTGCCGCTGATGTGGGGCGTCTGCCTGACTTCGCTCGATGTGCTGCTGGTGCTCTACATGCAGCAGTTCCAGTTCCGCTACGTCGAGGCGCTGGTGGTCGTGCTGATCCTGGGCATCGCCGGCTGTTTTGCGGTCCAGCTGTGGCTCGCGAAGCCGGATCTCGTCGGCGTCCTGTCCGGCTTCGTGCCGCGCCTGGAAATCGTGCGCAACCCGGACATGCTCTATATTGCGGTCGGGATTCTCGGTGCGACCGTGATGCCGCACAATCTCTATCTCCATTCGTCGATCATCCAGACGCGCCGCTACCGCGACACGGCCGAGAGCCGCCGCGAGGCGGTGCGCTTTGCGTCGATCGATTCGACCGTCGCGCTGATGTTCGCGCTGTTCCTGAACGGCGCCATCCTGGTGATGGCGGCGTCAACCTTTCACCTCAGCGGCCACGAGGGAGTGGCCGAGATCGCCGACGCCTACAAACTGCTGGCGCCGCTGCTCGGCACCCAGCTCGCCAGCACGCTGTTCGCGGTGGCGCTGCTGTTCTCGGGCCAGAACGCGACGCTGACCGGCACGCTCGCCGGGCAGATCGTGATGGAGGGCTTCCTCAACATCCGGCTGCGGCCGTGGCTGCGGCGGCTGATCACCCGGCTGATCGCGATCATTCCCGCGCTGATCACTGTCTACTTTTACGGCGAGCACGGCATCGGGTCGCTGCTCATCCTCAGCCAGGTGGTGCTCAGTCTCCAGCTGCCGTTCGCGGTGTTCCCGCTGGTGCTGTTCACCGGCGATCGGCGGAAGATGGGGCCGCTGGTGGCGCCGCGCTGGATGCTGGCGCTGGCCTGGCCGGTGGCCATCCTGATTGGTGGCCTCAACCTCTGGCTGCTGTGGCAGACGTTCACCGGCTGAGAGGAAGTACGCCGCGACATGTACCAGAACATTCTCATCGCCATCGAACACTCCGACGCGGATCGGGCGGTGCTGTCACATGTCGAGGACCTGGCGCGGCTGACCGGCGCGCGGCTGCTGCTTGTCCACGTCGCCGACGGCTGGGTAGCGCGCCATTTCGACGAGCTGACGCTGCGCGAGTCGGACGAGATCCGCGACGACCGCGCCTACCTCGCTGAGCTCTGCGACGAGATGGTGCAGCACGGCTTCACGGCGCGCGCCCGTTTGGCGATGGGCGACCCGGCCACCGAACTGGTCAAGGTGGCGGCGGAGGAGGGCGTCGATCTGATCGCGATGTCGACGCACGGGCACCGCTTCCTGAACGACCTGCTCCGCGGCAGCACCGCCGACCGCGTCCGGCACAACGTCCGCGTCCCGGTGCTGATGGTGCGCGCATGACGGCGTCCACCGGCGGGGCGTGGCGGCGGCTGGTGGCCCGGATCAAGCCGCGCGACCGCAGTGAGTTGGCCCTGCTCGTCGGCGGCGTGGTCGTGCTGCTGCTGATCTTCATCGTCATCCGCCTCGCCGGAGAAGTGATCGAAGGGGAGACGCTGTCGTTCGACAAGCGGGTGCTGATGTCGCTGCGCGACCCGGCGGATCTGTCCCGGCCGATCGGTCCGGCATGGCTGGCGAGCGGGGCGCTCGACGTGACCGCCCTCGGCAGTGCCACCGTCCTCGGGCTGACGGTCTTCGCGGTGGCGGGATTCCTGGCGTTGCAGGGCATGTGGCGAACCGGCGCCTTCGTCACCGCCGCCACCGGCGGTGCGCTGGTCATCAACGCCGCGCTCAAGCACCTCTTCCATCGCCCCCGGCCCGAGGTCGTTCCGCACCTGCGCGAGGTGATGACGATGAGCTTCCCGAGCGGGCACGCCCTGACGTCGGCGGTCGTCTATCTGACCCTCGGCGCGCTCTCGATGCGGATTGCCGAGCGGGGCATCACCAAGTTCTACTGCATGGCGGTGGCGATGCTCGTCACCGGGCTGGTCGGTCTCAGCCGGGTGTATCTGGGCGTACACTACCCGACGGATGTCCTGGCCGGCTGGCTGGTCGGCCTGTCCTGGGCGCTCGTCTGCTGGCTCGTCCACCGCGCGCTCGAACGGCACACCGGGTTGCGGCGCGAGCGGGCCGAAGCGGCGCGGGCGCAATAGGCCATAATCGCTGCGCCGGTCCGGAGCCGCGCTAGACTTATCGCGGCCGGCCGCTCGAATCCGGGAGACGCGCAGCGGGAATCGGTACGGCGGGTGCGGTGGTGCCCCGGCCAGCGGGAGAGCGGAGAGCTGAGATGTTTGGGATCAATTCAGGCCGTGGGCCGGACGACAAGTCCCGGGACGGCGCGGGCGCGGGGCGTGAAACCATCCTGCTGGTCGAGGACGAGCCGGCGGTGCGCCAGCTGTTCGCGCAGGCGCTCATCCGGGCGGGCTACCGCGTCCACGAAGCGCGCAATGGCGCCGAAGCCATCAAGGTGTTCGACGAACACGGGGACGCTATCGACCTGCTGTTGACCGACCTGCGGATGCCGTACATGGGCGGCGCCGAGCTGGCCCAACATCTCCGCGGCCGGCGCAAGACCCTGAAGCTCATTTGCGTGTCCGGCTACCCGGGCGGCGCCGACCCAGAGCTTGGCAGCGACTTCCTCGCCAAGCCGTTCTCGCGCGACGACCTTCTCGCCAAAGTCAGGGAAGTGCTCGACCGCCGCTAGTCAGACGGCGCGCAGGACGCCACATCCCAGCTCTCCATCCCTCGGACGTTGACCGCGCGGACGGTGACGCGCGCGCCGGCGGCGATCCCCGTCAGGGTCACTTCCGGCCGGACGACCCGCCGCGGCGTCGACCCCGCGTCAACGACGTAGGCGGTCACGTCCCGCTCCGGAGAGGGCGTCCACGACACCTGCACCCGCCCGTCACCCGACCGCGACGCCTTCAGGCCGCGCACCGGGCTCGGACTCGACGCCAGCAGCATCACGCTCGCCACGGTCGCCCGGGCCACCTCGGTGACGAGCTGGTGGTTGACGGTGTCCAGCCGGTCGTGCGGCTGGTGGTAGTGCGGACTGCCCAGCACCGGATAGGAGCCGAGCCCGCCGACGATGTCGCCAAACGCCTCGTAGTAGGCGGCGGCATCGGTGTTCTTGAAGTATCGGCTGTCGTAGGTGATCAGCCGCGAGAACTGCATGGCGGCGGCGTGCTCGACATCGCGGATGCCGGCATTGGAGTAGCGGATGGTGTCGTCCAGCCGATAGTCGTTGGCCCAGCCGACGGTGTCGTTGTTGAGGGCACCGGCGATCCGCAGTCCGTTGGCGGCGGCGCGCCGCACGAACTCGCCGCTGCCAAGCAGCCCCGCTTCCTCGCCGGTGAACGACGCGAACAGGATCGTCGCCGGCTGCGGATGCCCCGCCAGGAGCCGCGCCGCCTCGAGGAGCGCTGCCGTACCCGATGAATTGTCGTCGGCGCCAGGTCCGGCCAGCGCCGAGTCGTAGTGGCTGCTGACGACGTAGACGACGTCCGGCGACGTCGTCCCGGTCAAGGCGGCGATGACGTTGGCCGAGCGGACGGTGGCGCCGCTGCGGAGGCGGAAGTCGGCGAACTGGGAGTCCGGGGCGTAGCCGAACGACGCATAGCGGTCGGCGATGAACGCCCGGGCGCGGGCGTTGCCGGGCTCGGTGATGTACTTCGAGTCCATGTCGGCGAGCGCTTTCTCGTCGCCGTAGATCCGCTCGATCGACGCGCGCGACGTGATTGCCGACACCGCCGCGGCGATCGGCGCGAACCGCCGCACGCCGGCCGACCGCAGGGCGCGCTCCTGCGCCAGGTTCGCTGCGACCCGGGCGCGGACCTCCGGCAGCGTCACCTGCCGGGTCAGATCGACGAGGTAGATGCCGCGCTCGGTGGACACGGTATCGCCGTCCCGATCGGCCACGATCAGGACGCGGCTGCCGTCGGCGCTGGGCACCCAGGCATACTCGGGCGCGATCGTCCGGACCGTGTTGTTGTGGAACAGGCGCGTCCTCGTTCCCTCCGGCAGGTCATAGAGAAACGAGCGTCGGTGTCGCGGCTCCCCGACGGCGGCGAGCAGCCGGCCGGGGCCGAGGAACACCGGCAGCACGTCGTGCTGATCCTCCCTCGTCACACGCTGCTCGTTCCCGCCGTCCCGATCGATCGTGGCAATCTCCCAGTCGTCGTCGACCATCAGCTGGAACGCCAGCCGCCGGCCATCGGGCGAAAACGCCGGCGCGTCGAGGCGTCCCGGACCAGCGCGGACAACCGTCGCTGCCGCGGGCGACGCCGCCGGGGCGACCATCAGGCGCTCGCCAGCCTCGCCCCTGGCGACATAGGTGACGGCGGTGCCGTCGGCGGAAAACGCCGGCGCGGTGCCGGCGACCACGACAGCCGCCGCTCCCGGCGCGACGACGCTGAAGGTGGCGGAGGCACCCGAGGCCCGGGGCGGCGCCGCCGCGGCGGCGAGCAGCGCCGTGCCGGCAGCGTTCACGCGGAGGATGGTCTTGTCGCCGGCTCCGGCCGTTCGCACTGCCGGGATCCCGTCTGGACCCACTTCGTAGATCTGACGTACGCGATCCCCCGGGGACTGCCCCGCGAACCAGAGGACGCCGGCGCCGAGCGCCAGCTGGGTTTTGCGGAACCCGGGGAGCGGTATGTCGCGCTCCACGCCGGTCGCCCGGTCGCGGACGATGACTCGCGCGTCGAGGGCGAGGCGGTCGTCGAAAGCCGCCTGCCGCAGCAGGCGATCCGGGCCCGCGGCCTCGGCGACGGCGGATTCCGCGGCGGCGAGCGCCGGCGAAGGCGACAGGGTGAGGTATGCGGTGGCCGATCCGTCCGGCGCAAACGCGGCGGCAAAGCCGTGAAGGTCGGCGGCCGGGGCAGCCGGGGCGTCCACCGCCAGCAGCCGCGTCGTCCGGGCCAGGCCCGAGCCGGTCTCGTAGGCGATGGTCCGGCCGTCGGGCACGAAGCGCGGCGCGCTGCCGTCCCGAGTGATCTCGGTCGTCCGATACAGCTCGCCGGTCTGGAGGGCGATGGTCCGCAACGCGGCGTCGGACTGCGGCGAGTCGAGGATGCGGAGATAGCTCCCAAGCGCGGAGACGTAATCCCCTTGGCTCCAGGCGAGCTCAGCCGCGTCGAGAGGGCTCTCGCCCGCCCGTCGGGCGGTCAACGACCCCGAGCCGAGAACGGCAATCGCCGCGGCGAGGGTGAGGATCTGCGCGGTCCGCATGCGGAAAGACTTTGTCCTTATTGCGTCCGGCGTCTCCACCGACGCCGCGGCGGAACCCGGACCCATCGGCGATGTCTGTATTTTATTAGGATTTTACTCAGTCCCAGTGCTCAGGTTGACGGCCCGGGGGTTGCAAAATGGTCCCGCCATGAAGCGCCGGGCCCTGCCGCTATTATTGATATTTCTGGCGACGGTTGTCCCGGCATCGGCGCAGGCGCCGGTCCGGCTGAAGGCCCGCAGTTTCGTGCCCGTCGCCAACGTGCATGTGCCGCAGCGGACCGCGACGACCGCGCGCGCGATGGCCGCGCTGGCGAGCCCGGCTCGCCGGCACCTTCTCGTGCAGTTCGACCGTCCGATCACCGCCGCGGACCTGGCGGCGCTCCGAGCCGCCGACGCCCAGCCGCTTCGCTACGTGCCGGACAATACCGTGGCGATTTCGGCGGGCCCCGGGTTCGACGCGGCGCTGTTACCGCGCGCCCGGTGGGTCGGCACGCTCGACGCCTCGGACAAGTTCAGCGCCGAGTCGGCCGCCGATCTCGGCCGCAGCTTTCCCACCTACCCGCTGACCGTGATCGAATTCCATCCTGACCTCACGGCGGCCGTGGTCCGCGAACGCATCAGCCAGGCCGGGACGGCAGCGGTCGGACCGACGGCTCTGCCCGGCTACATGGCTGTCGTCCCCACCGACCGGACCGCCCTCGAGCGCCTCGCGGCCGACCCTGACGTTGCCTGGATCTATCCCGGCACGACCGCGCTGGTGGCTGGTGGAACGCTCGTCTGCGAGGGACTGCTCAGCCCGCAGGGTCTGGTCGCGAACTACGCGGTCGTCGGTGACGGCTGGGACGGTGGCGGCGCCGGCTCCGTCAGCCTGTCGTACTTCTTTCAGACGCCGACCCCGGACATGCCGCTGCCGCTGCAGCAGGGTGAACTGACGAGAGCCCTCTTCGAATGGGCCAAATACATCGACCTCCACTGGCGCCAGGCCGCCGGCGCGTACGAAGCGCGCTCGGTGACGACGCTGTGGGGGGCGCGGGATCACGGCGATGGCTTTCCGTTCGCGCCGGAGACGCTCGCCCACGCGTTCTTCCCCTCGCCTCCCTCGGCCGAGCCCTCCGCGGGCGACATCCATTTCAACGACGAGTACAACTGGGGTGCCGGCGATCCGGGCAAGTACGACCTCTTCAGCGTCGCGCTCCACGAAGCCGGACACAGCCTGGGTCTCGCGCACTCGAGCGATCCCACGGCCGTCATGTACCCGATCTACGGCGGCATCGTGCAGGGCCCGGCCGAGACTGACATTCAAGCCATCCAGTCCCTGTATGCCGCCAGGGAAACGCTCCCGCCGGGGTGGACCGACCGGGCGATTGGGGCCGGGGTCGGCGGCGGTTCGCTGGCCGCGGGCGCGGACTACACCATCACGGCGGGTGGGCGCGACGTGTGGGGCACGTCCGACGAGCTGCGCTTCGTATCGCGCACATTGATCGGCGACGGCGACGTCACCGCCCGCCTCGACTCGCTCGACGCGCCCAGCCGCTGGACGAAGGCCGGGGTGATGATCCGCGACTCCGATCGTGCCGACGCGGCGCATGTGTTCGTCCTGGTATCGGGGGGCAAGGGCCTCGCGTTCCAGCGGCGGCCGTCGACGGGCGGACCGTCGGTCCACACCGACGGCGGTCCGGGAACAGCGCCCCGCTGGCTGCGCCTGTCGCGGCGCGGCGACCGCATCTCGGCCTACGTCGCGGCAGACGGTCAGCCCTGGCGGCTCGTCGGCGTTGACACCATTCACATGGGCGCGTCGGTGCTCGTCGGCCTGGCGGTGTCGAGCCATGCCGACACCGCGGCGTCGGCGGTGTTCTCCCAGATGTCGATCGCGCCCCCGGGCAACTGGACGCACGCGGATGTTGGAGCGGTGGGCGTCGCCGGTTCGTCGGCCAGCACCACCGCCGGCCTCCGGGTGGCGGGAGCGGGTGCTGATGTGTGGGGTGCCGCCGACGCGTTCCACTTCTCGTGGGCGCCGCTGACCGGGGACGGCGAAATCGTCGCCCGGGTCGCCAGCCTGACCGCGGTCCGCAGCTGGTCGAAAGCGGGCGTCATGCTGCGCGAATCACTGAAGCCGGGATCCCCCCACGCCTTCATGCTCGTTTCAGGCGGCAGGGGCGCGGCGTTTCAGCGGCGCGAGGCCGCCGACGGGGTCAGCGACAGCGTGTCTGCGGGCGACGGCAAGGCGCCGCTGTGGCTGAAACTGCAGCGGCGGGGGCAGGAGATTTCGGCGTTCCGGTCAGACGACGGCGTCCAATGGGATTTGATCGGAACCGCCACCATCCCGATGGGATCGACGATTCTGGCCGGGCTGGCGGTGTCGAGTCACATCCCGACCGCCACCAGCCAGGCCCTGTTCGATCACATCCTCATTCGCTGACGGCCTACTTCTTCGCCGGCATCTCGATCTTCGCCACCGTAATCGTGTCGTCCTTCATCGTCCCGGTCAGATTGACCGCGTGGCCGGAGTGGGCCTTCAGACCGGCGAAGTTCTGGTTGGCGATCTTGTAGATCTTGTCTCCCTCGCCGACGAAGACATACTTCGCCCCGCCTTTGATGCAGGCATCGACGCACTGCTGATCGGTCATCTTTTTGGTGCCGTGATCGCCGTCGGCGTGCTTCGCGTTGCACATCGAATCGCTGATCTGTCCCTTCCACGTCGAGTCCGCCGCCCGAGCGGGGGACGCTGCCAGTATCACTGTCGCGGCGAGAGACGCCAAAATCATCCGCATGCTGCCTCCTCGAGAGAAAAAGCCGTTTCGCGGATGACAGTCTACCAACGGTGGGCGTCAGCTGAACACGGAAGGCGTACAAAAAAAACGGGAAGGGGCTCGAGGCCCCCTCCCGTATCGATCGCTCCGGGCTGGCCGCTTACTTGGCGGCGCCGCCGGCGGCCCGTTCGAACTCGGTCAGACGCTGCCGCAGTTCCATCAGCTTGGCGCGGACCGCGGCGTCAATCGTCGCGGTTGCGGTGCCCGAAGTGCCAACCGCCCCAGCCGTGCCGGCAGCCGGCGGCGTCGCGCCAGCCGGCGCGTTGGCAGTGGGGGCACTCGCACCGGTTGACGGCTTCGAGTCCGTCATCCCGGCGGTCCCGGCCGCCGAGGCCATCGTGTCCGGCCCGAGCAGCGAGTTGAGGTTGGCCGCGACCTTCGCGTAGCTGGCCTTCCAGTCCACCGGCGCGGTGATGAGCTCATTGAAATTGGTGATGAGCTCCGCCACCTGGGTGCGGGCATCTCCCGTCAGCTGGGCAGCCGCCGGCAGCTTCGTCAGCTGGCTCAGCGTGTCGCGCGCCGCTTCAAGCGACTTGTGCGCGGCCTCTTCATTCCCCTGGACCGCGCCACTCTGGGCGGTAGCCGGAGCCGCCGGCTGATTCGCTGCCTGGGCGGTGGCTGATGGAGCGGCCGTGGCCGCCGTGCCCGCCTGGGGAGCCGCCGCCGCGTCAGGTGCGGACGGCGAAGCCGTAGTCGCCGCTGACGGCGAGGCCGTGGGGCTCTGCGCCGACGGCGCGCTCGCCGTGGACGGCGCGCTCGCAGAAGCCGTAGCGCTCGCGTCCGGCGACGCGGCGCTGTCCGGGCGAGCCGCCGGCGTCGCGCTCGGGGTCGCCGAAGCGGTGGCGCTCGGACTCGTCGCGGCCGGTGCGGCTGACGCCGACGGTGCCGCGGACGGCGTCGTTGCGCTGGCACCGGCGCCGGCCTTGGCGGCGGCGTAGGCGGTGATGTGGGTCTTCACCTCCGTCAGCTTCGCGCGCGTCGCGTCGTCAATCGTCGCGCTGCTGGTCTTGGCCGTGCCGGCAGTGCCGGTCGCGCCCGACGTCGCCGTCGGGGACTGGCCCGAGGCGGCAGCGCCGTTGCCGAGCAGTTCGGTCAGGACCTTGTCCATCGCGGCCACTTCGGTGCCCCAGTTGGCGGTGGCGCTGGCGCGTCCCTTGGTCCGGTTGGCGGTGGCGTCGCCGCCGGCCGCGGAGGACGCCTTGCTGAGCGCGGTCATGTGGCGCTTGAGTTCAGCCACCTGGGTGCGCGCGCTGCCCTTGAGCGAGGCCGTGGTGATCGACTCGAGCGCCGCCGTGGCCTGCTGAAGGTGCTCTTCCGGCGTGCCCTGGCTCTGCTGGGCATTCTCATTCGGAGCCGCGGCGCTCCGTGAATCGGAGGGGTTCGGCGTGCTCGTCGGCTGCTGCGGCGCGGGCTCGGCGGCCGGCTGCGGCGTCGGCTGGGTCGGGTGCGCGGGCTGCTGCGAGGGGGGCTCCGGCGTCGGCTGTGAAGTCGGCGGCTGCGGAGTCGTCCGCGGCGGTGCGTTCGACGGCGACTGCGCCGCGCCTGCGACCGGCAGGCCCAACAGTGCGGCCGTCGCCAGGGTCGTGGTCCAGCGGGTAATTGAACGTTTCATCGGTAGCTCCTTCTGAGCTCGACGTGGTGGACGTGGTGGAAGACGACGCGTGCACGCGGCTCGCTCGTCTAAAAAGGTTCGACGTCTGTGAAGGAGCAATGGGAGTGCCACGCCGACCTCATCGGATTTTGGCCGGAGGTAGCGTCTGATGAGATTGAAGAAACGCCGCAGAGCTGGGCGGTGAAGTGATGAATGTTCTACGCACTCGAGGCGGGCGAGCCCATCGGCGGGCGGGCCAGGTTCCACTTTCTCAGGCGAGCGCGTCGATGTCGTTCATCCGCGGACGCCAGCCTTCCGCCTGCAGCGCGTCCTGCGTCTTCAGGTAGTTGTCGATGAGCGCGCTCGGCGACGAGTAGAGGCGTGTTTGCGCGGGGCCGTCGGCGGACGCGACTTCGAACTCGTAGTCGTCGCTCTCAGCAGCCCGGCGAATCTCGCAAATCAGCAGTTCGGCATCACGTTCGAGAAACCAGATCATGTGTGCGGCCTCCAAGTAACTGCGGCGGGGAACCGCAAGCCGGGTGCCAGGGGAAACCCCCCGGAATTGCCAGGATTTACCGTCGCCCGCCGGGAGGCGAGCGGCGCACGTGTGCGGATTGGCGGCCCGTGTGCGGGTCGCCGCCGGGACCGCTGGCCGTCCCGAAGCCGGGCGCCCTTCGAGACGCGCACTCCCGCAACAGCCGTTCAGTCCGGAATGATGAAGAAGGCGAACGCCAGGATCAGGTAGACGCCCAGCAACTGCGCCCCCTCGAGCCAGTTGCTTTCGCCGTCACCCGACACCAGCACCACCGCCATCACGGACAGCCCGATCGCGGCGATCTCGAAGGCGTTGAAGACCAGCGACATCGGCGAGCCGAGCGCGTACGACAGCAGGACCAGCACCGGCGCGACCATCAGGGCAATCTGGGCGCTGCTGCCGATGCTGATTTCGAGCGCCAGCGTCATCTCGTTGTCGCGCGCCGCCGTGACGGCGCTGTAGTGCTCGGCGGCGTTGCCGACGAGCGCGACGATGATGACGCCGGCGAACAGTTCCGACATGCCGAGACCGGACAGGGCGGGCTCGAGCGCTTCGATGAGGACCTCGGCTTCAATCGCGGTCACGACGGTGGCGAGCGCCAGCAGCCCGAGCGCCGTGCTGAGCAGGATCTCCGTTCCGTGGTGGTGCCCGGGGCTCGGTCTGAGTGGATCGCGCTGCGACCGGAAGGAGAAGATGAGGCCGCAGCCATAGACGCTCAGCAGGACGACCGCGGACCACACGCTGAGGCGATCGACGACCGCGGGATGGGCCTCGAGCGAGCCGAAACTGACGAGCGCGACGAGCGCCGGCATGACCAGCGCGACGACCGCCAGGAACAGCATGACGGTCGCCGAGCCGGCGGCGAGCCGGTTGAACTTCTGGCGGCCGTGCCTGATCCCGCCGACGAAGCACGACAGGCCGAAGACGAGCAGCAGGTTGCCGATGATGCTGCCGGTGATCGAGGCCTTGACGACCTCGGTGTGTCCGGCGCGCAACGCCGCGATCGCGATGATCAGTTCGGCCGCGTTGCCGAAGGTGGCGTTGAGGAACCCGCCGAGGGTCGGGCCGGACCGCCGCGCGAGGTGCTCGGTGGCGGTACCGATCAGTCCGGCAGCGGGGATGAGCGAAATCGCCGCCAGTGCGAACACCCACAGCGACACGCCGTACTGCCAGCGCACCAGAAGGCTGGCGGGAGCCGCCACCAGCAGCAGGTTCAGCCAGTTGGTGGTGATGAGCCTCAGGAGTTGGGTCGGCGCGCTAGCCATCCGCTCATTATGGAGCATGCCGGCGGGGCCACCGGGTAGGGGTGGCAGGCCATCTGGTCCTGCCGAGGTATTTGTGGTAGCATGACCGTTCTGCTTTCTGAGCCTGTCGTCGACCCGACCTCAACCGGGTAATTGATCCAGACCTCACCAAAGCTGCGTCACCCCCGGGGAAACGGTTGGGTCCGCCGATGTTCGGCGAGCCAGCCACGTTTAATACGCGCGGACTTCCCGCGCACGGCGGCGAACCGACACTCGCATTCAGGAGATTCTCAGATGGCACCCATGAACGGAACGATCAAGCGGCTGGTGAGCGAAAAGGGCTTCGGCTTTGTCGCGGCTGGCGACGGCAACGAGTACTTCTTCCACCAGTCCGCGTGCAACGGCTGCCAGTTCGACAGCCTGCGCGAAGGCCAGGCCGTGACTTTCGAAAAGGGGCAGGGTCCGAAGGGTCCCCGCGCCGAGAACGTCCGGCTGGCGTAGTTCCCGCGCCGCCTTCGGGCGGCCGGCATTTCTCGAGGGCAGCGGTTCATCCCGCTGCCCTTTTTTTATGCCTCCTCAGCGGTGGCGATGCTTGAGCCATTCGATCGCCACCGGCACCAGCGAGACCGCCACGATGCCGAGCGCCACCAGGGTGAAGTTGTCCCGGATCACCGGGACGTTCCCGAAGGCGTAGCCGCCCCCCGCACAGATCCCCACCCACAGGGCGCCGCCGGCGACGTTGTACGCCAGGAAGGTGGGATAGCGCATCGCGCCGGCGCCGGCGACGAACGGCACGAACGTCCGGATAATCGGCACGAACCGGGTCAGCACGATCGCCTTGCCGCCGTGCTTCTCGAAGAAGGCGTGGGCGCGGTCGAGATACTGCCGGTTCATCAGCCGCTGCAGCCGTCCGGTCGAGCCGTCGCCGCTGAACAGCCGCGGGCCGATCGCCCGGCCGATGCTGTAATTGACGATGTTGCCGAGGATCGCCGCGGCGGCGAGCAGCAGCAGCACCAGCCAGATGTCGAGCGCGCCGGTCGCGGCCAGCGCGCCGGCGGCGAACAGCAGCGAATCGCCGGGCAGGAACGGCGCCACCACCAGTCCGGTCTCGGAAAAAATGATCACGAACAGCAGGCCGTAGACGAGCGCGCCGTACTGCTTCACGATGGCGGCAAGGTGCACGTCGAAGTGCAGGAACAGATCCAGAACGGCGTGCATGGCTGGCGGCTTCCGGAGCGGGTTAGTGAGTGGCGTCGCCGGCGAGCGCCTTGACGACCTCGCCGAGCACCGCCTTGGCATCGCCGAACAGCATCAGCGTGTTGTCGGCCGAGTAGAGCTCGTTCTCGATCCCGGCGAAGCCCGGATTCATCGACCGCTTGTTGGCGATGACGAATTTGGCGCGGTCGGCGTCGATGATCGGCATCCCGTAGATCGGGCTCTTGGTGTCGTGCCGCGCCGCCGGATTGACGACGTCGTTGGCGCCGACGACCAGGACGACATCGGTCTGCGGCAGGTCGCGGTTGATCTCGTCCATCTCGATCAGCGCCTCGTACGGCACTTCGGCTTCGGCGAGCAGCACGTTCATGTGGCCGGGCATCCGCCCGGCGACCGGATGAATCGCGAACTTGACGTCGACGCCGCGCTTGGTCAGCTGGTCGTAGATTTCCCGGACGCGGTGCTGCGCCTGGGCGACCGCCATGCCGTAGCCCGGGACGATCACCACCCGCGAGGCGTTCTCCAGCAGGTCGGCGGCGTCGCGCGGCGTGCCGCTCTTGACGGCGCGCGCCTCGGTGGCGGTGCCGCCGCTCTGGACCTGGCCGAAGGCGCCGAACAGGACGTTGCTGAACGACCGGTTCATCGCCCGGCACATGATGATCGAGAGGATCAGGCCCGACGAGCCGTCGAGCGCGCCGGCGGTGATCAGCACCTTGTTCTCGAGCGCGAAGCCCATCGCCACCGCCGCCAGCCCGGCGTAGGCGTTCAGCAGCGAAATCACCGTCGGCATGTCGGCGCCGCCGATCGGCATGATCAGCAGCACGCCGAAGGCCAGCGACAGCACGATGATCAGCGGGAACAGCAGCCACAGCTCCGGCCGGAACAGCAGCAGGACGGCGGCGCCGCCGGCGACGCTGAACAGGCCGAGGTTGACGACGTTCTGGCCGCGGTAGGTCATCGGCCGGGTCGGAATGATCTCCTGCAGCTTGCCGGCCGCCATCAGGCTGCCGGTGAACGTCAGGTAGCCGAGGATGACCTCGACGCCGATCGCCGCCATCCGAAAGGTCGTCAGCTCGCCGTCGTGCAGCCACAGCGAATACTTCGCCGTCCCGACCAGGCCGGCGGCGAGGCCGCCGAAGGCGTGCGACAGCGCCGTCCGCTGCGGCACCGCCGTCAGCGGCACTTTCGACAGCGGCACGCCGATCATCGTGCCGATGATCACCGCGACGACGATCCACGTGTAGTTGACGATTTCGGGATGGAGCAGCGTGCCGCCCATCGCCGCGGCCATCCCGGCGACGCCAGCGGCCACGCCGCGGCGCGCCGTTTTCGGGTCGCTCAGCCAGCGCAACGACAGGATGAACAGCGCCGCCGCGGCGAGATAGCTCGCCTGGGTGAGGTGCGCGGCCAGCGTCATGACCGGGGCTTCCGCTCGCGGAACATCTTCAGCATCCGGTCGGTGATCAGGAAGCCGCTGACGATGTTGGTGACCGAGGCGGCGACCGCGACCGTGCCGAGGACGGTGCTGAAGGTATCCTTCTGCTCGCCGGCAATGATGATCGAGCCGACGACGGCAATCGCCGAGATCGCGTTGGTCAGCGACATCAGGGGAGTGTGGAGCAGGCGCGAGACGTTCTGGATGACCTGAAAGCCGACGAACGTGGCCAGCAGGAACACGAACGCCATCGACCACAAATCGAGCACTGGCACGGCACGGTCCTCCTCAGAACCGGCGCGAGTGTACCGTCCGCACCGGCTGGTACGCAAGCGGTCCGGGGAACGTCACCCGCGGCGGCGTTACTGGACGCGGAGCTGGGACTGGACGTCGCGGACGCCGTCGACGCGGCGCGCCGCCGCCACCGCCGCATCAGCCTCGGCCTGGCTGTGGACCGTGCCCGACAGGGTCGCGACACCGCCGGCGACCGACGCCGTGACCTCGTCCGGATGGACGCCGGTGGCGTTCATGAGCGAGGTCCGGACGCGGGTCTGAAGCGTCTGGTCATCGGGCGCCGCGGCACGTGGCGTCGCCCGCGAGGCCGCGCACGCCGTCAGGCCGCACCCGGCCAGAACCATCGCCAGGATCCACGCCGCGAGACGGGCTCTCGTGCTGATCTGCTGCATCCCGCCATCGTCATCCATCGTCCGCGGGCCGTCAAGACTTATACTGCGGTGTGCCGTTGCGCGATGCCGCTGGCGACGATTTCATCCAGGGCTGGCGACGGTACGTCGTGGCCGTGGCGGTAGTGTGCGCCTTCCTGGCGGCGCGCCTGGCGCTAGAGCCCTGGCTCGGCCTGTCGGTCCCGTATCTGCAGTTCTTCCCCGCAATCATGCTCGTCGCCTGGCTGGTCGGGCTCGGCCCGGGGATGGTGGCGATCGTCCTCTCGGTGGCCTCCGCCGCCTATTTCTTCCTGACCCCGGTGCACACGCTCCGCATCGACAGCCCGCCGGAGCGCGTCTCGCTGCCGCTGTTTGCGGCGATCGCCGCCGCGGTCGTGCTCCTGACCGAGTCGCTGCGCCGCTCCGAGCGCCAGAGCCGCGATGCCGCCGCCAGCACCAACGCCCGGGCGCACGAACTCGACGCCGTCTTCGAGGCGATTCCCGACGGCGTCTGGGTCGGCCGCGGCCGGCGGATCCTCCAGGTCAATGCCGCCGCCGTCGACATGCTCGGGGCGGCGTCGGCCGAGGACCTCACTGGCGAGCTGCGTGAGCTGGTGACCCGCTTCAACCTCCGCTCCACGGACAGCGGCCATCCGCTCCAGCCCGAAGACTTGCCGTTCGCCCGCGCGCTCGGCGGCGAGCGCGCCCGCGACGAGGTGATCGCCCGCCGGCTCGATACCGGCGAGGACCGCGTTCTGCGCACTTCCGCCGCGCCGGTCCGCGGCGACGGCGGAGTGGTCGGCGCCGTGATCGTGACCGCCGACGTCACCAGCGTGCGTGAGAGCGCCCGGCAGCTCGCCGAGGCGGCCGACGCGGTGTCGGTGGCGCGGACCCGCCTCGCCGAGGTCGTCGCCAACGTCCCCGGGGTCGTCTGGGAGGCGTGGGGCAAGCCGGACGCCGCGACCCAGCAGATCGATTTCGTCAGCAGTTATGTCGTGACGCTGCTTGACTACGAGCCGGCCGCATGGACCTCGACGGCCAACTTCTGGCTCGGGATCGTCCATCCCGACGACCGCGACCGCGCGGCGCGCGAGGCGGCGGCGATTTTCGAGAGCGGCGCGCCGGGGCGCAGCGAATTCCGCTGGATCGCCCGGGACGGCCGGGTTGTCTGGGTCGAGTCGCACTCGACTGTGATCGCCGACGATGACGGACGTCCCCTGGGCATGCGCGGCGTCACGCTCGACATCACCGCCCGCAAGCGGCTCGAGGCCGAGCGCGCCGAGCTGCTCGCCCGGGAGCAGGAGGCGCGCGCCGCGGCGGTCGCCGCCAACCGCCTCAAGGATGATTTCCTGGCGACGCTGTCACACGAACTGCGCACGCCGCTCAACGCGATTGTCGGCTATGCGCGGATGCTGCGCACCGGCGCGATTGACGCGGACCGCCAGCCGAAGGCCTTCGAGATCGTCGAGCGCAATGCGGCGTCGCTCGCCCAGATGGTCGAGGAAGTCCTCGACGTCTCGCGCGTGACGTCCGGCCGGATCCGGCTCAACGTCGAGCCGATCGATCTGGTCCGGATCATCGAGGACGCGGTCGCGACGGTGCGGCCGTCGGCCGATGCCAAGGGGGTGACAATCGACGCCGCGCTGGCACCGGACGCGGCCCGCATCGAAGGGGACGGCGACCGGCTGCAGCAGGTGATCTGGAACCTGCTGACCAATTCGGTGCGCTTCACGCCAGCCGGCGGCGGCATCAGCGTCGTGCTGGCCAAGGCCGACCAGCACGTCCGCATCGTCGTCCGCGACAGCGGCGCCGGCATCGAGGCCTCGTTTCTGCCGCACGTCTTCGAGCGGTTCCGGCAGGGGGACAGCCGGCCGTCGCGCGAATATGGTGGACTGGGGCTGGGGCTGGCGATTGCGCGCGATCTCGTCGAGCTGCACGGCGGGACGATCGAGGCTGAGAGCGAGGGACGCGGGCGCGGCGCGACGCTGACGGTGACCCTGCCGCTGACGCCGCCTGAGGTCGCCACCGCCGCGTCGGCGTAGGGTCAGCGATTGGTCGACGGCACCGTCGGGAAGGGCTGGATCTCGTGGCGACCGTCTCCCGCGAACAGCCGCGCCAGCCGGCGCACGAGCCGCGGGCGGGTGTCGGCCGACGCCGTGCGCGCGCGCTCCGGCCGCCGCAGCGCTGCCCGGCGCGGACGCGCGGCGGGACCAGGGACCTCCGCGAAGCGCAGTACGGATGTGTCGGCCGAGACCGTCGTGCTCACCACCCGGACGGCGTCGATCGGTTCGGCAGGGGCCGCCGCGGCCGCTGCCGGCGGCGGTGGGGGTGGGGCGGCCGGCCGGGTCAGGGCCAGCGGGACGACGAAAAAGACGACGGACAGACCGCCGGCGGCAGCGAGCTGCAGGAGCTCACGCCGTTGCCGGCGGGGTGACAATCCGGCGCGACGCGGGGCGATTCCAATCACGTCATGCGGCATGGCTTCTCCCTCGATGCGACGCATGGGAGAGCCCTATCAAGAACCGCTCCGGATACAGGTATTCGCTCCATCGCCGTAACCTTTTGCAGCAACGAGAGTTGACCCATCGGGCGGGACGGCACTCGGGCAGTGCACTGCACGCGCGACCTCCATCCCGTGACGTTCTTACACCCCGGCAGGGTTCCGCGCTAATATCCCGCCACCAAGGAGCCACACCGATATGACCAGATTTGTGATTGCCGCCGCGTTCGTGAGTGCCGGACTGACCGCCGCCCCGGCCTCGCCGCAGGCCCAGCCCGCCGCCCAGACGGCCCCGGCGCCGCCGCCGACCGCCCCGGCATCCACCTGCCCCGAGATGGCGACGGCGCTGACCGCCCTGATGCGCAGCGACGCGCGGCTGGCGGACTGGCCGGCGCTTGGCCGCTACCGCGAAGCCAACCGCACCCTGCCGCCGCCGGCCGCCGCCGACCACCGCGTGGTGTTCATGGGCGATTCCATTACCGACGCCTGGCAGCAGCCGCGCTTCGGCGGCTTTTTCCCCGGCAAGCCGTACGTCGATCGCGGGATCAGCGGGCAGACCACGCCGCAGATGCTGCTGCGGTTCAGGCGCGATGTCATCGACCTGAAGCCGAAAGCGGTCGTCATTCTCGCCGGGACCAACGACATTGCCGGCAACACCGGCCCGACGAGCGACGAGGACATCCAGGGAAACCTCGCGTCGATGAGCGAGCTCGCGCACGCCAATCACATCAAGGTGGTGCTCGCCAGCGTGACGCCGGTCAGCGAATCTCACACCGCCGCGCCGCGCGGCGTGCCGCAGACGACGACCCGGCCGATGGCGCGCATCAAGGCGCTCAACGACTGGATGAAGGCCTATGCCGCGGCGAACGGCGACACTTACCTCGATTACTTCTCGGCGATGACCGACACCACCGGCCTGATGCGCACCGAACTGACCGAGGACGATCTGCATCCGAACGCGAAAGGGTACGCGATCATGGCGCCGCTCGCCGAAGCGGCAATCGCGAAGGCGCTGAAGTAAGAGGAGGGCGGCGCGAGGCCGATCAGCCCGGCGGCAGGGCGGGGCCGCTGCCGGCCCCGCTCGCGCCGATCGCCGCGGCAATGTCCTGGAGGTCGGACGCGGTCAGCGCGAGGCGCGCGGCCGGCAGCCAGCCGTCGACCTGGGCCGCCGAGCGGGCGCCGACAATCGCTCCGCTGACGCCGCGCCATGCGAGCACCCAGGCAATCGCGACGGCGCTGACGGTGGTGTCGTGGCGGGCCGCCACCGGCCTGAGCGCATCGCGCAGCCGCAGGTTCCGCTCGAGCTGCGGCGACTGGAATTCGAGGCCGCGCCGGCGCCAGTCGTCCGCCGCCAGCGCCGCAACCCGTTCGGCGCTGAACGACTCGGTCAGGATGCCGGACTGCATCGGGCTGTAGCAGATGACGCCGGTCCGGTGATCCGCACACCACGGCAGCTGCGCGCCGGCGACCTCGCGCTTGATCGGCGACAGCGGCGGCTGCAGCGAGTCGACATGGCGGACCGCTTCGCAGCGCTCGAGCAGGGCGACGCTGAAGTTCGAGACGCCGATGGCGCGGACTTTTCCTTCCTCGACCAGGCGCACCATCGCGCCCCAGGAGTCCTCGACCGCGGTGCCGGTTTCATCCGGCCAGTGGAACTGGTAGAGATCGATCGACGGCACGCGCAGGCGGCGCAGCGACGCTTCGCATTCGCGGGCTATCGACTCGGGCCGGAGGTTGCGCGCCGCCACCGCCATGCGGTTGCTGTCGTCCCAGACCAGCCCGCACTTGGTGAACACGAGCGGGCGGTCGGCAGGGGAGAGGCCGCGGATGAATTCGCCGACGACCTCTTCGGAATGTCCCAGACCGTAGACGGCGGCGGTGTCGATCCAGTTGACGCCGCCGTCAATGGCCCGCCGCATCGCCTCGATCGAGGCCTGATCGTCCTGCGGCCCCCAGCCGAACGACCAGCCGCCGCCGCCGGCCGCCCAGGCGCCGAAGCCGGTCGTCGTGATCTCGAGGCCGCTTGTGCCCAGCGGGCGGGTCGGCAGTGCCATCGCGTGTGTCCCTCCTGTCGCGCCGCCGGGCGGACGAAAGGGCGATTGTACATGCGCCGCCGGCGCGTCAGTGGAGCGGGCGAAGGTTGGCGGCCGGCGCCTGCGGCCGGGCTGGCGTGCTGGCGCCGCCACGGCGCGCGGCGGCGCGCACGACCGAGAGGCAGCGCGTCACTTCCTGGCTGGTCGTGACGGGGGAGACCGTACTCCGGGCGTGCAGCTTGGAGGCGCAGGCGACCGAGGCGGCGGCGATGATGAAGGCGCGACAGGACGTCCGGAAAACCACGGCGATGCGGAGCGCAAGAGCGGATCCGCCGGCACCGCGTCGATTTCCTCGATATTCCGCGGACGGCGTCGCGCGCCGCTTACAGAATCAGCCCGCGCCGTTACGAATCTGCAGAACGGACGGGATCAGTCGAGCAGGTGCTTCATCTGCCACTCGGGATCGTCGGCGAGGGCGTGATAGTCCTCGGCGGCAATCGAACGGTTGGCGTACTGACAGGAGACGACGAAGAGGCCGCGGTCTTCGTTCCAGTCGGACCGGACGACCCGCGCCGGCAGGACTTTGCCGGAGGCGGTGGTCAGGTCCAGCATCTCCTCGGCCTTCGGAATCGCCGGCAGCTCGATGACCTTCCGGAAGCGGAACTGGCTGTGGTCGATCGGGTAGCCGTTTTCATCCAGCGCCCGGACCTTCATGTTCGGCACTCGCAACCGCACTTCCACTTGCTTTGACATCGTCCTGGTCAGGTCCCCCCGGCGTGCGCCTCTCGATGGCAGGCCTCTGACAATATACCGCGCGCACCGCGCGGTGATCGAGAGGGGGCGAGCGGCGAAGCCTGTGCGTGCGGCGACGGCGGGCATTTCGTAACCGTCACCCCGTTCACGCTCTTGCAAGCTCGGCCGTTCTCAAGCCTACTCTGAACCTATCGTGAATCAACAACTTCCGGGCGGTTCAGGCGTGGCCTCGTGCTTGCGCTTCGACCAGGCATCACAGTCGCGGGCGCGCGACGGCCTCGGCCCGGTCGCCGCAACTCTGTTTCACACGAACAGCATCGGACAAGGCGCTGATCGAGGCCAAGACCGGGAAGACCTGGTATGCCGTGTTCGCGCAGGAATTCGGCGCGTGGACGGCGAACGGCAAAGGACACCTGATCCTGTCGACCTATCCGATCGAGTCCTCCGACATGTTCGACATGAGCTGGGACCGGGCCGCCGCGGCGGCGCGGATCACGGTCAACGGCCGGACCATCAGCCTCGTCGTCACGCATCTGGACCCCGACGACCAGTCGCGGCGCCTGGCGCAGTCGAGCAGGTGATGCTCTGGGCCACCGGCGTCGCGGAGAACCGGATTCTGACCGGCGACATGAACGCGTGGCCCGACCAGTCCTCGATCGCCGAGTACGCCAAGACCTACAACGATTCCTGGGCTGTCGCCGAGAAAGCCGGCACGGCGGTGTCGTTCAGCGGCCTGGCGCCGTCGGGCGCGACCAAGAAGGGACGCATCGACTACATCCTCTATTCGAAGGCGTCCGCGGACCTGACCGTGGTCGGGTCGCAGGTCTACGACACCCGCGACGCCAACGGCGTGATGCCGTCCGACCATCGCCCGGTGCTGACGACATTCGCCGTCCGCTGAACGGGGACACTCACCTTTAGCGTAAGTTGTTGATTCCGCGGGCCTCCGCACAAAAGAGGCTTGATCGGCGGGGGACGGGCTGCCGTCCCTCGCCGACCGCATGACCGGCGGCCGGCTTACGCGGCCAGCGCCTGGTTCTTCCTGGTGGCGCGGTGGTGGGCGGTGATGGCCGCGAGAACGTGGCAGACCCAGCCGAACATTCCGCCGGTGCCAATCCACAGGCCCGGCGTGACGATCAGCCAGAAGATGGCGCGCAGAAAGTCGCCGTTGTAGATCTGCCCGACGCCCGGAATCAGCGCGCTCAGGACCGCCGCCGTGCCCGGGTGCTTCACGACCTCGCTCCTGTCCATCGTCCACATCTCCCTGCCAGTGTAGCGCCGCATACGCACCGAGTCGGCGGGGCGAAGCGAACGGGAACCGAGCACGCCGTGAGCCCGGCCGCCTTGGAGGCGGGGGGGAACCCAGATCGAGCGTTCACTCACGGGAACTTTGCGGTGTCGGTCCTTGACTCAGGTCAGGACGAACGGGGACGATTTCCATGGCCACTTCCCAGCGTCAGGTGGAAGTGTCTGCTTTAGCGGGATCCTCCGCCTGCGCACCGATTGCGGCGGTGCCGCGCTCGCGACGAGAGCGTTCCTTATCGGCATACATGGCCTTGTCTGCCTCCTCCCAGGCGCTGCTGAGTCCTTTGGAGGCAACTCGCATCGAGTGGCCGAGCGACGCTCGAATTCCTGCCGCGAGAAGCGCCTCGCGCAGCCGCTTCGCCAACATCTCGGCGCCCGGACGATCACACTCGACCGCCAGCAGCGCGAACTCGTCGCCGCCGACGCGGGCCACAACGTCCTGCCCGCGCTTTGCGCCAGTCATCACCGAGGCCGCGCGCGCGAGCAGTTCGTCGCCGGCGAAGTGCCCCCGAGAGTCATTGACGACTTTGAGATCGTCGAGTCGACGGCGATGACGCCGGCTGGATGGCCATAGCGACGACAACGCTGCTCTTCGCCGGCGAGCAGCCGTGTCCAGCCGCGTCGGTTGAAGATACCCGTCAGGCCGTCGCTGAACGCCTCGGCTTCCGCGCGCTCGACGCGTCGAGCCTCGCTGGCGAAGTCCATTTCGGTCTGCAGCAAGCCGCTCAAGAGAGTGCCCAGCATGTCGAGCAGTTCCTGATCCTGCGTGATCGACGCCGGTTGGGCATGGGGATCGATTGCGCACAACGTGCCGAAGAGACCGCCGTCGGCGCCTCTCAAGGCGACGCCAACGTAGGCCCCGATCTTGACCTGTTGCCCGATGGGCGCCGACGCATACGCCGGGATGTCGTCCGAACGGGGCGCGATTCTGGGACCCAGCCCCACGACCATTCGCGAGCAGAACGAATCGGCCCAACGAAAGACCGTGCCGTCCGTCACGTTGTAGCCGTGATCCTCGGCGTGAAGGACGATCCAGTCCTCGCCATCGGTGCGGGTCACCATCCAGAGGTCGAACCCCAGGCGGCGATGAAGAAAGGACAAGACGGAGCGAGCAGCCGTTTCGAAATTCAGAACCGCTGGTTCGTCCATCTGACCACTCCCGGAATAGTCCGCCCAACGAGGCAGTCGCCGGAACTTGCGGGCCCGATATTTCCAACGGCAGCGGCGGGCAGCCGCTTCATTGTACGTGTAAATCGCGGCACGGCCTCAGTTTTCGCCGAACCGCCGACCGGCAGTTGACCGGAATATGCAGTTCCGGCCGGGGCGATACCCGTGCGAGCGGGAGCGAAGTCGCATTCTCGAGCACATCTCGGACGTGCCGATGCCGTCGCTGGTGGTGGAATGGCCTGCTACGGTTTCAACTCGTTGATGATCAGATTGTTGGGGATCGTCGAGCGTGACCTGTCCGCGAGCCGACTACCGTACGGAAGCGGTCCGACGCGTTCGAGTGCCTTGAGAGGCGAGTCTCAGACGGGCTGAACGGTCAGATTGTCCTATCCAACGATCGGCCTTCAGGAGGGTTGATAGTCACCGTGCGAAAATGTGGAAGTAGGGGCGGTATTTGTTGATCGAATTTGGTGCCGGAGGTGGGGGTCGAACCCACACGGAGCGTTAACTCCACGGGATTTTGAGTCCCGCGCGTCTGCCAGTTTCACCACTCCGGCGTCGGGGGGCGCCAACTAGTGTACGTCATTCCCCCACCGTCCATGCCTTGACGCCGGCCCGCTCTCCGGGGCACGCTTGTGCCGCGTTCCGCGGCGCCGCATCCGCCTGTTCCCCGCCGTCCGCATGGCAGCGTCCCGACTATGGCAGACATCCGCTTCATGACCCTCGACCCCGGCCACTTTCATGCCGCGCTGGTGCACGGCGAGATCTACCCGGACGTCAGCGACCGCGTCGACATCTTCGCCCCGGTCGGGCCCGATCTGGTCGCCCACCTCCACCGGCTGTCCGGTTTCAACCATCGCGCGGCGCGGCCGACGTCGTGGACCTGGGAAGTCCACGCCGGACCGGACAGTTTCGCGCGCCTGCGCCGCGACCCGCCCGGCAACGTTGTCGTCCTTTCCGGCCGGAACCGCGTGAAGATCGATCAGATCCTTGGAGCGGTCGAGAGCGGCCTGCACGTCCTGGCGGACAAGCCGTGGGTCCTGCGATCGGCGGATCTCCCAAAGCTCGAGCGGGCGCTTGCCGAAGCGGATGCGCGCGGCACCGTCGCCTACGACATCATGACGGAGCGGTTCGAGGCGACCCACCAGCTCCAGCGAGAGTTCGTCAACGACCCGGCGACCTTCGGCCGCATCGAGCCCGGACAGCCGGACGCTCCCTCGGTCTACATGGAGAGCGTCCACTACCTGAAGAAGATGGTCGCGGGCGCCCCCAACATCCGGCCGCCGTGGTTCTTCGACACCGACGAACAGGGCGAGGGGCTCAGTGACGTCGGCACGCATCTCGTCGATCTGGTGCAGTGGACGCTGTTTCCCGATCGGGCGATCGCCGCCGCCGCCGACGTGCAGATCCTCGACGCCTGCCGCTGGCCGACGACGATCCCGGAGGCGGCGTTCCGGACGGTCACCGGGGCGGCGGGGTTTG
>JANMWI010000126.1:0-2597 GCA_031393955.1 Acidobacteriota bacterium
CTGGTCGACGTCTTCAACAGCCCGTTCGGCGACGACCGCATGCCCGGCATCGAGCTGCACGCCAGCCTTGCCGACAGCGTTCTCGCAGGGCATTTTATAGCGCCGGCGTCCGCCCGCGCCCGCGTCGCGACAATCCTCATCGTCTCGCTCGCGATCGGGCTGCTCTCGGCCTTCCTGCCGTTCTCGATGGCGGCCGGCGGCGCCGCCGCCATCCTGGCGGGATGGTCGTGGTTCGCCCTGCGCGCGTTTCGCGGCGGCTCGTGGCTGAACATGGTCCAGCCGCTGCTGGCCGGCGCGATCGCGCTCTTTGCCGGCACCGCCTACCAGTACTTCGTCGAGGACCGCGAGAAGCGCAAGATGAAGCGGCTGTTCGGCCGCTACGTGTCGCGCGACGTCTACGCGCAGCTGACCGCCCATCCCGAGCTCGCCGAGCTCGGCGGCGCCCGCCGCGAGATGACGGTGTTGTTCTCCGACATCCGCGGCTTCACGACCGTCACCGAAGGGGGCGACCCGGAGGCGCTCGTCGCGCAGCTCAACGAATATTTCTCGCGGATGGTCGAGATCGTCTTCCGCCACCACGGCACGGTCGATAAGTTCGTCGGCGACATGGTGATGGCGCTGTTTGGCGCGCCGCTCGACGACCCGGACCATGCCGAGCACGCGGTCCAGGCGGCGATCGACATGATTGGCGAGCTCGGCGAGCTCAATCGCGGCTGGGCGGGGCGCGGCCTGCCCGAGCTCGACATCGGCATCGGCATCAATTCAGGGGAGATGATCGCCGGCAATATCGGGTCATCCTCGATCATGAGCTACACGGTGATTGGCGACAACGTCAACCTCGGGTCGCGGCTCGAATCGCTCAACAAGGAGTACGGGACCCGGATTATCATGAGCGACGCCACCCGCACCCGGCTCCGCCACGCCTACGCGACGCGCCCGCTCGGCGAGGTCACGGTCAAGGGCAAGACGCGGGCGGTGGCGATTCACGCGATCACGGTGCCGGCGCCACTCGCGGCCGGCGAGGAACCATCGACATGAAGTCAGCAGCTTTCGTCCTGGCGGCGGTCCTGACGGCGGCCCCCGCGCACGCGCAACTCGGCGGCCTTCTCAACAAGGCGCAGAAAGCCGGAGACGCCAAGAGCAAGTTCGACGACCTGAACATCACCGAGCAGGAGGAGCGCCAGCTCGGCGAGCAGGTCAGCATGAACCTGCGCGACAAGTACGGCGTCTATCAGGACAAGGACGTCACGAAATACGTCAGCCTGCTCGGCGGCGTCCTCGCCCAGCAGAGCACCCGTCCCGGCCTGGCATGGACCTTCATCGTCCTCGACACCGACGGCGTCAACGCCTTCGCCGCCCCGGGCGGCCTGATCCACGTCACCCGCGGCCTGCTCGGCCTGGCGAGAAACGAAGCCGAGCTCGCCGGCGTGCTCGGCCACGAGATCACCCACGTCACCGCGAAGCACACGGTACGCGCGATCCAGAAGAGCAAGGGCATCTCGATGGGCGCGGACCAGGCGGGCGGCGGCTCGGCCAAGAACGCGATCATCGCGAAGATGGCCGAGCAGGCCTACCGCGTCATCCTCGACGGCGAGTTCAGCCGCGAGGACGAGAACGAAGCCGATCGGGTCGGCGTCGTGCTCGCGAACAAGATTGGCTACGCGCCGGGCGGTCTCGTCCAGGTGCTGAAGAAGCTCGATGCCCGGAACAACGGCCGCGACGACCGCAACGGGCTGTTCGCGTCGCACCCGGCAACCGAGGACCGCATCACCAAAATCGAGCAGCAGATTGCCGCGCAGAAGCTGACCGCGTCGGCCAGGGGCGAGGCGCGCTACGCGCAGAACATCCACTTCGATGCCAAGCCGGTCGTCGAGATGGCCATGGCGGTGGACGGCTCGGCCGGTCTCGCCGGCGGCGGCAAGGACGCCAAAGCAGCCGCGACGCCGGATCCAACCGCAAAGCCGGACCAGAACGCGAAGCCGGATCAAAAGAAGAAGGGCGGCCTGCTCGGCAAGTTCACCACCTCGTCGAGCGAGCAGAAGCAGTCGAGCCAGACGGTCGCGTCGGCCGGCGCCAGAGGCGGGTTCCCCGACCGCGACGCCAAGGGCGGCGCCAACAAGAGCCCGCTCGCCATCAAGGTCACCGCCGCCGAGCTCGAGGCGTTCAGGAAAGGGATCTCGGCCTAGCCGGCGGGGCGCGTCCGCCCTGCCGCAGCCCAGCGCATGTCTCACTTTCCCGGGCACGTTGTCGCCGGCGCCGCCGCTCTCGCGGCGGCGCTCGGCGTCTTCGCCTTCACGCTGAACAGCCTCGTCCGCCGCCGGCTGCGGCTCTCAATCTTCCTGCTCGGCGCCTACCTGCTGCTGAACCTGGTCCTCGCCGTCGCCCACCCCGCCATGGCGCCGGCGCTCGACGCGGAGCTGAGGGCGATCGAGGAGCTGGTGCTCGCGGCGGCGGTGATCAACCTCATCGTCCTGTCGCTGATCAACCCGCTGCGCTCGGATCGCGTGCCCGATCGCTTTCCCACCATCCTTCAGGACTTCATCGTCGTCGGCCTGCTGGTCCTGATGGCGACCTTCGTGTTCAAGGATCGCCTGCTG
>JANMWI010000003.1:0-13602 GCA_031393955.1 Acidobacteriota bacterium
CCCCTGCTGCCGGCGCTGGACGCCAGCGCCGCCAGGCTCGACGAGATCTACCGGATCCTGTCTGCCGCCGGCCGCCTCGATCCGCAGCCGGTTCCCTCTGAGGACTGGCTGCGCGACAACCATCACGTCGTCCAGGATCAGATCCGGGAGATTCGCCAGGATCTGCCGCGCAGCTACTACCGCGAGCTGCCCAAGCTGGCCGAGGGACCTGATCAGGGGCACCCGCGGGTCTACGTGCTGGCGCGCGAGCTCATCACCCACACCGCCGGCCGCGTCGACCTCGACGCGATCGTCGAGTTCGCCGTCGCCTACCAGGAGTCCGCCGAGCTGTCGATCGGCGAGATCTGGGCGATCCCGATCATGATGCGGCTCGGGTTGATCGAGGAGCTGCGCCGGCTCGCCGACGGGGTCGTCGCGGCGCGCCACAGCCGCGACACGGCGCGCGCCTGGTACGCGGACGTCGCTCACGGGGCGCGGCCCGACGAGCGCAGCCTGGCGCGGCTGCTCGAAGCGGCGCGCGGCAAGGATACCCGGCTGCCCGGCGCGTTCGTCGTCGAGCTGCTGCAGTGGCTGCGCGACCAGCCGTCGAGTGCCGGCCCGGCCTGGCAGGCGCTGCAGGAAGCGCTCGTCTCGCAGGGGGACTCGCCCGACGAGGTCCTGCGCCTGGAGCACCAGCGCGAGGCCGCCGATCAGCTCGCCATCGGCAACATCGTCACCAGCATGCGCGTCCTGTCGTCGATCGACTGGACGCTGTTCTTCGAGCGGGTCAGCTTGGTCGAGCGGGTGCTCCGCGAAGATCCCGCACAGGCCTACGGCCGGATGGACTTCGCGACCCGCGACCGCTACCGCCATTCGATCGAGCAGCTGGCGCGCCGCGCGGGGTTGTCCGAAACGCTGGTGGCGCGCAAGGCGATCGAGCTCGCGCGCGAGGCAATGCGGCGGGATCGGGAGCGCGATCGGCCGCACCATGTCGGCTATTACCTGATTTCACGCGGCCGCTTCCGGCTCGAGCAGGAAGTGCGGTACCGGCCGGGGGTGCGGGAGATTCTCGCCCGCTTCGCGTTCCTGCACCAGGCGGCAGGCTACCTCGGCACGATCGCCGGCGGCATCGGCGTCGGCGTCGCCAGCCTGCTGCTCTACGCCGGCCGGCAGGACGCCAGCCGCGTCGATTTGATCCTGACCGCCCTGCTCGTCCTGTTGCCGGTCAGCGAACTGGTCATCAGCCTGCTGAACCTGCTGGTCACCGGTCAGGTGCCGCCGCGGCCGCTGCCGAAGCTGGCGATGCTCGAGGGCATTCCTCCCTCCGATCGGACCATGGTCGTGGTACCGGTGATCGTCGATTCGGTGGCCAGGCTGGGGACGCTGTTCGACGATCTCGAGGTCCGGTTTCTGGGCAACCGCGATGCCTGCCTGCATTTCGCCCTGCTCAGCGACTTTCCCGACGCCGACGAGGCATCGAGCGATAGCGACGCGGCGATCGTCGCCGCGGCCTGCCGGCGCGTCGATGAACTGAACGACCGCCACGGACCCGACCGCTTCTATTTCTTCCATCGCGAACGGCGGTGGAATCCCGGCGAAGCGCGCTGGATTGGCTGGGAGCGCAAGCGCGGCAAGCTGGCCGAGTTCAACCGCCTGCTGCGCGGCAAGGACGACACCAGCTTCACCGTCAAACACGGCGACCAGTCGGTGCTCGAGTCGGTCCGCTACGTCATCACGCTCGACTCCGACACGCAGCTGCCGATGGATGCGGCGAGAAGTCTCGTCGGCACGCTGTCCCACCCGCTGAACCGGCCGCGCTTCGACGAGGCGACGGGGCGCGTCACCGAGGGCTACGGTGTCCTCCAGCCGCGGGTCGGCGTCAACGTCGTCAGCGCCAACCGCACCGCCTTCGCCAAGGTGTTCTCCGGGCATGTCGGCGTCGACCCCTACACGACCGCCGTGTCGGACATCTACCAGGACCTCTTTCACGAGGGCAGTTACGTCGGCAAGGGGATCTACGACGTCGATGCGTTCGAGGCGGCGCTCGCGAACCGCGTCCCGGAGAACGCGCTCCTCAGCCACGATTTGTTCGAGGGCTTCTACGCGCGTGCCGGCCTGGTGACCGACATCCACCTCGTCGATGATTACCCCGGTCAGTACCTGGCCTACGCGGCGCGGCAGCATCGCTGGGTGCGCGGCGACTGGCAGATCGTCCGCTGGCTGTGGCGGACGGTGCCGGACGCCTCGCGACGGCCGGTCCGCAACGCTCTTCCGGCGGTGGACCGCTGGAAGATCGTCGACAATCTGCGCCGCAGCCTGCTCGCCCCGGCGCTCGTCGCGCTGCTGGCGGCGGGATGGACGGTCCTGCCCGGATCGCCGCTGCTGTGGACCGTTTTGGCGGTCGCGGTCCTGGCCTTCCCCGCCTACGTCCAGGTCGCACGCTCCCTCTCCAGCCGCATCCGCGGCGTGCCGTTCAGCCAGCACGTCGCCGCCGAGCGCGACAACCTCGTGACCAGCGCGAGGCAGTCGCTGCTGTCGGCCACCTTCCTCGCCCACCAAAGCTGGCTGATGGCGGACGGCATCCTGCGGACACTCTGGCGCCTGCTCGTCAGCCGGCGGCGGCGGCTCGAATGGATGTCGGCGGACCTGGTCGCGCGCCAGGACTTCTCGGCCGTGCAGGTCGCCCGCCGAATGTGGGCCGCGCCCGCGCTTGCCGTCGCGGTCGGTGTGCTGGTGGCCATTGTCGCCCCAGGCCGGCTGCTGCTGGCGCTGCCGCTGGTGCTGCTCTGGGCCGGCTCGCCGTGGATTGCCTACGTCACCGGCCAGCCGCTCTCCCATCGGCGCCAGGCGATCGACGAAACCGACCGCGCCGCCTTCCGCAAGATCGCGCGGCGGACGTGGCGGTTCTTCGAAGATCTCGTCGGCCCCGACGATCGCTGGCTGATCCCCGACAACTACCAGGAGGATCGCGACGACGTCGTCGCCCATCGGACGTCGCCGACCAATATCGGTCTGCAGCTCATCTCGACGCTGGCGGCGTACGACCTCGGCTACGTCAACTTCACCGGCACCCTCGGCCGGCTCGAGCCGACCTTCGAGACCCTCGAGGTGATGCCGCGATACCGCGGTCACTTCTACAACTGGTACGACACCCGGACGCTCACCCCGCTGGTGCCGGCGTATATCTCGACGGTCGACAGCGGCAACCTCGCCGGCTACCTGCTGACGCTCAAGAACGGCCTGTCGATGGCGGCCGAGCACGACCCGATCATCGACGGCCGGGTGCTCTCGGGCATTCAGGACGTGATCGGGCTCTGCGAGGATGCGGCGGCTGCCGGGCTGTCGTCGCGCCACGCCGCCGCCGGGCGCGCCCTCAAGAAGGAGATCGCCGGGCTGCGCGTCCACCTGCTGGAGCGGCCGCTGACCTGGACCGCCTGGCGCGCGCTGCTCGTCCAGCTCGGCGAGCGGCTGTCGGCCGTCGGCGTGCTCCTCCGCGACATCGAAGACAGCGGCGAGACCACCGAGGACGGGGGGGCTACCGGCGAGGCCGTGCTGTGGCTCGACCGCGCCGCGACCGCGCTGGCGGAGCGGCTGGGCGACCTCGATCGACTGGGGGCGTGGGCGACCCGGCTTGAACGGCCCGACGCGCCGCTGGTGGCGCCGCCGCCCGGCGTCAGCCTGACGGCGCTGGTCCGGTGGAGCGAGGCCTCGCTGGCCAGCCTCGACGGAACGGCTGGCGCCGCCGAGCTGCGCACCGCGATCGAGCGCGCCCGGATCGAGGCTTCGCACCTCGTCGAACGCGCCGCCCGGCTGGGCGCACTCGCCGACACGTTCCTCGAACAGACCGAATTCGGGTTCCTCTTCAATCCGACCCGTCAGCTCTTTTCAATCGGCTTCAGCGTCACCGACGGACGACTCGACGCGTCGTACTACGACACGCTCGCCTCCGAGGCGCGGCTCGCCAGCTTCGTCGCCATCGCGCTCGGCCAGATTCCGCACGGCCACTGGTTCAAGCTCGGGCGGTCGCTCACCCCGACCGGCACGACGCGCGCGCTGCTGTCGTGGAGCGCGTCGATGTTCGAGTACTTCATGCCGCTGCTGGTGATGCGCGCCTATCCGGGCACGCTGCTCGACGAAACCTACACGGCGGTGGTCGCCCGGCAGATCCAGTACGGCACGCAGCGCGGCGTGCCGTGGGGGGTCTCCGAGTCGGCGTACAACGCCCAGGACCTCGAGCGCAATTACCAGTACCGGGCGTTCGGCGTTCCAGGGCTTGGCCTCAAGCGCGGGCTGGGCGATGACCTCGTCATCGCCCCGTACGCGTCCATCCTCGCCGCCGCGCTGGTGCCCCGCGAAGTGCTGCGCAACCTCGATCGCCTGGCACGCGCCGGGATGTCGAGCCGCTATGGCTTTTACGAGGCGATCGACTACACGCCGGAGCGCAACCCGCCGGATCGCGCGGCCGGCACGGCGCTGCCGACCTACATGGCGCACCATCAGGGCATGAGCCTGGTGTCGCTCGACAACGCCCTGCACGACGCGCCGATGCAGCTCCGTTTCCACGCTGACGCACGCATCCAGGCGGCCGACCTCCTGCTCCAGGAGCGGATTCCGAACATCGTGCCGCTCAAGAATCCGCCGGTCGAGATCGCGGAGCACGTCCCGTCGACGCGGCTGCCGGTGGCGCCGTCGATCCGCCGCTACACGACGCCGCACACGCTCAGCCCACGCGCCCACCTGCTCTCGAACGGCTCGTATGTGGTCATGCTGACCAACGCCGGCAGCGGCTACAGCCGGCGGCAGCAGGTCGCGCTCACCCGCTGGCGCGAGGATGTCACCGCCGATCCGTGGGGCACCTTCTGCTACGTCCGCGATCTGGAGAGCGGTGAAGTGTGGTCGACCGGGTATCAGCCGACCTGCCGCGAGCCGCAGGAATACGAAGTCACGTTCGCGCCCGACCGTGCAATGTCGCGCCGCCTCGACAACGGCATCGAGACTCGCGCCGAGATCGTGGTCTCTCCGGAAGACGACGCCGAGCTCAGGCGGGTCTCGGTGACGAACCACAGCAGCCGGACGCGGACGCTCGACCTGACCAGCTACGCCGAAGTCGTACTCGCGCCCGCCGATGCCGATCTCGCGCATCCCGCGTTCAGCAACCTGTTCGTCGAAACCCTGGCGATCCCCGAACGCGACGCGCTTGTCGCCGTCCGCCGGCCGCGGAGCGGATCCGATCACCTCTATCTCGTCCACGTCCTCAGCGGCCGCGGCCGGCTCGACGCGCCGACGCAGTACGAAACCGACCGCGCCCGCTTCATCGGCCGCGGCCGCAGCATCGCCGCCCCCGCCGCGCTCGACGACCGGACTCCGCTGTCGAATACGACCGGGCCGGTGCTCGACCCGATCGTCAGCCTCCGGCAGGTCGTGCGCCTGCCGCCCGGGGCGACCGCGCGGTTCACCTTCACCACCGGCTTTGCCGACAGCCTCGAAGGCGCACGGCATCTGGCCGAGAAGTATCACGACCGCCGGGCGGTGGCCCGCGCGCTCGCGCTCGCCAGCACGCACAGCCAGATCGAGCTGCGCCACCTGGCGCTGGCGGTCGAGGACACGAACCGGTTCCAGCGCCTCGGCGGCCACCTCCTCTACGGCGACCCGCGCCTGCGCGCGCCCGACGCGGTCGCGCGCAATCGCCGCGGCCAGCGGGAGTTGTGGAAGTACGGCATTTCGGGGGACCTGCCAATCCTGCTGCTGCGGGTCGCCGAGGGCAGCGGCGTGGCGCTGGCCGCCGAGCTGCTCAAGGCGCACGAGTATCTCCGCCGGAAAGGTCTGCCGTTCGACCTGGTGATCCTCAACGAGCATCCGGCGAGCTATCTCCAGGAACTGCAGCAGACGCTCACCGATCTCGCCGAGGCTAGCCCGGAGGGCGAGTGGCTCGGCAAGCCCGGCGGCATCTTCCTGCTGCGCGGCGACACCATGCCGCGGGAGGATCACATCCTGCTGCGCGCCGCCGCCCGCGCCGACATGGACGCCGCCGCCGGCGGCCTTCGTAACCAGCTGAACCGCGCCCAGGTGCCGTCGACACTCGCCGCGCGCCAGAAAGACGGCGCCGGCCGGCCGGCTCCGGCGACCGAGGCCGCGAACCTTCCCGAGCTCGCGCGCGCCGCCGACGCCGAGCTCTACAACGGCTTTGGCGGGTTCACCGACGACGGCCGCGAGTTCCTGATCCCGGTGCAGGGCGTAGCGCTGCCACCGGCGCCCTGGAGCAATGTTGTCGCTCACGCCGATTTCGGCTTCGCCTGTACTGAAACCGGGCCCGGCTGCACCTGGTCCGGAAACAGTCACGACAACCGTCTCACCCCGTGGCGCAACGACCCGGTCAGTGACCCGCCCGGCGAGGCGCTCTTCATCCGCGACGACGACAGCGGCCTGTTCTGGTCGACGACGCCGCTGCCGGCGGGCAACGGCGGACACTATGCGGTGCGCCACGGCCAGGGCTACTCCGTCTACGAGCACGCCCGCACGCAGCTGACGTCCGAGCTGACGCTGTTCGTCCCCGCGGCAGAGCGTGTCAAGATCTTCAGACTGGCGCTGCGCAATGATTCGACCAAGCGCCGCCGCGTGTCGATCACGCTCTATGCCGAATGGGTGCTGGGGGAAAACCGGTCCCGTACCGCGATCCATGTCGTCACCGGGACCGCGCCGCGCACCGGTGCGGTCGTCGCCCGCAACGCCTTCCGGCCGGAGTTCCAGGAACGGATTGCCTTTCTCGACCTCTCACCCGGCGGCACGCGCACCGTCACCGGCGACCGCACGGAGTTCCTCGGCCGCAACGGGTCGCTCGCCCATCCCGCGGCGATGGGCCGGACGGAGCTTGGCAACCGGCTCGGCGGAGTCCTCGACCCTTGCGGCGCGATCCAGGTGACGGCGATCCTCGAACCGGCCGCTGAGCAGGTATTCGTCGGGCTGCTGGGCGATGCCGCCAGCATCGAGGAAGCCGACGCCGTGGTCGCGCGCTACCGCGCCCGGCCCGCGGTCGACGCGGCGCTCGCGTCGGTGCGGACGTTCTGGAACGACCTGCTGGGCACGCTGAGCGTGCGCACCCCGGATCGCTCGCTCGACCTGCTGCTCAATCGATGGCTGCTGTACCAGACGCTCGCATGCCGCATCTGGGCGCGGACGGCGTTCTATCAATCGAGCGGGGCGTTTGGCTTCCGCGACCAGCTCCAGGACAGCCTCGCGTTGCTGGCGTCCGCGCCAGGGCTGGTCCGCGCGCACCTGCTGCACGCCGCCTCCCGGCAGTTCGTCGAGGGAGACGTGCAGCACTGGTGGCACGAGCCCGGCGGCCAGGGCGTCCGCACCCGGTTCTCCGACGACCGCCTCTGGCTGGTCTACGCGGTGCTCGAGTACATCGGCGCCACCGGGGACAAATCCGTGCTCGACGAACAGGTGCCGTTCCTCACCGCCCGGCCGCTTCACGAAGGCGAGCATGAGGCTTACGAGGTGCCGTCGATCGCGGCGGAGAGCAGTTCGCTCTGGGACCACTGCGTTCGCGCCATCACCGTCAGTCTCGCCACCGGCTCGCACGGCCTCCCCTTGATCGGCACCGGCGACTGGAACGACGGCATGAACATGGTCGGCCCCGAAGGGCGCGGCGAGAGCGTCTGGCTGGCGTGGTTCATGATCTCGATCCTCCGCCCCGTCGCGCGGGTGGCCGCCGAACGCGGCGAGGCCGCTCGTGCCGCCGCATGGAGCGGACACGCCGATGCCCTGGTCGCCGCCGCCGAGGCGGCGTGGGATGGCGACTGGTACCGCCGCGCGTATTTTGACGACGGCACCCCGCTCGGGTCGAAGGACAACACCGAGTGCCAGATCGATGCGATTGCGCAGTCGTGGTCGGTGCTGTCCGAAGCCGGCGATCCGGCCCGGGCGCGCCGGGCCATGGCGGCCGTCGACGAGCGGCTGATTCGGCACGCCGATCGCCTGGCGCTGCTCCTCACGCCGCCGTTCGACCACATGGTGCCGAGTCCCGGCTATATCCAGGGCTATCTGCCGGGCGTTCGCGAGAACGGCGGCCAGTACACCCACGCGGCCCTGTGGAACGTCCTCGCGTTCGCGCGGCTCGGCGACGGCGACCGCGCCGCCGGGCTCTTCTCGCTCATCAACCCGATCAACCATTCACGGACGCCCGAGGCGGTCGACCGCTACCGGACAGAACCCTACGTCGTTGCCGCGGACGTCTACTCGGTTCCGCCGCACACCGGCCGCGGCGGCTGGACATGGTACACGGGCTCGGCGGGCTGGATGTACCGGATCGGCAGCGAAGCGATCCTCGGCATCTCGCTGCGGGCCGGAGCGCTCCACATCGACCCGTGCATCCCGAGCAGCTGGCCGGGGTTCGAAGCCGTCTTCACGCCGGCGCGCACCTCCTACCGCATCGTCGTCGAGAACCCGGCCGGCGTGAGCCGGGGTGTGATCCGGCTCGAGGTGGACGGAGTGGACCACACCGGGCGGGACGTCGCGGTCCACGACGACGGCGGAACCCACGTCGTGCGGGTCGTGCTGGGATCGCCCGCCGGCGGCGCGGCCGAAGTGTCAGCGGCGACCGAAGCCGAAGGCCGGCCCTAGCGCCCGGTCTTCGCTGACGAGGGCCGCGGCCTGGATCAGCGCTCCGCTTTCTGGCCGCAATACTCCTGCGGCGGTGACGGCTGCGGCAGGACCAGCAGCAGCGTCAGGATGAGGGCGGCGAGGGTCCGGCCCATGCAATCTTCCCTGAACAAGGGCAGCATTCTAGCGCGTCCCCGCCTTTGACAATCCCGCGGCCGGATCGATAATCGGCGGACCACTGCAACCGGAGGCCGATCGACATGCCCGACGTGACCGCGCCGCCGATCGGCAACCCGCGCCCGGTCGAGCGCTTCAATCGCCGGATCGTCCTCTGGTCGATCACCTCGGCGCTGGCAGGCTTCCTGTTCGGCTTCGACACCGTCGTGATCTCCGGGGCGGAGCAGAAGATCCAGTCACTCTGGGGACTGAGCGCCGGCGTACACGGTTTCGCCATTGCCTCGGCGCTCTACGGCACCGTGCTCGGCTCGCTGTGTGCCGGCTGGCCGGCCGACCGCTTCGGCCGGAAGCGGACGCTGCTGGTGATTGGCGTGCTCTATGTCGTCTCGGCGGTCGGCACCGCCTTCGCCAGCGGCGTGGCGATGTTCATCGCCGCCCGGGTGATCGGCGGCATCGGCATCGGCGTCTCGACCGTGGCGGCGCCGCTCTACATCTCGGAGATCGCCCCACCGGCCTATCGCGGCCGGCTCACTGGGATGTTCCAGTTCAACATCGTCTTTGGCATCCTGATCGCGTTCGCGTCCAACGCGCTGCTGGCCGGCCTCGGCGAGAACGCCTGGCGATGGATGCTGGGGGTCGCCGCCTTCCCCTCGCTCGCCTATACCGCGCTCTGCGTCGGCCTGCCGGAAAGTCCGCGCTGGCTGATCGGCCGGAATGGCGACCGGGACGCTGGGATGAGAGTCCTGCGGCTGATCGAGCCGGACGCCGGCGCGGCCCGGATCGAGGCCGCAGCCGATGTCATCCTCGCGGCGTCGGCCGGTCCGCAAGCCGCGACCGCGTTCTGGACCTGGCGGCTGCGCGTGCCGATCCTGCTGGCGTTCCTGGTCGCCTTCTTCAATCAGCTCTCCGGCATCAATGCGATTCTCTACTTCGCGCCGCGCATCTTTGCCATGACCGGACTCGGCGCCAGGGCCGCCCTGCTGCAGTCGGTCGGCATCGGCATCACCAACCTGATCTTCACACTGGCCGGGGTCTGGCTGATCGATCGGGTCGGCCGGCGGACGCTGCTGCTGGTCGGATCGTTCGGCTATATCGCTTCACTGAGCCTGACCGCCTGGGCGTTCTTCACCGCGCACTACAGCATCGTCCCGGCGTGCATCTTCAGCTTCATCGCGGCGCACGCCGTCGGGCAGGGAACGGTGATCTGGGTCTTCATCTCGGAGATCTTTCCGACCCGCCATCGGGCCGGCGGTCAGACGCTCGGCAGCTCGACCCACTGGGTGTTTGCCGCGCTCCTCACCACCGTCTTCCCACGGATGGTGTCGGCGTTCGCGCCAGGCGACGTCTTCTCGTTCTTCGCCGCGATGATGGTCCTGCAGCTGGTCTGGGTCGCGACGATGGTGCCGGAGACCAAGGGCGTGCCGCTCGAGCAGATGCAGCGTCGGCTCGGGATGGTGGCGGATGGCGAAGCGCGGGAGCGCGGACTCTAGATGTAGGCGATACAGTCGATCTCGACCAGCGAGTTGCCGGGGATGCCGCCCGCCGCCGCGATCGTCGTCCGGACGCCAGGTTCGGGGCCGAACCGGCCGAGGAACGCCTCGTTCATCGCGGCGTAGTCCTTCAGGTCGTTCAGGTAGACGTTGACTTTCAGGACCTTCTCCATCGACGACCCGACGCGTTCGAGGTTCTTCTGCATTTCGTCGAGGACGTGCGTGGTGTGGGCCTTGATGTCCCCCTCGAAGTGCGCGCCGATGCCGGACAGGAAGACCAGGTTGCCGTACGAGACGACGCTGTTGAAGAGCGGCGTCTTCTCGGGTGCCTTGCCGCTGGCGTAGTGGACTTTCTTGGCCGGCTTGTCCGCACCGGCCTGCGCCCGCGCCGCCACCGGCGCCGCGACGACCGCCGCGGCGGCGGCGGCGGGCGCCTTCTTCAGAAATGCGCGTCGATCCTCATTCGCCATCGGTCACCTCGTTGCTGGGGCGGGGGCAGGGACGGCGGCCGGGTTCAAGCCGTCCCAGCGCGCGTCGCCGGTCTGGCCATAGCCGGCCGGCAGCGTGCGCCACTCCGGCTTCGACAGGCCGTTCAGGTCGTAGACGACTTTGCCGTCGCGAACGGTCAATTCGCACTGCAGCCGCTCGGTGGCATCCATCCGGGCGCCGTTCATGTCGACCAGGCCGAAGCGGCCGCGCTCGAGGCGCAGCACCGCGACGTCCGCCGGCGCCCCGACCGACAGGTTGCCGAGCTCCGGCTGCTTCAGTTCGCGCGCCGGGTTCCAGGTCGACCGCGCGACGACCTCGTCGAGCGACATCCCCATCGCCAGGAACTTGTCCATGACGTTGAGCATGTCCTTCATGCCGGCGTTCATGCTGCCGACGTGCAGGTCGGTCGAGATCGAGTCGGGCAGGAAGCCTTCCTTGACGGCCGGTGCGGCGATCCGCCACAGAAAGCTGCCGCCGCCGTGGCCGACGTCGAAAATGACGCCCCGGCGCCGGCCTTCGAGCAGCGCCGGGTTGACGTGGCCCGATGGATCCTGCTCGCCGCGCAGCCCGGAATAGACGTGGGTGTAGATGTCGCCGGGGCGCAGCTTCTTCGTCACCAGCTCGGCGAGCGGACGCTCGGGCCGGTTGGCGCCGAAGTCGACCATCACCGGGATGTTCGCGATCGTGCCGGCTTCGACCGCGCGCTCGACCGGCGCCCATTCAGGACCGGCGTAGTGCGCGGTCTTGATGCCGACGATCAGGCCGGGATAGCGGCGCGCCATCTCGGCGGTCGGCTTGGCCTCCATGTCGGCGAGATCCTGCTCATACGCGCCGCCGCGCATGCCGTGGCCGACGATATTGAGGAACGCCAGGATGCGGGTCTTCGAGCGATCGATGACGCGCTGCTTGAAGTCCTCGAAGTTGCGCCAGCCGGCGCAGCCGGCGTCCGCGACCGTCGTCACACCGACCCGGAAGGTGAAGCCGTCAGGATAGAGACTGTTGTCGCCCGCGTACGAATGGCGCTCGCCGGTGCCGGCGTAGGTATGCGCGTGAATGTCGATCAGGCCAGGCGTCACGTAGAGGGCGGAGGCGTCGACCGTCTTGGCGGCGTCTGACGCCTTGAGATTCGCCGCCACCGCGGCGATCCGGCCGCCGGCGATGGCCACGTCCCGGACCGCGCTCACCTGGTTCTTCGCGTCGATGACGTGTCCGCCCTTCAGCAGGAGGTCGTACTTCGGACCGGCCGCCGGCGGCGCCTGTCTCGCCGCCAGAGCCATCGACCCCAGTGCCAGCGTCAGCGCGCCCGCCCCGACCGCCGCGATTCGCATCGTCATCAGCTTCTCCGCGCCGGCCGGCGCGTCGCCGTCCACCTGGCGACCAGGTATTCACCCATGTCGAGGCTCCCCGCCAGCTCGTCGCCCGACAGCTTGCCGGCAAACGTCATGCTGACGGCGTCGCCATGCTGCTCGCCGTAGGCGCTGCGGATCCGGACCTCGGCGCCGTCGATCGTGCCGGCGACTTCACGCGTGACGAACTCTCCCTGATGCAGGCCGCCAATCGTGTTGCCAGCCTGGGTCAGGTGGAGCACATGGTTCGACGTCGCTGCCGCGTACTCGATCCGCACGTTCCACTGGCCCGTGAGATCGCCCGCCGGCGCGACCGGCGCCGGGGCTTCGGCCGGCGCGGCGGGCTTCGACAGGATCGCGACGAGGCGGTCGGCGACGACACGCTCGTCGCCCGAGGCCATCATGTAAGGGGTCACCGAGACACCGGTCTGACCGGGCTGATCGGCCGGGCGCGCGACGTCGAGGGTAATCCGGGGGTCACCTTCGAAGAGCTGCCGCGCGACCTGGTCGCCGCTGACCCCGAGCTGCTTGCGGTCCCAGTAGACCTTGAGCGCAGGGGTGCGGTTTGACAGTCCCACCGGCTGGACCACCGTCGTCGTCACTCCGGCAATCGGCGTGACCCGCTGGCTGATGTGATCGAGCCAGCCGGTCCACCGCTTCCACTCGGCTTCATGGTCGCGGCGCACCCACATTTCGACGGCCATCAGCATGCCGATGGCGTCTTCCTTTCCGACCTTCAGGGAGCGTGTCGCGCCGTGGTGGGGCGCGCTGTGCACCCAGGCGGCGCGGACGAGGTCCTTGCGGCCGAGCAGCAAACCCGCGGTCTGCGGACCGCGCAGGCATTTGCCGCCGCTGTACGCGACCAGCGTGGCGCCGTCGCGCAGGTGCACGTTGGGAATCGTGAGGATCTCGGCGGCGGCATCGACCAGAATCGGAATGTTGCGGGCCCTGGCGGCCGGCGCCAGCGCCTTGAGGTTGAGCGGACTGTTGTCGGCGTTCGGGCCGGCCAGCACGTAGATCATCGCGGCGCGCGGTCCGAGCGCGGCCTCGAACTCCGCCAGGGTTGACACCTCGACCACCCGGAGGCCCATCGAGCGCAGCGCGGCGTCGTAGACGTTACGCGAATGGGTCGGGATGATCGCTTCGTCGCGCGGGAACCCGGCGAGGTTCGGCAGCCGGACGTGCAGGTCGGGATTGCCGCCGGCGACGCACGCCGCCGCGGCGAGCGTCAGGCCCGCGGAACAGCCGTTCGACACCATCCCCCACTCGGCCCCCGTCAGGGCGGCCAGCCGGGCGCCGACCGCCTCGGCCAGTTCGTCGAGATGGACGTAATGCTGCGCCGCGTCATCCATCGCGGCGCGGACCTCCGGCAGCATCGTCGAGCCGCTGATGATGGTGAAGGTGCCGCGGGCGTTGATGAGCGGGCGGACGCCAATCGACTGGTAGACGCTGGCGCCGGTCTTCAGGGGGCCCGCCGCAGCGGCCGGCGGCGCGCCCCCGCCTGCGGCCCGGCGCGCAGC
>JANMWI010000055.1:0-28041 GCA_031393955.1 Acidobacteriota bacterium
TCGCTCGAGACGCCGATCGGCGAGGAAGAGGATTCGCATCTCGGCGACTTCATCGAAGACCGCCAGGTGGTCTCCCCCTCGGATGCGGTGATCAACCTGAACCTCAAGGAGCAGACCGACTCGGTCCTGAAGACGCTGACGCCGCGCGAGGAGAAGGTCATCAAGATGCGGTTCGGGGTCGGCGACGGCAGCGAACATACGCTCGAGGAAGTCGGCCAGAGCTTCGCCGTGACCCGCGAACGGATCCGGCAGATTGAAGCCAAGGCGCTGCGCAAGCTGCGCCATCCATCGCGCAGCCGCAAGCTGCGCGCCTTCCTCGAGGGGCGCACCTAGCGGACGATTCACCAGGGGGAAAGGACCACGGGTTCTTTCCCCCTTTTTACTTCCGGCTCTGTTGTCGTTAGACTCCGTTTGGGGCCCATAGCTCAACGGTTAGAGCCGCCGGCTCATAACCGGCTTGTTCCAGGTTCGAATCCTGGTGGGCCCACCATACAAGATGCACCAAGACCTCCAGAACCTCATCCAGCTCCAGGCGCTCGACCTCGACGCCGACCGGGCGCGGCGGCGGATCGCCGACCTGCCGGCGGCCCAGCAGGCGCTCGACGCGCGCGTCGCCGAGCACACCGCCGCGGTCGCCGCCGTCAAGGAGCGCATCGCCGCCGCGCAGGCGGCACGGCGCGAGATTGAAAAGGAACTGGCCGGCGTCCAGGGCCGCCTCTCGAAGTACAAGGGGCAGCTGATGGAGGTCAAGACCAACAAGGAATATCAGGCGATGCAGAAGGAGATGTCGACCGCCGAGCACGAAGTGCGGGCGCACGAAGACAAGCTCCTCGATCACATGGAATACGCCGAAACGTTCGCCGCCGAGCTGAAGACCGGCGAGCAGGCGCTCAAGGCGGCCCAGGCCGACGCCGCCCGGGAGCAGAAGGAGCTCGACGCCGAGCGGCAGGCACTCGAGGCCGACCTCGCGCGCCTGACCGCGGCGCGCGGCGGCGTGGTCGCGACGTTGTCGCGCGAGGCCCTCATGCTGTTCGAGCGGGTCGCGCACGGCCGCCGCGGCATCGCGGTGGCGGAGGCGCGCGACGGGCTGTGCACGGTCTGCCACGTCCGCCTGCGGCCGCAGATGTACAACGAGGTCCGGCGCAACGACGGGCTGCACCAGTGCGACAGCTGCACCCGTATCCTCTACTACGTGGCTCCCCCGGCCTCCGGCGGCGCGGCCCCTCAACCATCCTGAACCTGTCCATGATTGTCGCTTACATCGACGGCGGCGCCCGTGGCAACCCGGGCCCGGCGGGCTACGGCGTGCGCATCGAATCGGCCGAGGGGGCGCTGCTCGGCGAGCTGCACGGCGGCCTGGGCATCGCCACCAACAACGTCGCCGAGTACAACGGCCTGCTCGCCGCCCTGCGCTGGGCGGTCGGCGAGGGGCAGCGGCGCGTTCACATCCGCGCCGACTCGGAGCTGCTGGTCAAGCAGATGCGCGGCGAGTACAAGGTGAAGCATCCGGGGCTCCAGCCGCTCCACGCCCAGGCCCGGCAGCTCGTCGCCGAGCTCGAACAGGTCAAGTTCGAGCACGTCCGGCGGGAAATGAACAAGGAAGCGGACCGGCTGTCGAACCTCGGCATGGACGCGGCCGAGCGGCAGCTCGGACAACGGCCCTGAGCGCCGCGGGCGGCGCGACCGCGTCCGCGCGTCAGGCGCGCGGCCGGATCACCCCCGCCATCCGTCCGGCGCGTTCGCGCGCGGCGCGATGCGAGTGGAGCACCGCGGCGTGCGTTTTCGTGCACAGCGCCGCGACGTGAATCGCCGCCGCCGGCACGCCGACCTCGGCAAGCTGGTCGGCATTCGCAGTCCACAAATCCAGATGCGCGCGGCCGGCCGGTCCGGCGGAGAACCAGCGCGCCAGCGCTGACTCGCCGTGCCCCGCGGCGCGGAACGCGGCCGGCACCTCCGCACCGACCTCCCCGCAGCAGGGGCCCAGGCACGGGCCAATCGCCGCGACGAGGTCCTCCGGACGCGACCCGAACTCCCGTTGCAGCGTGTCAACCGCGGCGGCCGCCGCCCGCTGCACCGTTCCCCGCCAGCCCGCATGCGCCGCCGCGACGACACCGCGGCGGCGGTCGGCGAGCAGCACCGGTGCGCAATCGGCGACGCGAATCGCCAGCGCGCTCGCCGGATCGTCGGTCGCCAGCACGTCCGCTTCGGGCAGGGGCCAGTCCTCCGGACGGTCGAGCCGGCGGACCGCTGCCGCGGCGCCGTGGACCTGACGGACGAGCAGCAGGCCGGTTCGCTCGACGCCGATGCCGGCGGCAACCGCGGCCCACTCGTGCTCGTCCCCGCGCAGCTCGAGATCGCCCGCGGTGAAGAAATGGTCGGCCGTCTCGAGCAGCGGCCGGCAGCGGAGGATCGATCCCCACGGCGCTTGCACCCATTCGAAAGCGCCGGTAGGCTTGGGCAGGGACATGGACATTCTGGGTCTCGGCTTCGACGCCACCGACATCCCGCGCCTGCGCGACGTCTTCGAACGGTATGGCGAGCGGTTTCTGCGCCGCATCCTGACCGACGGCGAGATTGCCTATTGTACCCGCCGCCGCGACCCGGTCCCGCACATCGCCGGGCGGTTTGCCGCGAAGGAAGCCGCCATGAAGGCGCTCGGCACCGGCCATTCGCGCGGCGTGCTGTGGAAGGACATCGAGGTCGTCCGCTACGGCGGGCCGCCGAAGCTCGTGCTGCACGGCGGCGCCGCGCGCCGCGCCGACAGCATGCACGTCCGCTCCTCGCTCCTGACCATCACCCACTCCGAGGCGCTCGCCATGGCGCAGGTGCTGCTGCTCGGCGCCTGACGTCAACCGCGGGCGACCGCGACGCCGCCCGCCTCGGCCCGCGCCGCCGGCGCGCGGCCACCGGCCGCCGGCAACCGCCAACGCCTCACAGAGTTCCGTCGTCCCCCCGGCCGTCCGTGCCAGCGGTCCGCCTCTTGCCGTCGACTGATCGGCGCCGCGGCGCCGTCACGAACGCGAGAGGAGCACCGAGATGACTATCACGATCCTGCCGAACGACAAGGGCAACCCCCCGGGCAAGCTCGCCGACGCGGAGCTGCACTTCACGGACGGTCCGCTCAGCGGTCTCAAATTGATCGGATTCGGGGTCTGGGAGCGTAAGACCGGCGGCGGCCGCAACGTGACCTTCCCGGCCCGCCAGTATTCGGTCAACGGCGAACGGCGCAGCTTTTCGCTGCTGCGGCCCGTCGCCGATACGACCGCGCAGGAGCGCATTCGCGACCTGATCCTGCAGGCCTACGCCGCGCACGAGGCGGACGCCGCGGTCGCGTCCTGAGAGCGGCGCCGTGGAGGCGGCCGGGGCGCAGCGCAGCCCGGACCATCTGGCCCTGGCCGCGGTCGCCGGCGTCGAGTTCCTAGAGGATGGGGAGGAGCTTGAGGTTGTCCTTGTGGCGCTTCGGCGGCAGCGTCCATTCTTCGCGGAGGCCCTTGTCGAACTCCGACCGGAAGAACGTGCTCTTCATCCCGCCGTCGATGATGTCCCACGGCAGGACGCGATCGTTCGACCGGTCGCGGAAGATGTAGAAGGCGGCATCGAGTCCGGTCTCGGCGACCGCCGCGCGCCAGTTGCCGCCGTTGCGCTCGGCCGCCTCGATCGTCGCCGCGACCCGTCGATCGCCGAGCGACAGCAGCGCCTGGTAATACGAATGCCGCTCCGACTTGATGTTGAAATAGACGTTGTCCATGCCGGCGAGGAGGTGGCGCAGTCGCTTCGCCTTGACCTCGGTCGCCGCCGGGTCCTCCATCGGCATCCACTGATAGGCAGTCCCCGGCTTCGGAATCAGCGGGTTGACGCTGCCGACGATCCGTCCGAGGCGGCCACGCGGGCGGCCGTGCTTGAGCATGATCGCGCGCATCGCCTCGGTCAGATCGCGGACCGCCACCAGATCCTCGTCGGTCTCGGTCGGCAGCCCGATCATGTAATAGAGCTTCAGGTTGTCGAACTCGTTGGCGAAGATCAGCTCCGTCGCCGCGAGAATCTCGTCGTTGGTGACCGTCTTGTTGATGACCCGGCGGAGGCGATCCGATCCGGTCTCCGGCGCAATCGTGATCGACCGCTCGCCGCTGGTGCGCAGCAGCTTGAGGATCGGATCGGTCAGGTCGTCGAGCCGCAGCGACGCCGGACTGATCGAGTAGCCGAGGTCGAGCAGCCCGGTCAGGATCCGCTCGATCTCGGGATGGTCACAGAGGGCGATCGAGACCAGCCCGGCCTTGCTCGAGTACCGCTTCGCCGCCGCGGCGAGCTGCAGGATCCGGTCGGTGTCGAATGCCCGTACCGGCAGATAGTTGTAGCCCGCCCAGCAGAACCGGCAGAGATTGGCGCAGCCGCGCACCACTTCGATCAGGAAGCGCGAGCCGAACTCGGTATCGGGCGTGAAGATCGAGGTCGCCGGCGGGTCGAGGCGTTCGGCGCTCTTCACGGCCGCCTTCTTCACGACGGGGGGCGCGCCGGTGCCAGCCTTGGCTGCGAAGCCGGCGATCGTGCCGTCGGCGTTGTAGTGGACGTCGTAGAAGGACGGAATGTAGAAGCCGCGTTCGGCCGCCAGCCGCTCGAGCAGGTCGTCGCGGCTGCCGGCGGCACGGATGGCCGCGGCCAGCGCCGGGATCAGGACCTCCCCTTCACCGGCGGCGATGACGTCGGCGAACGGCGCCAGCGGCTCGGGATTCACGAACGTGATGGCGCCGCCGATCACGACCAGCGGATGATGGCCGTTCCGCTCCGCCGCCCGGCCCGGCACCCCCGCCAGCCGCAACATCGTCAGGACGTTGGTGTAATCCCATTCGAACGAGATCGAGAACGCGATGACGTCGAAATCGGCGACCGGGGTCTGCGATTCAAGGGTCAGCAGCGGCGTCCGCGATTCGAGCTGCGCCTTGAGCTCCTGGCGGGGCGGCAGGAACGCCCGCTCGCACACGACATCGTCGAGATCGTTGAAGAGCCGGTAGACGGTCTGGAAGCCGAGGCTCGACATCCCGACGAAGTAGGTGTTCGGGAAGATCAGCGCGACGCGGGTCCGGCCGGCGTGCGGCTTGCGGACGAAGCCGACTTCACGCGCGAGGACGTCACGCGCGCGCTCGCGGTTCTGCCAGTGCTTCATTGATATGCCGGGGCCGACGTGCGGAGAGCGGCGCGGAACGCCGCGGAAAAACGCCGGGATGGCCGAAACGGTGCGGGCGGTCGTCCTGCGACGTCGCCCATCCCGCCTGCCGTGGATATTCCTAGTTTACCACGCGGCCTCCGCCCGCCCCGGCTCAGCCGGGCGGCGGCGCTACTCCGCCTGGCGGCGGAGAAACGCCGGAACGTCGAGCGGCGAGACCGGCTCGAATTCGGCCCCCGGGGCAGACGACTCCCCCCCGACCGCGGCGGCGTGAGCGGCCGCGGCCGGCAGATCGAGCCCGCCGCGCCGCGAAAACGTCACCCGTCCCCCGCCGCCGCCGGCCGCGGCGACCCGCTCGGGCTCCTGCTTCCAGGCCGAGTACGACTGCAAATCGACCGGCGTCGCCGTGCCGGCCGCCATGGCGCGGTTCGCCGGGCGGTCGAAGCCGGTCGCGATCACGGTGATCTTCACCTTGCCCTCCATCTTCGGGTCGACGACCGCGCCGAAGATGATGTTGGCTTCCTCGTGCGCCGCTTCCTGGATGATCGCCGAGGCCTCGCTGACCTCGATCAGCGAGAGGTCAGGCCCGCCGGTGACGTTGATGATCACGCCGCGCGCGCCGCGGACCGAGGCGTCCTCGAGCAGCGGGCTGGAGATGGCGGCATTGGCGGCGATCATCGCCCGGCCCTCCCCTTCGGCGAAGCCGGTGCCCATGATCGCCAGGCCCATCCCCGCCATGATCGTCTTGACGTCGGCGAAGTCCAGGTTGATCAGCCCGGGCACCAGGATCAGATCGGAAATGCCCTGGATCGCCTGGCGCAGGACGTCGTCGGCGCTGCTGAACGCTTCATTGAGCGACGTCGTCCGGGCGATCGTCGCGAGCAGGCGCTCGTTCGGGATGGTGATGACGGTATCGACGCTGGCGCGCAGCTCTTCGAGGCCGCGCTCCGCCTGCAGCAGCCGCTTCCGCCCCTCGAACTTGAACGGCTTGGTGACGACCGCGATGGTCAGCGCGCCGAGCTCGCTCGCCAGGCTGGCGATGACCGGGGCTGCCCCGGTCCCGGTGCCGCCGCCGAGGCCGGTCGTGACGAACACCATGTCGGCGCCGTCGAGCGCCTCGATCAGCTTCTCGGTGTCCTCGAGCGCGGCCTGGCGGCCGACGTTCGGATCGGCGCCGGCGCCGAGCCCCTTGGTCAGCTTCGCGCCGATCTGCAGCTTGTGCGGCGCGCCGTTGAGACGCAGCGCCTGGCCGTCGGTGTTGGCGACGAGAAATTCGACGCCGTCGAGGCCGGCCGCGACCATCCGGTTCACGGCATTACTGCCGCCGCCGCCGACGCCGATTACCTTGATTCGAGCTCCAGAACGCATCTCTTCATCCAGTCTCAGGCGCAGCGTCGCGTCCGCGCCGGTCATCGTCGGCGTCATTGTGCCATATCGTCCATCAGCCATGAGTTACCTCCCGCCCTGAGTCCGAAGTCCGTTTACCGATGTCAGAAAAATTCCTTGAACAGCGTCCGCAGCCGGACCGCGACCCGTCCGAACGCGCCGTCGCCGAACGCCCGTCGCTCCGGCTCGCCGACGTGATTGCGGTGCGCGTACATCACCAGGCCGACCGCGGTCGCGAAGGCCGGGCTGTTGACGTGGTCGGCGAGGCCGCCGATGCCCGCCGGCGTGCCGCGGCGAATCGGCAGGTCGAAAATCTGCTCGGCGATTTCCGCCATGCCCTCGAGCATCGCGCCGCCGCCGGTCAGGACGATGCCGGAATTGAGCGACTTCTCGAAGCCGGCCTTGCGAATCTCGTCCCAGAGCAGGTGAAAGACCTCTTCGGCCCGCGGCTGGAGAATCTCCGACAGGATCCGGCGCGCCATCACCCGCGGCTTGCGGCCGCCGACGCTCGCCACCTCCATCGTCTCGTCCTCGTCGACCATCGCCGACAGCGCGCAGCCGCAGCGCCGCTTGATCTTCTCGGCGTCGGGGATCGGCGTCCGCAAGCCGACGGCGATGTCGTTGGTGAAGTGATCGCCGCCGACCGCGATGACGCCGGTGTGCCACAGGCTGCCGCGCTCGAAGATCGCGAAGTCGGTGGTGCCGCCGCCGATGTCGACGAGCGCGACGCCGAGCTCCTTCTCGTCCTGGGTCAGCACCGACTCGCTGGCGGCGAGCTGTTCGAGCACGGTCTCGGTGACCGCGACGCCGGCGCGGTTGACGCAGGCGACGATGTTCTGGGTCGACGACGCGCTGCCGGTGACGACGTGGACGTTGACCTCGAGCCGCGTCCCGGTCATCCCGACCGGCGCGCCGATGCCGTCCTGCTCGTCGACGACGAAATCCTGGGGCAGGACGTGCAGGATCTCGCGGCCGCTCGGCAGCGCCACCGCCTTGGCGGCGTCGATCGCCCGGCGAACGTCCTCGCGGGTGATCTCGCGGTTCTTGCCGGCGACCGCGACGACGCCGCGGCTGTTGAACGCCTTGACGTGGGCGCACGACAGCCCGAGATGGACCGAGTCGATCTCGACCCCGGCGGTCAGCTCGGCTTCGTCGATCGCTTTCTTGATCGATTCGACCGCGCTCTCGAGGTTGACGACGACGCCGCGCCGGATGCCCTTCGAGTCGGCCAGCCCGATGCCGATGATGTCGAGCCCGCCGTCGTCGGTCATCTCGCCGACGATCGCCGAGACCTTCGACGTGCCGACGTCCAGCCCGACCAGGTCTCGTTCCTTACGTGCCACCAGGGGTCTCCTTGTCTTATCGCGGACCGCCGGGTCCGCGATCCGCCGCCTACCGCCGCGCGCCCCGCCGCCGCCCCGCCGCCGCCCCCGCGCCGGCCGTGCCCGGCCGGACGTAGAGCCGATCGTCGAACCGCAGATCGACCGAGTCGATCTCGTCGACCCGGTCGCGCAGCGTCGGCGCCAGGTCGAGGTACGACTGCAGCCGGCGGACGAAGCGGTCCTCGCCGAGGTGCAGCTGCGCGCTGTCGCCGTCGAGCAGCACCACCGCGTCGTGCAGGTCGGCGACGTCGATCTGCGACACCCGCTTCGCCAGCTCCTGCCGCTCCGCCAGCGCGTCGATGACCCGGCCGGCGAGCTCGGCGCGGCGCTCGTCGAGCGCCGCGCCGCCGCCGGGCGCGCGCACCAGACCGTCGACAATCGGCAGGTCGAACTCGCGGTACTGCGGGCCGAACTCGTCGATTACGACCCCCTGCCGGTCGACCAGATAGAGCTGGCCGCCGAGCCGCGACAGCCCCATCGGCTGACGCTCCCGGACGAAGACCTCGACCCGCGACGGCAGCACGCGGCGCAGCGCGGCGTCGGAAATCCATGGCGACTTCAGCAGCCGGCGGCGGTACGACTCGAGATCCGCGGTCAGGATGCTCGTCCCGCGCAGCCCCTCGACGAGCGCCTGAACCTCGCCGGCGGAGATCCGGGCGTTGCCGTGCACCGAAATCTCCCGGACCTTCAGCGTCGAGGCGCTGACGACGAGGTCGAACGCGCGGTAGCCGGCGTAGACGACCAGCGCCGACGACACCACCGCCCGGACAACGCGCCACGACCACCAGCTGTGCCGCGTCTTCTTGCGACCGGGCTTCGCGCTCGAACGGCGGAAGTTCTTCTCGGAACGTGCCTTGACGCTCACGGCCGGCGCTCCGTCCGTGCGTCCGCAGCCACTCCGCCGGCGCCGGCGGCATCCGCGCCGCCGAGCGCCGCCAGAATCCGCTCGCCGACGCCGCCGATCGATCCCGCGCCGAGCGTCACCACGAGATCGCCTCGCCGGGCCAGCGCCGCCACCGCCTCCGGCAGCTCGTTCACCGCCTTGACGATGCGCACCGGAATCGGCGACGCCGCGCGGACGGCGTCGGCGACCGCCTCGACCGTCACTTCGGCGACCGGCGCCTCGCCGGCGGCATAAATGTCGGTCAGGATCACCTCGTCGGCGGCACCGAGCGCCTTGCCGAACTCGCGCATCAGCAGCCGGGTCCGCGAATAGCGGTGCGGCTGGAAGACGACGACGACGCGGCGGTCGAGACCGGCCCGGGCGGCGGCGATCACGGCGGCAATTTCGGTCGGGTGGTGGCCGTAGTCGTCGACGACCATCACGCCGCGGGCCTCGCCGCGCAGCTGAAAGCGGCGCTCGGCGCCGTGAAACTCGTCCAGCGCCGCCGCGATCAGCTCGAACGCGATGCCCGCCTCGAGCGCCACCGCGACCGTGCCGAGAGCGTTCAGCAGGTTGTGGCGGCCGGGCACCCGCAGGCGCAGCCGGCCGAGCGATCGCGTCTCGTCGCCGCGGCGCTGCAGCACTTCGCAGGTCGAGCCGAACGCCTCGAGCGCCATCCCCCGCCCGACCACGTCGGCGGCGCGATCGTCGAGGGCGTAGGTGATCAGGCGGCGGCTCAGCTCCGGCAGCAGCTCGCGGACCGCCGCGTCGTCGGTGCAGGCGACGACCGCGCCGTAGAACGGCACCTTGTTGGCGAAGTCGGCGAACGCCCGCTGCAGCGTCGCCCAGTCGCCGTAGCTCTCCATGTGCTCGCGGTCGATGTTGGTGATCACGGCAATCGCCGGCGACAGCTTGAGGAACGAGCGATCGCTCTCGTCCGCCTCGACGACCATGTACTCGCCGCGGCCGAGCCGGGCGTTGCTGCCGAAGGCGCTCAGCCGGCCGCCGATCACCGCCGTCGGGTCGAGACCGGCGCGCTCGAAGACCAGCGCGATCATCGAGGTCGTGGTCGTCTTGCCGTGCGCGCCGGCGACCGCGATGCCGTAGCGCAGGCGCATCAGCTCGGCGAGCATCTCGGCGCGCGGAATGACCGGCACGCCGCGGCGGCGCGCCGCCACGACTTCCGGGTTGTCGGCGGGGATCGCCGACGAGGTCACGACGACGTCGGCGCCGGCGACCTGCGCCGGATCATGGCCGACGCCAATCGCGACGCCGAGCGTCGCCAGGCGGTCGGTGATCTCCGAGCGCCGGGCGTCCGAGCCGGACACGTCGTAGCCGAGATTGGCGAGCAGCTCGGCGATGCCGCTCATGCCGATCCCGCCGACGCCGACGAAATGGATCCGGCGCGTCCGTCCGAGCATCAGTCGGCCCCCGCCGCGAGCTGAAAGACCCGATCGGCGATGACCATCGCGGCATCGGGCCGGGCGAGACGTCGCGCCGCCAGGGACATCGACTCGAGCCGCGACGGATCGCCGGCGAGCGACAGGATCCGCTCCGCCAGGAGCGGCCCGGTCAGGCGCGCCTGCTCGAGCAGCTCGGCCGCCCCGGCCGCCGCCATTACCGCCGCGTTGTGGCGCTGGTGGTCGTCGGCCGCGGTCGGCAGCGGCACGAGAATCGCCGGCCGGCCGGCGGCGGTCAGCTCCGCCAGCGTCGTCGCGCCGGCGCGGCAGACCACCAGATCGGCGGCTCTCATTTCCCGGTCCATGGCAAACAGGAACGGCTCCACCCTGGCCGCGAGCCCCGCCCGGCTGTAGCCATCGCTGACGAGCTCACGATCGCGCTCTCCGGTCTGATGCGTGATGGCCATGCCGCGAGCGCCGGCTGCCAGTTGCGGCGCCGCCGCCACCATGGCCAGGTTGATCGCGTGCGACCCCTGGGAGCCCCCAAAGATCAGAATCCTCGCCGGCCCATCGGGCCGCGGGCCGGGTGCGAGGTGCTCGGACAAGAACTCGGGACGGACCGGGTTGCCTGCGACAAATGCCCTCCTTCCGAAGTACGCCGCGGTCGACTCGTAGGTGACCGCCGCCGCGCTGACCAGCCGCGACAGCAGCCGGTTGGTCAGCCCCGGCACCGCGTTCTGCTCGAGCAGCAGCGTCGCGAAGCCGCCGAGCGCCGCCGCCAGCACGACCGGGCCCGAGCTGTAGCCGCCGACGCCAATCACGACGTCCGGCCGGCGGCGGCGCAGGATCCGGACGGCATCGAGCGCGCTCAGCGGCAGCAGCAGCAGGCCGCGCAGCAGCGCCGCCGGCGACATCCCCTTCAGCCCGGTGCTGCGCAGCACGTCCAGCGCGAAGCCCTCGCGCGGGACGACCCGCGCCTCGATGCCGCGCGCCGTGCCGGCAAACGTCACCGTTGCCTGCGGGTCGCGGCGCAGCAGCTCGCGCGCGACGGCAATCCCCGGATACAGATGGCCACCGGTGCCGCCGCCGGCAATCACGACACGCAGCGGTTTCATGCATCCGGCGCCGTCAGCGTGGTGGTGACGACATGGGGCGTCGAGGCATGCTGCGAGACGTTCAGCAGGATCCCCATCCCGATCAGGTTGATGAGCAGCGACGAGCCGCCGTAGCTGACGAACGGCAGCGGAATCCCCTTCGGTGGCACCAGGCCGAGCACGACGCTGATGTTGAAGAACGCCTGGAAGGCGATCATCGTCGTCAGCCCGAGCGCCAGGAAGGCGCCGAACCGGTCGGGGGCGCGCATCGCGGTCCGCAGGCCGCGCCAGGCGATGACGCAGAAGCAGGCCAGCACGATCGTCGCGCCGACCAGGCCGAGCTCCTCGGCGATCACCGAGTAGATGAAGTCGTTGTGCGGCTCCGGCAGATAGAACAGCTTCTGCACCCCGCCCATCAGCCCGCGGCCGAAGACGCCGCCGGTGCCGACGGCGATCATCGACTGGACCATCTGGTAGCCCGAGTCGAGCGGATCGGCCCACGGGTTGAGGAACGACAGCAAGCGGCGGATCCGGTACGGCGAGGTCATCACCACCAGGTAGAACGCCGGAACCGCGGCGATCGCGAGCGTCACGACGTAGCGATAGTTGATGCCGGCGGCGAACAGCATCACCGCCGCAATCATCAGCACCGAGACGGCGGTGCCGAGATCCGGCTCGACGAGGATCAGCCCCACCACCGCGGCGACGCCGACGCCAATCGGCACGAGTGCCATCGGGCTTTCGGCCATCCGGTCCATCCGCCGTTCGAGCAGCGCCGCGACGAAGACGATGACGACGATCTTGGCCAGCTCGGACGGCTGGATGCCGAGCGGCCCGATAATCAGCCAGCGGCTGGCGCCCTTGACGGTATGGACAAACAGCACGGCAACGAGGCCGAGGCCGACCGTCACCACGCCGGTCCAGATGACCGCCGGCTGGCGGTAGTGGCGGTAGTCGATCCGCATCACGATCGGCACCAGCAGCAGGCCGAGCAGCGCCCACACCGCCTGTTTCATCAGGTAGAAGTACGGATCGTGGTTCTTCTCCGCCGCCATCACGGCCGAGGCGCTGTAGACCATCACGACACTGGTGCCGACGAGCAGCAGCGTCGCGATGAACAGCAGCCGGTCAGATTTGAGCTTGCGTGCCATGTGTCACCTAAAGGTCCAGCCTCGTCGATCCGAAATACCATCCTGAGCGGCAGCCGATGCCGCGAACGCCGCGGCTGCACACAATTGCACCGCCGCGGCGCTCGATGCCTCGTCGCCGGCGGGCGTCCGGTGTCGTCATCATGAGCAGTCAGCAGTCATCAGCCGGCCAGGGGCCGAGACACCACCCTCGCAGACCGGGGCAGCCTGCGTTCCCAGCGGACGGTTCTCCACCGCACCAACCGGACTGATGACTGCTCACTGCTCACGCGTGACGATCCACTCCTCCTGCAGACGAAGCACTTCCTGCTTGAACACCCGACCGCGCTCGGCGTAGTCGTGAAACATGTCGAAGCTCGAGCACGCCGGCGCCAGGACGACCGTGCCGCCCGGCGCGGCCGACGCGAACGCGGTCCGGACCGCGGCCGACATGTCGGCGGCGTCGTGCACGACCAGCGCCGCGCCGAGCGCCGCGGTAATCAGCGGCCGGGCCTCGCCGATCGCCACCACCGACGCCCGCCGCGCCCGCAGCGGCTCGAGCAGGTCGGCAAAGCTGCCGCCCTTGAAGCGGCCGCCGAGAATCACCACCAGGCCGTCGTCGAAGCTTTCGACGGCGCGCCGCGCCGCCTCGATGTTGGTCGCCTTCGAGTCGTTGACGAAGCGCACGCCGCCGACTTCGCCGGCTGGCTCGAGCGCGTGCTCCAGGCCGGTGAAGCCCTCGACCGCGCGGGTCATCGCCTCCGAGCCGACCCCGGCGAGCGACGCGACCGCCGCGGCGGCCATCACGTCGGCGACCAGGTGCCGGCCGATCAGCCGGATCGCGGCCAGCGGCACGAGCGGATGACGGCCCGCCGGGCCGTGCCGGACGATCGTGCCGCCGTCGATCACCACGCCGTCGGCGAGCGCCGCGCCCAGCGAGAAGCGCAGCTGCCGGGCGCGGGCGCCCCGGGCGATCGCCAGCGCCGCCGGATCGTCGGCGTTCAGGACCGCCCAGTCGTCGGCCGACTGGTTGGCGAAGATCCGTCCCTTCGCCGCCGCGTAGTCCTCGACGCCGGCGTGGCGATCGAGGTGATCGGGCGAGAAGTTCAGCAGCACGGCAATCCACGGCCGGAAGCTGACGGTCGCTTCCAGCTGGAAACTGCTGACCTCGACGACATGAATCGTGTCGTCGGTCGAGTCGTCGACCTGCGCGCTCAGCGCGACGCCGATGTTGCCGCCGACCAGGACGTGCCGCCCCGCCGCCTCGAGCATCCGGCCGGTCAGCGTCGTCGTCGTCGACTTCCCTTTCGTGCCGGTGATCGCGACGACGCGGCCACGCAGCCAGCGCGACGCGAGCTCGATCTCGCCGACGACCTCGATGCCGGCGCGGCGCGCGGCGTCGAGCGCCGGCAGCCGCGGCGGCACGCCCGGGCTGGTGACGATCAGATCGGCGTCGGTCAGCGTGCGGTCGCGGTGGCCGCCGAGCTCGACCCCGACGCCGGCAGCGCGCAGCCGGGCCTCGTCCTCGATCGCCGGCCGCAGATCGGTCAGCGTCACCCGCGCGCCGCGGCGGACCAGCAGCTCGGCCGCGGCAACGCCGCTGCGCGCCGCCCCGATGACGGTAACGCGCATGCCGTCGACGGTGAACGCTGGACGCTTCGTCATCGCAGCTTCAGGGTCGTCAGGCTGAACAGCGCGAAGATGATCGCGACAATCACGAAGCGCGTGATCACCTTCGGCTCGCTCCAGCCAATCAGCTCGAAGTGGTGGTGAATCGGCGCCATCCGGAAGACCCGCCGGCCGGTGGTCTTGAACGAGGCGACCTGGACAATCACCGACAGCGCTTCGATCACGAACACGCCGCCGACGATGACGAGCAGGAATTCCTGCTTGATCAGCAGCGCGACGACGCCGAGCGCGCCGCCGAGCCCGAGCGAGCCGACGTCGCCCATGAAGATGTCGGCCGGGTACGAGTTCCACCACAGGAAGCCGAGGCTCGCGCCGACCAGCGAGCCGCAGAAGATCGTCAGCTCGGCCTCGGCCGAGTTGAGCTTGACGAGTTGCAGGTAGCGGGCGAACTCGGCGTGGGTCGAGAGGTAGGCGAGCGCGGTGAAGGCGGCCGCCGCGACCGCGAAGACGCTGATTGCCAGGCCGTCGAGGCCGTCGGTCAGGTTGACGGCGTTGGTCGAGCCGACCAGGACGAGGATCGCGAAGACCGCGTAGAACCAGCCGAGATCGGGGATGACGCGCTTGAAGAATGGGAAAATCAGCCGCGTGCTGTACTGCGACGGCTCATGGGCCTCGAGCACGAGCAGCGCAATGCCGACCGCAATCGCGACGACGACCTGCCAGCCGAGCTTGTAGCGCGGCCGCAGGCCGTGGTGGGAGCGGCGGACGATCTTCAGGTAGTCGTCGGCGAAGCCGATCGCGCCGAACGCCGCGGTGGCGAGCACGGCGATCCAGATGAAGGGATTGGTCAGGTCCGCCCAGAGCAGCGTCGGCACCAGCGACGAGGTCAGGATCAGCAGCCCGCCCATCGTCGGCGTGCCGGCCTTGGTGCGGTGCGTCGCCGGGCCATCCTGCCGCACCACCTGGCCGATCTGGAACTGCTGCAGCTTGCGGATCATCACCGGTCCGAGGAACAGGCCGATAATCAGCGCGGTCAGGCTTGCCCCGGCGGTCCGGAACGTGATGTAGCGGAACACGTTCAGGACGGCGAAGTCGCGGTGCAGCGGGTAGAGCAGGTGGAAGAGCATCAGGCGAACTCCGCCTTGAGGCGGTCGACGACCGTGTCGGTGGCGACGCCGCGCGAGCCTTTGACCAGGACGAGGTCGCCCGGCCGGGTCCGGGCGGCGGCGAGGTCGGCGGCGGCGGCGCTGGTCGCGGCGTGGATGACGCACGCGGCCGGCATGCCGGCCGCAACCGCGGCCTCGGCGAGGACGCGGGCGGGCTCACCGCCGACCGTGATCAGGAGGTCGAGGCCGGCGGCGGCGGCGGCCGTGCCGGAGGCGGCGTGCAGCCGCGCCGCGTGCGCGCCGAGCTCGAGCATCTCGCCGAGCACCGCGACCTTGCGGGCGCTGCCGGTGGCGGAGGCGACCGCGTCGAGCGCCCGGCCGAGCGCCGACGGACTGGAGTTGTAGGAATCGTCGATCAGCGTCAGCCCGCCCGGCAGGCGGATCACCTCGCCGCGGCGCGGTGCGGCGCGGAGCGCCGGCGCGGCGGCGGCGATGGCCTCGAGCGGCACCTCGAGATGGACCGCGACGGCGGTGGCCGCCAGGATGTTGGCGAGGTTGCCCAGGCCGAGCAGCGGCGTCTGCAGATCGAAGGCGCCGGCCGGCGTCGTGACGCGGGCGGATGTGCCGCTCAGCCCGGCGGTCGCGACCGCGGTCGCCCGGACGTCGGCGGGCCGGTCGATGCCGAAGGTCAGCACCCGGCCGGCAAACGCACCGCTGCGGCTGACGATTCTCGCGTCGTCCGCATTCGCCACCAGCACGTCGGCCGGACGGGCCTGCTCGAGCAGCTCGGCCTTGGCATCGGCGATCGCATCGGCCGACGCGAAGAAGCCGATGTGGGCGTCGCCGACGTTGGTCCAGACCCGCACGTCGGGCTCGGCGATGCCCGCCAGCGTGCGAATCTCGCCGGCGTGATTCATGCCGAGCTCGACCACCGCGACCTCGGCGCCGGAGCGCAGGTCGAGCAGCGAGAGCGGCAGGCCGATGTGGTTGTTCAAGTTGCCCTTGTTCCGGTAGACCCGGTGTCGCGTCTCGAGAAATGTCGCCGCGACTTCCTTGGTCGTCGTCTTGCCGGCGCTGCCGGTGATGGCGACGACGGTCGCCGCCGATCGCCGCCGCACCGCCCGCGCCAGGTCCTGCAGCGCCCGCGTCGTGTCGGCGACGCGGACCAGCGCCAGCCCCGCCGCGGCGCCGCCGGCATCCCCATCGACGATCGCGGCGGCCGCGCCGCGGGCGAACGCCTGGTCGAGAAACCGATGCCCGTCGAACCGCTCGCCGCGAATCGCCACGAACAGATCCCCGGCAGCCAGCGTCCGGGAATCAATCGAGATCCCGTCGACCTCCCGCTCCGGCTCGGCCGCGTCGAGGACGCCCTCGGTGGCGGCGGCGACGTCGGCATAGGTCAATCGGACCTCGGCCACGCGCTACGACACCTTCGAACGCGAACGCCGGCGGACGAGCGTCGCGCGTGCCACCTCGACGTCGTCGAACGGCAGCACCTCATCGCCGACAACCTGGTATTTCTCGTGACCCTTGCCGGCGATCAGGATCAGGTCGCCGGGCCGCGCGTCGCGCACCGCCCGGTCGATCGCCGCCTGGCGATCGACGATCGCCAGGCAGGCGGTCGACTTCGGCGCCGCCTGGCCCTTGGGCGGCAGGCGATCGGCCGGCATGACGATGCCGCGCTTGATGTCCTCGATGATCTGCTCGGGGTCCTCCGAACGCGGGTTGTCCGAGGTGACGATGACGAGGTCGCTGAGGCGCGCGGCGACGGCGCCCATCAGCGGCCGCTTCGTCTTGTCGCGATCACCGCCGCAGCCGAACAGCGTGATGATCCGGCCGGCGGCGAGCGGACGCGCGGTCTCGAGCAGGTTCTTGAGGGCGTCGTCGGTATGCGCGTAATCGACCACGACGCGGACGTCGTCGGCCGGCTCGGACACCACCTGGAAGCGGCCGGGGACGTTGCTCAGCTGGGCGATGCCGGCTTCGATGGCGCCGAACGGAACGTCGAGCGATACCGCCGCGGCGACGGCGGCGAGAATGTTGTAGGCGTTCGGCCGGCCGACCAGCGGCGAGCGGAGGTGGAGCGTGCCGCGCGGCGTTCGCGCTTCGAACGAGAGGCCGTCGAGCGAGAACGTCAGCGGCCCCGGCCGGACGTCGGCCGCCGCGTCGATCGCGTAGGTCACCGGCCGGCGGGTCGCCGCCGCGAAGTCGGCGCCGCGGCGGTCGTCGAGGTTGGTGATGCCGGTGCCGCCGTCGGGCAGCAGCTCGAACAGCCGCCGCTTGGCGGCGAAGTACTGCTCCATGTCGCCATGGAAGTCGAGATGGTCGCGGGTCAGGTTGGTGAAAATCGCGGCGGCGAAGTGGAGGTGGTCGGCGCGGCGCAGCGCCAGCGCGTGCGAGGAGACCTCCATCACGCACGCCCCGCAGCCTTCGGTGACCATCTCGCGGAGCAGCCGCTGTAGCTCAGGCGCCTCCGGCGTTGTCCGGGCGGTCTCGATCTCCCGCCCGCCAACGCGGTGGCCGACCGTGCCAATCCGGCCGCAGCGGATGCCATTGGCCTCGAAGATCGATGCCAGCAGGTAGGCGGTCGTGGTCTTGCCGTTGGTGCCGGTGATGCCGACGAGCGTCAGCGCCTCGCTCGGCCGCCCTTCGATGGCAGCCGCCAGCGCGGCGAGCGCGAGCCGGCCGTCGGCGACGGCGATCCACGGCGTCTCGAAGCCGGCGGGACGGGGACCGTCCGAGACCACCGCCACGGCGCCGCGCGCGACGGCGGCGGCGGCGAACTTGCCGCCGTCGGCGCGGGCGCCGCGCAGCGCCACGAACAGCGAGCCGAGCCGCGCCTGACGCGAGTCCCAGGTCACCTCGGTGACTTCGGTCGCGCCGGCGCCGCCAGCCTGCGCCGGGCCCGACAGCAGCTCGGGCTCGCGCTGCTCGAGCTGGCGAAGCAGCTCGCCGAGCGTCATTGCGGCTCCCCGGCCGCGGTCGGCAGCGGCCGAAGCCGGAGCTGGAGCACGCCGACATCGTCTGGCCCGAGCGGCGTGCCGGCGGCGGGCGCCTGCGCGGCGACGAAACCGCTGCCACGCATCCGGGCGGTGAGGCCGGAGCGCGTCAGCAGGCGGAGCGCCTCGCGCGCGCTCAGGCCGTGGAGATCGGGCATCCGGCCGTCGGGCTGCGGATCGTCGACGTCGGCCGGCACCGCCGGGGCGCGCACCGGCCGCGCTTCCATGCCATCGGGATTCGACTCCTGCGCCGCCACCAGCACCGGAGCCGGCGCGTTGACGGTCGGACCGATGCCCAGATGGCGGAGCGCGATTTCAGCGATCCGTTTGAACACCGGTCCGGAGACGGTCGCGCCGTAGTAACCCTTGGTGTGCGGCGAGTCGATGACGACGACGATGACCAGCGCCGGGTTGCGCGACGGCACGAACCCGACGAACGAGGCGTTGTAGTCGACCTTCGAATAGTGGTTGTTGACGATCTTCGAGGCGGTGCCGGTCTTGCCGGCGACGGTGTAGCCCTCGATGTTCGCGAACTTCTTGCCGGTGCCGCGATCGACGACCGCCTCCATGATTTCGGTCAGCGCCGCGGCGGTGTCCGGGGTGATCGCGCGGCGCAGGACCTTGTGCGGCACTTCTTCGCGGCGGCCGTCGCGGATGAACGCCCGGATCACCCGCGGTTCGATGATTTCGCCGCCGTTGGCGACGGCGCTGACCGCGGTCGCCATCTGTAGCGGCGTGACACCGACCTGATAGCCCATCGACACCGAGGCCAGCGCGCTGGCGTCGAGGGCGGCGGCTTGCCAGACGATCCCGGGGCTGGCGCCGCGGAAGTCCGGCGCCAGCGCCTGGCCGAAACCGAAGCGGCTGATATAGCGGCTGAGCCGCTCCGGTCCGAGCCGCTGCCCGACCTTGATGGCGCCGACGTTGCTCGACTGGGCGATGACGTCGATGAACGGCAGCAGGCCGTGCGGATGGCTGTCGCGGATCACCCGGCTGCCGAATGCAATCGAGCCGGGCGAGCAGTCGACCAGATCGGTCGACTTGATGACTCCCTCCTCGAGCGCCGCCGACGCGGTGACGACCTTGAAGGTCGAGCCGGGCTCGTAGGAGTCCTGGACGGCGCGGTTGCGCCGCTTCTCCGGATCGGTGGTGTTGAAGTCGTTGGGGTTGAAGGTCGGCCAGTTCGACAGCGCGAGGATCTCGCCGGTCTGCGGCTGCATGACGATCGCGCTGCCGCCGGCGGCGCCGTTCTCCTCGACGCCGATGCGCAGCTCGCGATCGACGATGTACTGCAGGTATTCGTCGATCGTCAGCTCGATGCTGTCGCCGGCGGTCGGCAGCCGCTCGTCACGCTTCGACATCGCGTGGTGCCGGGCGTCGGTCTGGACCAGCATCCGCCCTTCGCGGCCGCGGATTCGCGCGTCGAAGGCCGATTCGAGCCCGGCCAGGCCGATGTTGTCGAGGCCGACGTAGCCGAGCAGGTGCGCGGCGAGCTCCTTCTTCGGATAGTAGCGCCGGCTCTCCTTGTAGAACAGGATGCCGGGAAGGTCGAGGGCGCGGACCCGCCGGCCCTCGTCCGGGGAGACCTGGCGGGCGAGGAACGCGAACTGTCCCTTGCCGCGCAGCCGCTCGGCCATCGTCTGGCGCTGCGGCGCGGTGCAGCCGTCGAGCGCGCCGCAGATCAGACGGGCGACCCGATCGGGATCCTCGACGTTGGACGGGTCGGCGGCAATCGTATCGGCGTCGACGCTGTAGGCGAGAACGTGATTGTTGCGGTCGACGATCTCGCCGCGCTTGGCCGGCAGCTTGACGGTCCGCAGCTGCTGGCGATCGGCCCGCGCCATCATCTCGCCGTGCTGCACGACCTGCAGGTAGACCAGCCGCGCCTCGATGCTGACGGTCCAGAACGCGAACATGCCGGCGCAGACCAGCAGCCGCGACCGCAGCGTCGCACGCCACTGGCCGGGCGCCGCCGCCGGCGCCCGCCGCGCGACGCGCTGCGCCGGTCGCTGCCAGGGAAGCCTGAACTTGCTGCTGCCGTGTTCGTCCGCCATCCGCCCTCCTGCGCCGCGCCGCGCCTACCGCGCCGCGACGATCGACTTGCCGGGCGGCGTCGACGGCGTCACCCGCTGGATCACGATCGCCTGGTCGCGCGACGGCGCGACGAGATGCAGTTCCGTCGTCGCGATGTGCTCAATCCGGGCCGGCGAGCGCAGCGTCGCAATCTCGAGCCGCAGCCGGCGGTTGATTTCCTCCTGGCCGGCACGCTGCTGCTGCATCTTCTGGATCCGGTAGCCGTGGCGCAGCAGCTCGAAGTGCTGCCACGCCGAGAACAGGATCACCGCCACCAGGAAGCCGCCGATCAGCAGCGAGCGCCACACCTGGCGCTGCCGCTCGTCATCGACCTCGCGGACGATCGGGTTGTTGCGGACGTCCTTCTTGATGGCGTATTCGAAATCAATCCCACTCATGCGAGCCTCTCGATAGCACGGAGCTTCGCGCTGCGCGCGCGTGGATTGCGGGCTACTTCGGCCTCCCCGGGGGAGAGCGGCTTGCGGGTCAGCACCCGCAGCGCGTCGCCGCCGGCGGCCAGCGCGCGGAAGGTGTGCTTGACGATGCGGTCCTCGAGCGAGTGGAACGTGATCACCGCCAGCCGCGCCCCGGCGCGCAACCGGCGTGAGGCGCTGACCAGGAACGCGTCGAGGCCGTCGAGCTCGTGGTTGACCCAGATCCGCAGCGCCTGGAAGGTGCGCGTCGCCGGGTCGATGCGCTGGTAGCCGCGGCGCGGGACGGCGCGCCGGACGATCTGCGCCAGCTGGCCGGTCGTCGCCACCGGCGCCAGCCGCCGCGCCTCGACCACCCCGCGGGCGATCCGCCTCGAAAAGCGCTCCTCGCCGAACTGGAAGATGACGTTCGCCAGTTCCTCCTCGTCGACCGACGTCAGCAGGTCGGCGACGGTCGGCCCGGTCGTCTGATCCATCCGCATGTCCAGCGGCTCGTCGCGGCGGAAGCTGAAGCCGCGCCCCTCGGTGTCGAACTGGAGCGACGACACCCCGAGGTCGGCGAGGACCCCGTCGACCGCCGCCTCCGAGCGGGCGTCCAGCACCACCCCGAGGTCGCGGTAGTCGGCATGGACCAGCTCGACCCGCGGCGACCACTCCGCCAGCGCCGCCGCGGCCAGCGCCAGCGCGGACGGGTCGCGATCGAGGCCGAGCAGCCGCGAGGCGCCGGCCTGGAGGACGGCGCGCGCGTGGCCGCCAAGGCCGACCGTGCAATCGACGAACAATCCGCCGCGGGATGGATCGAGCAGCGCGACAGTTTCTGCCAGGAGCACGGGTTCGTGACTCGGTACGTCGGCCATGTTCAGATTCCGAAGTCCGACAGCGTCCTGGCGTCGTCGTCGGTGAACGGCTCGCGCTGGAGCTTGGCGAGGAACCGCTCGTGATTCCAGACTTCGAGAAAGTCGTACTGGCCGAAGACGTCGACTTCCCCGGCCATGCCGGCCGAATCCCGCAGCCGGGGGTGGACGAGCACCCGGCCCTGGTTGTCGAACTCGGCGACCTTGCCGTAGTAGTTGACCCGGTCCAGGAATCGCTGCCGGGCCGGGCTCGACGAGGGCACGCCGGCAAGCTTTTCCTCGAGCGCCATCCAGACCGGCATCGGGTAGATGCGGACGGACTCCCCCGTCAGGCTCGTCACGAACAGCTCGGCTCCGTGCCGCTCCTCGATGAGCGCCCGGAAGGCGTTCGGGATCTTGAGCCGACCCTTCTCGTCGATTTTTGCGGCCTGGTTACCGCGGAGCACGGCCATTTAATCCACTTTGCTCCATTAATTTCCACCGCGATAGTAGGGAAAGGCGCTGGTGATGTCAACGCAAAACCATGAGGGCGTGGCGGTTACGCTTTTTTTTCGCTACTGTTTTCAGCTCAGCAAGGCGGTAGGGTATTTGCCCTGATGAGCCGGCCCCGCATCGAATGCCGAGGGAGCCATGGGGGGGCGATCCGGCGTGCTACGATCCGGGGTTTGCCAGACCGGCCAGGGGCGGTCGCGGCCAGGGCGGGGTGTCAGGGCTGGGAGCGGCCGCGTGGTAAGGTGCGACGGAAAATGACGGTGCGGACAGTCCTGGTCTGCGAGGCACAGGTGCCTTTCGTGCACGGCGGCGCCGAAGTGCACGTGCGCCAGCTCGTACGCGAGCTGCGCACCCGCGGTTACCTCGCCGAACTGGTCAGCGTGCCGTTCAAGTGGTACCCGAAAGAGGAGATCCTTCCTCACGCGGCCGCCTGGCGACTGCTCGATCTCAGCGAAGCCAACGGTCAGCCGGTGGACCTGCTGATAGCGTCGAAGTTCCCCACCTATTTCGCCAGGCACCCCAATAAAGTGGCGTGGCTCATCCACCAGTACCGGGCGGCCTACGAGCTGTGCGGGACGGAATACAGCGACTTCGCCCACACCGAGCTCGACCTTGGCCTGCGCGAGCAGCTGATCCGCCTCGACACCGCGTCGCTCGCCGAGTGCCGGCGGCTGTTCGCCAACGCCCGCAACACCGCCGGCCGGCTGGCCAAATACAACGGGCTCGCCGCCGAGCCGCTCTATCATCCGCCGCAGCTCGCCGGCCGGCTCGGCCCCGGTCCGTACGGCGACTACGTGTTGTCGGTCGGGCGGATCGAGTCGGTCAAGCGCGTCGAGCTCATCATCCGGGCGATGGCACGCGTCGACCCCGGCACTCGGCTGGTCATCGCCGGGGACGGCACCCAGCGCGCGAACGCCGAGCGCGCCGCCGAAACCGCCGGCGTCGCCGACCGCGTCACCTTCCTCGGCAGCGTCGGCGACGAGGATCTGCTCGGCCTCTATGGCGGCGCGCTCGCGGTCGTCTACCCGCCCTTCGACGAGGACTTCGGCTACGTGACGCTCGAGGCGTTTCTCGCCCGCAAGCCGGTCGTGACCTGCACCGACTCGGGCGGACCCAACGAGTTCGTCGTCGACGGCGTCAACGGCTTCGTCTGCCCGCCGAACCCCGAGGCCCTCGCCGCGGCGATCAACCGGCTCGCCGCCGATCGCCGCCTCGCGGCGGCGCTGGGGGATGCCGGCCACGAGATCGCGAGCGCCATCACGTGGGACGGCGTCATCGAAAAGTTGGTCTCCTGAGCCGCGAGAAGTGCCAGAATTGCCACGCCCCGTGAAGCTGATCATCCAGATCCCCTGCCTCAACGAAGCCGCGACGCTGCCGGCGACGCTCGCCGACCTGCCGCGGTCGGTCCCGGGGATTGACATCGTCGAGGTGCTGATCATCGACGACGGGTCGCGCGACGGCACCGCCGACGTCGCCCGCGCCTGCGGCGCCCACCATGTCGTGCGCTTCCGCCGCAACAAGGGGCTGGCGGCGGCCTTCATGGCCGGCATCGACGCGTCGCTCAAGGCCGGCGCCGACTTCATCGTCAACACCGACGCCGACAATCAATACGCGGCGCATGAGATTCCCAAGCTGCTCGCGCCGCTGCTGAGCGGCGCCGCCGACATCGTCATCGGCGACCGGAACATCGCGGAGCTGCGGCACATGTCGCGACGCAAGCGGCAGCTGCAGCGCCTCGGCAGCTGGGTCGTGCGGCAGGTCTCGAATACCAGCGTGCCGGACACGACCAGCGGCTTCCGCGCCTACACCCGCGAAGCGGCGCTGCGGATGACGGTTATCTCGGAGTTCTCGTACACGCTCGAGTCGATCATCCAGGCGGGCAAGAAGCGGATGGCGATCGCCCACGTCCCGGTCGAGACCAACGCGCGGACGCGCGACTCGCGGCTGTTCGACAGCATCTTTTCGTACATCAAGCGCTCGGCGGCGACGATCGTCCGGATCTACGCGATGTACGAGCCGCTCAAGGTCTTCACCTACCTCGGCCTCGGCGTGCTCGGCATCGGTCTGGCGATCTCGCTCCGATTCCTGTTCTATTACTTCACCGCGGTCGGCTTCGGCCCTGAGCGCCACCTGCAGTCGCTGATCGCTTCGGCGGTGCTGATGATCGTCGGCTTCCAGGTGATCGTGATCGGCCTGCTCGCCGACATGATTTCCGGCAACCGCAAGCTGCTCGAGGACCTGCTCTACCGCGTCCGCAAGCTGGAGCTGCCCGAGCGGCGCGCCGTGGATCCCGCCACCGCGGCCGACGGCGCCGCCGAACGGCGGGTCCGCTGATGGCCGCGCCGTCCGCGGTCTCGGTCATCGTCCCCGCCTTCAACGAAGCGGACGGCATCAGCGACGTCGTGGCCGCCCTTGCCGCCGCGGCCGCCTGGCACGAGATCATCGTCGTCGACGACGGCTCGGCGGACGGCACGGCGGCGCAGGCCGCCGCCGCCGGAGCCGTCGTGGTGCGGCATCCTTACAATAAGGGCAACGGCGCCGCCGTCAAGAGCGGCATCCGCCGCGCCACCGGGGAGTACGTGCTGATCGTCGACGGCGACGGCCAGCATCGCCCGTCGGACGCGCAGCGGCTGGTCGCCCGGCTCGGCGAGTTCGATCTGGTGATCGGCGCACGCTCGGCCGCGACCCAGGCAACGACCGCGCGGAAGCTCGGCAACGCGGCCCTGAACGGCCTCGCCACCTACCTCACCGGCCGCCCGATTCCAGACCTGACCTCCGGCTTCCGCGGCGCCCGGCGCGCGCAGCTCCAGGAGTTCCTGCACCTGCTCCCGAACGGCTTCTCGACCCCGACCACGACGACGCTGGCGTTCATCAAGGCCGGCTACAACGTCGCGTTCGAGCCGGTCGAGGCGCGCCAGCGGACCGGCGCCTCGAAAATCAGGCTGGCCCGGGACGGCGCCAAGTTCCTGATGATCATCCTGAAGATCGTCACGATCTTCAGCCCGCTGCGGGTCTTCCTGCCGGTCAGCCTGGCGTCGCTGGCGCTCGGCGCCGGCTATGCCGCCTGGACGATCGCCACCCAGCATCACGTCGCCAATTCCTCGGTGCTGCTCATCATGCTCGCGGTCATCGTCTTTCTGGTCGGTCTGGTCTCGGAGCAGATCTCGGCGCTCCGCTTCGAAGGACGCCGCTAGCCGGTCGATGACGATCGATTCCGCGCGCGCGCGGCGGCTGATTGTCGGCGCCGCCATCGTCGGCCTGATCGTGCGGGTGCTGTTCGGCCTGTTCTACTGGACCGGCAAGCCGCTGACCCACGACGAGCGGGAGTATCTTGCCCTCGCCCGCGGCCTCGCCGAGGGCCGCGGCTTCACCTACGACGCGGCCGCGGCGACCGGCACCGCGCCGCGGTTCGGCCGGGCGCCGATCTATCCCCTGATGCTGGCGGCGATCGGCGCCGGGCACGACTACGACGCCTCGCCGGTCCGGGTGAAGCTGGTGCAGGCGGCCACCGGCGCCGTCGGCGTCGTCCTGATTGGCGTCATCGCACTGCGCCGGGCCGGGCCGGCCGCGGGCGCCGCGGCGGCCGGCATCGCGGCGGTCTATCCGCCGCTGGTCTGGATCTGCGCCTACGTGCTGAGCGAGACGCTCTACAGCACGCTCGCCCTGGCGGCCGCGCTGGTCCTTGACCGGGCGATTGATCGGGCGCACGGCGCGGATCGCCGCCGCGCCGCGGGATGGCTCGCCGCGGCCGCCGGCGTGGCTGCGGGGATCGCGGCGCTGACGCGGCCTGCGATGCTGCTGGCACTGCCGCTCGTCCTGCTGTGGCTGGCGCGCCGGCGCCGTGCCCTGCTCGGCGTGATCCTGATCGCGGCGGCCCTCGCCACCATCGCGCCGTGGACCATCCGCAACGCCAGGGTCTTTCACCGCTTCGTGCTGATCGCGTCGGAGGGAGGCGTCACCTTCTGGACCGGCAACCACCCGCTCGCCATTGGCGAGGGGGACATGGCGGCCAACCCCGACATCAAGCGCGCCGAGATCGCCTTCCGTCAGGCGCGCCCCGGACTGACGGCCGAGCAGCTCGAGCCCGAGTATTACCGTGCCGCGTTCGCCTATATCGCGCAGCACCGGTGGTGGTGGCTGGGACTGCTGGCGCGCAAGGCGGTCTACACCGTGCTGCCGATCGGCCCGTCGTATACGCTACACTCGACGGCATACTGGGCGGCGTCGGTCGTGTCGTACCTGCTCCTGCTGCCCTTCGCCGCATCGGGCTGGTGGCGGCGGCAGCCAAGCGCCCCGCCCGAGGCGCTGTTCGTCCTGGCGCTTGCCGCCGCCGGCGCCGGCCTCGTCTTCTTCCCGCAGGAGCGGTTCCGGATACCCGTGATCGACCCGGCATTGATCGTCTGTGCCGCCGCCTGCGCTGACCGCTGGATTCGCTGATGAACGTGCTCGTAGTCGTGCCGACCTATAACGAGCGGGAGAATCTCCCGCTGCTCGTCCGTGGCGTCCTCGCCCACGCCGGGTTCCGGATGCTGATCGTCGACGACGGCTCGCCCGACGGCACCGGCGCCGTCGCGGACGCGCTGGCGGTGGAGCATCCGGGCCGGATCGAGGTGATGCACCGCACCGGGCGCCGCGGCCTCGGCCGCTCCTACATCGACGGCCTCCGGCAAGCGGTCGCGACCCCCGACGTCGATTTGATCTGTCAGATGGACGCCGACCTCTCGCACAATCCCGACTACCTGCCGGCGCTGACCGCGGCGACCGCCGACGCCGACGTCGTCATCGGTTCGCGCTACCTGAACGGCGTCAGCGTCGTCAACTGGCCGCTCCACCGGATCGTCCTCAGCACGTTCGCGAACCGCTACGTCCGCGCCGTCACCCGGCTGTCGGCGACCGACTGCACGAGCGGGTTCCGGTGCTGGCGCCGCGACGCGCTCGCCCGCCTGCCGCTCGATCGCATGGTCTCGGACGGCTATGCCTTCCTCGTCGAGATGCTGTTCGACGCGGCCCGTCAGGGCTGCCGCTTCGCCGAGGTGCCGATCATCTTCGTCGAGCGCAAGCAGGGGCAGTCGAAGCTCTCGTCGAATGTCATCCTCGAGTCGATCGTGATGCCGTGGCGGTTGAGGTTGCAGGCCGCCCGGCGCTGACCCGCATGGCTCAGGTCGTCGTGATGGTGACGACGTCGTATCCGCGGTTTCCGGGAGACAGCGTCGGCACGTTCATGGAGCCGATCGCCCGCGGCGTCGCCGCCCGCGGCCACGAGGTCCACGTCGTCGCGCCGTGGCATCCGCTGGTCGACCGCCCTGCCGAAGACGGCGGCGTCCACTTCCACTTCTATCGCTACGCGCCGACCGCGGCGCTCAACGTCTTCGGCTACGCGGCGGCGATGCGCGCCGACGTCCGGCTTCGCGGCGCGGCCTACGCGGCGGCGCCGCTGGCGCTCGCTGCCGGCTGGCGCGCCGCGCGGGCGGTCGCGCGGCGGCACGGCGCCACGGTGATGCACGGCCACTGGGTGGTGCCGGGCGGCGCCACCGCGGCGGCGGCCGCGCCGCGGCTGCCGCTGGTCGTCAGCCTCCACGGCTCGGACGTCTACGTCGCCGAAACGCTGGCGCCGGCGCGGCTGGCGGCGCGTGCGACCTTTCGCCGTGCCGGCTTCGTCACGGCGTGCAGCGACGACCTCCGTCAGCGCGCCGTCGCGCTCGGCGCCGCCCCCGGTCGCATCGAGACGGTGCCGTACGGCGTCGACGAGGCGCGCTTCCGGCCGGATCCCGCGGCCAGGATCGTCCTGCGCGGCGAGCTCGGTCTCGACCCGGCGACGCCGCTCCTGTTCGCGGCCGGTCGGCTGGTCAGCAAGAAGGGCTTCGAATACCTGATCGATTCGGTCGCGGCGCTGCCCGCGGCCGTGCTCGCCATCGCCGGCGACGGCACGCTCGCCGGCGAGCTCCGCGCGCGGGCGCTGGCGCGCGGCGTCGCGCCGCGGGTCAGGTTTCTCGGCAACCTCACCCAGGACCGCGTCGGCGGCTT
>JANMWI010000087.1:0-2709 GCA_031393955.1 Acidobacteriota bacterium
TTGACACTTTTTGTCAAGAACGAAATCGTCAGTGGCCCTCAATAACCTACCCTGGCGGCGACTCCCCACCCGTTGGCGGCGCGATCGGACCCCCGTGTCACCCCGACATCGATCAGCAGCGAGGCGGTCGCCGCGACGCTGACGCCGGCGCTGAACGCCGCCGCCCGCTCCCCCGACACCGCCGCGCTCGCTCCGCCGCGGACGAACAGGCGCCGCTGGACCCGCCCTTCGGCCCCCGCCGCCATCCGCCGCCGCACGCCGGACGGCCCACCCGATCCGATGACATCCATATCGGCCGCTACGATCCATCCCGCCAGAGGGGCCACCGACACGCCGGCACGGCCCTGGCGACGGAGCGTCATCTCGCCGCGCCCCGCCAGTCCGGTGAACGACGGCGCCGTGGCATTGCGCAGGGTAAATCCGGCCTTGAACGGTCCGGCGCCCGCCATCACTCCGAGATCGGCATCGAACCTGGTCTGGCCGGCCGCCGCCGTGCCGCCGCCGTCCAGCAGGGCATCCCGGCTCGCGGGGCGATCCACCGCGGCGGAGACGATCCCGCGCACCATCTTGACGGTCGCGCCGACGGCGATGCCCGGAGCGACCGACTGCACCAGCGTCGCGCCGACATGGTGAGTGGTCAGCGTCTCGGCCTGCAGCATGCCGTCCGGCGTCGGCTGGACCGCGGTCGCCCGAAGCCGGTAATACGACAGCGCCAGCGCCGGGGCACCGATCGCCACCAGCCCCCCCGACTGGCGGGTGCCCGGCTCGAGTCCGGTCCCGGTCTGCTCGACCGTCGTCCGATCGAGCACGAGGCTGAAAATCGAACCCGAGGCGAAGCCCGCCGGGTTCCAGTACGCCGCCGAGGCATCGTCCGCGACCGCCACGAACGCGCCGCCCATGCCGGCCGCCCGCGTCCCGACGGTGTCGAACGTCTGGGCCCCGGCCGGACTGCCGACGGCGGAGACCAGGACCACGGCCGCCAGCGCACGCTGCATGCTTCCCATCTCGGAAAGCTTAGCGTACGGGTCTTCCGAAGGCCCGTAAATGCCGCGTCCACAGCGGTTTCGACGCGCGCATTTGGCGGAAACATCGGCCGCCTGAATGTCGTAATGCAATACTAGAATCGCTCAAGCCACCCAAATTCACGGGGGGCGGTCCTGCACCCAGTCGGCCAGCACCTATGACTTCACCTTCCGTACCGGCGGGGCCTCCCCGCACAGCGCCGGGCCTTGCCTCCCGGTTCTTCGGCATCATCACCTCCCCCCGCACGACCTACGAGGCGCTGGTGGCGCGCCCGGCCTGGTTCGGCATGCTCGCGCTGACCACAGCGACGATGGTGCTGATCATCGGTGGCTTCCTGCTGACGCACGTCGGCCAGGAGGCCTGGCTCGAAGCCGCCGCGACGAGTCCGTTCTCGGGGCCGGTCAGCGACGAGCAGTACCAGGCGATGCAGAAGATGTCCGGCTACGCCGCCTACATCGCCGGCGGCAGCATGCTGGTGATGGTCCCGCTCGTCAGCGCCCTCCTCGCCGGCCTGCTGTTCGCCATCTTCAACGCCGCGCTCGGCGGCGAGGCCAGCTACCGCCAGCTGCTCGCGGTCGTCGTCCACACCGGTCCGATTGGCGTGCTGGCGCAGCTCTTTACGGTGCCGATGAATTACGCGCGCGGCACGATGTCGAGCGGCTCCAACCTCGGCGTCTTCACGCAGGCGCTGCTCGACGACGGCTCGGTCGCGGCGCGGCTGCTCGGCATGATCGACCTGTTCGTGATCTGGCAGCTGATCGTCCTGGCGATCGGGCTGGCGGTCCTCTACCGGCGGCGGACGCAGCCAATCGCCACGGCGCTGCTCGTCACCTACTTCATCATTGCCCTGGTGGTTGCGATCGTGCGACATGGAGCGAGCGCGTGAGCCGCAACCGAAAGATCCTGATCGCCGCCGGCATCGTCGTGGTGCTCGCCGGCCTGGCGTTCGCCAACTTCAAGTTCAAGCGCAACGACGGCGTCGAGGTCACGACCGAGGCGGTCCGCAAGCGCAACCTCGAGGCGCTGGTCTCGGCGTCCGGCAAGATTCAGCCGAAGCGCGACGTCAACATCAGCGCCGACACGATGGGCCGGGTCACCGACCTGGCGGTCGAGGAGGGCGTCAGGGTCACCAAGGGGCAGTTCCTGCTGCAGATTGACCCGCGCAACCTGCGCACTGCCGTCCAGCGGACGGAAGCCTCGCTCGCCGCGGCGCGGTCGAGCGCCGAACAGGTCAAGCTGGCGCTCGAAAGCGCCCGCCTCGCGCTCAAACAGTCGCAGGACAACTACAAGCGCCAGCAGGATCTCTGGAAGGGCGGCCTGACGACGCGCGAGACGCTCGAGCGCGCCGAGAACGACCTCAAGACCCGCCAGGCGGAATACAACGCGCAGGAGCAGAACGTCCGGACGATGCAGCTGCGGATGGAGTCCGAGAAGGCGACCGCGGCGAGTGCCCGCTTCGATCTCAGCAAGGTCCGGATCGAGTCGCCGATCGACGGCATCGTCACCCGCCGCAACATCGAGGAGGGGGAGACCGTCGTCATCGGGACGATGAACAACGCCGGCACGGTGCTGCTGACCATCGCCGACATGTCGATCATCCAGGCGGAAGTCGAGGTCGACGAGACCGACATCCCGTCGCTGCGGATCGGCCAGCCGGCCAAGGTCACGATCGACGCGATGCCCGGC
>JANMWI010000132.1:0-49655 GCA_031393955.1 Acidobacteriota bacterium
CGTCACCGCCGGCGTCTCGGCAGCGGTGACGAGAATTTCGTCGCCGAACCGCCACTGGTAGCCGGTAATCGATCCGTCCGGATCCGACGAGCCGCTGCCGTCCACCGTCAGGGCGCTGCCCTTCGTGCCGGTGTACGGGCCGCCCGCGTTCGCGACCGGCGGCGCATTGGTCGGCGCCGGGGGCGGCGGCGGGGGGGGCGGCGGGGGCGGGGCGCTGCCGCCACCCGCCGTCGCGGCGTTGACGGCACCGATATCAGCACCGGGGACGCTGCCGCCGGCGCCGGCGGTATAGAACACGCTGCTCGTCAGCAGCCGGTAATCGTCGGCCGCGGCGTTGACAAACGAGGCATCCCACTGGGCAATGGTCGGAAAGCTGTTCGGTACGGGGTACTGGGAGGCGGTGCCTCCCGCCAGGACGTTGTTCGTGACGACGCCCCCTGGAAAGTACATGTCGATCGAGTAGGTGCCCGGCCGGCCGTCCGCGCCGTTGATGCCGTAGGCATCGTGCCGGGAGATGTTATTCGTGTAGACGAAGCCCGTCATCTGGGGACTGCCGTAGGCATACACCACTGCGGTGTTCGCCGCGATGATGGTATTCCTGTCGATCACGACGTCCGCCGCTCCCTCGCCGACGAGAAAGACCTTGGCGCTGTTCGGCCCCCATTTCGTCGGGTCGATATCGTAGAAGAGGTTGTTGCGGACGGTCACGCGGCGGGTCTGCTCGCTCGTATTGGTCGAGTCGTACCCCACCACCTGCAGTGCGCCGGCGGCGTGACGGATGATGTTGTTCGTGATCGTCACGTCGCGGACGCGCGCCCAGGGCGCGCCGCCGCTTTGATTCCGCGGCGTGAGCACCAGTGCGTAGCCGAACTGTCCCGCCGCCCAGATGTTCTCGAAGACATTGCCGTCGATGACGATCTGCTGCGCGTTCTTCAGCTCGAGCAGATTCTTGACGGCCCACATCGTCGCCGCCCCGGGCGTTCCGGCGGTCTCGCCGGAACCGGTATACGCAAAGGACGTCACCGGCCCCGCGGTCTCGAGATACTTGGCTTCGGTCCCCGCCGCGGTGCCGCGGTAGATGCGGTACTTGTCCGCGCCCGGCACCGCGCTCCACGAAATCGTCGCCGCGCCGCCGCTGGACACGCCGACGCTCACTTCGCTCGACGGCAGCGAGACCACCGTCCGGGTGTCGGTATAGAGCAGGGCGACGACCTTGAAGTAGTGGGTGCCGGCGGAAAGCGCGCCCGCCGAGGCGGTCGAGGCGCGTGGCGAGGCCGGGGCCGCCAGGATGTCGCCTCGCCAGGTCAGCGGCTTGAAGAAATGGTTACCGCGGATCTCGACGTTGGTCGCCACCAGCTGCGACACCGCCGGGTCGGAACCGCCGAACAGGACGTTCTCGCCGGCGGCCTCGAGATAATTGTTGACGATACGGAAGGGACCGGCGCCGTTGTAGCTGGCGATCGCCTGCGAGTCGGCGTTGACCGCCTTGATGTCCGAGATGTAGCTGTTGATGACGTCGGTGTTGAGGCCGTTCAGCGCGATGCCGCGCTTCATGCCTTTGTACTGATCGCCGTGCGCGTAGACGCGGTCGATGACGATGTCGTGGGCCGGCGCCGCCGTCGTGTCGTCGCCGGTCGCAATCAGCGTCTCGAAGCCCAGATTGGCGGCGCCGTCGATATTCAGGAAGCGGAGCGCATAGTGATGCGCCCCGGCGTCGGTGCGGATGACGGGAGTGGTCTTGAGGGCGCCGCCCTGACCGATCAGCCGCGGCAGGAGCGAGAGCGAGGTGTTCGCGCCCGGTTTCCCTGACGGGACGAGCCGCACGCCGGCCGCCGGCAGGCTGCTGTCGGCGGCATCCGACCGGATGGTGATCCAGGCAGACGACGCCGGCTTGGTGCGCAGCACGAACGGTCCGACGAAGGTCTCTCCGGCGCGGAGCAGGATGGTATCGCCCGGCGCCGCCGCGTCAAGCGCGGGCTGCAGCGCCGTGTACGGGCAGCCGCTGGCGCACACGTTCAGAGTGGCGGCCGACGCACTGGCCGCCATCGTCCACAGGCATACGAAGAGAACAACACGCATCCGCACAAGCACGCTCCAAAACTTCACAGGGTGGATGCCAATACCTAGCGCAACCATGCCGCCACCTCTTCCAACGTGTTGATAATAAATGAGTTGAGCAAATGGACACGGCCGGCTGCGGAGGCCAGTGTACAGAACCACGACTGAGGCATATGTAACTCTTGCCCGCCGACAACCGTTCCAGCCGTTTTCACGCCTGATCTGGCAGGTGTGTAACGTCGAGTGTTCGTAGCGGTTCAGTACGAGTCGAGAAAACGGCTGACCAAAATGTAATGGTATGTTTCATTTTAGGTCACAATCTCAACAGCCAAGCTCAGCCTTCATTCCTAAATCGTTCCGGCTTAATACGTTAGGCGCAACGGCTGAGTGGCACCGACGTTGCGCATCGGCCGCCGGCTGAAGCGAAGAAACGCGCACCACCAGCCGCTTTTTTCACTGACAACTCAGGCGTACGCCTCCGGATCCGCTACCGGTGTGCGTGCAGGGACCCGACCTATGGTTCGCAGGCTGTGCCCGTGCGTCCGGATGCTGTGGTTTGGCGCGATTGCCGTGTTCCTGCTGCCGCCGCCGTCGCGGGCCCAGTCGGCGCCCGCGACATTCAAGGTCGGCTTCTACAACATTCAATCGGGCAAGGGTGAGCCGGGACTGCCCGGCCGGGCTTCTCTATTTGTCGACTCCGGCAACTGTACGGACCCGACCCAGCCGCTCAATGGCTGGGGAACCGGCTTCATCCAGCAGCACCTCGTCACCAGTCTCGGCGCAGACCCGCAGGTGGTGGCGCTCGGCTTGACGGAGGCATGGAGCACCGTCTGCGGGTCGCCGGAGAACGTGCGGCTGGCGCTTGGCTGGAAGGCCCGGACGAGCGAGCGCAACGGCATTGCGATGGTGGCGCGCTACGGCTTCGCCGGCGGCGAACAGTGGCAGCAGCTCGACACCACCTTGAACGCGAATCCTGCCGACACGATGTGGGTGCTGCGGGTGCCGGTCTGCCTCGACGCGGCGTGCAGCCAGAGCATCAACCTGTTCGTGACGCACTGGCTCGGCAGCGGCGTCGACCCGGCGGCGGTCTACGAATCGCAGTCGCAGGCGACGATCGCGTTCATGGCCCGCACCGCCGGCAGCGCGCCGCACCTGCTGCTCGGCGATCTGAACGTCTGGGAAGGGGCCGCGAAGATCTGCGAACAGGTGCCGATTCCGGCGGGACTGCAGAAGCTGCGCGACGCCGCCTACGTCGACGCCTGGCCGCTGCTGCACGGCAGCGCCGAAGGATTCTCGGGCATGCTCAACCGGGCGAACTGTGGTTCGCCGGTCGGCTACGCGTGGAAGCGCATCGACTACGTCTGGTCGCCGCCCGGTTTTCTCCCCACCGCGATCGCCCGCTTCGGCGTCGTCACGCCCGGGGAAGCGGCCCCGTCAGACCATTACGGCCTGGTGACCGCATTTCCGCTGCCGGCCGCGGCGGCGCCCACCGACACGCGCGCACCGCTCGTCTCGCTCGTCAGTCCGATCGACGGACTGACGATCAGCAGCGGCCCGGTGTCGATTTCGTTCACCGCCACCGATGATGTCGGCGTCACCCGCGCCGAGATCCTCGAGGACGGGGTCGTCGCGCACGCGCTGCTCCCCGGGCAGACCACCGTCGCCTGTGCCCATCTCGGCACGGTCGACGGGACGCATGCGGTGCAGGCGCGCGCCTTCGACGCCGCGGGCAACGTCGGGATGTCGGCGTCGAACCGTGTGATCGTCAAGACCTCGTCCGGCCCGCCGGTCAGCTCGGCGACGGGCGAGATCGTCCTCTACGCCAAGAACGCGACGGTCGTCGCCGGCACCTGGCAGCGGGTCGGCGACACGCAGGCCGCCGGCGGCGTGCGCCTGTGGAATCCGGACGCCGCCGCCGCCAAACTGCCGACCGCGCTGGCGGCGCCGGCCAACTACTTCGAGGTCACGTTCAACGCCGTGGCCGGCCGTCCCTACCGGCTGTGGCTGCGCGGCAGGGCGGATCTCGACTCGTGGACCAATGATTCGGTCTACGCCCAGTTCAGCGGCGCCGTGAGTTCGAGCGGCGCGCCGATCTTCCGGATCGGCACGACCGACGCCACCTGGGTCGGCATCGAGGACTGTTCCGGCTGCGGCCTGCAGGGCTGGGGCTGGCAGGACAACGGCTACGGCACCGGGGTGCTCGGTCCGCTGGTCGCCTTTGCCGCGTCGGGACCGCAGACGCTGCGCATCCAACAGCGGGAGGACGGCATCTCCCTCGATCAGATCGTGCTCTCGCCGTCGCTGTATCTCACCTCGGCGCCTGGTGCCGCCAAGCAGGATGGGCTCATTCTGCCGCTGACCGACACGACCTCGCAGCCGCCGCCCGCCCCGTCCCCGACGCCGCTACCAAGTGGGGACATCCTGCTCACCGCCGGGTCGCTCACCAGGCTCTCCGGAACGTGGAAATCGATTCCAGATCCGTCAGCGGCGGGCGGCGTCGCGTTCGGCACCGCCGATCTCGGCGCCGCCAAGGTCAGCTCTCCCCTCGCCGGCCCGCTCGATTACGTGGAACTCACTTTCAACGCGGAAGCGGGGCGGCCGTATCGGCTGTGGGCTCGCGGCCGCGCGGACATGGACTCGTGGGCCAACGACTCGGTCTACGTGCAGTTCAGCGGCTCGCTGGATGCCGCCGCCAAGCCGGTTGCACGCATTGGCACGACCGACGCCTACACCGTGAACCTCGAAGACGCATCGGGGGCCGGCGTGTCGGGCTGGGGCTGGCAGGACAACGGCTACGGCGCGGGCGTGCTTGGCCCGCTGGTGACGTTTGCCACGACCGGCCCGCAGACGCTGCGCGTGCAGACGCGCGAGGACGGCTTCCGGATCGACCAGATCGTGCTGTCGCCCGGGCAATATCTCTCGTCGGCGCCTGGCGCGCTCAAGAACGACGCGACGATTCTTCACTGACCGGACGGCCCACCGGCCGGAGAGAATTGTCGATGGGGTTACAAGACTGTGCGGCCGGTCCGTGCCCGCTCTCCTGCTCTGGCATGCAAGCCGTTTGTAGTGAGAGCCTTACCGCGATCATCCCTTCGGCATTGCGCTTGCCCTGATCGGAACCGCGCGGCCATCCCGCGCTTTCCAAAATACCAGCGAGCCCCGGGGGTTGGGACGATGAGTGTGTATCGTGCGTGCCGCATGGTTGTTGTCATCGGCGCGATGGTGTCGGCCACGGCAGCTGGCGCGCGCGCGGCGACGTTGGCGGTACACGCCGGAGACGACCTCCAGGCGGCGATCGACCGGGCCCAGCCCGGCGACGTGCTGATGCTCGATGCCGGCGCGACCTTCACCGGCAATTTCGTTCTCCCGGTCAAGCCGGGCGCCGCGTACATCACGCTTCGCTCGGCGGCGGCTGACGCGAGCCTGCCCGGTGCCGATGTTCGCATGACGCCGGCATTTGCGGCGCTCCTGCCGAAGCTTCTCTCGACCAACAGCGCGCCGCCGCTCATCACCGCGGCCGGGGCCCACCACTGGCGGCTGCAGCTGCTCGAGTTCCCGGCCACCAGCCTCGGGTACGGCGAGATCATCCGCATCGGTGATGCCTCGTCTGCCCAGTCGACGCTGGCGCAGGTGCCGTATGAGTTCGATCTCGACAGACTGTTCATCCACGGCGATCCGCTGTACGGACAGAAGCGGGGCATCGCGCTCAACGGCCGCAGCGTCACGATTCGCAATTGCTACATCTCGGACATCAAGGCGGTCGGCTTCGACTCGCAGGCGATCGGCGGCTGGAACGGCCCCGGCCCGTTCACGATCGAGAACAATTTTCTCGAGGCGGCCGGCGAGAACATGCTGCTCGGCGGGGCGGACCCGACGATCCCGAATCTCGTGACCGAGAATGTCACCTTCCGGAATAACCAGGTGTCGAAGCCGTTCTCCTGGCGGGACCCGGTCGTGCCGTCACCCGCCGGTGTCTCCGCATCGGCCACGGCCGCCGGCGGCCAACTCGCGGGCGGCAGCTATTCATACCAGGTCGTCGCGAGACGTCCGGTCGGCGGCGGCACGATTGGCCGCTCGACAGCGTCGATGGAAGTGTCGGTCGTGGTTCCAGCCGGCGCGACCGGCGCGGCACGAGTGACCTGGACCGCCGTCGCCAACGCCACGGAGTACCGAATCTACGGGCGGGTGCGGGGGGCATTGACGCAGTACTGGACGGTGACCGGCACGAGCTTCACCGACACCGGCACGGCCGGCAAGTCCGAAGCGGTACCGAACACAGCCGGCCCGACGTGGTCGGTCAAGAATCTGTTCGAGTTGAAGAACGCCCGCCACGTGCTGGTCGAGAACAACCTGTTCGAGAACAACTGGGCGAACGCGCAGATGGGATACGCGATCCTCTTCACGCCGCGCAACCAGGACGGCGGCTGTCCGTGGTGCGTGGTCGAGGACGTGACCTTTCAGTACAACCTGGTCCGGAACGTCGCCGGCGGGGTCAACATCCTTGGCATCGACTCCCCCAACGTCAGCGCCCAGACCAACAACCTCCGGGTCGTGAACAATCTGTTCTATGGCCTCACGACTGCGCTCGGCGGCTCAGGATGGTTCCTGCTCATCGGCGACGAGCCGCGCGACATCACGATTGAGCACAACACGGTCGACTTCGACGGCACGACCGCGGTCTACGCCTACGGCGGCACCGATACCAGTCCCCGAGCGATTACCGGCTTCCGGTTCGCGAACAACGCCTTGCCACACGGGCAATACGGCATCAACGGCGCGAGCTCCGCGACCGGCAACACGGCGCTGGCGGCATACTTCCCAGGGGCGGTGGTGCAGGGGAACTGGCTGCAGGGCGGCACCGCGTCGCGGTATCCCGATGGAAATTTCTTCAGCGGGACCTTCGCCGCGGCCTTTCTGAATCTCGCCGCATCCGACTACCGCCCGGCGGCCGGCAGCCTGCTGCTCACCGGCTCGACCGACGGCCGGGCGATTGGCGCGGACGTCGCCGCCGTGATGAGCCGGGTGCCGGCGTCGAGCGGACCGGCGAAACTGTCGACCCTCAGCCGTCCGGGCGGCGTCCGGATCATCCGCTAGTCGGCGGCTTTCTGCGGCATCGTCAGCGAATGCGGCTGCCGACCGCGGCGGTCAGCGCCAGCAGGTCCGCGCCGGCATCGCTGCCGTCCGCCGCAGCCCGCCGCGCGCGGCTCGCCGGCGTCAGCCTGAAATCCCCCCGCGCCGGATCGACGAAGCCGGTCTCGAAGTCCGCGGCGGCGATGAACTGGTTGCCGCCGGGATAGCGGCTCGGCTCCCCGCCGGCGATCGTGTTGCCCCGGAACACCGCATCGGGAAAGTAGGCGTCGAGCGTCGCATTGCCAATCGCGAGGTCCGACCCGATCACGCCGTATTGATTGTGGCGGACCAGGTTGTTCTCGAAGACCACTCCGCGGATCGGCGACGGGGCGTTCCGCTCGCCGCCGTACGCCATGATGATGTTGCCGCTCTGCACGATGGTGTTGTGCTGGATGACGATCTCGGCCGGCGCGTTGCCGACGAGCAGGAACGCGCCCGATCCGCCCCAGCTCGCCGCATCGATGTCGTCAAACAGATTGCCGGCCACCGTGACGCGGCGGGTGGAGCCGCTGGGATGGTTGGTATCCTCTCCCGTGATCGAGAGCGCTCCACCAGCGTGACGGACGATGTTGCGCCGGATCGTGACATCCTCGACCGCCGCCCACGGGGCGCCGCCGTCCTGATTGCGTGGGGTCAGGAGAATCGCATAGCCGGCCTGTCCGTCCCGCCAGACGTTTTCCATCACGTTGCCCTCGACGAGCACCCGCTTCGCATTCTTCAACTCGAACAGGTTCTTGACCTGGAAGCCGGCGGCTCTCCACGCAAGCCGCTTGGTGAGATAGTTCCGGCGGAACACGACGTCGGCGGCGGTCAGGCCGCGAATGGCGGGATCCGCCCCGCCAAACAGGACGTTCTCGCCGGCGGCCTCGAGATAGTTGTTCACGATCGTATAGGGGCCGGGGCCGTTCCAACTGGCAATCGCCTGGGAATCCTGCCCGACCGCCTTGATGTCCGAGATATAAGAGTTGCTGACGGTCGTCGACGCGCTGTTGAGCGCGATGCCCCGCTTCTGGCCGACCACGGGATCGCCATGGATGAAGCACCGGTCGACCACCAGGTCGTGGGGCACCGAGGACGGCGAGGCCTGGGCGGCGCCGCCGTCGCCAAGCGCGAGAATATCCCCGACACCGTTCGGGTCGCCGGCGAGTTCGAGCAGCTCGAGGCGCCAGTGATGTGCCCCAGCGGCTGTGCGCAGGGTCGGCCCCGATCCGGGCGAACGGAGCCGCGCCAGCGCCGGCGCATGCACCGGCAGGATCCGCTGGCCGGGACGCGGCTGCCGCGCATCCGCCGCCGTCCGGATTGTGATGATGCGGTCGCCGCTGGTGACCGGCAGCACGAAGTTGCCGGTGTAGACGGCGCCCGGCGCGAGCGTCACCGTGTCGCCCGGCTGGGCGCGGTCGATCGCCGCCTGGAGATCCGCCCCGGCCGGCACCGCGATGCCGGGCGCGGCCGCAGGGGCGGTCGGGAATGACGCGTGCACGAGCGCCACGACAGCGAGGCTGACGCCCCAGGCCGTCAGGGACCGTGTCGCGCGATCGATCGTGATGTGATGGAAAGAAGCTAGGAAAGGCATCGATTGTCCCTGGGACGGCGCGCCGGGGGACGTCAGTTCGACGCGAGCCGGGCGTGAACCGACGCCTCAGGCCGCCCGGCGTACCGCCGCTGCGAGACCGATCAGGGCCGTGCCGACGAGAATCATCGCCGCTTCGTCGCGGATCCCTGCGGTCGGCAGGCCCATGCCCTGGACCGCCACCGGCGTTGTGACCCGGTCTCGCGACGCGTCCGTAACCGACGGACGTCCCGATGCCGCTGCGGCTCCCGCAACCATCAGCACCGCGAATATCAGCAACACTGCCCTGCGCATAACCTTGACCTCTGACGCCGAACGCTTGACGCCGACCGCGCCTGCCTGCGCAGGCTGTTGAACTTCCGACGCGGGCCGCATCGCCCGCACACGTCTACAGCTTTACAAGCTTCATGCCGCCGTGACGTCTATACAAATCATTGGAATGCAATGAGATATAATGATGGGCTGGAAAGACGCGCTCGACGAGGGAAGAAGTTTGCTCAAGTTGCCCCAATTCGAATGGGATGCGCGACGCTGTTGAGGTACAACTCTTGTATGCTTGTTGTCATCGTGTCACGCCCGTATTACGGATTTTACCCACCGGCTCGCTCGCGAACCGCCGCCAAGTCCCTGTCAGGGAGATAGATGAAGAACCCCTACGTCGCGATTGTCGACGACGATTCGTCGTTTGCGAACTACCTGCGCACCTTCCTTTCACTACGCGGCTATGAAGCGCGCTGCTACACCCGTGGGGACGAACTACTCGCCTCGATGAAGCAGACCGAGGCGCCCGACGTGATTCTGCTGGACGTCATGATGCCGGGGCTCGATGGGCTGGCGACGCTGCGGGCGCTCAAGGCGTCGCGGCCGGAGGCCCAGGTGATCATGCTGTCGGGCCGCAACCAGGCCTCAACCATTGTCGAAGCCGTCCGGCTCGGCGCGGCCGACTATGTGGTCAAGCCGGACGATCCCGAAGGCCTCGGCGAGATCGCGCTCGATGTCGCCATCAAGAACGCGATCGAAAAGAACCGGCTGGTCTCCGAGCTGCTCGACCTCCGTCAGCAGCTCAGCGACGACGAAGATCGAGCGGTGTGGGGCAACAGTGAGAAGATGCGCGGCATCGCGACCGTGATCGAGCAGGTCGCCGACAGCGACGTCACGGTGCTCATCCGCGGAGAGAGCGGCGTCGGCAAGGAACTGGTGTCCCGGGCGATTCACCAGCGGTCGACGCGGCGGAACCGGCCGTTTGTCAAAGTCAACTGCGCCGCCCTCCCGGCGGAGTTGCTCGAGAGCGAGCTGTTTGGCCACGAGCGGGGCGCCTTCACCGGCGCCGCGACGACCCGGATCGGCAAGTTCGAACAGGCCGACACCGGCACGCTGATGCTCGACGAAATCGGCGAGATGAAGCCGGCCCTCCAGGCCAAGCTGCTCCACGTCCTCCAGGATGCCGAATTCACCAAGCTCGGCAGCAACAAGCGGATCCAGGTCGATGTCCGGATTGTGGCGGCCACCAACCGCGACCTCGAAGCGATGATGCTGAGCGGCGACTTCCGGGAAGACCTCTACTACCGGCTGAAGGTCATCGAACTGACCGTCCCGGCGCTGCGGGAGCGGCCGGACGAAGTGCCGACGCTGACCGATTTCTTCGTCGCCCGCTACGCCCGCAAGTACAACCGGCCGCTGAAGCCGATCTCCGACGAGCTCCGGCAGTTGTTCCTGCAGTACGACTGGCCGGGGAACATCCGCGAGCTCGAGAACATGATCAAGCGGGTCGTCATCCTCCAGGACGAACAGCTCGTGGTGCGGGAAATTCAGCGGAACATGCAGCGCACCGCCGCCCTTCAGGTCGCGGCAATGGCTCCGGCGCCGCTGGCCGCCGCCGCGGCGGTCCCGATGGCGGCGGGCGTCGGCGCCTTCCCGGGCGCGTTTGCGCCAGCCGACCCGGCCACCGACGATGCGGATACGGCCGAGGTGGCCGAGGAGGGCGGCGGCTCGCTCGCCTCGGTGGCCAAGGCGGCATCCATGAAGGCCGAGCGGGCGGCGATCGAGCAGACGCTCGGTCAGGTCCACTGGAACCGCCGCAAGGCGGCGCAGATCCTGGGCGTCAGCTACAAGACGCTGCTGAACAAGATCAAGGAGTGCGGCATCAGCCGCGACTGACCCTTCCCGGCAGCATGGAGGAGCCCCGCTCCTCCATGCGAGCTTCGCTACGCCGCTCCCGCTACCCACACTGGGCAGCGGCGTTCCACATTGCCCCGCACCTCGCGTTCCCACCCGAACCGTTTCCCCCCTCAAGCCGGGCGCTTTCCAAACAACGCGAAACATTTTCTCTTGTGGCACTCCCCTTGCTGAACCGTAATCCGTGAACGACGTCTCGGTGTGCCGTGTCTCCAAGGGTGTTCGACGATGAGCGAGCGCGAGCTGTCCACGCGCGGCGGTGAAGCGTCCCGCCACGGCGATCGCCACCCGGCCCGGCCGCTGCGTGTCGTCGGCTCCCTGCTTGGGACCAGCGCCAAGATGCGCGAGGTGCACGACCTCATCGATCGTGTCGCCGACACCGACGTCACGGTGCTCATCCGGGGCGAGAGCGGCACCGGCAAGGAGCTCGTCGCGCGGGCTATTCACGCCAGCTCACCGCGGCGGCACCGGACCTTCGTCAAGGTGAACTGCGCCGCGCTTCCCTCGGAGCTGCTCGAGAGCGAGCTGTTCGGCTTCGAGCGCGGCGCCTTCACCGGTGCGATGCAGCAGAAGCCGGGCAAGTTTGAATTCGCGCACGAAGGAACGATGTTCCTCGACGAGATCAGCGAGATGCATCCGCCGCTGCAGTCCAAGCTGCTGCAGGTCCTCCAGGATGGGGAGTTCGCCCGGCTGGGCGGCCGCGAGGACGTCCACGTCGACGTGCGGATTGTCGCGGCGACCAACCGCGATCTGGAAGTCGCCGTCGCCGACGGGCACTTCCGCGAAGACCTCTTCTTCCGCCTCAATGTCGTCTGCATCACGCTGCCGCCGCTGCGGCAGCGCCGCGATGAAATTCCAGTCCTGACCGAACGGTTTCTCGGCCAGTATGCCGAGCACTACAACAAGCCGCCGATTGCCCTGTCGCCCGAGACCTCGCGGCTGTTTGCGGCGTACGACTGGCCGGGCAACGTGCGCGAGCTCGAGAATCTGCTGAAGCGCGCCGTGGTGCTGGGGTCGGACGAGTCGATCCGCCGTGAGCTGGCCGACACGCTGGCCGGCCGGACGCCGGCGGCCAGCACGATTCCGGCGCTGCAGCCGCGCGCCGAAGCCGAATCCCGGCCGGCGGCCGCGCCCGACCGCCCGGCAGCCGCGGCGGCGGCGCTGGTCGGCTCCCTCAAGGACATCGCGCGCCACGCCGCCCGCGAGGCCGAACGCGAGCTGATCTACCGGACGCTGCAGCAGACGCGGTGGAACCGCCGCGAGGCAGCGGAGATTCTCGGCGTCAGCTACAAGGCGCTGCTCTACAAAATCAAGGAAGCGGAGCTCGATAAAGCATCGTGACTGACGAATCCTTCCTTGACGAGAACTTTCGCGTGCTGACCTCCGAGGCCTTCGACTTCGTGCTCAACAACGAGCTGAAGCGGGCCGTGCGGTCGCAGAACTTCCTGACGCTCGTGCACGTCGAGCCGACCGTCCACGGCGGCCCGGTCGAAGCCGCCGACGGCCGGGATGCCGCGGTCCGGCAGATCGCCCGTCTGATCAGCCGCGAGGTCCGCGAAACCGACCTGCTGGCGCAGACCGCGACCGGACGGCTGTCGCTGGTCCTGCTCGATGCCGACATGCCGAACTCGCTGCAGGTCATCGAGCGGCTGATGGCCCGGCTCGACCACTATCAGTTCCCGCAGCCGCTCGCGATTCAGGTCGGCGCGGCCTGCTGCCCGACCCACGGGGCCGATGTCGACTCGCTCAAGCGCGCCGCCGAGAGCCGGTCGGTGCATCCCCGCCGCGACGCCCGCGGCAACGCCTCGAACGCCTGACAGGTGAAGTTATGAAGATCAGATGCTGTGCGCCGCTCTCCGTTGCGATTCTGCTGAGCCTGCCGGTGCTCGCCGCCGCCACCCCCGGGCAGCAGCCGACCCCGGCCCGGCCCGGCGATCCGGCGCCGAAGCCGCCGGCGGCCGAACCGGCGCTGCCGAAGTCGGCCGCCGCCGCCGACTACCGGCTGGTTCCTGGGGACAAGCTCCGCATCGAGGTCTACCGCGACACGCAGCTGTCGCAGTCGCTGCAGGTCCGGCCCGACGGCAAGATCACGCTGCCGCTCGCCGGCGACATTGCCGCCGAGGGGCGGACCTCGACCGAACTGCGCGACGCGATCGTCACTGCGCTCAAGGAGTACAACACCAACCCGGTCGTCACCGTCATCGTTGTCGAGACGGTGCCGCCGGTGTTCTACGTGATGGGTGAGGTCAACAGCCCGGGCACGTTCCCGATCAAGGGCCAGGTCTCCGCCGTCCAGGCGCTGGCGATGGCCGGCGGCTTCAAGGACTTCGCCAAGACCAAGAACATCCGGATTCTGCGCAAGGGTGGGGCCGGCGGCCAGCAGACGATCGCCTTCAATTACAAGGATGCCGCCGACGGCAAGGGCTCGCCCGTCCAGGTGCAGCCAGGCGACACGATCATCGTTCCCTGACCAGAAAGACGATCGAGATGCACAGCCACATGAACTTCGCACGGCGGACGGCCGCGGCGGCCCTCGCGGTCGCGGCGGCGCTGCTGGCGGCGCCGGGCGCCGCCGCACAGGACATGACCGAACTGGCCGGCGGGCGTACCCCGGGCCTGACATTCACCCCCGGGATCGCGTTCGGCACGACGTTCGACTCGAACATCTCGCTCGCCGGCGCGTCGCCGAGCCGGCGGCAGGCCCAATCCGACCGTCTGCTGCTTGCCGAGCCGTTCGCGCAGATTGACTTCGTGTCGAAGCGCACCGAGTTCTCGAGCGGCTACCAGGGCTACATCCGGCGCTACGTCGAATTCAATCAGCTGAACGGCTTCGACCAGCACGGCCACGCGTCGCTCCGCCGGCTCGCTTCCAAGCGGGTCACGCTGGTCTTCAGCGAGGACTACGCCCGGGTGCCGACGACCGACGAGATCGAGCTGAACGGCGCGCCGTTCTCGCGCACCGGCGCCCGCCGCAACGGCTTCTCGGGTCAGATGACGGCGCGGCTGACCAAGTTCACGGATCTGTCGGTGCGCTACGAGAACACCTGGGTCCGCTTCGATCGCACCGCGTCGCTGCTGACCGGCGGCGTCATCAACGGCCTGACGACCCGTCTCAGCCGGCGGCTGCAGGAACGGCTGTCGGTCGGCGCCGAGTACGGGATCCGGCTGGCGAATCTGGATGAAGGGACCCGCCAGCTGACGTTTCACGACGCCGGCGGCACGGCGCAGTTCGCGCTCGGCCCGCGGACCTCGGCCGGTCTCGGCGCCGGCTACTCGTTTCTCGACGACCGCTCGCGCCGGGAGACGCGGACCGGCCCGTACCTGCGCGCCGAAGTGACCCGGGACACCGAACACGCGGTGCTCGGGGCGGCCTTCGAACGGATGTTCGTGCCGTCGTTCGGCTTCGGCGGCTCGAGCCAGAGCCAGCAGTTGCGCGGCTTCGTCCGAATGCCGCTCGATCGCAACCGCCTCTACGTCCAGGGGTCGGCGGCGTGGCGCCGCACCAACCCGTTCGTCGTCGACGAGCTGCCGCTCGATACGACGCTGCTGCGGTCGACCCTCGGCTATGCCGCGGCCCGCTTCCTGCGCGTCGAGGCGTTCTACGCGTTCACGCGCCAGGACAGCCGCGTCGCCGGCGGCAAGGTCAACCGCCAGCGGCTCGGCTTTCAGTTCGTGATGTCGCAACCGATGAGGATTGAGTAATGGAAGAACACGCATTTCATCCCCTCGACTACCTGTCGGTCGTTCGCCGGCGGAAGTGGTGGCTGATTGTCCCGGCCATCGTCGGGGTCGTCGCCGGCGTGCTGCTGGCGATGCTGTGGCCGAAGGATTACCTGTCGGAGGCCAAGATCGGCATCGCCGCACCGACGCTGTCGCCCGAGCTGCTGCGCGGCGTCAGCTCGCTTGACAAGGAAGAGCGCCAGCGCGCGATTTCGCAGCAGCTGCTCAGCCGCCAGGTCCTCGAGCGCGTCGTCCGCGAGGAACAGCTGAACCCCGGCAAGCCGGTCGAGGACGTCGCCGGCTGGCTCCGCGCCCGCGTCGAGGTCAAGGTCGACCAGCCGATTGGCCGGATGGAGAACAAGAACGGCCTCGACAGCTTCGACCTCGGTTACGTCGACAGGGACCCCGATCGCGCGCAGCGGATCACGAATCGGCTGGCCTACGTGTTCGTGGACGAGAACTCCAAGACCCGGACGAACCGGGCCGAGAACACGTCCGAAGTGCTCGGCCAGCAGCTCCAGGCCAGCCAGCAGCGACTTGCCGAGCTCGAAGGCCAGCTCCGCGTGAAGAAGGAGGCCAACATGGGCCGCCTCCCCGACCAGGTCAACGCCAATATCTCGATGGTCAACGGCTTGCGGCAGTCGCTCGACTCGTACTCGATGCAGCTGCGCACCGAACAGGATCGCCTCAACCAGCTGGAGTCGCAGCTCGACGAGATGCGCCGCGGCACCGGGACGGCGCCGCTGACGTCGAGCGCGGCGCAGGCGGTCCACGCCGCGCAGACCCGGATTGCCTCGGTCCAGCAGGAGCTCGCCCAGGCGCGCGCGCTCGGTTACACCGACAAGCACCCGGAGGTCGATCGCCTCAAGTCGGAGCTCGCCCAGGCGCAGCGCGAGCTGGCCGCCATCAAGCAGCCGGCCGGTGGCGACGGCGACACCCTCCTCACCGACCCGGTCTACCGCCAGCGTCTCGCCGATCGGGACGCGGTCCGGCTGCGCATCAACACCCTGCGGGCGCAGTCGTCGCAGGCCAGCTCGCAGATCAGCCAGTACCAGAGCCGCGTCGAGGCGGCGCCGATGGTCGAGCAGGATCTGGCCTCGATCTCGCGCGACGTCGAGCTCGAGCGCGCCCGCTACGCCGACCTCAAGACGACCTACGACAAGGCGCGCAGCGCCGAAGACTTCGCCCGCAAACAGGGGGGCGAGCGCTTCAGCGTCCTGTATCCCGCGTACCCGGGGGTGCCGGCGGCGCCGGCGCAGCAGCTCAAGCTCCTGCTGCTGCCGATCTTCATGGGCTTGGCCCTCGGCGCGACGATGGCGATTGGCCGCGAGTTCATGGACCGTTCGGTGCACGACGCCCGGGCGCTGCAGAGCGAGTTCGACGTCCCTGTGCTCGGGGAAATTCCGAAGATTCACGGGGCCGCGTGAGCGGACCGCAGCCAGACAAGAGGATCCGATGAGCCGCATCCAAGACATCCTGAACAAGGCCGAGCGCGACGGGAACACCCGCCGCACCCGGGGCCTGTCGAACGAGGGCCTGATGCCGGCCCCGGCCGCGGTCGGTCCTCGGCCGGCGGCGGCGCCGTTCGAGCCCGCGCCGGCCGCACCGCCGGCGTGGACGCCGGCCGCCACGGCGGCGGCGATCGAGCCGGCGCAGACGGTCACCACGACGACGCTCGATCCGCATCTGGTCGCGGCGCTGGCGCCGCAGTCGCTGGCGGCCGAGCAGTACCGGTCGCTGCGGACCCGCCTCAAGCGCGCCGAGGCCGGCCGCGCCGTGCGGGTCATCGTCGTCACCAGTCCCGCGAAGGGGGACGGCAAGAGCCTGACCGCCGCCAACCTCGCCCTGACGATGGCGCAGGAGTTCCAGCAGCGGGTGCTGCTGATCGACGCCGACCTCCGCCGCCCGTCGGTGCACCGGCTGTTCGGCCTCGAGAACCAGCTCGGCCTGTCCGATGTCCTGATGGGCGGCGCGGAGCTGAACCAGGCGCTGGTTAACGTCGAGAACCATCACCTGACGCTGCTCCCGGCCGGCGCGATGGCCAGCCACCCGGCCGAGCTGCTTGGCTCGGCGTCGATGCGGCGGGTCCTCGACACGCTGCGCACCCGCTTCGACCGGATTCTGATCGACATGCCGCCGGTCGCGCCGCTCGCCGACCTGCACATCGTCGCGCCGATGGCCGATGGCCTGCTGATGATCGTCCGCGCCGGCGTGACGCCGCGGCCGGCGATCGAGCGCGCCCTCGCCGGGCTGGACGCCACCAAGGTCCTCGGCCTGGTGCTCAACGAATCGGGCGGCAATACCGCCGACCGGGAGACGTACCACGATTACGGCTACGTCGCCGGCTGATTTTCGTCGGGAGCGACTGGAACCAGGGTCATGCAGCTGTTCAACCGCTACGTGTCGACGCGGAGCCTCACGGTCTTCGGAGCCGAGCTCGTGCTCATCTTCGGATCGGTGGCGCTGGCGGCGACGCTCCAGGGGACGACCGATGTCGCGGCGAGCTTCTGGAAGATCGGGCTGGTGACGATCGTCTGCCAGCTCTGTCTCTACTACAACGACTTCTACGACCTGACTCTGGTCCACTCGCGGCGCGAGCTGATCGTCCGGCTGCTCCAGGCGGTCGGTGCCGCGTCGATCGTCCTGGCGATTCTCTACGTCGCGATCCCGTCGCTGATGATCGGCGACGGCATCTTCGTCTCGGCGCTGTTCGTCTTCGTGATCGGCATTCTCGGCTGGCGGCTGCTGTTCACGCAGCTGACCGGGTCGCTGCGGATGCAGGAGCGGATTCTGGTGGTCGGGACCGGCGAGACCGCCCGCAAGGTGGTGCGGCAGATCCTCGCCCAGCGCGAGTTCGCCTATCGCGTGATCGGCTTCATCGATGACGACTCGGCGCGGATCGGCGAGCGGATCGTCAACCCCGGCATCATCGGCACGCCGGCCGATATCGCCGACCTGATCGCCAAGCACCAGATTGATCGGATCATCGTCGGCCTCGCCGACCGCCGCGGCAAGCTGCCGGTCGAGGAGCTGCTGCGCGCCAAGATGGCCGGCATCCGGGTCGAGGACGCGACCACCACCTACGAGCGGGTCACCGGCAAGATCCTGATCGACGACCTCCGCCCGAGCTGGCTGATCTTCTCCGACGGCTTCCGCGTCTCGCGGCTGGTGCGGTGGATCAAGCGCAGCGTCGACCTCGTCTTCGCGCTCGTCCTGGCGGTGCTCGCCTTCCCGGCGATGGTGCTGACGGCGGTGGCGGTGGCGATCGAGTCGGGCCGGCCGGTGCTCTACCGGCAGGAGCGCGTCGGCGAGAACGGCCGCACCTTCACGCTCTACAAGTTCCGGTCGATGCGGCTCGACGCCGAGCAGAGCGGACGGCCGCAGTGGGCGATCGCCGGCGACAGCCGCGTGACGCGGATTGGCCGGCTGATTCGCACGACCCGCCTCGACGAGCTGCCGCAGCTGTGGAACGTCGTCCGCGGCGACATGAGCTTCGTCGGGCCGCGGCCGGAGCGGCCGTATTTCGTCGCCGAACTGGCCAAGGAGATCCCGTTCTACCAGCAGCGCCACGCCGTCAAGCCCGGGCTGACCGGCTGGGCGCAGGTCAAGTACCGCTACGGCTCGTCGCTCGAGGACGCGATGGAAAAGCTGCGCTATGACCTCTACTACATCAAGCACCTGTCGATCTTTTTCGACCTGACGATCGTCTTCGACACCGTGAAAGTCGTGCTGTTTCGCAAGGGGGCCGAGTGACCGCGCCGGAGAGTGGACCTGGGAAGGACGGCGCCGGCACGTGGGCGCCAGGGCGCGAGCGGCAGCTCGTCACGGTCGCGCGCAACGTCTCGACCCGCTACCTGGCGATTATCGCCGAGACGGTGATCGGGCTGGTGATGCTGCCGTTCAACCTCAGCCACCTCGGGACGGCGGAATACGGCCTGTGGGTCCTGCTCGGCTCGATCACCGTCCACTTCTCGGTGCTCGATCTCGGCTACGGCGGCGCGCTGGTGAAGTTCATGGCGCAGTACCGGGCGCACCGCAACGCGCGCGCCCTCAACGAGATCGCCAGCACGCTGTTTTTCATCTTCTCCGCGATTGGCCTGATCGCCTACGGCGTCGCGGCGGTGGTCGCGTTCAATCTCGACCACTTGTTCAAGATCACCCCCGAGCAGGCGGAGGTCGGCAAGTGGATCCTGCTGATCATCGCGGTGCACATCTCGATGAACTTCCCGTTCAGTGTCTTCGGCGGGGTGATCTCCGGCTTTCAGCGCTATGACGCCAACAACATGGTCGCCATCGCCAGCAGCATCGCGGTCGCCGGCGTCAACGCGGCGGTGCTGCTCGCCGGCTACGGCATCGTCGCGCTGGTCGCCGCGACCACCTGCGTGCGGATCATCGCCTATTTCATCTATCGTCAGAACGCCTACCGGATCTTCCCCGAGCTCGAGATCCGCCTGTCGCTGTTCCGCCGCTCGCGGCTCCGCGAAGTGACCGGCTTCAGCGTCTACTCCTCGATCATCGACTGGGCGAACAAGCTGAATTATCAGCTCGACGAGCTGGTCATCGGCGCCTTCATCGGCAGTTCGGCGGTCGCGGTCTGGGCGCCGGCCGAGCGCATCATCACCGGCACCCAGCGGCTGACCAACCAGTTGAACGGCGTGCTGTTCCCGGTGATCGTCGACAGCGACGCGTCACAGCAGAAGGAGCGGCTCCAGCAGATCCTGCTGCAGGGGACGCGGCTGTCGCTGGTGATGGTCGTGCCGATTGCCGCGGCGCTGATCCTGCTGGCCGATCCGCTGATCCACGCCTGGCTCGGACCGAAAAAGGCGCCGGCCATGGTGGGGGCGATCCCGATCATCCAGATTCTGGCGATCGCGGTCGCGATCCGCGTCGGCAACGCCACCGGCAACACGATTCTGAAGGGCGCCGGCGAGCATCGCATGCTCGCCTTCGTCAACCTGGGCACCGGCCTGGCGAACCTGGCGATGAGCATCCTGCTGATCCACCGCTTCGGGCTCGTCGGCGTGGCGGTCGGCACACTGATTCCGATCGCCGTCACGGCGGTGTTCATTCTCTACCCGGCATCGTGCCGCCGGGTCGGCCTGCCGCTCGGCCGGGCCGTCACCGAATCGGTGCTGCCGGCGGTCTGGCCGGCGTTTGTCGTCGGGCTGGTCCTGGCGGGCACCCGGCTCATCTCATCCGGCACGCTTCTGGCTGTAGTGCTGCAGGCGGTCGGCGGCGGCGTCCTGTACCTGGCGCTGTTCTACGCCGTCGCGATCGGGCGGCGCGATCGGGCGCTGTATACGGCCAAAGCCATGGAGTTGATGGGGCGCCGGCTGGCCTCGGCCACCTAGGGCGCTCATGGCGGCTCCGCAGCGGGCGGGCCGCTGATAACCGCGGGGGACGTGAGACATGCGAGGAGTGATTCTGGCGGCGGGCAAGGGTTCACGGCTGAACGGCAGCGCCGGCGAGTCGCCGAAGTGCCTTGTCCAGGCGGGCGGCCTGACGCTCATCGAACGGCAGATTCGCATCCTGCGCGGGGCGGGTCTCGACGAAATTACAGTTGTGGTGGGCTGCCAGGCCGACCGGGTCCGCGAGGCCTGTGGCCCGGACGTTACCTATATTGAGAACGCCGATTACGCCACGACCAACAGCATGTACTCGCTGTGGATGGCACGACCTCTGCTGTATGAGGGGTTCGTGGTGCTAAATTGTGACGTTCTCTTCCACACTGACCTGTTGGACGACCTGCTCACCGCCCGCCATCCCAACGCGCTGCTGCTGGCCTACCGTGAGGCGGGACAGCCGCCGTTTGGCGACGAAGAGATGAAGGTCCGGGTCCGGGAAGGCCGGGTCGTGGAGATGTCGAAGACGATGGATCCGGGTGACGCGGACGGCGAGAACCTCGGCATCGTCAAGTTCGGGGCGGAGGGCGCCCGGGAACTGGTTGGCGTCATGGACCGGCTGATTGCCGCCGGCGGGGTCCGCGACTGGGCGCCACGCGCCTTCGCTGAATTCGCGCGGACGGGTCCCTTGCACGCGATCGGCACCCGCGGCCTGCCGTGGATTGAAATCGACTTTCCCGAGGACTACCGGCGGGCGGTGCGCGAGGTCCTGCCGCTCATTGATGCCGATCGGCAGGCGCGCGCGCGGCAGCGCTGGGATGGCCGCAGCGAGCGCCGCGCGGTCGCCGAACGGCGCCGGTTGGCGAGCCCGGAAGCGGACCGGTCGGCGGCGCTCTTTGCCGACGTGTCATGAGGCCCACGGTCGTGCCCGCGCGCCCGTTGCCGGACGCGTCGCTGCAGGCCGGGTCGATGACGGGCCAGACTCCGCGCGTCGTCGCGCTCGGCGGCGGCACCGGATTGCCCAACGTGCTGCGCGGGCTCTGCCCGCTGCTCTACAGCGCGCAGGATCGCGCCCGCGCGCTCGCCCCCCGGGATCGCCTCGTCGCCATCGTCGCCACCTCGGACGACGGCGGCAGTTCGGGCAAGCTGCGGGCTGAGTTCAACATCATTCCGCCGGGGGACATCCGGAACTGCCTGGCGGCGATGTCCGACAATCACGCGCTGATTGCCGACCTCTTTCAGTACCGGTTCGGCGCCGGCGACGGGTTGACCGGCCACACCCTCGGCAACCTCGTCCTGACCGCGCTGGCCGATGTGATGAACGATTTTCCGCGCGCCGTCGAGGTTGCGGCGCGGGTGGTCGGCGCGCACGGCACGGTGCTGCCGGCGACCAGTGAAGTGGTCACGCTGGTGGCGGAGTTCGACGACGGCCGGGTGCTGACCGGCGAATCGGCGATCGCGGCGGCGGGCGGGCGGATCGCGCGTGTCGCGCTGATTCCCGAGCGGCCGCGCTTCCTGCCCGAGACGGTCGAAGTGCTGCGCCGCGCCGATCTGATCGTCGCCGGGCCGGGCAGCCTCTACACCAGCATCATGCCGCCGCTGCTGGTGCCACAGATCGCCGCGGCGATTCAGGCGTCGCCGGCGCCGCGGGTCCTGGTCGCGAACCTGATGACCGAGCCGGGCGAGACCGACGATTACAGCGTGCTCGAGCACGTTCTGACGATCGAGCGGCACCTCGGCGGACAGCTCTTCGACTACGTGATTTACAACACCACCGCCGTGCCGGACGCGCTGGCGGCGATTTACGCGGCGCGGCGCTCGTTTCCGATCGTGACGGGGGCATTCGAGCTGAACGCCCTTGAGAAGCTGGGCGTCGAGCCGATCGGTGTCGCGCTCGTCTCGGAACACCCGGCCGGCAAGATTCGCCATCATCCCGAGCGGCTCGGCGCGGCGATCGCGGAGATCGCGGCGCGCCGTTCGGGCGGGTGGCGCGGCAGGGCGGAGGCGGGAGGCCTTTGAGATGTACGAACGATTTTACGCACTGCGCGAGCGCCCCTTCGCGCTGAGTCCGGACCCGGACTACCTCTATCCGAGCCGGGTACACCGCGAGGCGCTTGACTACCTGCGCTACGGGCTCGAGAGCCACGCCGGGTTCGTGGTGATCACCGGCGAGATCGGCTCTGGCAAGACGACGCTGCTGCAGACGCTGCTGCGCGGCCTCGATACGCAGACGACGGTCGGACGGATCGTCAATACGATGCTCGAGCCGCGCGAGCTGCTCGAGACGATCATGATCGACTTCGGGCTCGACCCGTCCGGCCGCAGCAAGCCGATCATGCTGCGCGACCTGGCGCAGTATCTGGTCGATCAGCGGCTCGCCGGACGGCTGATTCTGCTGGTCATCGACGAGGCGCAGAATCTGAGCCTGGCGGCGCTCGAAGAGCTGCGGATGCTGTCGAATCTCGAGACCGAAAAGTCGAAGCTGCTGCAGATCGTCCTGGTCGGCCAGCCGAACCTGCGCGACAAGCTGGCGGCGCCCGAGCTCGAACAGCTGCGCCAGCGGATCACCGTCAGCTACCACCTGACGCCGCTCGACGCCACCGAAACCGCCAATTACATCAACCATCGGCTGCGGCGGGCGGCGATCGGCGCGCCGCTGGAGTTCCCGCGCGAGGTCACCGATATCATCCACAGCCGCAGCCGCGGCGTGCCGCGGATTATCAACGTCATCTGCGACGCGACGCTCGTTTTCGGGTACGCTGAGGAACGCCGCCAGATTGACACCGGGCTGATGGGCGATGTCCTCGTCGAGCTCGAGGCGACCGGGGTCCTGCCGCAGGGCCAGCCGGTGCCGGTCGGCGGGAGCGCCGACATGGTGCTGCCGGCCGCGGCGGTCCCGGCGCCGGCGCTGGCGGAGCGCCAGCCGTCGCCCGCCGTCGCGGCGCCGCCGCCGCCGGGCAACGTCCCGTACCGCGCCCCGCAGGAGTCGGCGAGCGCCGCCCAGGCGACGGCGCGGGCGATGCTGGAAGAGGCGCGCACGCGCGCCGCCGCGCTCGACCAGCGCGAGCAGGCGATCAGCCAGCGCGAGCGCGAGCTCGCCGAACAGCGCCGGGTGCTGGCCGAGGAATACCGGCTGCTGCGGACCCAGCGGCCGGCGGCGCCGGCGGCGGTCGGGACGAGTCCGCGGCCAGCGATGCCGGCGGCGGCGCCGTATGCGCCGGCGCGTCACGAGACCGCCTGGGGCCGGATCAAGCGTCTGATGGTCGGCGCGACGCGCTCGGCCGTCGAAGAGAACTGAGTCGCAATCGATCGAAAGATCCCAACCGAGGAGTTGCTTGAATGTCCGCGTTCGCCGACGCCCTGCTGAAGAAGATTGAATCCCGGACCGCGCGCACTGGTGTCGTCGGACTCGGCTATGTCGGGCTGCCGCTCGCGGTGGAGCTCGCCCGCGCCGGCTTCCATGCGACCGGCATCGATCTCGACGACCGCAAGGTCGACGCCATCACCGCCGGCCGTTCCTACATCCCCGACGTGCCGACCGCGGATGTGCAGTCGCTGACCCAGGCCGGACGCCTCGATGCGACCACCGACTTCGCGATCGTCAAGGAACTCGACACGATCAACATCTGCGTGCCGACGCCGCTGCGCAAGACCAAGGACCCCGACATGTCGTACATCGTGTCGGCGGTGGAAGCGATCGCCAAGCACCTCCACACCGGGATGCTGATCGTACTCGAGTCGACGACCTACCCGGGCACGACCGACGAAGTGGTCCAGCCGATCCTCGAAGCGACCGGACTGCGCGCCGGCGTCGACTTCTTCATCGCCTTCTCGCCGGAACGGGTCGATCCCGGCAACCCGAACTTCCAGACCCACAACGTCCCGAAGGTCGTCGGCGGCCTGACCCCGACCTGCGCGAAACTGGCCGGGGCGCTCTACGGCTCGGCGATCGAAACGATCGTGCCGGTGAGCTCGACGCGCGTCGCCGAGATGGTGAAGCTGCTCGAGAACACCTTCCGCGCCGTCAACATCGGCCTGGTCAACGAGCTCGCCCTGATGTGCGACAAGATGAACATCGACGTCTGGGAAGTGGTCGACGCCGCCAAGACCAAGCCGTTCGGCTTCATGGCGTTCTACCCCGGGCCCGGCCTCGGCGGCCACTGCATCCCGATCGACCCGTTCTACCTGTCATGGAAGGCGAAGCAGACCGGCTTCGACCCGCGCTTCATCGAACTGGCCGGCCACATCAACGGCGGCATGCCGCACTACGTGGTCGACAAGGTCGGCGAGGCGCTCAACACCAGGCGCAAGGCAGTCAATGGCTCGAAGGTGCTGATCGCCGGCGTCGCCTACAAGCGCGACATCGACGACATGCGCGAGTCGCCGGCGCTCGACGTCATGGGGCTGCTGCAGGCGCGCGGCGCGATCGTCTCCTACGCCGACCCGTACGTGCCGAGCCTGCGCGCCCGCGACTGGTCGGGCCCGGCCGATCTCAAGGCGGTCGATCTCGTGCGCGGAGCGATCGCCCAGTACGACTGCGTCGTCATCGTCACCGACCACAAGACCTTCGACTACGCGGCGCTGGTCGCCGAGGCCGATCTGGTCGTCGACACCCGCAACGCCATCAAGACCGCGCATCCCCATGTCTTCCGGCTGGGCGCACCGCACCCCGATCGCGAAAAGGCCGGCGCACTGACCACCTGATTGTGGCCAGCCGCTTGCACTCACCCCGGCCATGGATATGGTCGGGGTGTTCTGGTCGTCGGCCTGCGTAATCCTTTACGTCTATCTGGGTTACCCGCTGCTGATCGCCGCCTGGGCGCGCCTCGGCGGCAAGCCTGTCCGGAAGGCGACCGGCGGCGCGGCCACCTGGCCATCGATCTCGATCGTCGTCGCCGCCCGCAATGAGGCGTCGCGGCTGCCCGCACGCCTTGCGAACCTCCTCGCCCTCCCTTACCCCGGCCACCGCGACATCGTGGTTGTCTCGGACGGATCTAGTGATGACAGCGTCACCGCCGTCAACGAGTTCGCTCGCGCCCATGACCTCGATACCGACGTGCTGCGCGTCATCGAGGTGCCGTCAGGCGGCAAACCCCGGGCGCTGAACGCCGGGGTCGGCGCCGCGCGCGGCGAGATCCTCGTATTTGCCGACGCCCGACAGCAGTTCGGAGAGCAGACCCTGGTCGAGCTGGCGTCGAATTTCGGTGATGAGCTCGTCGGCGGTGTGACCGGAGAGCTGATTCTGGACTGTGAGAAAGCCGCGACCACAGACTCATCCGTGGGCGACGGCGTCGGTCTTTACTGGAAGTATGAGAAGTGGCTGCGTCGCAACGAGAGCGCGGTGTGGTCCACGCTCGGCGCGACCGGCGCCATCTACGCCCTGCGCCGCCGGCTCTGGCAGCCGCTGCCCCCCGAGACGCTGCTCGACGACGTCCTCGCGCCGATGACGGCCGTCCTGCAGGGTTATCGCATCGTGTTCGAGGAGCGGGCGGTCGCCTACGACCGCACCTCGCAGGACGCGGCTGCTGAGAGCCGCCGAAAAACCCGCACCCTCGCAGGCAACTACCAGATTCTTGTTCAGCAGCCGCGCCTGCTCGTACCGTTCCGCAACCCGGTCTGGCTGCAGTATCTCTCGCACAAGGTCGGGCGGCTCCTGGTCCCCTGGACGCTCGTTGGCGCGCTCCTCTCCAGCGTCTGGCTGGCTTCGTCGTCCTGGTTCTACGCAGCGGCACTAACTGTGCAGGTGGGTTTCTACGGATTGGCTGGGCTCGGCGCGGTAATGGAATGGCGCACTCGCCGCAAGCCCGGTGCATTCGAGGGGATCTCGGTTCCCCTGAGTAAAGGAGCCCGATAAATGGAGCACATCAATAAACTCGCCCGCGTCGCGTTCACGTTTATGATGATGAACTACGCGGCGGTGGCCGGGCTCGTGGCGCTGCGCCGCGGCCAGAACGTGTGGAGATAGTTTCCCTTTCTGGGAAATTGACGGTCCCCGGGACCTAGGTTACACAACTGATGAGCGAGCGGCTCGCCTTCGGATATGGCACCTCGGGGCATTCAGGCGGCACGCCTTCCCGTACTGGCAGCGGGCCATCCGAGTGGCCACAGCCTCCTTCGAACGACACCTCCCCACTCGTCATCCCCTCGACGGCGCGCGCCGAGCGCACGGACTGGGCGTTCGTCGGCCTGATGATCTTCACGGGGCTGCTGTTTTTCCGCCCTCAGGATCAGATTCCCGCGCTTGAATCGCTGCACCTTGCCGAGCTGTCGGCGCTGGCCGCGCTGGTCGCCATGGTCTTCGGCCGGCTCGGCCGAGGCCTGCCGCTGATCCGTGTCAATCCCGAGCTCATCGGCGTAGTGCTGATGGGCCTCCTCATCCTGCTGACCGCTCCGTTCTCCATCTGGCCGAGCGGCTCGATCTCGACGTTCACCGAGATCTACTCGAAGATCATCCTGATTTTCATCCTGATGGTGAACACCCTCACTTCGCGCAAGCGGGTCGACCAGTTCCTCTGGCTGATCGTCATCGCCTCGGGCTACATCGCGCTGCGCGCGGTGATTGATTTCGCCCGTGGCACCAATCTGGTGGAGAACGGCCGCGTCCGCGGATCGGTGGGCGGCATCTTCAAGAACCCCAACGACCTGGCGCTGAACATGGTGGCGATGATGCCGCTGGCGGCGTCGCTGGCGCTGCGCGCGCTGACGGCCGTCCGCCGCGTCGGCGCCGTCTTCTGCGCCGGCCTGATGCTGGGAGCGGTCATCGTCTCGCAGTCGCGCAGCGGCACCATCGGGCTGATCGTCATGACGCTGATGCTCGGCGGCCACCTCCTCCGCCGCAAGCCGGCCCTGGTGATGGCTGCCGTCCTCGCCATGTTCATGGCGTTACCGCTGATACCGTCATCGTACTGGCACCGGTTGTCGAGCATCACCGATCAGAGCCAGGACGATACCGGCTCCCGGGAGGCGCGCCAGACGCTGCTGCGCGAGTCGCTGGCGGCCTTCGTCGCCCACCCGTTGACCGGCGTTGGCGCGGGACAGTTCAAGAACTACGACCCGGACGGGCGCGAGCAGCCGTGGCGCGAGAGCCACAACGTCGTGCTGCAGGTCGCGGCGGAGCTCGGCATCGGCGGCGTGCTGCTGCTGTTCTTCCTCGTCGGCCGCGCGGTCCTGGCTGGCGTGCAGTCGCGCCGGCTGCTGCGCCTGGCGAGCGGTGTGCGGCGGCGCGGCCGCGCCGCCGCGCCGCCGGCCGCGGCGGTGACAAGCGAGGAAGCGGACTGGTTCATGGGACATGCGGCGGCGATGAACGCGGCGCTGGCCGGATGGTTCTTCTGCGCGCTGTTCGCGTCGGTCGCCTACAACTGGACCTTCTACTACCTGCTGGCGCTGGCGACCGCGCCGCGCGAGATCCTGGTCGATCGCCTGACGCCGCCCCGCCGGCGCCCTCCGGCACCGGTCGGCGCCGTCGAGCTGCAGGGAGCGCGCGCGTGACCGGACTGATCGGCGCCGCGCTCAGCCGGGTCCAGGGCCTGGATGCCAGACTCAGCCGCCGCTCGGGCCGGCGGCGGATTCTCGTCGACGGGCGGACGCCGGTCAACTACACAATGGTCGCCCCGGTCGTCCGCGCTCTGCAGGCCGACTCGCGCGTCGAGTTCTATTTCACCGCCAGCGAGGAGCCGGACCGGCTGACCCAGATCTATCGCGAGGCGCCCGACGCCCGCACGATCCATCCCCGGCGCGCGGCGCTGATGAAGTTCGACGCCTACGTCGCGTCCGACTTCATGTGGGCGTCGCTGCCGCGCGGCGCGTGCCGCATTCAGGTCTTCCACGGCGTCGGCGGGAAGTACGGCTTCGATGTCCCGGACACCTCGATGCGCGACTGGGATCGGCTGTTCTTTCCGAACCGCCGGCGGCTCCGCAACTTCATCGCCGCCGGCGCGATCGAACCCGACAGCCCGGCGATCCGGCTGATTGGCATGCCCAAGACCGACTGTCTGGTCGACGGCACCTTCCGGCGCGAGCACGTCCTGCGCGAGCTTGGCCTCGATCCGGCCGTTCCGGCCGTCCTGTATGCGCCGACCTGGTCGCCCGCCTCCTCTCTCAACGCGATCGGTCTCGACCTGATCGCCGGACTGCTGCGGACGCCAGTCAACATCATCGTCAAGCTCCACGACCGGTCGCGCGATCTTCGCGAGCGCTACTCGGGCGGCGTCGACTGGGTGGCGCGGCTCGCGCCGGTGATCCAGCCGGGCCGCGCCGTGATCGCCACCGGGCACGATATTTCGCCGTACCTGGTCGCCGCCGACCTGATGATTACGGACCACAGCTCGGCGGGCTTCGAATACCTGCTGCTCGACCGGCCCATCGTCCGCATTCACCGCCCGGCGCTGATCGATCTCGCGAACATCCATCCGGACTATGTCGCACTGCTCGCCTCGGTGTCGGCGTCGGTGAACGACGCCGACGAGGCGATCGCCGCGGTCGCGCGCGGGCTCGCCGACCCGGCCGCACGCAGTGCCGATCGGGCGCGGACGGCGGCGGATCTGTTCCACGCACCGGGGGGCGCGACCGCGCGCTCGGTGAAGGCGCTCTACGAGGCGATCGAACTGGCGCCGGCCGCGGCCGTCGCCGCCGGGATGGAGGCGCGATGCCAGCCGTCAGCGTAATCATGCCGGCCTACAACGTCGCGCCGTATATCGGCGAGGCGATCGCGTCGGTGCTCGCCCAGACGTTCGCCGATCTGGAGCTGCTGGTCGTCGACGACGGAGCGACCGACGGCACCGCGGCGATCGCCGACGGCTACGCGGCCCGCGATCGCCGCGTCCGGGTGCTCCGGCAGGCCAACGCCGGCATCTCGGCGGCGCGGAATCACGCGCTCAGGCTCGCCCGCGGCGCGGTGTTCGCGATCCTCGACAGCGACGATGCCTGGGATCCGGCGTTCCTCGAAACGCACATGGCAATCCTCGCGGCGCGGCCCGATATCGACGTCGTCACCGGCAATGCGGTGTTCCTCGGCAGCAGCCTCGACGGCCAGCCGGCGCGGCCGTGGCCCGACCCGCGCCCGGCGCCGACGCTCGCCGGCATCCTTGCCGACGAAACCGCGATCTTCATCATGTCGATCTTCCGCCGTCGCGTCTACGACGCCATCGGCGGGTTCGACGAGTCGCTGCGTACCAATGAGGACTACGACTTCTGGCTGCGCGCCGCCCACGCCGGCTTCGTCTTCCACCGCCATGATCGTCCCCTCGGCCGCTACCGCCGCCGTGACGACAGCCTGTCGGCGTCCGATCTGCGGATGCTGCCGGGCATCATTGCCGTCTACCGCAAGCTCCGCCCCGCCATGGCGGATCGGACCGCCGAGCGGGCGATCATCGACGCCCAGATCGTCCGGTTCGAAACCGAGCGGATGGCGGCGGAGGCCCGCGGCGCGATCGCCTCGCGGGACTGGGCGGCGGCCAGCGGCCACATCGCGGCGCTGCACGGCCGCCGCGGCGGGCTGACGCTGCGCGTCGCGACGCTGATGGCGCGCTGGACGCCGACGTTCTTTGCGACGCTCTACACCGTCAGGCGCGCCCGGATGGCCCGGATGGCCGCGGTCGGCCGTGACGCGCGCCGCGGGATCGCGTAGCCGTGGCCGTGAAGTATTCCATCGTCATCGCGACGTACAACCGCGCCGCCGATCTTCGTGAGACCCTGGCCAGCCTCGCCACTCTCCAGCCCGATGGCGCATGGGAAGTCATCGTCGTCGACAACAATTCCCCCGACGGGACCCGTCAGGTGGTCGAGTCGGCGGTACCAGGCTTCCCGGTCGAGCTGCGCTATCTGTTCGAGAAGCAACAGGGCCGGAGTCCAGCCCTGAATGCCGGTATCCGCGCCGCGCGCGGTGCGATCATCGCGACGACCGACGACGACGTGCGTGTGCCGGCCGACTGGCTGAACCAGGCGGCGGCGGGACTCGAGCGGCTGCAGTGCGACTACGTCGGCGGCAGGGTGCTGCCGATCTGGGGTGCGCCGCGTCCGCCGTGGATTCCCAACCACGGTGGCAAGCAGTGGGCCGTCATTGCGCTGCTCGACTACGGTCCGGACCCGGTCGAGTTCGGGAACCGTGTTCCGCTCGGCGTCAACATGGCGTTCCGGCGCGAGGCGTTCGACCGCGCCGGACTCCTGGACCCCAACACGGGACGGCGGGCCGGCACGCTGCTCGGCCAGGAAGTGCGGGAGTGGTGCATCCGCGCCCGGAAGGCGGGCCTGCGCGGTTTCTATATTCCCGGGCTGGTCCTCGAACACATCATTCCGGCGGATCGGCTCTGCAAGCGCTATTTCCGGCGATGGTTCTTCTGGCGCGGCATCAGCCGCGCGCTGCTCTACGCCCGCTCCGGCCTCGACATGGAGGCGCCGGAACAGACCACGCTCGACTTCGCGACCGTGCCGCACGTCGCCGGCGTGCCGCGCTACCTCTACCGCCGTGCCGCGGCCAGCGCCGTCGGCTTCGTCACCGCGGCGCTCCGCCGCGATCCGGTGAAGGCCTTCGACCACGAAGTGTGGCTCTGGTTCTTCGCCGGCATCGTCAAACAGCGCTGGAAGGACTCGCGATCAGGTCCTGCAGCGGCGGCGACCGCGAAATAGCCGGGCGTCAGCCCATCCGTTCGCCGTTGGCACGAACGTCGCTTTACGAACCGCGACCGCACGATGTCTAACAGCCCAACGGTACGCGGCGACCCACTTTCCAGTCACCACCAGGACTCCGCTGCGACGCCAGTCGTCAGCGTTGTCATGCCGGCCTACAACGTCGAGCAATTCATCGACGCGGCGATTGCGTCGGTGCGGGCCCAGACGTTCACGAATTTCGAGCTGCTGATCGTCGACGATGGCTCCACCGACGGGACAGCCGCGGTGGTCGAGCGCCATGCCCGCGACGATGGCCGCGTGCGGCTTCTGCGCCAGGCCAACGCCGGAATCTCGGCCGCCCGCAACTTCGCCCTGCGCCACGCCCGCGGCGCATTCATCGCAATCCTCGACGCCGACGACGGCTGGGCGCCGTCTTTTCTGGCGTCCCAGATCGCCGTGCTCGAGCAACGCCCGGACATCGACATCGTCACCGCCAATGCCTGGTTCCGGGGCGGGCCGCATGACGGACAGCCGGCGGCGCCGACGCCCGATCCGCGCCCTGACCCCGATCTGACGCAGCTGCTCGAAGACGAGACCGCGGTCTTCATCATGAGTGTGTTCCGCCGGCGGGTGGTGGACGCGCTCGGCGGCTTCGACGAAGCCTTTCGCAGCAACGAGGACTACGACCTCTGGATTCGCGCCGCGCTGGCGGGATTCCGCTTCGCCCGCAACGACCGACCGGCTGGCTACTACCGCCGCCGCGACGACAGCCTGTCCGCCGACGAACTGCGGATGCTGGCCGGCATCCTGCGCGTTTATGACAAGACGCGTCCGGCGCTGTCAAACCGGCCCGAGGCGCTGGCGATTCTCGATCGCCAGGTCCGCCGCTTCGAGACCGAGGAGGTCGCGGCGCGCTTGCGGCAGGCCCTCCAAACCGGGGATCTTGCCGCGGTGACGCGCTGGGCGACCGACCTGCACCAGCGTCGTGGAGGGCTCCGATTGCTCCTCGCTCGCCTGGCGGCGCGGTGGTTCCCCGGCCTGCTGACCCGGGCGTATCAGGCATGGCGGGGCCACGGCGCCGATCTGCACGGCTCGGCGGCCGTCTTGCATTAAGCTCTGCTGCACGGGGACGGAGCGAGCGGCGGGCGCTCGCCGTCACGGCCGTTTGGGGGGCAGGCAGTGAGCGTCGTTCGGCGATTGACGAAATTCGGGCATGCGGTCGACCATGCCGTCGGCCGGATGCACCGGACGCGGCGCGTCCTTGTCGAGATGCGGACCCCAGTCTACGCCGCGGTGCTCGGCCCGCTCTGCGAAGCGCTCCGTGTCCTGCCTGATATCGACCTCGCCTGCACCAGTGAATACCCGGATCGCATCCGCCCGGTGATCGGCGACATGCGGTTCGTGACGCATGCCGACGCCGAGTGGCGCCGCTTCGATCTCTACCTGAACGCCGACCCGTGGGCCGCGGCGCGACTGCGCCGCTGCGAGCATCGCGTCAATTTCTTTCACGGCGTGGCCGGCAAGTACGACCTCGACCGTCCGACCGAGCTGCCGCTCGGATTCGAGTACTACGACCGCGTCGCCTTCATCAATCGCGACCGGATGGAGCGCTACCTCGAGGCCCGGATCGTCACTCCCGCGCAGGCGGCTCTGGTCGGGTATCCCAAACTGGATCGCCTCGCGTCGGGCGGCGTCGACGGCCGGGCGGTTCGCGCCGCTCTCGGTCTCGACGCCGCAAGGCCGACCGCGCTGTACGCGCCGACCTACTCGCCGGCCTCCTCGCTGCACCAGGCTGGCGAGGGGATCGTCGCCGGCCTCGCCGCGGCGGGCTACAACGTCATCGTCAAGCTGCACGACCGCTCCCTCGATCCCGATCCGCGCTATTCAGGAGGCATCGACTGGCGGTCGCGGATGCGCGCGCTCGAGCGGCCCGGGCGGGTTGCCTACGTCGAAGGGACCGATTCCGGTCCGTGCCTGGCCGCGGCGGACTTCATGGTGACGGATCACAGCTCGGTCGGCTTCGAGTACCTGGTGCTCGACCGGCCGCTGCTGATTTACGACGCGCCGGGTCTCGTCGAGGCGGCGCGCATCAATCCCGAAAAAGTCGCGCTGCTCAGGAGCGCGGCGCGCGTCGTCGAAGACGTCGCCGGCCTGACCGCGGCGGCGGCCGCCGAACTGGCCGCCCCGGAGCGCCTGTCCGCCGAACGGCGGCAGATCGCGCGCGAGATGTTCCACGAGCCAGGCACGGCCACCGCTCGCGCGATGGCGCTCCTCCGGGAACTGCTGGGGAACGGGGCCGATCGCGAGCGGCTGGCGCAGCCGATCGCCGGTCCGGCCGACGGCGGGCGGACGTGATGGACGCAACGGCGCTCATCGCAACCTACAACCGCGCCGCGCTGCTTGACGAAACGCTGGCCTCACTTGCCGCACTGCGCGTCCCCGCCGCCTTTGCCTGGGACGCCATCATCGTCGACAACAATTCGAGCGACGAGACGCGGCAGGTGGTCGAGCGCCACATCCCGCGGTTTCCGGTGCGTCTGCAATACCTGTTCGAGCGCCAGCAGGGGCGATCGAGCGCGCTGAATACCGGCATCGCGAAGGCCGAGGGGCGCGTCCTGGCGTTCACGGACGACGACGTGCGGGTCGCGCCGGGCTGGCTGGAGGCGGCGTGCGCGCCGCTGCTGGACGGCGATGCGACGATCGCGTACACCGGCGGACCGGTGCGGCCGATCTGGGAGGTGCCGCCGCCTCGATGGCTCGATCTGTCACGCGGCGACCTGTGGGGCACGATCGCGATTCAGGATCACGGCGCGGAGCGGTTCGTCTACGACGACCGGCGCAAGGTGCCGCTTGGCGCGAACATGGCGGCGCGGCGCGACCTGTTTCAGCAGCTCGGCGGATTCCGCGCCGACCTGGGACGGAGCGGCGGGCGGCTGGTCCTCGGACAGGAGGTGCCGGAACTACTGCTGCGGGCGCGCGGCGCCGGGCTGCGCGGCCTCTACGTCCCGGCCATGGAAGTCGAACACCACATCCCGGCAAAGCGGCTCACCCCCGAATATTTCCGGCGCTGGTGGTTCGGCAAGGGCGTTTCGCGCGCCGCGCTCGAGCGGATGCAGCCGGTCACCGAACTGGGCATCGACCTGCGGCAGACGCCGCACCTGCTGGGGGTGCCGCGCTACATGTATGGGTCGCTGGTCAGGGACGGGATGGCGCTGCTGCGCGAACGGCTGCGGGGACGGCCCGAGGCGGCCTTCCGCCATCAGATGATGATGGCGTTCTTCGCGGGGTATTTCTGGGCGCGGTGGCGCGAGCGCCGCGCGGGGAAAAACCCCGACGCGGCACTCGGACGACGCTCGTAGCGCCGGCTAGCGGACTTCGAAGGTGGTCAGCACGGGGCGGTGATCCGACGGCATCGCGCCGTTCGAATCGCGGGTGTCGTAGACCTGCGAACCGAGCACGACCAGATTGGCGGCCGTCTTCGAGTACAGGACATAGTCGATCCGCCCGTTCTTGGTCGCACCCGACGGGTTGAGGCCGCTGAACGACACCGCCTTGCCGGCAGCCTCGGCGACGGCCCAGGAGTCGTTGTAGCTCTTGTAGTACTCGAGAATCGACGACTGATCCGGCCAGGCATTCATGTCGCCGGTGAGAATCCGATTCTCGGCGATGCCCGTGCCCCAGCTGATAACCTGCTGCGCCTGCGAGAGCCGGCGGGTCTGCGAATCGGGGTCGAGGTGCGTCACGACCAGGCTGATGGCGCGGCCATTGACCGTGATGCGCGCGGTCGCGGCGGCGCGGTCCCAGGTCATGTCGAAGAAATCGCTCGACTCGAGCGGGTAGGTCGACAGGATCAGGTGCCCCTTCCCGTTCGACGTCCACGCCCCGAATTCCTGGGCAAACAGCGAATACCACTTCCGGCCGGTCTTGGATTCCATGAGCGCCTTGTAGCGGGCCGGCTGGTCCTCGTTGCCCCACGAGGTGTACTTCTCTATCTCGTTCAGCATGATGACGTCGGGCTTCATCTTCGCCATCCAGGTCGCCAGGCGATCCGGATCGTAGCGGCCATCCGTGCCGTAGCCGCCGTGGTGCGTGTTGTACTGGAGGACTCGCATCTGCACGCCGGTCGAGGTCGGTGCCGGTGTCGGTGTCGGTGTCGGTGTCGGGGCCGGCGCGGCGCCGCCGTAGGTCACCGTCAGCAGTGGCCGCACCGAGGCGTCCCCGGCTTCGTCCGAGTAGAATTCCTTGTAGGAATCGCGGCTCGAGCCGCCGTCGTCAACGACCGCAATCCGGGTGTACCGCGACGACCCGAAGCTGCCGTTGACGGCCGCCTGGACGAGCGCCGTGACGTCGAACACCGCCCGGCTGCCGGCGGCGTTCGACACCGTCGCGGTCGCATACTTCTCGGCGAGATCGCCGCCTGACGCGCTCCATGCCGCGCTGACGTTGCGGCGGTTCCAGGTCGTCTCCGCCTCCTCGAACGACGACCCGATGCGGTAGGCCGACAGGCTGCGCGCCTCGGTATTGCCGCCGGCAACGGTCAGCGTCAGGGTCGCGGAGGTGATCGTCGTCCCCGCCGGAATCGGGTTCTGGGTGTCGAACTTCATCACCACGCGCCGGACGTAGGAGGGGTCAGTGCTCGCCCGGGTGCACAGCAGCTGATCCGCGGACATGTTCGTGTCGGCGTAGGCGCCGCCGCGCAGGACCGTCGCATTCGATTCGGTGAGCTGAAGCGTCTGCGCGGCTGCGGGAAGGGCAACGACCGAGAAGGCCGCAGTGACTGCCGCGCGGGCGGCGCAACGAAGTAGAACCCTCAGATGCATGCGTTCGAACCCCTGGTTAGCGTCTGGTCTGCACACTCCTCCGCCGTTCGAGCCGAGGAGTGCGCGTGAAAGTGGTGAGGCCTGCGGAGAAGCGCCGCGTGCCGTCTGCTCTCAGGGCAATTCCACGACCACCCCGAAAAAGCCCCGATTTACAAGGTGATATGGCTCAGCGCAGTGTTTGCCGACTCAACCGGAGAATGAGCGCGAACTCATCTGTTTGTAACTTTTACACTGGAGTGTGAAAATGAAGGCAATTTGGCGCCAGTCGGGGTACTGATGAGTAGCGATGGGCACTTTAGTACCCGAGATGACTCATCAGGAGAGCCGAGCCCGTCCTAATAGCGTCTCGATTCTGGTCACTTTTGGGAGATTGCGGAAGGAACGGAGGGGGCAGGAGGCGGCGGCGTCCCCTGCCCTGCAGGGGACGCCGTACGCGAGCGCGCGGTTCAGTGCACTTCGAACGTGGTCAGGACCGGCCGATGGTCGGACGGCATCGTCCCGCCCGAGCGGGTGTCATACACCCGGGAGTCGACAGCCGCCAAGTCCGCCGCGCCGCGGGCGTAGAAGATGTAGTCGATCCGCCCGTTGCGGGTCGCCCCTTCGGGGTCGAGACCGGCAAAGCCGGTTGCCGTCCCGCGGCTGGCGGCGTCCGCCCACGAATCGCGGTAGCGTGACACCAATTCGGCGATCGAGCTCTGGTCGGGCCATGCGTTCATGTCGCCGGTCAGGATCCGGTTGCCGGCCAGATTCGCGCTCCACCCGTTCACTTCGCGCGCCTGCGTGAGCCGCCGGCTCTGCGAGTCGGGATCGAGATGCGTGACGATGAGTGAAATGGTCCGGCCGTTGACGGTGATGCCGGCCGCTCCAATCACGCGGTCGTAGCTGATCGCCTGACGGGCGATGGAGTCGAAAGGATATGTCGAGAGGATCAGGTGTCCCTTGCCGTTGGCCTCTCCGTCACCAAACTCCTGGGAGAACATCGCGTACCAGTGGCGCCCGGTGAGCTGCTGCATCAGCGCCGCGTAGCGGGCGGGCTGATCCTCGTGCCCCCAGTAGGTGTTCTTTTCTACTTCATTGAGAAGAATCACGTCGGGCTGCATCCGCGCCATCCAGGACGCGATGCGGACGATGTCGTAGCTGCCGTCGGTGCCGACGCCGTGGTGCAGGTTCCACTGCAGGACGCGCAGCGTGGCCCCGCCTCGCGGGGCCGGTGCCTCCTGCGCCGGGGCGGGCTGAGACGGCGGCGGCGAGGACGGGGTCGAGGGCGCTGGCGCGGGCGCTGGCGCCGGCCGTGCCGCCCGTGCGGCGATGGCATCCGGATGGTTGTAGGGAACACGGGCGCCGTTCGGCAGCGTCACCCAGAAGCCGGGATCCGACGGCGTCAGCACCGCATCGGGCGCAGCGGAAGGCGCGGGCGACTGGGCCGGCGGCGGCGGTGGCGCCGGCGCGCCAAATGCGGCGATGGCATCCGGATGGTTGTAGGGAACGCGGGCGCCGTTCGGCAGCGTCACCCAGAAGCCGGGATCGGAGGGCGTCAGTGCGGCGCCGCGTGACGGCGCGGGAGCGGCTGGCGCGGGCGCTGACGGACGAGGCGCCGGGGCACCGCCCCGCGCAGCGATGGCGAGTGGATGGTTATACGGGACGCGCTGTCCGTCAGGGAGCACCACCCAGAAGCCGGCGCTCGACGGGTTCTGCGCGGACGCGGGTCTCACGCCGGGTCCCAGCGACACGGCCAGCAGGCACGCCAGCGCTCCGCGGCTCAGCCTGGTTGTCAACGTCTTGGAAAAGGGAGAGTTCAGAATCATCAGACTTTCTTTGGTGTGTGCCTGGCCGCGCGAGCGTGCGCGACCGGCCGGTGGCTCCGGCTCGCAGGCACCCGCGGCGCCCGGAACGTATTCACAGCCAGACGAGATCCACCGCCGCCCGCGACGGTCACCGCGCGGGTCCGTCGGGCAAGCGCACAGGGAACAGTGTCTGGTTCCAGCCGATGCGAGAGTCGAGGCAAAGATTTGACCAGTTCAGTTACTGCCAGCTTTCGCGTCATTTACCGCGGACGGGGCTTTTGATAACTCAACGGCGTACGAAGCGCAACTCAGCCGTTTGCATTCTTTACACGAACGCTCGTAAGTCGCTGCCTTCTCCGGACTATCGGACACTCGGTGTGTACTGTTCAGCCTGCCATATCCTTAAAATTCCCGCGAACCGAGCATCTGAACTGACAAGATGTAGTCTTTGCGAACAGAGAGAGCCCGTGTTTTCGGGGCGCGTTCCTTGCAGAGCTTGAGCACGGTAATCAGATGACTCACCCCGCCGTCGAAGGCTTCACCCCCCAAATCGATGCGAACGGCACCCGCCAGCCGCGGGTACGAGTCGCGATTGTGGCGCCGTCGATGCGGATTCTCGGCGGGCAGGCGGTCCAGGCGGATCGGCTCCTCCGCTCGTGGACGGATGACCCCGACATCGAGGCGCGGCTCGTCCCGATCAATCCGCTGCCGCCACCGCCGCTGCGGGCCGCGGTGGACGTCAAATACGTCAGGACGCTCGCCACCGAAGCCACCTATCTACCGCTGCTCGTCCGCGAGCTGCGCCGCGCCGATGTCGTCCACGTCTTCTCCGCGTCCTACTTTTCGTTCCTCCTGGCGCCGCTTCCCGCGGTGCTCGTCGCCGGGGTGCTGCGCAAACCGGTCGTGATGAATTACCGGAGCGGCGAGGGCCCCGATCACCTGCGGCGATCGTGGATCGCGCGGCGGACCCTGCGGGCCGTCGACCGCAACGTCGTGCCCTCGCGATTTCTCCAGGAGGTGTTCGCCGCGCACGGCATCGGCGCCGACGTCATCCCGAACATCGTCGATCTCGAGCGGTTCGCGTTCCGGCGGCGCGAGCCGCTGCGGCCGCGCCTGCTGTCGACCAGGAACTTCGAACCGCTTTACAACGTCGCCTGCACGCTGCGCGCGTTCAGGCTGATCCAGGATCGCTTCCCCGACGCGATGCTGACGCTCGTCGGCGCCGGCTCGGAAGACGCGAGTCTCCGCGCGCTGGCGGCGGCGCTCGGTCTCGAGCACGTGCGGTTTGCCGGCAGGGTACCGGCCGACGACATCTGGCGGTTCTATGCGGAGGCGGATATCTACCTCCAGACGCCGAACATCGACAACATGCCGGCCTCGGTCCTCGAAGCATTCTCGAGCGGCTGCGCGGTCGTGGCGACGAACGCGGGCGGGGTCCCCGCCATTCTGACCGACGGCGTCCACGGGCTGCTCGTCGGCTGCGGCGATCATGTCGCGGCCGCCGATCGGGTGCTGGATCTCCTGTCCACGCCCGGCCTGGCCGCCCGGCTGACCACGACCGCACGCGAGAGCTGCGAGCAGTACCGATGGTCCGCGGTGCGATCTCGATGGGTGACGCTTTACCGGGAGCTCGCGTCGGCGGTTCCATTCGCGGCGGCCGACGGGGCGGCGACGCGGGCGTGAGACCGCGCCGTGGCGCGATCCGCTGAGATGACGGCCTTCGCACGACTCCGTACCGTCGATCGGGCGGAGCTCCGATTCCGGCTGGCCTGCGAGTGGCGGAAGAACCGCGACCGGTTTCGGACGGCGCTCCGCCCGGATGAATGGCGGCGGCAGGATCTCGCGCCGGTCATCGCCGGTGGCGACGGGGCGCCGGCGCTCGCGGCCGCGCTGCGGCAGGAAGACTGGCGCGGCGCCCACCGCACGATCGTCAGCGGCATCGCCGGGAGGCCGCCGCGCTTCCCGCTCGATCCCCGCCGCCTCCCGCAGCTGCGTACGCTCGTCGCCGATCGCTTTCCCGCCGCCGCGGCCGAGGCCGTCTGCCGCGCGGATCGGATGCTCGACGGGCGCTACGACCTCCTCGGCTATCGAGACGTCGCGTTCGGGAGCCCGCCGGCGTGGCGGGTCGATCCGGTCCACGACCGCACCCCGCCGGCCGGTTTCTGGTCGCGCGTCCCGTACCTCGATCCGCGCTACGGCGATCACAAGATCATCTGGGAGATCAACCGGCACCAGCACTGGCTCGGCCTGGCGCGCGCCTTCCATCTGTCCGGGGACCGGCGCTACTACGACGCCTTCGTGACCCAGCTCGAGAACTGGATGGCGACCAATCCTCCGCTCGAAGGGGTCAACTGGGCCAGCATGCTCGAGCTCGGCTTCCGGTCGCTCTCCTGGATCTGGGCGCTCCATTTCTTCGCGCCGGCCGCGCTCGACGATCGCGAGGACGCCGCGCCGTGGAGCGTCGACCTACTGCTCGGGCTCGACCGCCAGCTGACGCACATCGAGCACAACCTGTCCCGTTACTTCAGCCCCAATACCCACCTGTCGGGTGAGGCACTCGCGCTGTTCGTCGCCGGCACCGCGCTGCCGGCACTCGCCGCCAGCCCGCGCCGCGTCGCGCTCGGGCGCGGCGTCCTGCTCCACGAAATCGGCCGCCAAATCAACGCCGACGGCGGCCACGCGGAGCTCTCGGGTCACTATCACCGCTACTCCACCGACTTCTACCTGCTCGCCACCCTCGTCGCGCGGCTGGCAAACGACCCGGCCACGGCGCGGTTCGAAGACGCCGCCCGGCGCCAGAGCCGCTACCTCCGCATCATCACCGACACCCACGGCCGCCTGCCGCTGCTCGGCGACGACGACGGCGGGGTGCTGTTTCCGATCTGCGGTCGCGAGGCCGCCGACTGCCGCGACACGCTCGGTCATGCGGCGGCGATTCTCGACGAGCCGGGGGGGATCGGGAACGCCACGCCCGAGGAAACGCTATGGCTGTGCGGGCATGACGCGCCGCAGGGCGCTGCCCGGTTCCCGGGCTCGACCGCGCTGGCGTCGAGCGGCTATTACGTGTCGCGCACCGACGCCGGCGATCATTTGATTTTCGACGCCGGCCGCCACGGCTTTCTCAACGGCGGACATGCCCACGCCGATGCGCTGGCCATCACCCTGACCATCGCCGGGCAACCTTTCCTGGTCGATGCCGGCACCGCCACCTACACGATGGACCCGGCGCTGCGCGATCGGTTCCGGTCCACGGCGATGCACAACACGGTGGTCGTTGGCGGGCGGTCGCAATCGGCGCCGCGCGGCCCGTTTCACTGGGCGTCGCGCGCCGACGCGCGCGCGCTCCTCTGGCTGGCGGATCGGCGCTTCGACTACGTCGAAGGCATGCACGACGGCTATCGGCCGGTGACCCACGTCCGGGCGGTCTTCGCGCTGCACGGTGTCGGCTGGCTCGTGCTCGACCACCTGCTTGGGGCCTCGGACGGCCCGATCGCCGGGGCCATCTACTGGCATCTCCATCCCGCCTGGCACCAGCGTCCTGGCACCGCGCTGGTCTTCGACGAACCGGACGGCGCGTCGGTCGCGATGGCCTGCAGTACTGCGCTCCAGGTGTTGCCGGCCGCCGACGCGGCGGAGCTCGACCGCCATTCGGCCGCCTATGGGAGAATCGACCCGAGCCTGGTCCTCCGCAGCCGCATCGCCGGGGAGACCCCGCACACGGTGGCCACCTTCATCGCGGCGACCGTCGGCGACTCCCCCACCATCATCAGAATCCCGGTCACGGAGCCGCCTGATCCCTCGTGGCATGCGGCCTCCTTCCGGCTGATTTGGCAGGACCGCCAGAGCGTGGTTCTTTCCGCCGTGGAGCGGCATCCGGGATCCGTCGCCGGAGGGGCGCCCGCCGGCGCCTGGGGCGGGCCGGACGCACGAATCGAGGGGAGGGCCGCGGTCGTCCCGCTGGACGGCCGGGGGAGTCCGTTCGTGGCTCACGGCGCCGCCGGCGGCCGGGTGGCGCAGGGCGTGCATAGCTCAGGCGGGCAGAGATAACGATCATGTGTGGCATCGCGGGTGTTGGTGAAGGAACACGGTCAGGGTCGGATGCCCTGCCGCGCGACCTTTCGGTCGGGCTGGTCCACCGCATGTGCGAAGTCATCCGCCATCGCGGCCCGGATGATGAGGGGATTCATGTCGAGCCCGGCGTGGGCCTCGGGATGCGCCGGCTGAGTATCATCGACCTCTCGACCGGGCAGCAGCCCATTCACAACGAAGACAAAACGTTGTGGCTGGTCTTCAACGGCGAAATCTACAACTACCGGGAGCTCCGGGCCGACCTGCAGGCAGCGGGCCACGTTTTTTACACGTCGAGCGACACCGAAGTCATCATCCATGCGTACGAGCAGTGGGGCGAAGGAGGCTTCAGCCGGCTGCGCGGGATGTTCGGCATTGCCCTGTGGGATCGGCCGCGGCGCCGGCTGCTGCTGGTCAGGGACCGGGCCGGGATCAAGCCGCTGCACTTCACGGAGCGCGATGGACGGCTGTACTTTGGATCCGAGATCAAATCACTGATTGCGGCCGGCGCGGTCGAGCGCGCGATCGACCTCGAGGCGCTCGATCACTACCTGTCCTACCTGTATGCGCCGGGCGACCGCTCACTGTTCAAGGGCGTCCGCAAGCTGCCGCCGGGGCATCTGCTGCGCTGGCAGGACGGCCGCGCGGAGGTCGTCAAGTACTGGGAGGTCGACGCGCGCGAAACCTTCACCGGCACCGCTGACGATGCCGCCGCGGCGCTGCGCGAGGTCCTCGCCGACGCGGTCCGCTCGCACATGGTCAGCGACGTGCCGCTCGGCGCCTTCCTGTCCGGCGGCGTCGACTCCAGCCTCGTCGTCGGACTGATGGCGGAGGCGTCGCCGCATCCGGTCCAGACCTTCTCGATTGGCTTCGATGAACCGGAGTTCGACGAGCTGGAGCATGCCCGGACGGTGGCCCGTCACTTCGGTACCGAGCATCACGAGTTCGTCGTCCGTCCGGACGGTCTGTCGATCCTCGACCAGCTGATCGCGCACTTCGACGAGCCGTTCGCCGATTCGTCGGCGATTCCGACCTGGTATGTCTCGGAGGTCGCGCGCCGCCACGTCACCGTCGTGCTGTCGGGCGACGGCGGCGACGAGCTGTTCGGCGGCTACGACCGCTACCTGCCGCATCCGCGGGTCGCCCGGTTCGACCGGCTGCCGCTGCCCGGCGCACGCCAGCTGGCCGGCGCGGTGTGGCCGGTGCTCCCCCACGGGATGCGCGGCAAGAACTTTCTCCGCCATGTGGCGCGCGACGACGACGGGCGCTACCTGGACGGCCTGTCGTTCTTCCAACCGGACGAGAAGCAGGCCCTCTACTCGCCCGCGGTGCGGACGGCGCTCGGGGCCTGGGATGTCGAGAAGGCGGCGGGGGCGCGGCTGGCCCGGTTCGCCGGCCTGCCGGCGCACAGCCGGATGATGCGGTTCGACTTCGAGAGCTACCTGCCGGAAGACGTTTTGACCAAGGTCGATCGCATGAGCATGGCGCACTCGATCGAGTCGCGCGTCCCGCTGCTCGACAACCGGGTGATCGATTTCGCCGCGACGCTGCCGGCGGATCTGAAAATCAGGAACGGGCGGCGCAAGCACATCCTCAAGGAGGCGGTGCGCTCGATGCTGCCGCCGGGCATCCTGGATCGCCGCAAGCAGGGGTTCGGGGTCCCGCTGGGCGCCTGGTTCAGGGGCGGGTTGACCGACGTGTTCTCGGACGTGCTGCGCTCGCCGCTCACCCGCCAGCGTGGCTATTTCGAGCCGAAGTTCGTCGATCGCCTCGTCGAGGAGCATCTGTCGAGCCGGCGCGATCACACCCTGCGGCTGTGGCAGCTGATGGTGTTCGAGCTCTGGCACCGCCAGTACGTCGACGCCCCGGTCGCCGCGCCCGCCGACGCCGCACCGGTCTTGGTGCGCTGACGCTGTCGGACGCGAAGTCGCCCTTTTAGCCATCACGCTACACACAAGCTCGACCACCCCCCCGCGCGCTCGTCCAGCGGCCGTAACCAGGCCGGAAATTTACCCAAATGGAGAAGTTCCGGGGTGGCACTTCCCTTGCTGAGATGGACCTTGTGAACGTGCCTTTCCAGACGCCCGTCGCCGTATTCCTTACGGCTTTCGACCCGGGCGGCACCGAACGGCAGATGACGGAGCTCGTCCGGCGGCTGGATACCGGGCATTTCAGGGTCCACGTCGCATGCTTCCACCGATCCGGTGCCTGGCTGCCCCGGGTCCTGGAGCGCGCGGCATCGGTCGTCGAGTTTCCGATTCAGGGATTCGGCCGCCCGGCGACGTTCGGGCAGATGCTGGCCTTTGCCCGGTGGTGCCGGCGCGAAGGCATAGCAGTGGTGCAGACATGCGACCTCTATGCGAACATCTTCGGCTTGCCGGCGGCGGCGCTAGCCGGCGTGCCGGTGCGAATCGGCAGCCGCCGCGAGCTGAACCCCGACAAGTCGGCCGGCCAGATCCGGCTGCAGCGGCTCGCGTATCGAGCGGCAACGAAAGTCGTCGCCAATTCTCCGGCGGCCCGGCAGGTCCTGGAGGCGGAGGGGGTCGCGCCCGCGTCGATTGCCGTGATCCCGAACGGCGTGGATCCCGCGCTGTTCGATGGTCCTGATCGCCGGGGTCCGATCCGCACCGTGATCACGGTCGCGAACCTGCGCGCCGAAAAGAACCACGCGACGCTGCTCGACGCCCTCGCGGCGCTCGTCCCGTCCCGTCCGGATCTCCGCTTTCAGTTCGTCGGCGACGGACCGCAGCGTCAGGCGCTCGAGGCGCGCGCGGCGGCCCTCGGCGTCACCGCGCAGATCGCCTTTCTCGGCCATCGCGACGATGTCCCGGCGCTGCTTGGCGCCGCTGATCTCTTCGTGCTACCGTCCCGTTCCGAAGCGTTTCCGAACGGCGCGATCGAGGCGATGGCGGCCGGTCTGCCGGTTGTCGCCTGCGCGGTCGGCGGGCTGTTCGACCTGATCGACGACGGCGTCACCGGCGCGCTCGTTCCGCCCGACGACGCGGCGGCGCTGGCGTCCGCGATCGGCGGCCTGACCGACGACCCGGCGCGGGCCCTGGCCCTCGGCCGGGCGGCGCGCGCCGTGGTGCGCCAGCGCTACTCGTTCGACCGCATGGTCGGATCCTTTGAAGACCTCTACCGCTCGGGCCTGAGGGCGGCAGGCGTGGCGGGAAGGGCGGTCGAGGTGGCGAGCATCTGATATGTGCGGCATCACCGGACGCTTCAATTACGACCGCGATCGGCCCGTCGACCGCGACGTGCTGGTCGCGATGACCGACGCGGTCGCTCACCGCGGGCCTGACGCCGCCGGCTACTACCACGCCGCCGGCATCGGCCTCGGTCACCGCCGGCTGAGCATCATCGACCTGTCGACCGGCGACCAGCCCCTCGCCAACGAAGACGGCACGGTCCAGGTCGTCTTCAACGGCGAGATCTACAATTTCTCCGAGGTCCGCCGCGAGCTCGTCGCGCGCGGCCACCGCTTCCGCACCGGCTCGGACACCGAGGTGATTGTCCATGGTTACGAGGAGTGGGGCGACGACTGCGTCGACCGCTTCCGCGGCATGTTCAGCTTCGCGGTCTGGGACGAACCGGCGCGGCGGCTGCTGCTGGCGCGCGACCGGCTGGGGGTGAAGCCGCTCTACTACGCCGAGCTGCCCGGCACCGGCGTGGTCTTCGGTTCGGAGATCAAGTCGCTGCTCGAGGACCCGGCCGTGCCACGGGCGTGGCGCCCCGACGCGATCGATGCCTATCTGACGCTGCTCTACGTGCCGGCGCCCGACACGATCTACCAGGCGGTCCACAAGCTGCCGCCCGGGCATATCCTGGTTGCCGAGGCCGGCCGCATCCGCGTCTCGCGCTACTGGGACCTACGCTTCACCGGCGATGGCGACGCCGCCCGCGAAGCAGACTATCTCGAGGAACTCGACAGCCTGCTCAAGGAGGCGGTCGGCCTCCGGCTGGTCAGCGACGTGCCGCTCGGCGCCTTCCTTTCCGGCGGGGTCGACTCCTCGACGGTCGTCGCCTACATGAAGGACGCCAGCGCTGTGCCGCCGATCACGATCGCGGTCGGGTTCGACGACGGCACCGACGACGAGGTCCGCCACGCGGAGCGGGTGGCGCGGCACGTCGGCTGCGATTTCCATGCGCTGACGGTCGATGCCCGCGTCGACGATCTGCTGCCGCGGCTGGCCTGGCACTTCGACGAGCCGTTCGCCGATTCGTCGGCGGTGCCGACGTATCACGTCTCGAAGGCGGCGCGTCAGCTCGTCACGGTGGCGCTGTCGGGCGACGGCGGCGATGAGCTGTGGGCCGGGTATGCGCGGCATCGCGTCGAGCACTGGGAACAGCGGGCGCGGACGGCGCTCGGGCCCGCGGCGGCGGCGGCCGGCTGGCTCGGCCAGGCGCTGCCCCTGTCGATCAAGGGCGCGCGATCGCTGCGCCACCTGGCGGCCGCCCCCGACCAGGCCTACGCGCTGAAGCATGCCTACGGCATGTTCGAGGGCGGCGCCAAGGCGCGGCTCTATTCTGGCGACTTCACGAAGGCGGTCGGCGACGCCGACCCGCTCGTCTCGTTCCGCGACGCCTACCGCGCGTGCGGCTCGACCGACGCGATGGATCGCGCGATGTACGTCGATGCCCGGACCTACATGATCGACGACGTCCTGACCAAGGTCGATCGCATGAGCATGGCGGTGTCGCTCGAAGCACGCGAGCCTTTGCTCGACCACAAACTGCTCGAGTTCGCCGCCCGGGTGCCGGCCTCGCTCAAGCTCCGCGACGGGCGGACCAAGTATCTGCTGCGCCGGGCGCTCGAGCGGAAGGTGCCGCGCGAGATCGTCGACCGCCCCAAGCGCGGCTTCGACGCGCCGATTGGGCGGTGGCTGCGCGGCCCGCTGGCGGGGCTCGGCTCGGCGCTGCTGCTCGACGGGCGGTTGCGCGACCGCGGCCTGTTCGCGCCGCGCGAAGTGACCCGGCTGTGGGAGGAGCACCAGAGCGGCCGCGCCGATCACTCCCACCGCCTCTGGCAGCTGGTGATGCTGGAGCTCTGGTTCCGGCAGTTCGTCGATGGCACCGCGGCGTCGCAGCCGACGCACCTTCAGGCGGGCGCGGCGCAGCCGGCCGCGGCCGGGCGGGTCGCCGCCGGCGTCCAGCCGGCCGCCACCGGCATGGAGGCAGTCTAGGAATGTGCGGGATCGCAGGAATCGTCGCCGCGGATCGGCTGCACGCCGACGACCGTGACCGGCTGACGCGGATGCGCGACGTGCTCGCCCACCGCGGTCCGGACGATGCCGGGGTGTTTGCCGACGACCGGGCAGTGCTCGGCCACCGCCGCCTCAGTATCGTCGACGTCGCCGCCGGCCATCAGCCGCTGGCGAACGAAGACGAGACGGTCTGGATCGTCTTCAACGGCGAGATCTACAACCATGCCGACGTCCGGAGCGGCCTCGAGGCCGCCGGCCATCGCTACCGGACGCGCTGCGATACCGAGACCATCGTCCACGCCTACGAACAGTGGGGCGACGCCTGCGTCGACCACCTGCGCGGCATGTTCGCGTTCGCGATCTGGGACACGCCGCGGCGCCGGCTGCTGCTCGCGCGGGACCGCCTCGGCGTCAAGCCGCTCTACTGGACCGTCGCCGATGGCCGGCTGCTGTTCGGCTCCGAGATCAAGGCGATTCTGGGGAGCGGCCTGGTCCGCGCCGAGGCGAACGAGGCGGCCCTCCCTGAACTGCTGGGGACGCGCTATCTGTCCGGGCCCGAGACGCTGTTCCGCGGCATTCACCGCCTGCAGCCCGGCCACACCCTCGTCTTCGAGGGGGGCACCGTCGCGATCCGCCAGTACTGGGACGTCCCCGCCAGCGGGCCGTCCGAGGCGCTCGCGCAGCTGTCGGATCGGGAAGCGGTCGGCCGATTCCGTTACCTGCTCGAGGAGTCGGTGCGGATCCGCCTGATGGCCGACGTGCCGCTCGGCATGTTCCTGTCGGGCGGCCTCGACAGCAGCGCGATCGCGGCGCTGATGGCGAAGATGATCGACCGGCCGCTGCAGACCTTCTCGGTCGCGTTCGGCCAGCGCGCCTTCAGCGAGCTCGACTACGCGCGGCAGGTCGCGACCGCGATCGGCGCCGACGCGCACGAGATCGTCATCGACGACGACGATTTCTTCGGAGCGCTGCCGCGGCTGATCTGGCACGAGGACGAGCCGATCGCCCACCCGTCGAGCATTCCGCTGTATTTCGTCTCAGCGCTTGCCCGCCAGCACGTCAAGGTAGTCCTGACCGGCGAGGGCAGCGATGAACTGCTGGCCGGCTACGCCAAGTATCCCAAGGCGCTGGTCAACTGGCGCGCCGCGGCGGCCTACGGGGCGGTGCCGGCGCCGCTGCGCCAGTGGGTCGCCGACACGCTGGTGCCGAGGCTGCCGGGCCGGTTCGGCCGCATCGCCCGGCGCTCGTTCCTCGGCATGGCGCGGACGCCGGAAGCGATGTTCTTCGACAACTTCGCGTCGATTGACCTCGGCCGGCAAGCCGCCCTGCTCGCGCCGCGCCTCGCCGCCGGGGCGACGCCGGCGGCGGCCTACGGGGCATCGCGCGGCTTTTTCGACACGCCGGGCGGCACCAGCTCGACGCTCGACCGCCTGCTCTACACCGACCTCAAGACCTATCTGGTCGAACTGCTGATGAAGCAGGACCAGATGAGCATGGCGGCCTCGATCGAGAGCCGCGTCCCGTTCCTCGATCACCGGCTGGTCGAGTTCGCCGCGGCGCTGCCCCAGCGGATGAAGCTGCGCGGCATGACCACCAAGTGGATCCTCCGCGAAGCGGTCCGCGAGATCCTCCCCGCGTCGATCCTGACGCGGAAGAAGATGGGCTTCCCGGTGCCGTTCGCGATGTGGCTGCGCGGCCGCTGGGGCGACGTCGCCCGGGACGTCCTGCTCGACTCGCGCAGCCGCCAGCGCGGCATCGTCGAACCGGCGGCGGTCGAGCGCCTGCTCGCCGCGCACAAGAGCGGCGCCGCGGATCACTGGGACGCGATCTGGAGCCTGATGAACCTGGAGCTGTGGTACCGGACGCACATCGACGGCGACGGCGTCCAGACGCTGCCGGGCAAGCCGCTCACCATCCCGTCCGCGGCGGCCGGACTGCGGGCGACCGCGTGAACCGCCGCGCCGCGCCCGAGTACCCATCGTCATGAACATCCTGTGGCTCAACGCGAACCTGCTGCTGCCGCTCGACAAGGGCGGCAAGCTGCGCACCTGGCATGTGATGCGCCATCTCGCCGCACGCCATCAGGTGACCTACCTGTCGTTCTGCGACCCGGCGCAGCCGGCGGCCGACCACGACGGCATGCGCGAAGTGTCGAGCGAGCTGCATACCGTGCCGCGGACCGATCCGGCCAAGGGCACGCCGCGCTTCTACCTCGACGCGGCGCGTTACCTTGTCGACCCGGTGCCATACGGAGTCGCGAAATACCGCTCGGACGGCTTCCGCACGAAGCTCCGCCAGCTGCTCCGCGATCGCCGCTTCGACGCGATCGTCTGTGACTTCCTGGTGCCGATCGTCAACATGCCGGCGGAGTTGCCGTGCCCGGCGATCCTGTTCACCCACAACGTCGAGGCCGAGATCTGGCGCCGCCATGCCGAGAACGCCGGCAACCCGCTGTCCCGCTTCCTGCTCGGCCAGCAGTGGGCCCGGATGCTGCGCTTCGAGCGCGAGGCGCTGGCGCGCTTCGATCTGACGCTGGCGGTGTCCGACGCCGATCGCGACACCTTCGGCCGGTTGTATCCGGACGTGCTCCGGACGCCGGCGCATGTCGTCCAGACCGGCGTCGACACCAGCTACTTCGTGCCGATGCCTGCGCCGGTGCGGCCGGCGCATCTGGTCTTCACCGGCTCGATGGACTGGCTGCCGAACGAGGACGGCATGGTCTATTTCGTCCGCGAGATCCTGCCGCGGATCCGGCAGGTCGAGCCGGAGGCGACGCTGAGCATCATCGGCCGCGCCCCGACCCCCGCCGTCCGGCGGCTCGCCGACGACGCCGGGATCGAGGTCACCGGGCGGGTCGACGATGTCCGGCCGCACATCGCCGCCGGCGCGGTCTACGTCGTGCCGCTGCGGATTGGCGGCGGCACCCGGCTGAAGATTTTCGAGGCGATGGCGATGGGCAAGGCGGTCGTTTCGACGACCGTCGGGGCGGAGGGCCTGCCGGTGACGAGCGGCCAGGACGTGGTCATCGCCGACGAGCCGGCACGGTTCGCGCAGGCGGTCGTCCACATGATCCGCGACACCGACGCGCGCCGGCGCATCGAGGCGGCGGCGCGGCGGCTGGTCGTCGAGCGCTACGACTGGTCGGCGGTGGCGGAGGATTTCGAGGACGCGCTGACGCG